>CALUQM010000006.1 GCA_944322925.1 uncultured Bacteroidales bacterium
TATCGCGCGACAGGGCATAATGCGTACAAACATCCGTAATCGACTTGCCCTGACGTAACATTTGAATAACAGCCTGACGGTTTGCGATCAGTATATTGAATTTTGTGTAGGTCCCTTTTTTACGTCCCAGCACCATTCCTTCCGCTTTACGGAGAGCCAATGCTTCTTTGGTACGCATGGAAATCAGGTTCCGTTCGATCTCGGCAACCAGCCCGAAAGCGAAGCAGAGCACCTTGCTGTTGATGGTATTGTCGAAAGTGTAGCCTTCCTTGGTCGTGTACAGAAGGATTCCCCTGTCGAGACATTTCCCCATTATGGACATGATGTCCGTGAGAGTCCTGCTGAGACGGGATATTTCCGTCACGATCAGAGTATCTCCCGAATGCATGGTCTTGAGAAGCCTGCCGAGCTTGCGGTCTTTCTCGGATTTGCTTCCGCTCGCGATTTCCACTACCCAGCGGTCTATTTCGATGTTCTTGCCTGCAGCGAATCTTTCGATTTCATCTTTCTGGTTGGCAGGGTGCTGCTTGCCCGTGCTGACGCGTAAATAACCCACTATCATCTTGACTGTCGTTAAATTCGACAGTCAAGTTAGTTTATCTTCGAATATTGCCCTCTCCATCGACAGTAAGGCAGGAATCCGGAATATCCTCAGAGGTCAGGGCGGCGATATGCCTTGCCACAATGCAGGAAAGATCCGGTCTCGGGCCCGAACCAGGCACCTGTATGAACGAATGTATCTTTCCGGAGAGGAAACTGCCGTCACGCGCGATACGCAGGCAAAGCACGGGTGCATAACCGTTTATGCCGCTTATGTTTATCCCGTAAGGAGTACAGAAATTCCCGAGACTGTATGCAATGAACCTGTCACTGTAAAGTTCGACGGCTCTGGTCACGTGAGGTCCGTGTCCGAATACGATATCGGCTCCGAGATCTATGCACAGGCGGGCCAGTTCCCTCAGGTTTCCCCTGTTCTCGCCGAGATAAGTCTCCTCTCCATAGGGCAGATGAGACATTGCGGCCCCTTCGGCTCCGCCGTGAAAGGATACGATGAGGATATCGCAGCTGTCCCTGACGGACTTAATCACATCCTCGACACAGGACTTGTCGGTATGTTTCAGCGTATGGGAATTGTGTCCGAAAGCACAGAATCCGAAATCGGTGCCGTCTATGTTCCTTACAGAGAACCTGCAGTCCGGGAGACCGGCATAACCTATGGACACGCTGTCGAGCAGGGATTCGGTACGGTCGATCCCGTACATGCCGAAATCGCGGGAATGATTGTTGGCTATGGAAAGGAAATCGAAGCCTGCGTCCGCCAGCCATTCCACATACCGCTCAGGCATTCTGAAAGCATAGCTGCGGCCTTCCACTACCTTTTTCGTACTTTCTCCGCCGTCGCAAAGGACACCTTCGAGATTCCCTGCGGCTATATCGGCTTCGCGGAGCAGATTCCCGACGGACTCGAAAAGGGCCGCCCCGTCATGTTCCGGCAGCCTTTCGGTCGGGAATGTCGTCCCCATCATTATGTCTCCGACAAGGGCGACGGTATATCCGTTCCTGTCTGGCATGGCATCGTCTGCAATAAGTTCCGGCCACGCAACGGATATCCTGACACTGTCCGCCCTGTGCAGGGGACACGGACCGGCTGCATGAGAAGACGCAGACAGGACTGCGGCCGCAAGAAAGGAAAACATCATTTGCATACCATTATGTCGAGTATCATGTTATCTGTTGTCTGCATGCCTTTCGAACCGATTTCACCGAGGTTCCTTATCGTTTTCTCGATATCCTTTTCTATTATTCCGTCATTCTCCGAAATGCAGATCCCTTCCATGGCGAGGACGGCGGACTGTACTGCGCTCGACACTCCGGACGCCACCTTGAGGGCGCATCCGACCTTTGCCCCGTCGCAGACCATGCCGGTAATATTGCCTATCATGTTCTTGATTGCCGAACAAATCTGTCCGTATGAACCTCCTTTCAGATATACTATGCCGCAGGAGGCGCCGGTCGAAGCTATCACGCACCCGCACAATGCCGAAAGTTTGCCGAGATATCCCTTGATATGGATGGCGACCAGATGGCTCAGGACAAGGGCGCGTGCAAGACTTTCATCATCCACCCCGTACTTCAGTCCGTACGCGATCACCGGCATGGTGACAGTAATTCCCTGGTTTCCGCTCCCTGAATTGCTCATGGCCGGCAGGGTGCAACCTGCCATCCTGGCATCTGAAGCGGCCGCCGTCATGGCCATTGCATAGCTCATGAAATCCGAACCGAATACGGGGCGGTATTTTTCCGACAATATGGTATGGCCGACACGCATCCCGTAAGCGGACCTTATGCCTTCTTCCGCCAGAGCAAGGTTCAGTGTCCTGGATTCGAGGATGAACCTTATGTCTTCATAAGCCACCGAACCTGCGAAATCGAGGATTTCCTTCACTGTCAGCCCGTAATCGGACGTAGTTTTCGACGAGACTTCGTCCGCAGTTCCGCCGCTGCCGGCCGAACTGTCGAGGACCGTATCGTCGAACCATGTTTCCACGATATTGTCGTGATCGTCTTCTATCAGGGCGGAAGCATTGTGACCCTGCGAAGCGGCTACGGAAGCCTTGACATACAGTTTGTGCGGAGTATCGGCAAGACTGACGCACACCTTCCCGTCCGAAACGAGCTTTTTGGCCCTGGATATGGATTCTTCTGTAAGGTCATGCAGGACTTCGAGACCGTATTCCGTTTTGCCGCACACGGCTCCGAGAGCGGAAGCTATATGCAGTCCCACCATTCCGGTACCCGGGATCCCCACACCCATGCCGTTTTTCAATATGTTACCGCTCACTTCTACGCGTATCCGGAAATCCTCAGTCATTCTCCATCCGTCCTTCCTGCACGTGCACCTCTCTTCGAGAATTTCCACGGCTTTCGCCACGGCCAGAGCTACCGCAATCGGCTCGGTGCATCCCAGGGCCGGCTTCACTTCCTTTTTTATCAGTTCAATGATTTCTGCTTCTCTACCGTTCATCTTCTGATCCCTTTTCTGAAATTGTTTTGAAAAACTCTATGCTGCCGCGTATGATCCTGTTCATTTGTTCCCTGTCTGGGATGACTTCCAGCGGGAATCCCAGACACACCGTCCCGTAGGTGCCGAAATCGCTGCAGACACCGGCGGAAATCCTGGTATCGCCGTATCTGAGAAACGTATTTCCGTGCGTTCCCGACGGGACTATGCCGTCAGGGGCTTCCACACAGTAAAGAGACGCGTCCGGTCTGTTGTTGAAAACTATATTTTCTCCGGCTGGACAGCCTGGAAGTCCGGAACAGCAGGGCACAGTCACGGCCTCGCCTGATCTGCTCGCATAAGTGGAAACATAGCTGTACCCGAGAACTTCCTCGGCAAATGCGATGGATTCGGCTCTGAAAGCGCTGTCGATGTCTACGGGATAGACCTTGTCCCAGATATCGGTACCGATATGCGCTCCGGAAACCAGAAGATTTCCGCCCCGTGCCGTAAACTTCCTCAGGGCATGCTGCATTTCTTCAGGAAATACCCTGTATCTGTCATCGTGTCCTGTCCTCGATGATTTGACAGTCACCTGCTTTCCGCAGACAAGGTCGAGGCTCCATATTCCGCCGGCAAGAGTGCTGTCGCTGCAGAAAGCAGAGGCCGAGGCCGAACAGAAAGGATAACCGGCATCGAGAATGGCCCGTCCGTGGACGGAAGGATAATCGAAGGTGTTTCCGGCTATCACGGAGCCCGCATAGTCATTGTACGAGGCCCCGAATCCAGGACAGTCGTCATCCATCCACTCCAGTTCCCTGCGGTTCTGGTACATGGTCCCGGTAAACGCTGCTTCCCTCATGTATGGCACCCCGCTGTCGAGCCGGTTGTCGAAACCGGCATATTCAGGATAATCGAACCATGCCGGGGCCGAAACCCTGTCGAAATTGTTGACCACGAGAATACAGCTGTCCGTCCTGGAATTCCGGTTTCCTTTCCGGGCAGGGACACCTGCGCTGAGCGTTTCGGAGGGAAAACTCCTGCCTCCGGAATTATATGCGCATATCCTGAAACTGTACAGTTTCCCCGGCTCGAAATCCACATCATGGGAAAATGCGCCTCCGTCCGTCTTCTCCGCCTTTATAATTTTCCCCTGGTCGAAGGCCCCGTCCCCGATCCTCGTATAAAGGATGAAGCCGTCAGGTTCGGCCGTCGGTTCCCTTCGGTCTTTTACCGCCCTCCATTTCAGCCTTATCCTGTCTCCGGCAAAAACCGCCGAAAAAGAATCTACCGGAAGGGGCTGGACAGCGTAATCGCAGCCGTACCTGTTGGCCAGATATTTCAGCATGCCCTTGTATATGGCCCTCGATACCGTAAACCTGAATGAAGGATCGAGGCCCAGTTTCATGTCGGCAAAGTTCTGGTGCGAAAGCAGCTCGCACAGGACGGCCGGACATGTAGGAGTCCTTGATTCCCTGTACCCTCTGTCCCACAGATACCTTCTGTTCCATATCGTATCGAAATCGGCACGTATGTCCCCTACTATCTGGCTCTGGACGAGGTTGGCATATTCCCGGCTCGTCCTTCTGTCCTCACCCGTCGGAAGTTTCCTGTTGTTTTCCGACTTGAGCGTATATATGAGCAATGTACCTACGGTGGAATCGTTCGGAGTCACTCCGGCATCGGAATGAAGTGCAAAAGCCAGGTCGAACGGGATATTCTTGCCTTCCTGCTCAGGATTCACGCGGGAGCCTCCGCTCATGTATGCCACCCAGTCCCCTCGGGACATGAAGTCATCGGTATAATCGTCCTTCCTTTCGTTCTGGCTGAATATGGTCGAGTCGGTTCCCGCCCATTGCAGCCAGTATCTCGAAGCCTCCGTAAATCTCGGCATTCCGGAAGTTTCCGGCACGGAAAAACCGTCTCCTTCCACACTGCGGGCGATATTGCCGTAACCGCCTCCGATTTTCACTGCATCTGCAGTCACGACTGACCTTTTACGGTGTTTCCCCGACGACGGGACAGTGTTGTCGAGAATGACGCAGCCTCCGTCCCCTTCCCCGAATTCGAATGTTCCGAGATATATCCAGGTTCCTCCCCCCATCTGCTGGTTCACATAAAATTCAGTTTTGCCTCCGAGATGATGGACCGTATAATGCGCGGCATCCGTACTGTTAGGCAAGGTCCTGTAGGATACGTAGACGGCATATTCACCGCGTTCGGGAAAATCCGCGGACCATCTGGCCTCCGCCATTGCGGACTTGTCCCTGCCGTCGGTGCAGGACGACATTCTTGCCGTCCCCATTGAAAACGGATTGTCAGTTCCGCCATATACCGCTTTCGCGTCTGCAAAACCAGTCCCGGCATCCTTCCAGTCCCCTTTCTCGGTGTATGTTCCCGACAGTCTCAGGTTTTTCACCTCCGGTACAGGGCCGGCCGACCTGAAAGAGGGATCATTGTCGATGATTATCTCCCTTGTCTGCAAGTCCCTTTCTCTCGGCAGCACGACACAGGCCCCTGCATTTTCGAGCATGGGCACAAGATAGGGAAGTACGAAACTCTGTGTAAAAAGGTCCTCTACGGTCTGGAAAAGGCAGGGACGCTGCCATTCCCATCTGGCCTGCGACCGTTCATAATAAAGGCCGTGACTCTGCCAAAGGGCGATATGTCTGCCTGCAAGACCGTCGTCGCATGGCAAGGCACCCTTCCTCAGGACAAGAGGCCGCTGACCTGAATCCGGATTGCCGGTCGTGTACCATTCATGGTCGGGCCTGCCGTCACAGCTCAGCGTGCCTGTCACCAAATTCTCAAGTGTCTCTCCCCTGCTGCTTATTCTTCCGAGCCTGTAGTTCCCGAATTTTTCCGGGAATCTGGCTTTCAGTTCCCGGCGGAACCATGCACTGCTTTCCGCCGTCCACGGAAGGTCGCTAAGGGCATCGGAAAAATAGAAATCGAGATAGCCGCCACGCTTCATGACGGCTTTCAGTTTCAGTCTGGAATCCACCGTAGTTCTCAGCCGGATCAGTGAATCCAGTTCCTTGCATACCGGTTCGAATTCATCGGCGGTCCTTTTCTGGGCCAGTGCGGGCTGAAAGGCAATGAATACGCAACAGACAATAATAGCCAACCTGATCATTTCACGGACTTTCTTCTTTTCTTTATGAATGCTTCGAAAAACTGAAGGCAGAAAATGGCAGCCGCAAGTCCGCAGCAGTCGGCAAATAGGTCCTTCACATCGGCAGAGCGGAAACCTTCCACACCCTGCAGAAGTTCTATGGCGGCACCGAGCATGACTCCCGCGATGAAATCCAGGATACAGAACCTGAGAAATTTCAACGGAGTATCCCCGACATGAGGCAGGGACAGGTAGCTGATAACCGGGAAAGGCAGGAACATCACGAAATGTATGACCTTGTCCTTGTGGATACCGAACCATTCTCCGCCCAGATCCAGACCGCCACTGAAATTCCAGAAGCAGCAAAAACACAGGGCGGCGAGATACAGGACAAACAGCAGCTTAAATATTTTCGAACCTTTATTCCGCATATTTTTCCACGATCTTCCTCATGGCATCGTAGTTTTCTTCCATGCTCAGGAGCAATTTGTACTGCGCATGTGTCCTGACAAGGTTGTGTCCGGGATAAGCCGTCTTGTAGTACTTGTCGCCGTCGATATAGTCCATAAGGAAACGGAGCACCTGTTCGAAAGTGATGTATCTTGCGGAAAATGCAAGACTGCCGATCTCGGAAGCCGTAAGATTGTCTTTCCTCTGCGAAAGGTATCCGCGCGTATATGCCTCGAACATTTCGAGAGAAATCCCCACCTTGTCCAGGTTCCTGTCGTCTTCGGCCCCGGTGTTGGTATAGGACCTGATGGCATCCCCGAAATCGTTCAGTGAAGTGCTGCTCATGCAGGTATCGAGATCTATCACGCACAGGACATCGCCCTTGTCATCGAAAAGGATATTGCTGATCTTCGTATCATTGTGGGTGACGCGCGTAGGAATCGTACCGTCTTCGACCTTGCTCCAGAAATCCAGCATTTCCTTTCGTCTGGCATCTATCCATCCGATTTCTTCCGCAAGGTCCTTCACCCTGCCGGCGGCATCCTTTCTCACGGATTCGTCCCACTGGGTGAATCTCCACCTGATATTGTGGAAACCCTTGATCGTCTCGTTCAGAGGCGTGGTAAAGTCGGACAACTGAGCCTGGAATTTGCCGATACCCACCCCGCCCTTGTAGCAAAGTTCCGGCGTATCGGCCTTTTCATACGTGACCGAACCTTCGATAAAAAGGCACATGGTCCAGTAATTCCCTTTTTCATCCCTGAAATACAGGTGTCCGGACGGAGCCTTTCTTTCCTCATCGGTCATGCTCCCCGGCTTTCTTTCCGTCAAGGTAAGGACTTCCCTCAACGGGTCGCCGCCCTCCGCCAGAACCTTTTTCCTGATATGCCCCGTGACAAGTTCGATATTCTTCATCATTCCCGGGATATCGGGGAAAATATTGTGGTTCTTTCTCTGGAGAATATAGCGGGCGTCATTGTCTCCCCGGGTCTTTACGATAAACGTATCATTTATGAAACCTGGACCGAGGGGCCTGATTTCGGCAATATTTCCTGTGGTTTCGAATTTATGCGCGATGGCATACATTTCTTCTGCAGTATAGTTCATTATGTTCAGTGTTATTGTTTTGTCAGAATATCAGTTTCCCGAAATATTCGGGCCTGTGAAAATCAGGCTGAGGCACTTCCACGGGATTCCAACTGAGGAAATGCGGATGTGCCGATTTGTCGGCGCACTTGTAGAAATTGGCTCTCAGCGATTCCGGAAGGCTGCCGGGAGCGACGCCGATAAGGCTGAAGGGAATGCAGATTGCCGTGGTCCAGCTGAAAATCCGTCCGGTTTCGTCGTACTCCTTCCTTTCGAGGGACGAGTGCCTGATTATCCCGTCCATTGCCGCGTCCGGGAATCGTTCGAACTCTTCCCTGCTCTTTCTCTTGGATGCAAGCAGGGTGCCTATGCAGTTCATTTCAAAATTGTAGTATGTACCGTCTGCAGGATCGGACACGAAGAACTCGCAGCAGCTGTCCTCCCATACCGGGCCGTGGTCGGCCAGTGCCTTTGCCCTGAGATCCAGACCGGTGACACGGTATTGGATCACAAGGTGCGTGCGGCTCCGCGCTATGGAAAATACGGCATCGGGAGCATACGGATAGTCATCCGGCCAGCATATCGTGTCAATATAGCCTTTTGCCGCCCCTGTTTCCATCTTCAGGGCAAGTGTATTGAAGTCCTCCTTTTCAAGATCTTCCAGAAATGGTACGTTGAGTCGTTTCATATCGGTCCGGTGTTATGTATCCGCTACAAAGCCTGCATGTCGTTCAGCTTCTTGTAATAGCCGTTCAGTTTGAGAAGTTCGTCGTGCGTTCCTCTTTCGACGATACGGCCCTCATGCACTACGCAGATCTCGTCGGAGTTCTTGATCGTCGACAGCCTGTGAGCTATCGCTATCGTGGTCCTGCTTGTAGTAAGCCTGTCGAGGGCTTCCTGCACGAGTCTTTCGGATTCGGTATCGAGGGCGGATGTGGCTTCATCCAGGATAAGGATCGGCGGATTTTTCAGAATCGCCCTCGCTATGCTTATCCTCTGCCTCTGGCCGCCGGAGAGTTTGCTTCCCCTGTCTCCGATATTGGTGTCGTAGCCTTTTTCCTTATCCATGATAAAATCATGGGCATTCGCTATCTTGGCAGCAGCAACGACCTGCTCCATCGTAGCGCCTTCCACCCCGAATGCTATGTTGTTGAAAATGGTATCGTTGAAAAGTATGGCTTCCTGGTTGACATTTCCGATAAGGCCGCGCAGGCTTTTTATCTTCAAATCCTTGATATTCATGCCGTCTATCAGGACTTCTCCCGATGTCACGTCATGATACCTCGGCACGAGATCCACGAGAGTGGATTTTCCGGACCCGGACTGGCCGACAAGGGCTATGGTCTTGCCCTTGGGCACCGTTATATTGATATCCTTCAGGACATCCTTGCCGTTTTCGTATGCGAAATATACGTGTCTGAATTCTATTCTGTCATTGAATGAGGTGATGTCCACGGCATCCGGTTTTTCCTTTATGTTGTTCTCAGCCTTCAGGATCTTGTCCACCCTTTCCATGGATGCAAGTCCTTTCGGAATGTTGTATCCAGCCTTCGCGAATTCCTTGAGCGGATTGAGCACGCTGTAAAGGATGACCATGTAGAATATGAAGGTCGGGGCGTCTATCGGCGAGGCTTCGCTCAGAATCAGGGTGCCGCCGAACCAGAGGACGAACATTATCATGATCGTACCGAGAAATTCGCTGACAGGGTGTGCGAGAGCCTGCCTTACTGCGACTTTCCTGGTGGCCGTGCGCAGTTCGTTGCTTACTTTGGTGAACCGCGCCATCATCTTGTCCTCGGCAATGAAGGCCTTGATGATTCTGAGTCCGCCGAGCGTTTCTTCAAGCTGGGACATGGTGTCGCTCCATTTCCCCTGGGCCTCGAGGGATTCTTTCTTGAGCTTCTTTCCGATTGCGCTCATTCCCCATGCCATGAGAGGCACCACGGCTATCGTAAACAAGGTCAGCTGCCAGCTGGTGATTATCAGCGTGGCAAAATAGAACATGATGAGAATCGGATTCTTTATGAGCATGTCGAGGGAACTCGTAATCGAATATTCCACTTCACCGACATCTCCGCTCATCCTGGCTATTATATCGCCCTTGCGCTCCTGGGAAAAGAACCCGAGAGGAAGGCTCATCATCTTGTTGTAGACCATTACCCTGATATCGCGGACTATTCCTGTCCTGAGCGGAATCATTATGGCCGAAGAGCCGAAATAGCACGAAGTTTTCAACGCTGTCATCACTCCGAGGAAGAGGCCGAGCAGCAGCAGGGTCACCGAACCTCCGTGCTTGTCTATCATCTGCGTGATATAGTAATAGGCATTGTTCATCACAAGATCCTTCGTGCCGATATCCGGAGTGTCCCACGGCATGAATTCATAGACCGTAGTATCCATCTTGAACAGGATCTGGAGAATGGGTATTATGAGCGTGAACGAAAATATGTTGAATACGGCTGAAAATATATTCAGCAGTACCGCCCCTATGAGATATTTATTGTAAGGCGCTACAAAGCGCTTCATTACCTGCAGAAATTCCTTCATTGTATGACGCAATGTTGTATCAATCTACAAAGATACAAACCTCTCAGGATTATACAAGAGAATTACGCATGGAGCGGATGATATGATTGTGGAGCTGGGCGGACTCGAACCGCCGTCCAAACATAGCACCGGACAGCTTTCTACACGCTTATTCTTTCTACGGTTTTCGTCCGGCATCTGCCGAAAGACAGGCCAACGCCGGCTTATCCTCTGAATCTTGGCAGGGTTTAAAGGAGTCCCCCTGTGCATCCGGTTTGGATGATACCCCGGTTTCCGGACATAACCGGCCTAAAGCCCGGAGGGATACCCGTCGCGACCGCAGCCTTGGCGGCCGGCGATTAAGCGAGACTACTTGGTAGACTACGCAGCGAGTGCATAATTGTTGTTGCCAACTAATTTTTCGGAAGCTGAGATTAACGGGCAAACCTCCGACGCCCGACGTGCTTACCACCCAATGTCTTATGCTGTCAAAACCAGAACAGCCCCATTGAACGGTGCAGTTGCCTGCAATATTATTATACGGGATTCCCCGAAAAATGTTTCATCCGTCAAAAGAAAAAATGCGGATACGCATTAAAGAAATGACTTTCGCTATCCAATAAAAAGAAAGGTGACTAAAAAGGAGGAATTTCAAGCGTAACGAAGAAAGTACCCTTTTTTAGTCACCCTTCCGGTATAAATAAGGTTACAGTTGCGTGCAGCCAGTTATTCCGCAGGGATAAAGTACCAGTCAGGAAGATTGCTGCTGCCTTTCGAAGGATAGATATAAACTTCAGCGGTTTTCCTGGTATCGGCAAGATGGTCAGCAGTGATTTCCACAGTCTTCATCACCGGATCCGGTTCCTTGTCCTGGACAGTCTCGGCATCTACGAGCTTGATTATTTCCTGGATTCCCTCGTCATTGTACTTGACGAGTATGATTGTCAGTTCCCTGCCGGACGTCACACCTGTCGAGGAAGTGACGGATTTGTAACCGACAGTTCCCGGCTTCGTCGTCCTGAACATGACATATCTGTTCTCAGGAATTCCGTTGTCGCCGACATCGGAAGCGCCGCCGAATTTCACGCCCTCGGTTTCCTTGTTCGAGAAAGACATCTGCTTTTTCTCGTTAGAACCGTAGGTCACCTTGTCGATGACAAGGTTGGTGGTGAATTTGCCCAGGCCGGCGTCGAATTTGGCCGCGTCAGTGAAATCCACGTCGTATGGTTCATTTATCGCGGTCTCGTCGAAAGGAATTCCGGCATTAGGATCGAATCCTTCAGGTGTCCAGGATACTGAGAAGATGTTGATGCCGCTGCTCATGCTCACTATGTTTATCATGTCACCGGCATTTGCGGTAACCGGAATCTCGTGAATCTCCGAAGTTCCTTTCTTAGGAGCGAGATAGCCTGTCTTCGCGCCTTCATCCGTAGCTCCGAACGGAGTTTCGTTCACATAGATACCCATCTGCCTGTCGGAATCTCCGCCGGATGCGACTTCTACCGTAAGGGTTCCGGAACCGCTTGCAATAAACTGCAGACACTGCTTGGTGCCAGGCTTTCCGGTCCCTCCGAGCTGTACGCGAGGAGCTTCTGTTCCTGCCTTGGTCATATCATGGCCGAACTTCAGTTTTCCGCCGCTGCCGGCAATGTAATACAGGTTGTTGTAGACGAAATCAGTCGTTATTTCCGTCTTGTCGCTGCCTGCCGCCTTGGTATCGAAGAGATACTGCAGGTCTTCGCTGCCCCATGTCGTAAGAGCGTTCGAAGGCACAGCCTCCAAAGTCTCGGTCTTTTCGAATGTCACAGGATCGGAAACCTCTGAATCCTCATGAAGCTGGTCGTTCTCGGCCTTGAGAGCCTGGACGGTAAACGTATATGTACCTGTCGTCAGTGACGATGGAGCAAATTCATACCTGTTCTCGGATACGGTCGCTTCGCCAGGCACAGGACCGCTGACAACGACCTTGTAGATTGCGGCTCCGGATACGGCATCCCATGACAGGGTTACGGAAGATGTCTCGTCTCCCGCAGAAGCAGCGGAGAATGTCAGGTTCGAAGGAGTATCGAGGATGGACGGTCCGCCTGTCGATACGTCTTCGATCCAGGTCAGGTCAGTAAGGACTATAGGACCGCAGGCGTAAATATAGACCATCATAGGCTTCTCCACTATCGGGAAGGCTACCTTTGCCCCGTTGGCCCCTGCCATGACGGCACCCTCGACAGTGGCTTTGGCAGACTTGTCAGCAGGGCCGAATGCGACCGAAATATGATCGTTTTCGGAACCGGAGCGCGAAACCATTGTAGAAAGCACTGCAGAGCCCGGCTTGTCTACAAGGAATCCCATTGCGCAGTCGGATGGTGTCCCTTCCGGAGTAACTGCGGCTTCGGCAGTGAATTCCATACCGTCCTCAGTCACCATTATAGGATTGGCAGTAATGAAGAACCCGATATTGCCTCTGACCGTGCTGTCCTCGATTTCATCATAGAAGATGTCCGTATCTGAGAGGTTCCACACCGTATTGTAAGGCACAGGAGTAAGATCAGGGACTTCCTCAGGGACATAGCCGACAAGCCACCTCGGATCACCGGCGCCGGCATCCAGAACTATCGTACTTTCAGGCTTGATGTTGAATACGCCCCTTTCCGAATTGACGCAAGGATCGGAAGTAAGTATCGCTCCCTTGCCGGACAGAGCCTCGCTCTGCGTAAGTTTGCCCTTTCCGCCGGCGTTGACCTGACTGTCGCCCGAGCCTTCAGGAGCCCATGCGGTCTCCCCTATCTTGTAATAGAAATTCGAAGATATGTCGGTAGGAAGAACATTTGTAAACAGGGCGATATCGGTGGACATCACAAGATTGTCCGTGAGAGCGAATGACGATACGGAAGCACGCACGTAGAACAGGCCCTTGTCGTATGACGCCTGACCGGCCTTGTACAGAGTATTGTTGTCGAAGACGAGCTTGCCGACAGTGGTAGGGGCATTGTCCACCCTTACCATACCCTTGTAGCTGTTCGCATGCGTGGAATTCCTGATGACAAGAGACTCGATGGAACGGGCTTTTCTGAAATCGAAGCCGTCCTGACCCGGACCTATTTCCTCGAAGGAACATCCGTCGAACAGGATATCTCCGAAAGTGACTTCCTTGTTGCAGTAAATCACTGAATTGCCGTAACTGCTGATATTGCAGTTGAGCACTTCGATATCGACAGATACGGTCTCGCCGATATTTTCCTTGTTGATATCGATACAGTTCACGCATTCAGTCTCTCCGATCATGCCGCCTTCGAGATTGAGGGCTTCGAGTCTGAGATAATTGCAGCCGACTGTCTGGTCGGTAGCAGCGCGGACATAAAATGTTCCCGCTACGACAGGACTCTTGCCGTCTTCCGTCTGGTCGCCGAAAATCACAACCGGACCGTTCAGGGATATTTCTCCCATCAGGTAATCCTCATCCGTATTCGTAAGACGAATTGCCTTAGGTTCGGCATCGGCTGCAGGATCTCCAGAAGGGGAACCCAGTTCGGTTATGAGCTGTCGGAATTCTTCGGTATTCGCCGCTGTCTGCGCATTGGCCCAGTCAGGACGGGTCCAGACTACCACCTCGCCTCTGTTGGCGCTGCCGTAATGGACCGCAAGGGTGTACTGTGTGGACGGTTCGAGCGCCAGGGTCGAACCCACAGTGAATTCTACGGTACCGCCTGGAGTCACAACCATGTCGGACGGGAATTCATACACTCCGTAATCTCTCGGATCAGCAGGATCAGGATTAGGAGTGACCCTTATCTGGTTCACCTGGTCGTCACCTTCCGGCATCTGCCATGAAAGGGTAATGGTAGTGGATGTCCTTTCTGTCACGACGATATCGCTGACCTCGGGCTTTACGACGTAAGTCGCGATAGGAGAAGGGAATGCAGCCCATTTGGAATCTTCCGAGACCTTGGTACGGCCGTCATCGGAGATATTCTGGGCCTTTACCCTCGCGAAATAGAACTTGTCGGCTTCGAGAGTCCTGGTGTATGACGTGGAAGCCCCGCTTTCTCCGGCCTGAGCATATTCCGTATATAGAGGCGTCCCTTCGAAAACTGTCTCCGGCAGATCCATTTCATCGCCTTCGAAAATCTGGATCTCGTACCTGGAAGCTCCTCTGGAATTCGCCCATGTGAATGTAACGGTAGTACCGTCAGCCCTGTCGATACTCATGGAAGTGCTGCTCGGCGTCAGACAAGCGGAGAGTTCCAGGTCTTCCACAAGCTCTGCCTGCTCGATACAGCCGGTGAACACCGGCATGATCAGGCAAGTAAGGCATACTGTCAGTATCGAATATATTTTCTTCATAAGAATCAAAATTTTGTATTATCCAAGTACGGACTAAAATCCGTAGTCATTCTTCAATGTATTCTGGCTGCTCGTGATAGTCGTCTCGAAGATAGGCCACCACTGGCATACATGGCCGTCCCTGACGTTGTCGTGGACATAGAGCAATATGCCTTTCTTGTCATCCAGCATGCTGCCGTCTCCAGGGAAATACTGCGTAGGCTCCCCTTCGGAATTGGTATGCACCATCCATCCGGAGCCAGGAGGTGGGGTTTCGGACGAAAGCGCATCGGATTCATCGCGGCCGAGTCCGTACATCTCGATAGTGGTCACACCGTGGCTGTCGGTTCCGTAACGGTACCAGAGATAACGTCCGAGATAATTGTTGTCGGCGGCAAATGCCGTAAGTTCGGCTTCCGCAGCCTGAAGTTTGCTGTCGAGAAGATTCCAGCGGATAAGATCGCCCTTGCGCAGGAATTCGCCCACGAACTCGAGCGCCCTTTCATCGACTATGGCATTGAAGAACTCGTCACCCTGGGCAAGGCCGTTCACATAGTCCTCGGCCTGGGACTCGTGGCCCTTGAATGCACGTTTGCGCACCTGCATCAGGTAATCCTTTCCGTAGGATGACTCGGAATCGTTCAGGGCATTAGCTATTTCGGCAGCCATGAGAAGGATATCCGAATACCTCATCCATACAGGCTTCACCCCGTCGTCATTGCCGCCGGAATACGGATATGTCTCCATCCATTCGAAGCGGTATTTGCCGAAATACCAGTTGGTGATTCCTGCAGGATACGGCTCTGCCGTACCGTCACCGTCCGGATCCTCCCACACGAAATTGACACAGCTGATATCCCTGCGGACATCGTTCTCGTCATATTTCCAGTACAGGGTAGGTACGGGACCGGCCTGGCCTCCGCGGTTGGAATCGGTAGGGGAATACTGGGTGCGGCCGTTGTTCCTGACGGCGAAAGTATAGTTCCAGCGGCCTCGGGTATTGCTGAAAGGTATCACCCAGATGATTTCATTTCCGGCAGTCAGATCCATGTTGTTGACATCTCTCCAGAGCTCTTCATAATCCATGAGTTCGAGACCGGCATTGGCAATGACATCCTTCAGAGCTGCAAGGGCCTTGGGATAAAGGACTTCCTGAGACAGTTCCGGGTCCGAGGTTTTTCTGATTGAGCCCGTATTTCCGGTTCCGACCTGCCCCTCGTCCGGTCTGAGAGACCATCCGGAAGCCATCAGGGCGAGACGCGCATAAAGGCCTTTGGCAAGGGCAAGGCTCGCACGGTCGACAGTCATGGTGGAAGCACTCTGTCCGGGCCATGCCATATAGTCGAAAGATTCCTCGAGATCCGCAAGCAGCTGCTTGTAGATAACGTCCCTGTCGGACTTGTTGAGATAGATCGTTTCCGGAGTTACCGGGGAGAAACGCGCCGGAACCTCTCCGAAAGCCTTGAGCAATTCGGTATAAAGGACAGCCCTCATTGTCAGGGCCTCCCCGAGCAGTGCGGCCATTTCCGGTCTGTTGGCCGGATCGCCGTACTTCCTGATACCGTCGATAGCCAGATTGGCCCTTTCCACGCCTGCAAACAGTTCATTGTACGGGCCGTCTGCAAGGTTGAGCTGGGAATTGTTCACGGTAATGGCATACTGCGCGATCTGCGATTTTTCATCACGGGTATTCGACACATACCATTCTATGTCGGTATTATATCCGTACCACGGCAGATAACGGGCACGATGGGCATTGGTATGGCCGAAAACCTCGTATATCGAGAAAAGCTGGTATTCGGTAAGTGTCGGATCGGAAAATACCTGAGTCTCGTCGAACGTAGACTGGGATTCCGTAGTAAGGTCACAGGAAACCAAAGACATCCCGCAGACAATTCCGGCACTGATTATTATTGTTTTGATTATATTCATGACTTTTCGGATTAGAGATTAGAAAGTAAGGTTGACTCCGACCACATATCCGACACTCTTAGGATAGGCGGAATAGTCTACGCCCGGAGTAAGAGGGGTGGAACGTCTCGTGTCGACTTCCGGATCATAACCGGAATAATTCGTGAGACAGAAAAGATTGGTTCCCGTCACATAGAAACGGAGTCTCGAAATCTTTGCCTTCATCGTAAGGTGGGAAGGAAGGGTGTAGCCGATGGTGGCCGATGTCAGACGGAGGAAAGAACCGTCCTCGACCGCCCAGTCTGAAAATACGGCATTGCCTACGGCAGGTGACCAGAGAGTGACGCCTTCATTCATGTCGGCAAGCCGGTCAGGATCATTTACGAGTTCTCCTGTCGACCAGTCAACATTGGTCCAGCGCTTTTCTCCCGTCTTCATGAGATTTCTTCTCTCGTATTTCCTCGAAGATGTGAATTCTATCTTGTTGGCATTGTAGATATCGTTTCCGAACACATAGTTGAAATTCGCGGAAAAGTCGATTCCGTAAAGATATCCGGACAACGAAATACCTCCGGTACCTACTGGCAGGGCATTTCCGATGACTCTCTTGTCGGCGGACGTGATCTTTTTGTCACCGTCCATGTCCTTGAGCTTCATCGCTCCCGGTCTCAGATAAGACTCGCCGATTATGCTGCTCGCATCGGCCACGCCTTCGGCAAGTATCCAGCCCTCGTTTTCATCATAGCGGCTGAAATCTTCCGGTTTGTAATAGCCGTCGGAAATATAGCCGTACATGTTGCCGAGAGGCTGGCCGGCCTGGACTACATAGTCGACACCGACCTCGGAAGATGCCCAGCGCGATTCTGTCTCGATCTTGTCGAGCTCGCCGAGGCTGAGCACCTTGTTTTCGTTCAGGCTGATGTTCGCTCCGAGAGTGAGGCCGAAATTGTCCCTTTCCACGAGAACGGCATTGATGGAAACTTCAAGACCCTGATTCTGCACCGAACCTATGTTCTGGTACTGGAATTCATAGCCCGAGCCTCCCGTAGGGAACTGGACGAGAAGGTCTTTGGTAGTATTGTGGTATGCCTCGACCGATCCGTTCAGCCTTCCCTTGAAGAACGAGAAGTCGAGACCTATGTTGTGCGACAGGGTCTTCTCCCAGGTAAGGTCTTCATTGGCCATGATGGTATCGCCTCCGTCGGTCACGGTCGACCAGTAAGTGTTGCTCATGGAAATCCAGGAGGAGTTGTTGGAAGCGAATGTAAGGGCCGTCATGCCTGCAGGGATATTATTGTTTCCGGCAGTACCGAAGCTGTATCTGAGCTTGAGATTGTCGAGCCATCCCGACGCTCCACTCATCCACGGTTCGTTGGATATGGTCCACGATGCGGCGGCCGAAGGGAAATAGCCCCACTGGTTGCCTTTTGAAAACTTCGATGATCCGTCGGCACGCATCGTGGCGGATACCGAGTATCTGTCGTCGAACGAATAGTTCACGCGTCCGAAGAACGAAAGGAGGACGTCGTCCGGATCATAATAGTTGTTGGTAGAGATAGGAGTACCTGTAGACATGAAGTTCCACGCCATTTCGGAATCGAAGAATTCCGGGAAATTCTCGACCATCGATGTCAGGGTATTGGATTTGGTCACTATGTATTCCTGGCCGGCGAGAAGGTCGAGCTTGTGTCTCTCATCGGTGAAAACCTCCGAAAAATTATAGCTCAGGGTATTCGTATTGCGGATTCTCTGCCTGTAATAGTCCTGATACTGGGCTGCCGGCTTGTCCTTGTACTGGGCATTGTTGCCGACATAGTAGGTGGTGAGGCCGTAGAAACGGTTGTTTTCCTGGGTATAGCTGTCGAGACCTCCTTCTACCTTGAGGTTCAGGTTCTTGATGATATGCCATGTCACCGCTCCGTTCACTGTCCAGTTGCGGCGTATGCGCTTGTTGTCATTGTCGGCCACGGACTGGAGAGGAGGGGCATTGTCGCCGTAGTCCTCTTCAAGATCGGAACCTTCGATGGCTCCCGCAAGAGGTATCGGGGTGTACTGGACGGAATGCTTCAGACGGCCGTTTCCGGAAGTGGAACCCGAGTCGTTGATCGAATTGGCGCCCGACCCCATTATCTGTGTATCGGAATATCTTGCGTTGATGTCGAACGAAAGCTGCTTGATAGGCTTGTATGTCGTCTTGAAGTTGAGATTGTCCCTGCGATAGGTCGACCCTGTCATGATGGCATTGTCGCCGAGATGCGAATAGCTGGCGGTCCACCTTACCTTGTCCGTACTTCCCGAAACGGAAAGATTGTGACTGAATACGCGGCCGGTATTTCCGAAAACCTGGGAGATCCAGTCGTTGTACGGCACGTCCTGATACAGCGAGATGTCCTCATATATGCCGAAAGCAGGTATATAGCTGTCCTCGTACTTGTCTCTGATAAGGGAAAGTTCATACTGGTTCCGTGCGAAATCATACGGGCTGTCGACTTCGATGGCATCCTTGTTGGCCATCCACTTCTGCCCCCAGTACGCATTGTAGCTTACCGAGAATTTTCCGCTGGTTCCTCCCTTCGTTGTCACGAGGACTACGCCGTTCGCTCCCCTGGAACCGTAGATGGCGGTTGAAAAGGCGTCTTTCAGGACATCTATGCTCTGGATATCCGAAGCCGGTATGTCCGAAATGCTTTCTACGGGGAAACCGTCGACGATATAAAGAGGCGAGCTGTCCTGGGTAATGGAGCCGGTACCGCGGACGCGGATCTTGATATCGGCGTCAGGATCTCCTTCCGTAGTCGTGACCTGCACTCCGGCCATTCTTCCGGTAAGGGCTTCGCTGACAGAGGTGACCGGCATTGCCGAAAGAGTCTTGCTGTCTACCGAAGACACTGAGCCGATAAGGTCTTTTCTCTTTACGGTAGCATAACCGATGACTACCGTTTCCTCGAGGAAGTTGGCATCCTCTTCCATCACTATATCATAGACGAGACTGCTGCCGATGCGCACTTCCTGGGTCCTCATGCCGATAAAGGAGAAAACGAGGGTTTTCCCGTGGGCATCCTGCACGTCCAGGGAGTATTTTCCGTCGACATCGGTCGAGGCTCCCGTAGTGGTGCCGTCGATAAATACCGAAACTCCCGCGAGCGGTTGACCTCCGGTATCCTTGACCACACCTGTGATCTGCTGGGCCGAAACCGTCAGAGCGGCGGACAGGCCTGCGATCAATAGACAAATTCTATAAGTCAGATTGTTCATAAAACTTATTGGTTAGTATTAATTGAATATGCGAAATTACTCAATGCTCCGTCTGTGGGCATTGAAATATTATCGTAATAATTGTATTTTTTGACAATCGCGGTTACAGTGCGGTATAAACCGAATCGGAATTCTGCGACGAGATTATTTCCCTTACGATGTAGTGAAGGTACATCTCGAGATTAGTGTATCTTCCGTAGGAGTCGAGCGATTTGGAATTTCCGTCGGACGCATTATCCGGGTCCAGGCCGAATTCCGTTTCGAACCAGTCCGGCATTCCGTCTCCGTCGGAATCTTTCGCGGCTGAGAGTTCTTCATCGGTTGCAGTATATTCAGGCCATCCGCCGACTTCGGAAGGAAGGTCGATGATGGCTCCGGTACCCGCTTTCGCATCCCTTGCAGCACGGGCATCCACCTCATCCCTGACAAGAGAGGCTCCCCCTAAGTCGCACACTGCATCGAAAGCGTCGCTGGCCGAATGGGTGCTGGTATAGACTGTCTCGCCATAAGGCCCGTCGATTCCGAGAGGTGCGGTCAGTATCACGGCGTCCGACGGGGTATCGTTCGTTTTGTCGTCGTGCCAGTACAGGCCGAGCAGATTGTCCGCGGCGAATTCAGGATATTCGACATAGACATTTCCCGAAACATAAAGTTCCGGATAGCCGTAGTCGATATTCTTGGAAGTATATATTCCGTTGACATCATAGAAATACCCTCGGTCGCGCGAATCCGCACCCTGCCGGTAATAGTTGTTCACGAGATTGAACCAGCCGCCTTCGCCGCCGTAGGTATTGTTGCTGCCCCAGTTGAAGACGACATTGTTCCGGTAGTCCACATTTCCGCGGCGGGCCGGATTGTCCGGATTCTCGTATATCTGAGGATGGTCGAAGCGCGGATTGCGGCTGTCGTGGTTTGCAAGCATGTTGTGATGGAACGAAGCGTTCTTTCCTCCCCAGATCCCTCCGTAGCCGTGCTCTCCCTTGGGATGGTTCGAATCCTTGAGGCTTTCGGTCAGGATGCACCACTGCATGGTGAAATTCTCGTTCCCGTAGAATGAGGCGCATTCATCTATCGACCACGACATCGAACAATGGTCGAGGATGATGTCACGCTGCCTGCGTCCCCAGATACAGTCTTCTCCGTCGGTATTCAGGACCTTGTTTCCGAGACGGAAGCGCACGAATCTGACAATCACATTGTCGGCTTCGACTACCGTAGAATAATTCTTTATGCAGATGCCGTCCCCCGGGGCCGTCTGTCCTGCTATGGTAAGGTTCCCGTTCTTTATCCTGAGCTGCGATTCCAGCTCGATTATTCCCGCCACATCGAAGACGATCGTGCGTGGGCCGCTTTCATTGACAGCCGCCCTGAGCGAACCTGCACCGGAATCATTCAGGTTGGTGACATGAATTACACGGCCTCCGCGGCCTCCCGTAACATACATTCCCCCGCCTTCGGCTCCAGGGAAAGCCCTTGCCGCACCGTCACGGTCTTCCGCAGCCGGAATAAGGAATTTTTCATAATCCCCGGCAGGGACGACAGGATCAGGATCCGGTTCCGGATCGGGGTCGGGAGCCGGTCCGGGCACGGATTCTCCCGGTATGACCTCCATGGCGGCGGAATATCCGGACTCGCCGTCTGCAGTCCTTACCTTTATCTTGAAATAATATTTCCCGCCTGTCTCCAGACCTTCGAACGTGTAGGAAGTAGCCGTTATCTGCTCCCACAGGGCTGTTCCGGACTCGTCTTCCAGCCTTACCGTATAAGATTCCGCGCCTTCCACGGCCGCCCAGGTGAAGGTCAGGGATGTTTCGGAAACGTATGTCAGCGTGATCTGCTCCGGAGGCAGGACGACAACGGGCTGTTCCGGATCCATTTCAGGGCTGCAGGCAGCAGCTGCAGCAGCCAGTACGGCAGGCAGAACGGAATTGCGCAGTTTCAGCAATCCTCTGCGGACAGTATCTTGCAGTTTCAAAATCATGTCTATCTATAATTTATTGTTGTCAGTCATCCAATACGTCATTTTCCGAATCGATGATTCCCGGCAGTCCGGTAACGGAGCCGTAGTCGGTCACCTTCCCCGTCCTTATCTGCCTTATTACCCTCGCATCGGTGTCATCGCGGCGCAGGGACGCTCCGGCATGTTTCAGCACTGCCTTGAAGGCCTCTGCAGCAGGCTGCACCTCTGCCGGATATTTCATGAAAAACGGCTCAGCTGCTGAAATTTCCGAATATTCGGCTTCATAGCCCGCGATCTTGTCATAGTCCGGCGTCTTGCCGTACCAGTTCCCCTTTCTGACAAGGGAAACATCATAGACATTGTCCCTTATATGGAATGATCCAGGAATCATCGACGTGGATTCCGAAGTATATACTTCAAGATAGCGGCCGTTCAGATTCCTGGTAGCAGGTCCGGGAATGAAAGTATTGCCGACTACATTGAACCAGCCTTCCTCACCGCCGTAGATTGCCTTCATCCCCCAGTTGAACACGACATTGTTCACGAATTCCACGGTCCCTCGGTAAAAAAGTCCATCCGTACCGTCATATAAGGCAGGATGGTCGAAACGCGGATTGCGGCTGTTGTTGTCCGCAAGGATATTGTGGTGGAAGGAAACATTCCTGCCGCCCCATATACCGCCGTATCCGTGTTCGCCCTTGCGGTGAATGGAACTGTTCAGGGCCTCTGCTATCACGCACCACTGGACGGAAGCATCGGAGATGGCATAGAACGATGCGTTTTCATCGGTCGCCCAGCTCATTGAACAGTGGTCTATGATGACATTGCGGACCCGACGCGCGCCGAGAGCGTCGTTTTCATCCTTCATCTCCGAACCCATGCGGAATCTCAGATATCTGACAATGACCTCGTCGGCACCGACATAAAGCCCGTGATCCTTCAGAGTAATGCCTTCTCCGGGCGCAGTTTCTCCTGAAATCGTAATATAAGGGTCCTCTATCTTCAGCGTGGACTTGAGGCTGATATCGCCTGACACGGCGAATTCGACTATTCTCGGTTCTTCCGACTCTACGGCATGGCGCAGGGTGCCTTCTTCATCGCTGTCCTCGAGGGAAGTCACGACATAAACCTTCCCTCCCTTTCCTCCGCGGGTGTATTTGCCGCCTCCGTCGGCGCCTTCGAATGCAAGCTCCCTGACAACGGGCTCCGATACCGTCTTTCCGTTCCGCACTGCCGTCCCGTCAAAGACATATTCGATATTTTCCGCCGCCTCATACTCGAGCGAAGCCCAGATGAACGGGCCTACGCCCTTGCAATCATTGTCTATGACAGGCTCGCTCAGATAATAATCGTAGGTACCGCTTCTGTTCTCCTTGCCGCCGAGACCGGCCACCGAACAGCATGAAGTAATGGAAAGCGTACCGTCAGGATTTTCCTTTACGAATGTTTTTACGAATTTCCGGTACAGATCCCTCGAATATTCGCGCCATTCGTCCGACAGCCATCCCTGGCGGACGCCCTTCATGTAGGCATACACGAACATCGACGATGCAGTGGCTTCAAGGTAATTCCCTTCCCTGCCTGGGCAGTCGAGCACCTGGTACCACATGCCGGTCTCAGGATCGGCAAAGTCAGGCAGAATCTCCATGATGTATCTGAATTTTTCTATCAGATCCTCCCTGCCCGGATGCCCGTCCGGAATATAGTCCAGGGTTTCGGCAATAGCCATGACATACCAGCCGCATGCCCGTCCCCAGGCATGGGCAGACTGTCCTGTCAGCGAATCCGCCCAGAACATCGAACGCGATTCATCCCAGGCATGTCTGAAAAGCCCCGTTTCGGGATCGAATGTATGGCGTGAGGCCACTTCGAAATGATTGCATATATCGCTGAACAGGGAATCCCTTTCGTCTTTCGGGGA
The DNA here is from genome assembly GCA_944322925.1 of uncultured Bacteroidales bacterium. Lineage (GTDB taxonomy): Bacteria > Bacteroidota > Bacteroidia > Bacteroidales > UBA932 > Cryptobacteroides. Next base: position 23,543 of record CALUQM010000006.1, read on the forward strand.
AAATTTCTTAGTATATTCGGCATAGAACGGCTGGGCCATGTACAGGCCGTCGAGCCATACCTGGTGCGGGTAAATCCGCTTGTGCCAGAATGCCCCTTCGCCTGTCCTCGGCTGGGTATCGAGCTGTTCCCTCAGTTTGCGGAGAACACGACGGTATTTCTGGTTTCCTGTATCGTAATACAGCCTGTAGTATATTCTGCCGGGACAGATGTGGTCGACATTGTAGTTCTCTTTCTTGTAGGTAGCCACATTGCCGTTCTCATCCGCCATCGTATCCGCCCAGTGACGCACGTAATCCCTGGCGTATGGCAGATCGTACCTGTCGGCGACATCCAGGAAAGAAAGAAGCTCCAGACCGGTCGTGTAATTCCACTTCAGCCTGCCCTGACGGCCGTCGAGCCATGTGGCATCCGGATTCCTCAACATCTCGGAATTCATCATCCGCACGGAATACGGGATATTCCGGTCTCCGGCAAAAAGAGTCTGCGGCAGAATGAGCGACACCGCAAATATGCAAACCAGTATGTTTTTCATGACTATTGTTGTTTGTCGGTTTTGTGTTCCTTGATATAATCTATCGGAGAAAGTCCGAAATGTTTTTTGAAAGAGCGGCTGAAATAGCCAGGATCGGAAAATCCCACCTTGTAGCACGTTTCGGAAACCGAATACTGCCCGCTCCGGAGATAATAGGTAGCCTTTTCCAGCCTGAAATCCTGGATAAGCTCCACCGGAGACTTGCCTGTCAGACCCTTGATCTTGTTGTACATGGACGTCCTGCCCATCCCTACGTATGCCGCAAGCTGGTCCACCGTCACTTCAGCATCGGAAATATTTTCCTCCAGCCATGCCATCACCTTCTTTATCAGGCTCTCGTCCCTGTCGGTAATGACAATCTCGTCCGGCTGGATTTCCACTTTGGCCTCCTTTCTGGACTGCTCGGCAGAATGCGCGAACATGGACAGCAGGGTCCTCCTTCTTTCCATCAGGTTCTCTATCCTGGCTGACAGCAGCTCCATTGTGAAAGGCTTGGAGATATATCCGTCCACCCCGTATTTCATCGCGCGGAGATGCGTATCGTCCTCATGCTTGGCCGTAATCATGATTATCGGGATATGGCTCGTATTGAAATCGCTCCTGATACGGTTGACAAGGCCGATTCCGTCCATCTGAGGCATCATCAGGTCCGTAACTATGATATCTGGCATCCAGCCCTGGTCTATAAGCGAGAGGGCCTCCACCCCGTTGGAAGCGTCCTTTACCTCGTACCTGTTGATAAGGGCATTGTAAATGTAGACTTTCAGTTCCGCATTATCCTCGACGACCATAACCTTGAGTGCGTTTTCAGGGAAGGTAGGCTTCACCTTGTATTTGCTCAGTCCGTAGGACTCCGCCTTGTCGTCCGCGGCATCTTCACCGACAAACCTCGCCGTCTCCTCGTTGAAATGCTCTTTCCCGAGAGGAAGTCTCACGTAGAAGCGGGAGCCCTTTCCCTTTTCGCTTTCCACCCAGATCTTTCCTCCGTGGACATCCGCTATCTCCTTGCAGAAAGACAGTCCGATGCCGCTGCTGGCCATGCCGTTGAACGGGGTATCGGAATTCGAGATGAACGGTTCGAAAATGGCTGTCTGCCTGTCCTTGGGAACGCCGATGCCGTTGTCGCTGACCATTATCGTATATTCTTCTTCCCGGTCCTTGTACAATACGGCGACTTCTATCCTTCCGCCGTCGGCCGTATATTTGAAGGCGTTGGATATAAGGTTGTATATCAACGCTTCTATCCTTACCGAATCGCCCCAGACGGTCAGGGAATCCACGGAATGAGTAAGCCTCATTTCGATATGCCTCTCAATGGACATGTCCTTGAAATCATCGTAGACCTGCTTTACGAGCCGCACGATATCTATCCTGCCGACATTCAGCTTTATCTTTCCCCTGACAATGCGCCTGATGTCCAGAAGCTGGTTGACGAGGGTCATCATCCTCTTGGAATTCCTGTACACGAGATTGACGCTGTATTCTTCCGGGGAGTCGGGGGAAAGCCTGTTCCTTATGTCTTCGATGCCGCCGAGAATGAGGGTCAGAGGAGTCCTCAGTTCATGCGATATGTTAGTGAAGAAACGTCCCTTTATGTCATTCAGGCTTTCCTGCAGGGCCACGTCGTTTTTCAGCTTGACGGAAGTGACGAACATCCTCACGAGAATCGAGACCATCACGGCGGCCAGGATGCAGTACAGGACTACCGCCCACCAGGACGCCCACGGGTGAGGCTTGACGCGGATATCCACCGATATCGTCTGCGGATCGGAATACCCGTCTTCCGTAGAGGCCGAGACCATGAACGTGTAGTTCCCTGCCGGAATCCTCGAATACGACACCGCCGTACTCCTGTTCGAAGATATCCACGACTTGTTGTACCCTTTCAGCATGTAGTTGAACCTGACGTTGTCCTGTATCCTGAAGTTGAGGGAAGCGTAATCGATGCTGAAAAACGAATAGTCATGAGGGATGACAACCTTTTTCCGGACAGGAACCCTGACTCCGTCTACCGTAAGGCCGGAAATCACAAGCCGCTTGTCTTCCGGCTCGTAGCTGAACTCGTCGGGATCTATGTGGTACAGATTGTTCAGGGTGCCGAAAACGATGGAACCGTCCCGGAGCCTGGCGCAGGTCGCCTCGCTGAATGTCGTGGAGACCACACCGTCATACCTTGAATAATTCACTACCGAACTGTCTTTCATCGAGACCTTCGAGATGCCTGTCTCTGTGGCTATCCATATATTGCCGCTGTCGTCGTCTACCGCAGAGAGAACGATATTGCTTCCGAGTCCGTCAGTCCGGCCGACAATGTCGAACCACGGCCTGCCACCGTCGAATCTTATCCTGTTCAGGCCGCCGCCGAATGTGCAGAGCCACGTATCCTCCGCCCTGTCGGTAAAAATATAGATAATATCGTTGTTGCCGAGAGAATGTATGTCTCCCGGGATTTTCTGCACTACATTAAAGACTGTCTGTTCCGGATTTTCCTGAGGATAGAACCATATCAAACCGCCTATCGTCGCCACGAGCATTCTGCCGTCAGGCATGCAGTGAACATACCTGACCTTTTCGCCCATGTCGAGAGGATAGGACGGAAAATCCCTGTATACAGTAAGGAATTCATCACTTCCCGGATCGGCGAGCACCGAAAGACCGCCGCCGTATGTACCGACCCAGATACGCCCGTCCCTGTCCTCGGTGATCGAATAGACGTCATCCGAACTCAGGGAACTGCGGCCGGAATCGTCATGCCGGTATCGCGACGCCACTGCATAAGAGTTCCCTTTCCGCTGCAGTTTCAGCAGGCCGTCGCCTTTCGTACCGAGCCATATATTGCCGGCAGAATCTTCGAAAATCGAATATATGACCCCGAAATCACCTGAACCGGCTATTTTCCTGCACACCGACATGTCCTGCGAATAGACAAAGAGTTCCCGGCTTTTCGTAGCGACCCATATCTGTCCGCGGCTGTCCGTAAGGACGGCACGCACTTCCGAAGCAGACACCTCGTCTTCCGATTCGGACGGAGGTACCACCACTTCCACCTTAGGAGTAATGATGGTAGCCCGTTCGAGCCCCCTGCGGACAGTCGAAAACCACAGGACCCCCGAATCATCCACTGTATAGCAGGCGACTCCGTTCATGAATCTGCAGTCCGGCGCATTCTTGACATTGTTCAGAGGGACCACGGTGTCCGAATCCCTGTCGTAATAGCCGAAACCGTAGTCATTCATCTTGATCCACAGCCGGCCGTCATGTTCGAGCACCCGGGCAAGAGTGTCGGTATAATAGGACATCACGTTCCTGTCATGCTCATAATGCCTGAACAAGCCGCGTTTTTCATTCCAGGAAGCGATGCCTGTGCGGTCCGTAACTATCCAGAGCAGCCCCTCTGGATCCGGGAACATGTATCTGACCCTTCCGATATCCCCCTTGTGATAGCTGACCGAAAGGTCGGAGGTGTCCACGGATGCCACGGTGCCGTTCCTGAAACCGAGACAGAGGACTCGCGAACTGTCCCGTCCCGTAAGGGTCATGTCCACGGCAGGGCCCGAATCCCGGTTTCCGATGACGGCATGAGCCAGTTTTCCCGTCTTCCTGCTGATCGAGAGAAGTTCGTCGGCCGAAGAAAACACAAGTCTGTCATCGAATTCCTCGAAATCGATGAAATCGGACTCGCGGGAAAGCACGGAAACCTGTTCTCCCGCAATCCTGACCAGTCCCAAGTCGGATATTACATAGATCCGGCCGTCGGAATCCTCGAATATGTTTCTTATATCCTTGCCTATGAGATCGCCCGAGGTCTTGAAAAATTCATGCGGCTTCAGATTCCTGTCGACGCGGTAAAGTCCTATCCCTGAAAGCGCCATCCACACGTTCCCGGCCCTGTCGCAATGATATTTCCCTACTATGGCCCGTGAAAGTCCAGGAGACACGTCCCCCGGTACGGCCACGAATTTTTCTTCCGACGAATCGAAGCGGTAGAATGAATTGTCGTATGTCTTGACCCACAGATATCCGCAGGCATCCTCGTCTATGGAAAGTATCCTGTTGTGCGAAAGGTTCGAATAGTCGCCGGGCTGCGCGGTGTAGTTCACGAAGGTATTTCCGTCGAACCTGTTGAGCCCGTACCAGGTGGAAATCCAGATATACCCGTTCCTGTCCTGAAGAATCTGGCTGATATAATTGTGGGAAAGGCCGTCTTCAGAAGAATAGTGTTCGAAAAGGCACTCGACAGGAGCTGCCGGCAAGCGCAATGCCGGCAGAAGAAGCAGAAGGGAAAATATCAGCCTGACAGATTTCATGAATCAGAACACTTTGAAATACCAGTCTTCGCGAGGCCCGAGGACAACATCAGGAGTATATCTTTCGAGATCCTTGGCCTTGAGTTCGTGTGACCATTCCACCCTTTCCTCAGGAGAAGCGGCTCCGGGGCCGTAATTTCCGTATTCCGCATAGAATGAGTTTTTTTCAGCATCCTTCTTGTTCCAGTTGTGCCAGCCTTCGGGGAGAATATGGTCTCCGAGTTCGCACCGGATGAAAACAGTCTTCGCAAAAGGTCTCCACGGGCGTCCGAGATATACTCTCTGCGTCTTTCCGTCATGGATGAGACGGCAGTTCATGAATACATAGCCCCACTCCTGACCTTCCGGAGTCGATGCGGCCGTGACGTAGCTGTTCTTCTTGCTCAATATCAGGCAGTCTTCGAACCATGCGGTGGAAAAACCGAAGATAAAATCCGTAGTGCCTTCTATATGGCAGTTCCTGAAATACTGGCGCTGCCCCGGACCGAATGTGTAAATCGTATCCTGGTTGGCCACAAACCTGCAGTTCAGAAAGGCGACCCTGTCCCCGTTGACAGTGATCGCACATGCCTGCGCTATATCCTTGGAATCTCCGGCCGAATTCTCGAAAGTAAGATTCTCCGCAAGAAAGTCATCCGCATGAAGGAAAACCGTAGAAGTGGCGGACGTACCCATTTCATAGCCTGTCGGACCTTTCTTCAGGGCATAGTCGTCCCATGTTATTATCGTATTGTCCGGATTCTCGCCGACAAGATGCAGTTTCTGCTTGTTGGCCGGCACCGTGACTTTCTCACGATAGATGCCTTCCCGCACAAGTATCTTTGTCTCATCCTGCTTGCAGTAGTCCGGGGCGGCGTTTATGGCCTCCTGTACCGTAAAGAAGTCGCCGCTTCCGTCCTTGGCTACCACGAAATCGTAGTCGGTCACGTGTTCCGCAAGTTCGGGAATGACCTCCACGATGGCAGGCAGCAGGAGCTCGACGATTTTCCTTGCCCCGGCCACATTAGTATGAGTATTGTCGACAAGTCCGTCAGGATGCCTCGGGCATGTACCTTTCTCAATCCACATGTAATATTTCCTGGAAGCCTCATCGCCGATAGACTCGAGCCATTCCTGCGTAATAGCATTCGCATCTATCACTGGAAGACCGTATTCCTGTGCAACCTGGAACACGGCTGCAGGATAGTCCCCGTGACAATCCTTCTTCAGCTGTCCCTGTGCGTCGAACCAGCGTCTCGACACCGGCGTAAACAGCACCGGTTTCGCCCCGGTCCCGAGAGCATGCTCTATGAATGTCCTCAGATTCTCCTGATATGCACCGAAAGCAGGGGCATACCGCTCAGGATCGTCCGACTTGGAATCATTGTGCCCGAACTGGATGAAGAGATAGTCCCCTTCCCCGAGATCTTGCATGACATCATCCCACAGCCCCCGGTCAATGAAACTTTTGGTACTTCTGCCGTTCTGCGCGTAATTATACACGGAAACGGAAGAGTCCAGATGTGACGGAAGCCTCTGCCCCCATCCCCTTTCCGGATTCTCACCCGACAGATCCTTGTCCGCCATCGTGGAATCTCCCATCAGGCGGAGGACAATTTTCTGTCCGGACCCATGGCCTGCCGCCTGAAGGGACAGGCACACGAACACGGACACAAAAAACGCAATATAACGGTTCATCATTATTTCAATTCAACATTTTCATTGTTATACTGGAATACTTCAGGATTGCCGCCCTGCGCATCGGCACAGTCCGTCAGGGATACGTTCCTGCAGTTCGCCACGACAAATCCGCTGCCGTCCGACTGACGGACATGCACGCCTGTCATTTCCACATTTTCCGAATACCGTATGTCCGCACCCTTGTCGGATACTATCGTACAGTCTTCTATCCTGATTCCGGAAATAGGCTTTTCCGGAATCCCGTTGAAATACATCGCCCTGCCGGCTCCGTTGCATACGATATTGCTGATAAATATCTCGCGGAATTCCGGGGTCGTGACATCGGCCGGGACATATTCCATGTCGAATTCGGACGACTGGCCGTCGGCTGCCGCCTCCAGTGCGGATTTCCCTCCATAGTGAAGATCGAAAAGGAGAGGTTCGGCAGGGATGTCGGTCATGACTATGTTGTCGATATGGATATTCCTCACTACTCCGCCGCGGCCTCTGCAGCTCTTGAATCTGAGACCTACGTCAGTACCGAGGAAACTGCAGTCCGACACGGATATGTTTTCCACTCCTCCGGACATCTCGCTTCCCACGACAAATCCTCCGTGGCCGTGGAATACGATACAATTGTCGACAATGAGATTCCTGCACGGCCTCGCCCTCCTGCGTCCGTCTTCATCCTTGCCCGACTTGATGCAGATCGCATCGTCGCCGACATCGAAAGAAGAATTGACCAGAATGACCCCGTCGCAGGAGTCTATGTCGATACCGTCGCCGTTCTGGGAATACCAGGGATTTCTCACGGTTATATTGTCGATAATGACATTCCGGCACATGAGCGGGTGTATGTTCCAGCATGGAGAATTCTGGAAAAGGACATCCTCGAGCAATACGTTCTCACATTCTTTCAGACCTACGAGGACAGGTCTGAGATAAGTCTTGACAGATTCCCATTCCTCATCCGTTTCAAGCCCCTTCGGTACATTGAAGGCATCGCTTACGACCGAACCCCTGTATGAAGTCGAATCAGGGTACCAGACCGAGCCGGATTCGTCGGTAAATCCTCCCGAAGCCAGCAGTTCCTTCCACTGCGAGGCCGTCATCTTGGATTTTTTGACCTGCCTCCAGGCATCTCCTGAACCGTCTATCGTCCCGCCTCCGGTTATGGATATGTTCCTGGCTCCGTCGGCATTGACGGGAGCAAGGCACCTTCTGGTATCGAGACCTTCGAAAACCGTTTCCACTATCGGATACAGATCCCTGTCCGGAGAAAAGAGTATCACGGCATTCGGCGTGACATGCAGATCGATATTGTCCTTCAGGGTTATCGGCCCGGTGAGCCAGATGCCTTCCGGCACTACAAGATGCCCTCCGCCCAGCGATGACAGATGCTCGATGGCCGACCTGAAGGCTTCGGTATTCATCGCGATGCCGTCGCCTTTCCCGCCGAAGTCGGAAAGACAGACTTCCCTGTCAGGAATCGACGGACGCTCTATTCTTTCCATGCTGAAAGGAAGGTCCTCATACAGGTATTCGAATTCATAAGTCTGCGCACATCCTGAGGCGAGAATGAAAGACAGGAAGACAGGAAGCATCCTGCCTGTCCGATTAGCTTTGCCGGAATCCATATCTATGTGGTTTAAGTCTGTGCAAAGTTAGACAGCATGCCCGATGTTGTCAGGGACTTTTTATCGGAATATGATGAATAATTGTCAGCATCCCCTGGAAAGATGGCCGAGGGGAGGGGGAAAGGTCCTGTCTTTCGAAGAAAGACAAAGAGAGGGTGGCCAAAAATCCCTTTTGGGTCACCCTCTCCCTCTATATAGTTTAAGGTTATAGTTGCTATTCTACGGTAACTTTCAAAGGATTAGCCTGTGCGTATGCAAAGTCGGCTACCATCTCAGCCCAGACTTCAGGAGACTCTATGCCTCCCTTGCTCCAGCCCGACCCTATCCATACATCGGCACGTTTGCCCGGAGTGACCGTATATTTCAGGACGGCATGACCGTCCATGGTCCCGGCTTCAACCCCGGGTTCCTCCGCATCCACGACGAGGCCTACGGAAATATCCCCGTCAGCCTCCGGATCGGCGCTGTCGGATGCCTTCTCCGTAAACGCGATATAGTGGTCCCCGTCGGTTCTTGCTATGACGTCATGAAGGACTGCTCCCAGAACTACGTCGAGACTGTCGCCAGGCGTCATGAACCAGTTGGAAATCTTGATGAAATTGGTATTGGCATCTATGGCGAATTCCCTCTTGAGGGTCACCAGATGTCCGTCCACGTCGAAAGGCTCGTATTTGAAGAGAACCTTGGTACGGACAGGACCGTTGCAGAGGCGGTTCCACTCCGAATAATTGTCTCCGAGGACAATCCTGTCTCCAGAATACGGGGCGAGGGCTCCGCCGCCGAGAGTGTTGGCTACCTTGTAGCAGTCCATTCCGTCGCCGTGATCATGATGATAGTCGTTGAGTTCATATCTTTTGTCGACGACAAGCGACTCGACTCTCTTGAGCCAGATGTCAGGTCCGAGAGTACGGGGGTCCTCGAGAGCAGGACCGTAGACACGGCCCGCAATGCGGTTGTTCTCGTAGGCGTAGTCATCAAGCCTTTCAGGCACATAACGGCTGAATACGAGGGTGTCGTACGCCTCGCGTTCACAGGCCTTTACGGTATATTCGGCCGTCTCCCCGGCAGGGACCGTGGCCTGGAATATGAGCTTGACCATGCCGTAGTCTTCAGTATAGACCTGAGACGGAATCTGGACTCCGGCAGCATCCGTGACCACCACATTGTCAGCCGTGATTTCAGGATGCGAAGCGATGATATTCCCGAAATCCAGCTCTATGGTCTCGTCCGTACGGTCCAGCTGCGAATCATTCGCAACGGTTACTCTGAGATCCTGCCCTCCGCAGGAAACCAGCATTGCAGCCGCCAATGCGGCAGCTGCAATGGAAAATATGCTTTTCATACCCATTACTGAGGCTGTTTACCGATATACGCAAGAATACCTCCGTCGACATAAAGGATATGGCCGTTCACGAAGTCGGAAGCCGATGAAGCAAGGAAAACCGCAGGTCCCTGGAGATCCTCCGCATTGCCCCAGCGGGCGGCAGGGGTCTTCGCAACGATGAACGCATCGAAAGGATGGCGCGAGCCGTCCGGCTGGCGTTCGCGCAGAGGAGCCGTCTGAGGCGTGGCTATGTAGCCCGGCCCTATGCCGTTGCACTGGATGTTGTATTCGCCGTATTCGGAAGCGATGTTCCTTGTCAACATCTTCAGACCGCCCTTGGCGGCAGCGTATGCAGACACGGTCTCGCGTCCCAGTTCGGACATCATCGAGCAGATATTGATGATCTTTCCGCCTCCGTTCTTAATCATTGACGGAATGACAGCCTTGGATACGATGAAAGGTCCGTTGAGGTCGATGTCGATGACCTGGCGGAATTCCTCTGCTTTCATCTCGATCATCGGGATGCGTTTGATGATTCCGGCATTGTTGACAAGGATATTGATCGGACCGAGGTCCTTTTCAATCTTGGCAACGAGTTCCTGCACCTGATCTTCCTTGGTAACATCGCATACGTAACCCTTGGCATCGATGCCCTTTTCCTTATAGGAAGCAAGTCCCTTGTCCACGAGTTCCTGCTTGATATCGTTGAAAGCTATCTTTGCGCCGGCCTCCGCGAATGCCGTGGCCAGAGCGAAGCCGATACCGTAAGAAGCACCTGTAACGAGTGCCACCTTACCTTCGAGTGAAAAATTTACCATAATCGAGTTGTATTAATCAATTGTTTTATTTCAGATCTGTCGTGCTGCAGCCGTCCATGTCGCCGTAGTCGAGATTTTCACCGCACATAGCCCAGATGAACGTATAGTTCTTCGTCGCGCATGCGGAATGGATGCTCCATTCAGGAGAGATGACGGCCTGGCCGGATTTCATCCAGATATGGCGGGTTTCGTCCGGCTCGCCCATAAAGTGGCATACAGCCTGGTCTTCAGGTATCTCGAAATAGAAATACACTTCCATGCGGCGGTTGTGCGTATGGGCAGGCATCGTGTTCCAGGTGCTTCCCGGTTTCAGTTCGGTCATTCCCATCTGCAGCTGGCACGTAGGCACCACTTCCTTGACAAGCATCCTGTTTATCACGCGATGGTTGCTCTCCTCCAGCGTTCCGAGTTCCATTTTTACGGCTTCGGCCCTGGTAGTAAGATGATCGGGATAGGAAGTGTGGGCGGTGGATGAACAGAAATAGAATTTGGCAGGCTCAGCCGCATCTGCGCTCTCGAAAGTCACATTGCGCGCCCCCCTTCCGAGATACAGGGCTTCCTTGTACTCGAGAGTATAGGTCTTGTCGCCGGCCCTGACAATGCCCTTGCCGCCGACATTGAATATGCCCATTTCCCTTCTTTCGAGGAAATATTCAGAACGGAGGATATCGACAGGCTTGAGTTCGAGGACTTCCCTTACAGGCATAGCCCCGCCGGCAATCATCCTGTCGTGCATGGTATATACGATATTGATCTCGTCTGCGGAGAAAACCTTTTCGATAAGGTAATTCTCCCTGAGCTGTGCGGTGTCGTAATGTTTCACATCGCGCGGATGCGCCGCATACCTTATTTCACTGTTTATTTTCATGGTTCTGAAAGTTTAAATTGTTTCCGGACGAAAAAATCGCTATTTCCGACCGTATTTTCATAAATCAGTCAAAAATAGCAATTTTAATTCTAAACTCAAACAGGAAAACGGGAAAAATCCCGAATTTCCGTTCCCGTTCACGGTCAGAGCGTGACTCCCGACTTGAATATGGCGATTTCGGAATACGACGACTTTTCGTTGCAGACTTTCTCGCCGGATGCTACGGAAAGCACGAAATCGATGAATTCGTCATCTACGGACGCGACAGGCTTTCCGTCGAGTATGGAACCGGCATTGAAATCGATCCATCCAGGCTTTGAAACCGCAAGTCGCGTATTCGTGGAAATCTTCGCGGTAGGAACGAATGTCCCGAAAGGAGTACCCCTGCCCGTCGTGAAAAGGACTATCTGGCATCCTGATGCTGCCAGAGCCGTTGCGGCCACGAGGTCGTTGCCCGGGGCGCTGAGCAGATTCAGCCCAGGAGTCTTGAGCAGTTCCCCGTATCCGAGCACATCCATGACTGCCGACCTTCCGGATTTCTGGGTGCATCCGAGAGATTTTTCCTCGAGCGTGGATATTCCCCCGGCCTTGTTTCCGGGCGACGGATTCTCATAGACAGGCTGCCTGTTCGATATGAAATATTCCTTGAAGTCATTTATAAGTCTTACCGTCTTGTCGAAAACATCCTTGTCGGCGCATCTCGACATGAGGATAGTCTCGGCTCCAAACATCTCGGGAACTTCGGTAAGCACAGTCGTGCCGCCCTGCGAGACGATCCAGTCGGAGAATCTTCCGAGAAGAGGATTGGCCGTAATGCCGGAAAATCCGTCGGAACCTCCGCATTTCAGCCCCACTTTCAGTTCCGAAGCTGGGATTTCCTCCCTTCTGTCATCGGCACAGGCTCCGGCTATTTCCTTCATGAGTCCGAAGCCGTATTCCACCTCGTCGCCCTCCACTTTCTGACATTCCATGAATTTTATCCTGGCTCCGTCAACCGGCCCGAGAAGTTCCCTGAAAGCGGAAAGCTGGTTGTTCTCGCAGCCCAGTGCGACTACAAGGACGCCTGCCGCATTCGGATGCCGGACGATATCCGCCAGAATCCTTCTCGTATTCTCATGGTCGTCCCCGAGCTGTGAACAGCCGTAATTGTGGGGGAAAGCGACGACTTTCTCCACTGCCGGATAATCAGGCAGGATATCGCGGAATCTGCCGGCGACAGCTTCAGCGACACCGTTGACGCAGCCCACGGTAGGAATGACCCACAGCTCGTTTCTTACCCCGACTCTCCCGTCGCTTCGCCTGTAGCCTTTGAACGTGGCTTTTACCTGAGATTTGGCGACTTGTGCAGGCACCGGAGAATATTTGTATTCAAGGACGCCTTCAAGATTGGTTTTCAATACCCTGTGGTCTACAAGCCCTCCTTCGGGGACATCCTCAAGGAGATGCCCGACAGGATATCCGTATTTTATGACATTCTCACCTTTTGAAAGAGACCTCAACGCCATCTTGTGTCCTGCCGGAATATTCTCTGCCGCACTGATCATGCGGCCGTCCAGATGACAGACATCACCGGCAGCGACATTTGTTACGGCTACGGCGACATTGTCGGCCTGGTTTATTTTCAGGATTGCAGACATGACCTAAAATATTGATTCCACAGCCTTTCTCATGCCCTGGGTCCTTATGATATCCAGTTTGGCGGCAAGCATTTCCGCCAGACCGGGAATCCTGTTCAGGTCTTCTCCCCAGATGAATTCAGCACCGAGGACCCCGCGCACAATGCCTGCAGTATCCTCTTTGGCCCACAGGTCCTTCAGCAGAGAGACAATGGCCGCATCATCGGCAGGGACGATTTCGGTATCGCCCCGCTTTCCTCCCCTGTAATATGTTATTATGGCCGCAAGTCCGAGCACGAGCCCTTCCGGAAGCCTGCCCTTGCGGGCCAGATATGTCTTCAGGCCCGGCAGATCCCTTGTCCTGAATTTCGGGAACGAATTGAGCATGATGCTCGTCACGAAATGCTTTACATATGGATTTACAAAACGCTCCAGTACGGCATCGGCAAAGGCCGTAAGCTCCGGTTTCGGAAGGTCGAGGGTTTCGATCAGCTCCTCATACATGACTTTTCTGACGAATCTGCCGATGAGCGGATCCTCGACGCATTCCCTGACCGTATCCAGGCCTGAAAGATAGCCTACCGGAGACAGGACGGTATGAGGGCCGTTGAGCAATGTCACCTTGCGCTCATGGTACGGCTCCTCGCTCGGGACGAAGAGTACATTGAGCCCGGCCTTGTCCGCCGGAAATTCCCTGGCTACGGACTCCGGCGCCTCTATGACCCAGAGATGGAAGATTTCCGCCTTGACCACGAGTTTGTCCTCGTATCCTGCCCGCTCGAGAATCTCGCCGATATTGTCTTTCGGATATCCCGGAACGATTCTGTCGACCAGTGTGCAATAAACGCCGCAGGCATTGTCGAACCAGTTTCTGAAATCCTCGCCGAGATTCCAGAGTTCGATATACTGGTATACGCATTTCTTCAGTTCCTTGCCGTTCAGGAAAATAAGTTCGCATGGGAAAATTATGAGTCCTCTGGCCATGTCTCCCTTGAAATATTCGAACCTGCGGTACAGCAGCTGCGTCAGCTTGCCGGGGTATGAAGAAGCCGGCCTGTCAGTCAGACGGCATGAAGGATCGAATGCGATTCCCGCCTCCGTGGTATTTGATATCACGAAACGGATGTCAGGATTCTCCGCAAGGGCCATGTAATCATCGAAATCGCGGTAAGGATTGATGCCTCTTGAAATCACATCTATCATGTCGAGCGAGTCGACGGCCTCTCCCTTGTCGATTCCCTGGAGGTTGAGATGATAAAGTCCGTCCTGTCCGTTCAGCACATCCACCATTCCCCTGTCTATGGGCTGGACTACAACCACTCCGGCATTGAAGTCGGTAGCCTTGTCGGTTTTCCACACGATCCAGTCCACGAATGCACGAAGAAAATTCCCCTCGCCGAACTGAATGATCTTTTCAGGATACTTTTTAGCCTGGACATTGTTTCTGTTCAATTTTTCCATAGCACCTTGTCGTTTTATCTGTTTATAAAATTTTTTCCGATTGCGGTACAAATGTAATCTTTTTCCGTGTTCGGGCACGGGGATTTTTGTATATTTGCGGGGATTTGACAATTATTGACTGTTTTTTGAATATTTTTGAAATCCGGAAATGTCCGGCATACCGATATTTGTCATGCCGACAAAACAATAACTGATAATCAACATAATATTATGGAGAAATTCATCAACGACGACTTCATGCTCACGAACGGCTATGCGCGCGAGCTGTACCACGAAAGCGCTGAAAAAATGCCGATAATCGATTACCACTGCCATCTGGTTCCCAAGATGATAGCGGACAACTACCAGTTCGGAGACCTGACCGAAGTATGGCTCGGCGGAGACCATTACAAATGGAGGGCGATGCGCGGAAACGGAGTCCCGGAAGAATACATCACTGGGAACAGAAGCAGCTACGAGAAATTCGAGAAATGGGCGGAGACCGTTCCCTATACGATGAGAAATCCGCTTTATCACTGGACCCATCTCGAACTTGCACGTGTTTTCGGCGTATACGAACAGCTGAATCCGCAGACTGCCAGAAAGATTTACGACACTTGTACGGAAAAACTCCGGACCGAAGAATACAGAGGACAGTCGCTCATGAAAATGTTTAACGTGGAAGTGGTCTGCACGACAGACGATCCGGTGGACTCACTCGAATATCACAAATATATCGCCGAACATCCTTTCGGGGTAAAGGTGCTGCCGGCATGGCGTCCTGACAAGGCCATGGCCATAGAAAAACCAGGATATGCGGAATATGTAGCGCGTCTGGCCGAAGTCAGCGGAACCCAGATAACCGGCTATCAGGACCTTCTGGACGCCCTGAAGAAACGGCATGACTTCTTCGCTTCAATGGGCTGCCGTCTGTCGGATCACGGACTGGAGAGTTTCTATGCCGAGGATTTCGGAATAGAGGAAATCGACGCCATATTCAGAAAAGGTCTGAAAGGGGAAGAACTGACGGAAAAGGAAATTCTCAAATTCAGAAGCGCGATGCTTCTGGACTTTGCCAGAATGGACTGGGAAAAAGGCTGGGCCCAGCAGTTCCATATCGGAGCTATCAGGGACAACAATACCAGAATGTACAATATCCTCGGTCCGGATACCGGATACGATGCCATCCATGATGTTTCCTGCGCCGCCGCCGGACACAAGTTCCTGAACAGGCTGGCAATGGAAGACAAGCTGACCAAGACTATCCTGTACAACCTGAATCCGAAAGACAATGAAGTGCTCGCCACTATGGCCTACACGTTCAATGACGGGACAGTCCCTGGAAAGATGCAGCTCGGATCAGGCTGGTGGTTCCTCGATCAGGAAGACGGAATGCGCAAGCAGATGAACGCGCTTTCAGCCCTCGGCCTTTTCAGCAGATTCGTCGGAATGCTGACGGATTCCCGCAGCTTCCTGTCATATCCGCGCCACGAATATTTCCGCAGGATTCTGTGCAGCGTCATCGGAGAGGACATCGAGAAAGGCAAACTGCCTAAGAGCGAAATGCCGTTCATACACCAGATGGTAAAAGACATTTCATACAATAACGCGGCCCGCTATTTCAATTTCTGAGCAGCGGGCCGATGTTATCCCGGAACGCCTATTCCATGAGCTTCCTGTATTTGAAGCGATGCGGAGTATCGCTGCCGAGACGCATTTTCCTGTTCTCCTCATATTCCGAATAGGAACCTTCGAAGAAATAGACCTGAGAATCGCCTTCGAAAGCAAGTATGTGAGTGGCTATCCTGTCGAGGAACCATCTGTCGTGCGAGATCACCACGGCACAGCCGGCAAAATTCTCAAGGCCCTCTTCCAGGGCGCGGATGGTATTCACGTCCACGTCATTAGTAGGTTCGTCCAGCAGGAGTACGTTCCCTTCATCCTTGAGAGTCAGGGCAAGGTGAAGCCTGTTCCGCTCTCCGCCTGAAAGGATGCCGCAAAGTTTTTCCTGATCGGCGCCCGAGAAATTGAACCTCGAGACATAGGCCCGGGCATTGACTTCCCTCTTTCCGAGCTTCACGAAATCGGAATCTCCGGCTATCGTCTGGTATACTGTCTTGTCCGGGTCGATGCTCTTGTGCTGCTGGTCGACATACGCGAGCTTGACGGTCTCCCCTATTTCGATGGTGCCGGTATCAGGTGTCTCATATCCCATTATCAGCCGGAACAGAGTGGTTTTTCCGGCTCCGTTCGGTCCGATCACTCCGACTATTCCTGCCGGAGGAAGCACAAAACTCAGATGTTCGAAAAGAAGTTTGTCTCCGTAGGCCTTAGACACGTCATCGAATCTGATTACCTTGTTTCCGAGCCTCGGGCCGTTCGGAATGAATATCTCGAGGGCTGCTTCCTTCTCTCTGGCATCCTGGCCGGCGAGTTTCTCGTAAGCTCCGAGTCTGGCCTTTGACTTGGCCTGCCTGGCCTTAGGCGCCATTCTCACCCATTCCAGCTCCCTCTCGAGAGTCTTGCGCCGCTTGCTTTCCTGCTTCTCCTCCATCTCGAGCCTTCTGGTCTTCTGGTCCAGCCATGAAGAATAGTTGCCCTTCCACGGTATGCCTTCGCCCCTGTCGAGTTCGAGTATCCAGCCGGCGACATTGTCGAGGAAATACCTGTCATGGGTCACGGCGATAACGGTACCCCTATACTGATGAAGATGCGCCTCGAGCCACTGGATACTTTCCGTATCGAGGTGGTTGGTAGGCTCGTCCAGCAGAAGCACGTCCGGCTGGCGCAGCAGAAGACGGCACAGTGCCACTCTTCGTCTTTCTCCCCCGCTCAGGTTTCCGATCACCGCATCAGAAGGAGGGCACTGAAGGGCGTCCATAGCCCTTTCGAGCTTGGCGTCTATCTCCCAGCCTTCGCAATGCTCTATCTTCTCGGTCAGTTCGCCCTGTCTTTCTATGAGCGCGGCCATCTCGTCATCGGACATCGGCTCGTCAAATTTCATGTTCACTTCCTCATACTCCTTCAGAAGGTCCATGACTTCCTGCACCCCCTCCTGCACTACTTCGAGGACAGTCTTTTCGGGATCCATCTGCGGTTCCTGCTCAAGATAGCCGACAGAATATCCCGGAGCCCATACGACTTCGCCCTGATACGATTTCTCCACACCTGCTATGATTTTCATCAAAGTGGATTTTCCGGAACCGTTAAGACCTATGATGCCTATTTTGGCACCGTAAAAGAATGAAAGATAAATATCCTTGAGGATTACCCTGTTGTTGTGAGGAAGGGTTTTACCTACCCCGTTCATTGAAAAGATTATTTTCTCGTCCGCCATGATAGTCTTTGAATTATTCTGCAAAAATAAGAAAAAAAGTCATACCGGGACATGACGGCATCATTCGGACCTTACCCTTTTCGCCCATTCGCTCGGAGACTGCCGGACGAAATTCCTGAAAGATATGTTGAACGAAGCCACTGAATTGAATCCGGACAAATGCGCAAGTTCGTTTATCCTCAGGTCCGGGTTGCTGACAAAAAGTTCCAGTGCATAGGCTATGCGCCGCTTGTTGACATACTGGCTGAAATTGAGTCCCGACATCCGGTTCACTGCCTTCGATACGTATGCCTTGTTCGTGTAGAGTTTTCTGGCTACGTCGCTGATGGTAAGCCGTCCGTCGAGATAAGGCTTCGCCGTGTCGAAATAGTTTTCCAGCCGCAGGTAAATGTCCCTGATGATTTCCTCCTGCTCGGCGGTATCGTCGGATACCGCATCGCAGGCCGGAAGATCGCCGCATGAAGTTCCGGACGCTGCAGCATCGTCCCGGAGCGAATCATCTGCCGCTCCCGAAGGATCCCCGGATTGCGGAAAACCGTCGTCCGTCCGCGCTCCACGGCACTCCCTTTTCCGGAAATATGTCATGATCAGGCAGGCTGCGGCCGACAGTACAAGCACGGAAGCTGCGATTAAGAGAATAAGTTTCATAGTTAGATTGTCTATCCGTTAGCTGTCAGCAAATTTACATAATAACCTCTCCCGAAAAATATTTCCGAGAGAGGCAATATTAAATTTTTTCTCTTTTTAACAGATTTTTCTTTTTCTGACCGGTATTTTTTCTTTTTCACAGGCAATGCGGCGGATTCATGCCTTCTTTTTCCTGCTGTCTTTCCCGCCTTTCAAAGTGTCGAAGCCCTGTCCGTACACTCCCATGACACTCGACACTGAAAGAAATGCATGGGGATCTATCGCCTTCACGTACCTGAGAAGCAGGTTCAGATCGGCTTTTCTGGTCACTATCATAAGAATATCGCTCTCGGACTTGGTGTACCACCCCTCTGCCGATATGCGTGTCACGCCCCTCCCCATGTCCGTCGTCACGGCATCGGCTATTTCGGCGTATTTCTTGGAAAATATGAAAACCTGCACCGACTGCTTCGTACCCGAAAGGTAGATGTCCACGGTATAGCCGTTGACCGTTATGAGGATAAGGCCGTAGATGGAGGTAGCCAGTTTTTCAGGAAAAGGCACGAGAGTTTCGGTCCCTACATAATAGGAAGGGAAGAGCATGGATGACAGTATGATCACAACATCCATCAGCAGAATCAGCCTGCCGGGAGAAATGTTCCTGTACTTGCTGACCATGAGGGCTATGATGTCCGTCCCGCCGGAGCTGCCGCCCTGGGATATCGACATGCCTATCCCGACGCCTGTCATGACACCTCCGATGATCGTGCACAGGAGTTTTCCGTTGGATACAGCCAGTTCCTGCGATATGGTCTCCGGAATGAGAGGAGGCAGGATATTGAGCAGCACGGACGCCAGGATGATAGCGTAAATGGTCTTGCCGCCGAATCCCCTGCCCATCACCTTGAAGGCTACAAGCAGGAGTATTATGTTGATTACGAAATAAGAATATCCCATCTGTATGCCGAAAGCATAATATATGATGGAACTCAGACCCGACACTCCTCCTGCAATGAGATTGTTGGGGATAAGGAATACAGCCCAGCCCATGACATAGCAAAGCATGCCAAGCGTTATAAGGGCATATTCCCTGATCAGCGTCCAGACGGACTTCTTCAACTCGAACATCTTATTTCTTTTTTGGATTCAGTTTCAGGCCGGCCTTGATTTCCTCGAAACCTTCGCCATAGACGCTTGTAGCGGTAGATACCGAGACGAAAGCCTTGCTGTCGATGCGCTTTATCGCAGACACTATCTGATGAAGCTGCGTCTTCCTGGCTACGATAAGGAGTACCTTGCTGTCTTCCTGGGAATACCATCCGCGCGCATACAGGGCGGTGACTCCGCGGTCCATTTCATTGATTATGAAATCCGCCACATCCTTGTAGTTCGGAGAAAACACGAGAATCTGCACGGACGACTTCCTGCCGAGCAGCACCATGTCTATCATGACGGAGAACGTGACCATCGTGATATATCCGTATATCATGTCCTCGAGGGTCTTGCCAGGAATCAGAAGGATAGAGGCGATTATGAAAAGGTCCGAATAAAGGTAAACCTTGCCCGGAGACACGGGCCAGTACTTGTTTATGATCATCGCCGCAATGTCGGTGCCGCCGGAACTTCCTCCCCTGAGCAGTATCAGACCTATGCCCACAGACTCGAGGATGCCTCCGACCACGGCAACTATGAATTTCTCGTCGAAATGTACCACAAGTTCATCGAAACGCGGGAGGATGTCGAAGAGTACGGACGACAGGAGGATGACATATATGGTCTTGAAGCCGAAACTTTTGCCGAGAACGAGAAAACCGAGGATCAGGAGAATGGCATTGAGCGTAAAAAACGAATATGCCACCGGAATCCCTGTCGCAAAGTAGATGATGGTACACAGACCGGTCCCCCCTCCGCTGGCTATGCCGTTTGGAATAAGAAATGATGTCCAGCCCAGACAGTATATCACCGTAGCCACGGTTACAATGCCGTAATCCCAGAGGATTGACAGAATACGCTTTGCAGACAACATGTTTCAGATCTTTTTATTTGATTACGATATTCACAATCTTGCCGGGGACGACAATCACCTTGACTATGGACAGATCGCCTACATACTTGGAAGTAAGCGGATTGGCTCTTACCTGAGCCTCGACATCCTCCTTCGCCATGTCTTTCGGAAGATCTACGGTAAATCTCGTCTTTCCGTTGAAAGAGACTGCGTAAGTGCATGTGTTCTCTACTGTATAGGCTTCCACGTATTCAGGGAACGAGGCAAACGAAATGCTCTCCGTGTGACCGAGGGCCTCCCAGAGTTCTTCTGCGATGTGCGGCGCGAACGGAGAGAGCAGGATCACGAGAGGTTCGAGGATTTCCCTCTTGTTGCACTTGAGTTCGTACAGTTCGTTCACCGCTATCATGAATGCGCTGACAGTCGTATTGAACGAGAAATTCTCTATGTCCGTCCTTTCCTTGCCGATCAGCCTGTGAAGCGTCTTCAGTTCGGCCGGAGCGGCCTTTTCGTCCGTCACGATAAAGCGATCCCTGTCGTAGAACATTCTCCAGAAACGCTTGAGGAATCTGTTGACACCGTCGATACCCTTCGTGTCCCACGGTTTGGACTGTTCCACAGGACCGAGGAACATTTCATAAAGTCTGAGCGTATCGGCACCGTACGTATCGCAAATCATGTCCGGGTTGACTACGTTGAACATGGATTTGCTCATCTTCTCTATGGCATAGCCGCAGATATACTCCCCGTCCTCGAGGATGAATTCGGCGTCGGCGAAATCCGGCATCCACTTTCTGAACGCCTCTATGTCGAGCCTGTCGTTGTGGACGATATTCACGTCCACGTGAATTTCAGTGGTCTCGTACCCGTCCTTCAGTCCGCATGAGACGAATTTGTTGGTATTGATTATCCTGTACACGAAATTGGATCGGCCCTGGATCATGCCCTGGTTGATCAGTTTCCTGAAAGGCTCCTTTTCGCATACATAGCCGAGGTCATACAGAAACTTGTTCCAGAAACGCGAATAGATCAGGTGTCCGGTGGCATGCTCGGTACCTCCGACGTACAGATCCACGTTTCTCCAGTACCTGTCGGCCTTTTCGCTCACGAGAGCGCTGTCATTGTGAGGATCCATGTAACGGAGATAATAGGCGCTGCTTCCAGCGAACCCCGGCATCGTGCTCTTTTCTATGGGCCAGCCTTCGTATGTCCAGTTCTCAGCCCTTCCGAGAGGCGGCTCGCCAGATTCCGTCGGCAGATACTTGTCCACTTCCGGAAGTTCGAGAGGCAGCACGCTTTCCGGCATCGGCGTCGCTATCCCTTCTTTGAAATAGACAGGGAACGGTTCTCCCCAGTATCTCTGACGGGAGAATATCGCATCGCGGAGCCTGTAGTTTATCTTCCTGTGTCCGAGTCCGGTCTTCTCGACATATTCGATGGCTGCAGGTATGGCCTCTCTGACAGTCATCCCGTTCAGGAATCCCGAATTGCACATTATGCCGTCCTTGGCGTCGAAACTGCTTTCGCTCACGTCGCAGCCCTCTATCAGAGGGATTATCGGCAGACCGAAAGTCTTTGCGAAGGCATAGTCCCTGCTGTCATGCGCAGGAACGGCCATAATGGCTCCCGTACCGTAACCGGCGAGGACATATTCAGAAATCCATACCGGAACTTTCTTGCCCGTAAGCGGATTCACGGCATAAGAACCGGAAAAGACTCCCGTCACCTTCCTCGTTTCGGCCATTCTTTCCCTTTCGGTCTTTTTCCTGGCCATCGCAAGGTATTCTTCCACGGCCTGCTTCTGTTCCGGTGCAGTAAGTTTCTCCACCCAGTCGCTTTCGGGAGCAAGCACCATGAATGTCACCCCGAAGACAGTGTCGGCCCTCGTGGTGAAGATGGTCATGTCGTATTCCCTGTCACCGTTATAAGCCTTGAACACGATTTCGGCACCCTGCGAGCGCCCTATCCAGTTTCTCTGCATGTCCTTCAGAGAGTCCGTCCACTCCAGATCCTCGAGGTCGTCGAGCAGTCTGCCGGCATAGGCTGAAACACGCAGCTGCCACTGGGTCATCTTTTTCTGCTCCACAGGATAACCGCCGCGCACCGAATAGCCTTCCTTGACCTCATCATTGGCAAGGACGGTACCGAGCTTCGGGCACCAGTTCACGGAAGTCACTCCCTGATATGCTATACGGTAATTCATAAGGACATCCGCCTTTTCCCTGTCAGACATGGCATTCCACTCGGCCGCAGTAAAGGACATCTCGGTTCCGCATGCGGCATCGATGCCGTCCGTACCTCCGGAAGCGAAGGCTGCGGTCAGTTCGGATATCGGCCTTGCCGACTGCCTGGCATTGTCGTAGTAGGAATCGAACATTTTAAGAAAAGCCCACTGGGTCCATTTGTAGTATGCAGGGTCGCAGGTACGCACGTCACGGGACCAGTCGAACGAAAAGCCGATCCTGTCGAGCTGCTCCCTGTACCTTGCGATATTCTTCGAAGTGGTGACGGCAGGATGCTGTCCTGTCTGTATGGCATACTGCTCGGCAGGAAGGCCGAAAGCGTCGTAACCCATCGGATGAAGCACGTTGAAGCCGCACAGGCGCTTGTATCTGCTGTATATGTCGCTTGCTATGTAGCCGAGAGGATGTCCTACATGGAGACCGGCCCCCGACGGATAAGGAAACATGTCGAGAACATAATATTTCGGTTTCGTCTCATCCTCCGTAACCTTGAAAGTGTTGTTGGCAGCCCAGTATGCCTGCCATTTGGCTTCTATTTTCTTGAAATCGTAGTCCATATCAGAATTTTGTGCGCAAATATAATATAATGTAATCAGATGATATCACCTGATACCGAATTTCTTTCGTTCGGATTTTTTCTCGAGACGGAACTCGACAGGAATAGTCATCGACGCGCTTACTTTCTCTCCGCCGACCCGTCCCGGTTTCCAGTCCGGAGAGGCGCTTACAACCCTTACGGCCTCCGCATCCAGAAGAGGGTCCACACTCTTGACCACCCTGACGTCACGGACCTTGCCGTCCTTTCCTACTGTAAAATTGACCTGGACCGTGCCCTGGATTCCGTTCTGCACGGCCTCTTCAGGATAGCGCAGATACTGGTAAACCCACTTGCTGAGGAACTGGCCCGGATCGGTACTGTGGAGGAAGGACGGCCTCAGATCGCACTCATAATAAGGTATGGTCCCTTCCCTGTCCTTGTCTTTTTCGACTTCCGGTTCGTTGCGGAAGGTTATGTCCCTGTCCGTATTCGCCAGCTCGATGACAAAATTGTAGATATACTCCAGCTCCCTTTCCATCATGCCGAAATCGATTATCGACTCGGTGTCCCTCGGCGTGTTGTGCTCAGGATAACGTCCGGTGGTAAAATGTACTGCAGGTATTTCCTTCGCATAGAAAGCCCTGTGGTCGGACGGATAGATCTCATCCGCCCTGAGCTCCGGATATACAGGCTGCAGCTTGCCGGCAACGGAAGCTATTATCGAATTCAGATCCGTATTGGAAGCAGTATAGGCGTAGAAACCGTTATTCCCGGTACCGAGCATGTCCAGATTCACCATCGCATCTATCTTGCCGGAATCAGCAAACGCCCTGTTCAGAAAATACCATGAGCCTGCATAGGAACTGGTAGATGCACCGAGCCCTATGAAAATGACGGATCTCCGGAAAATGATGGAATTTATCGAAACCATGCGGGCCAGCTCCATCATCATCGCCAGGCCGGTAGCATTGCCGTTGGCCCCCGAATATATCTGCGTGACCTGTCTGCCGTCGACCGTCATGACATTGGTGCCGAGATTGTCCATCCGGGCTCCTATGACTATGTAGTGTCCGTTGAGACTCTTGTCATAACCCTGGATGAAACCGTAGACATTCCTTGAAGTCAGGGTATCACCCTGCTCTCTTGCAATCCCGAACAGGTCCCCTTCTTCCGGACTCAGCATTTCCACTCCGTATTCTTCGAGACGGTCGTACACATACCCGGCCACGGCCTTTTCCCCTTCGGATCCGGGACTTCTGCCTTCAAGAGCGGCAGACGCCGCGTATGAAACATGTTTTCTGAGCGATGCCACGGTCTCGCTGTCGTAAAGGCCGGCATAAGGATCACCGTAACCGGCATACTGCGCCGAAGAAAAATGTGCCGGCAAAAAGAAAATCAGCAGCAGCGCCGCCATTCTGAAAATTCCTGTCATAAAATCATTCGTTCACTAAAATCCATACATCGTCCGGGCAGAAATCTTCCGTTCTGATCTTTTTCATGGAAACGAAAGCATCCCTGACACTGTTCGTAGGGGCCATGGCTATGGCATTAAAGCCGTTCCGGAAACTGACAAGTATCGGATTGTACCCTTTTTCCCGGACTGTTTCAAAGAGGGTTTCCGCATTGTGGCGGCTCTTGAAGGCCCCGACGACGACATAGTACCGGAAGTCGAGCCTGGTCGTGAACAGGCCGCCTATGTCCGAGGGATTCAGAATCGTCCCTTTCATCTGGGCTATCGAATCGAGGATGGCTATCGAATCCTCCTTTTCCTTTTTCACGGCCGACAGGGAGTCTATCTGATGCCTGTATCGAGCCTCTTCGGCCCGGAGTTTTTCAATCCTCATCTGCTCCAGCTCCCCGGCAGTTGGCCTGCCTGCAAGACGGCGGACCATGTCGCACTCTCCGAGAGGCAGCAATACCGCCGAAACAGTCGCGCACAGGAGTATGTTCCTTATTATTTTCATTTCGTCAGACTATTAGCGCATTCTGCAAATTTAACCAATAATTGCTCCTGCTCAAAATAAAATTCATTATATTTGGCTCCAGAATTCTTATTGAACAGCGATGTCTTTCTGGAATAATATCAGAAATCAGATCAGTTCCATTGCCAGCCTGTCGGAACACATAGACACGGCATCGGCGGAAAAACTGATAAGAAGCAATATCTATTTCAAGGGACCCAATGTCTGGATCCTCGTTTTTTCCATAATCATTGCTTCGGTAGGACTCAATGTCAATTCCATACCTGTGATTATCGGCGCCATGCTCATTTCCCCTCTGATGGGTCCTGTCTTCGGCATGGGACTCGGATTGGGAATAAACGATACCGGACTGCTGAAATCTTCCCTCAAGAACATCCTTATCATGATGGGAATCAGCCTCGTGGCTTCGTTCGCATATTTTCTTATCACGCCGCTCAACCTGTCGAATCCCACCGAACTTCTGGCAAGGACCAATCCGACCATATACGACGTGCTGATAGCGCTGTTCGGCGGCTTTGCCGGAATCTTCGAACTCGCAAGAAAAGAAAAGGGAACCGTATTCGCAGGAGTCGCCATCGCGACAGCCCTCATGCCTCCGCTCTGCACGGCAGGTTTCGGACTTGCAAACGGCAATCTCGTCTACTTCATCGGCGCCCTGTATCTGTTCGCGATCAACTGCATCTTCATCATCCTGGCCACATACATAGCCGTCAAGTACATGAAGTTCGAGCAGTATGAATACAAGGATGCCAAAGCCGGGAAAAGGGCCAAAAGACTGATTACCGTATTTACCGTCATCGTCATCGTACCGAGCATCTGGTCGGCGGCCGTAATGATCAGGGAAAACAGGTTCAGCGAGAATGTGGCCGAATTCGTGAACAAGAACAAGAATCTGCGCAACGGCTACATCTACGACTACAAGATAAACCATCGCCAGGGTTCCAAGGTCGAGATATTCATCACCGGAGAAACGCTTTCCGCATCGGAGAAAAACAATCTCGTGGAATCGGCCAAGGAATTCGGCATAGGCACGGAACAGCTGATCATCAATGAACACGCCATCGTGGAGGGTACAAACGAAGCCGAGATCCTCAAGGGAATATACGACAGGTCGGACAGCGAGATTTCCAAAAGGGACGAAGAAATCCGCAAGCTCGAGGAAGAACTGAAAAAGATGCACGAAAGCGACATTCCGTACGTCCAGATAACCAGGGAAGCAGCCAGCCAGTACCCGGGCATAGTATCGCTGTTCATCTCCAGGGGAGCTGACGTCCGCACTGAAGAATATACCAGGTCAGACGGAATGCTCGTAATCGCCACGACATCAGCCCCGCTGACGGACGAGGAAAAGGCCCGATTCGTCAACTGGCTGAAAATAAGGCTCGACACGGATAATGTAACACTGTACGAAATTGCTGCGGAAAACAAAGAAAACACCAGATGACCTGCCTTCCGCAATTCCCTCATGGAGGCTCCGGCTCCGGTCTTCAATCATTCTGACTGCAGCCATTTTCCCGTTATGCCTTGCGGCGGATGGAGTAGATGACCGCAAAGTGCTTGAAATGCAGTTCGAGTCCTGCCCTGCCGGTCCCGGACAGAACGACTCGGTCTCACTCGAATTCATAGGGGACGTAATGCTGCATCAGGCACAGATCGACAATGCGCGCCGCAGCTGCGGGAGCGGATTCGACTTTTCCGAATATTTCCGAGGCATAGAGGAAGACCTGCGGGAAGCCGACCTGGCGGTAGCGAATATGGAATTCACCCTTGCGGGCGAACCTTTTTCCGGCTATCCGGCATTCAGCGCTCCGGACGCATACGCATCATATATGGCGGAATGCGGAATAGATGTTTTCCTGACTGCGAACAACCATATTCTCGACAAGGGAGAAAAAGGGCTTGAGCGGACTCTCGGCATCTACAGGAAAATGGAAAAGGACTGCGGCACAAGATTCACCGGCAGTTCCGGTTCCGAAGAAGAGGAGAAAAGAATATATCCGCTGATGTTGAATGTCGGAGGCTTCAGGCTTGCATTAATCAATTTCACATACGGGACCAATGTCGCCGGCAGGAAAAGTTATCCTGGAGCTTTTCTGACAGACAGGAAGAAAATCCTGGATGCAATGCGAAGGGCGCAGCGTCTCGACGCCGATCTCATTGTCGTACTGCCGCACTGGGGGGAAGAATACGTGCTGAAGCATTCGGATTCGCAGGAAGAAACGGCTTTGTGGCTGGCCGAGAACGGTGCCGACCTTATCGTAGGGACGCATCCTCATGTGGTCCAGGATGTCATGTACATAGAAGCGGAGGAAAACGGCAGAAGAAGGACAGTCCCGGCCGTATTCTCTCTGGGCAATGCCATATCCAACATGAGCGCCCCAAACACTCAGATAGGCCTGATGCTCGGCGTCAGTGTAGCACGGGACGGGGACGGAGAAGCCTGCATAGCCTCGCTCGACTTCACTTTCCTGTGGTCATCCCTGCCCGGGCGGCTGTCGGAAAGTCACTGTACAGTAAAGGTAAAGGAGCACATCGGGAAGCGGGACTTGTGGGAACAGGAATACGAATATGACAAGATGATATCTTCATACGCAAGAGTAAAGGACATAACAGGAATAAAGGACTGAATGATGAAGAAGAACATCAGACTCGAAAATATCGACCCCGTAGAGATATACGGTGCCGGAAACAGGATACTTGAAGCATTGTGCTCATGGTTCCCGCAGCTCAAGGTGACTGCCCGCGGAGACGGGATCATTCTGGAAGGTTCTGAAGAGGATTGCAGGAAATTCAATGAGAAACTCGATCTGCTCGTGGAAAGAAGGATGCACAAGACAAGCCTCACCCCCTATGATGTCGAGGACCTGTTCGAAGGGGACAGCTCTGCCGGACATTTCATTCCGCGCGCCGACTCCGTAATAGTGCACGGCATAGACGGAAGGCCCATAAGGGCAAGAAACAAAAGGCAGGAGGAAATGGTAAAAGCCTATTTCGAAAATGACCTTCTGTTCGCCGTAGGCCCTGCCGGAAGCGGAAAGACATACATCGCAATCGCCCTTGCGGTACGCGCGCTGAAGCACAGGGAAATAAAAAGGATAATACTCACGAGACCTGCCGTAGAAGCTGGAGAAAGGCTCGGCTTCCTGCCAGGAGACCTGAAAGACAAGCTGGACCCGTATCTTCAGCCGCTGTACGACGCCCTCGGGGACATGATACCGGCCAAAAGGCTGAACGACTTTATGGAAGAAGGGATTGTCCAGATAGCGCCTCTGGCCTACATGAGAGGAAGGACGCTCGACAAGGCCTGCGTCATTCTGGACGAAGCGCAGAATACCAATATCGGGCAGCTGAAAATGTTTCTTACGAGAATGGGATGCGATGCAAAATTTATCGTAACCGGGGATGCGAGCCAGATAGACCTGCCGGACAAGCGCGATTCCGGGCTGATGAAAGGCATCGGACTCCTTGAAAACATCAAGGGGATAGGCAGAATATTCTTCCAGAATGAAGATATTGTGCGCCATCCCCTTGTAAGCAAGATTGTCAAGGCCTTTGAGGCCTGACGGAAGAACGGTTAAAGACCGTTCTCCACGATAGTCGAATATTTCTGGTATCCTTCCTGATATTCAGGTCCGTTGTCACGGAAACGATAGTAGATATTCTTGAGGTATTCGGCTATGCTGACTTTGATTTCATTGTCCTTAGTGATGCTGAAAGCTTTTTCGAACGGCTCGATGGCATTCATCAGGGCAGCTTCGAATTCCTTGATGATAGCCTCGTACTTGGCATCGTCGAACTCGTTGGCGGCCTTTTCCTGAAGCTCGAGAGCCTCATTGTAGTAGAGTATGCCGATGCCGATGAGACCGAACTCATAGTCAGGATTGATTTCGTTCGACTTCAGGTATGCGGCAATGGCTTCTTCCTTGTGGCCGAGCTTGTTGTGGATGTCGCCCTCTACATAGTAGAGTGACGCATTGCCAGGTTCGTTCTTCTTTGCGGCATCGAGGAGAGCGAAAAGTTCGTCAGGCTGCTCGCCGCTTTCGATATAATAGTTGATAAGGCCGATGATTATGCTCTGGTTCTGCGGATAGGCTGCAAATCCCTCCTCGAGAATGCTTTTGGCCTCATCCTGACGGTCGAGGTTGGTGTATATGTCGCCGAGTTTGGCAAATACTTCACCGTCCTCGGTGTAATCGATTTCCGCACATTTCTTGAAGAACGGCTCCGCCCTCTGGTAATCCTTGTTCATCCAGGCGGTGAACCCGGCATTGTATATGGCCATAGAATCTATGGCAGGCGCCGGAGCTTCGGCAGCAGCGTTCGCAGCCTTCTCGAAATAAACGCTTGCACCGGCAAGGTCACCGAACAGGTAGCTGTTCATCGCCATTTCGTCACGGTATTTTGCAGCCACGTTCATGATGCCTTCGTTGATATCCTTTGTCTTCTGCCCCTTGAGGTCCACCTTTGCAGCTTCGAGATATGCGGCAAGGGCCTTGTCGAGGGCATCGGCATATACCGGCTTTGTCACCTCGATGATGGCAAGCTGCTGGTTGGCGTTGTAGTAGTAATTCATGGTAGCGTAAGTCTCCTTGGTGTACTGCTCTCCGGCCAGAGTGACAGTCTCAGTGGAAGTCGGCTTCTGGTTTCCCATGAACAGAGCGATTTCCTGTTTGTTCGAGCCTACGATACCGTTGCCCATAGGTGCGGTATAGGCATCTACATAAGCATCGGCAAGCTTGAGCCATGTTGCAGGCTTCGCTGCTTTTTTAGGATTAGCTGTAGCTTCTTCGGCTGATTCAACAGCTTTCTGGGCATCTGCAGGAGATTTCACCTGCGCATCGGCTATCTGGATTGTCATCAGGACAGCCGCTGCCATAAGAATTCGTTTCATAATCGGGTATAAATTAAGCAATTGATTATTCATTGTCGTTGTTTTCCGAAGGCGCCGGAACTTCAGGAGAAGCATCTGCATCTCCGGCCGGGTCTTCTTCGTTGCGGCTCACCGCAGATACGGCCGCGATGGCGTCCCCTTCCTTTATGTTTATCAGACGGACACCCTGAGTGGCCCTGCCGGCAACCCTTATGTCGGAAACATTCATCCTGATCGTCAGTCCCGACTTGTTGATAATCATCAGGTCATTGTCGTCGGTGACATCCTTGATCGCAACGAGATTTCCGGTCTTGTCTGTGATATTCAGAGTCTTGACACCCTTGCTGCCTCTGTGGGTTAGCCTGTATTCCTCATAATCCGAACGTTTGCCGTATCCGTTCTCGCTGACAACGAGAATCGTCCTGCGCGAAGCGTCCTCGGCCTGAGGATCATAGCATATCATTCCGATAACTTCGTCATCCTCGCCTATGTTGATGCCCTTGACTCCGGATGCAGTACGGCCGAGCGGTCTGGCATCGGTCTCATTGAACCTTGCACAGCAGCCTTTCCTTCCAGCGAGGAAAATCTGGCATCTTCCGTTCGTCATGGAGGCTTCGAGAAGTTCGTCGCCGTCTTTCACGGTAATGGCGTTCACCCCGTTGGTCCTCGGTCTGGAGTATGCCTCGAGAAGCGTCTTCTTGATTATGCCTTTTTTGGTGACAAGGACGATATAGTTGTTGTTGACATAATCCTCGTCCTTGAGGTTCCTTACGTTTATGAATGCCTTTACGGTATCGTCAGGTTCGATGTTTATCACGTTCTGGATAGCCCTTCCCTTTGATGTCCTGGTACCCTCCGGAATCTCGTAGACTTTCAGCCAGAAACATCTTCCCTGTCTGGTAAACAGCAGCATCGTGCTGTGCATGTTCGCCACGTAAATGTACTCTATGAAATCCTCGTCCCTCGTGGCGCTGCCCTTCATTCCCACGCCGCCCCTGTTCTGGGTCCTGTACTCGGCAAGAGGGGTCCTCTTGATGTATCCGAGATGCGATATGGTGATGACGACATCCTCGTCCGGATAGAAGTCCTCCGGATTGAATTCCTCCGCAGACATTGCAATCTCCGTCCTGCGCGGATCCCCGTATTTCTGCTTGAGTTCCTGAAGTTCGTCCTTGATGACTTCCATCTGCCTGTCATAGCTGGCGAGGATTTCCTCGCAGTAATTGATGAACTTCATCAGTTCGTCGTATTCAGCCTGGAGCTTCTCCCTTTCCAGTCCGGTCAGCTGCCTGAGCCTCATCTCCACGATGGCGGTAGCCTGTACATCGGTAAAGGCGAATCTTTCGACAAGCTGGTTCTTTGCATCCTCCACGCTCCTCGATGCCCTGATGATGGCGATAATCTCGTCGATGACATCGAGCGCCTTCAGCAGTCCTTCGAGAATATGGGCGCGCTTCCTGGCTTTCTCAAGGTCGAATTTAGTCCTTCTTACCACGACATCGTGCCTGTGACGGACGAAATACTTGATCATGTCCTTGAGATTCAGCGTCCTCGGGCGGCCGTTCACAAGGGCCACATTGTTCACCGAAAAACTCGACTGGAGCGGGGTGTATTTGAAAAGCGTATTGAGGACCACGTTGGAATTCGCACCTATCTTCAGTTTGATCACGATACGCATTCCCTTCCTCGTGGTCTCGTCGTTGACATACACTATGCCGTCGACTTTCTTGTTTTCGACCAGTTCGACAATCTTCTCGATAAGTTCTCTCTTGTTGACCATGTACGGGATTTCCGTCACGACTATGGTCTCCCTGCCGGACTCGCTGACTTCGATTTCGGTCCTCGACCTTATCACGATCTTTCCTCGTCCGGTTTCGAAGGCGTCCCTGATGCCCTGATGGCCCTGAATGATGCCTCCTGTAGGGAAATCCGGTCCCTTGATATGGTGCATGAGTTCATCCGTAGTAATATCCGGATTGTCGATATATGCACAGATGGCATCGCAGGTCTCCCCGAGATTATGCGGGGCCATGTTCGTGGCCATACCCACGGCTATGCCTGAAGAGCCGTTCAGAAGCAGGAGCGGCGCCTTTGTAGGGAGGACTGTCGGCTCCTGGAGAGTATCGTCAAAGTTGTTCTGGAAGTCCACGGTATTCTTGTCGATATCCGCCATGACCTCTTCGGTCAGCTTTTCGAGTTTGGCTTCCGTATAACGCATGGCTGCCGGAGAATCACCGTCCATCGACCCGAAATTACCCTGACCGAACACGAGCGGATACCTCATGCTCCAGCTCTGCGCCATCCTGACCATGGCATCATACACGCTGCTGTCCCCGTGCGGATGATATTTACCGAGGACTTCTCCGACTATTCTCGCGGACTTTTTCGTCTGCCCCGAATAGCTCAGTCCCAGTCCTGTCATTCCGTACAGGACTCTCCTGTGCACCGGCTTCATTCCGTCCCTCACGTCCGGCAATGCCCTCGACACGATGACAGACATGGAGTAGTCTATGTAGGAACTCCTCATCTGCCTGTCGATATTGACCGTCTCTATCCTGCCTGCCGGAGTCTCCGGCTCAATCGGATTTATTTCGTTATCCATATAATACAATTACTGAATTTCGACACATAGCATCGCACAGGCGATGCAACCATAGTCTGCAAAGATACTAAAATCTTTTTAAAAATATAATCGGATAACGATACGACCTGTATTTTCATCAATACATGACGGAAGGGAGAATTCGTCCCCTCAGGAAAAAAGTGCGGAGACCGTCTATTCTGCCGGGGAAGGAACGGTGACAGACGACGTAAAGTCGAGATTGCCGGCAACATGCGGAATGTCTATTGGCAGAGCTGCATCCGAATATGAATTTCCGTATCCTCTGTCCGCAATAATTGCATTCAGATATGGCAGATAAGCGTCATCCCATCCGTCAAGACCGTCGAGAAGAGCCTTCAGATCGCAGCTGAATTCCACCTGGATCTTGTAATTCCTGTCGGTAAAGGAAATGGATGACACCGGCTCGCATACTGCCGTATTCATGGCATTTTTTCCCGGCCATAGGGCGAATCCTGTAAGGTCTTTAAGGGAAAAGGCAGTCATGTCAGCCTCCGAAGACCATGAAAACGACATGGATGACAGGACATTCGAGATGCCGTCACCGAATCCTATGACCGAGACGGTTCCTTCATCATCGGCGGCGTATGCGGGAAGCCCTGAAGCCGAGGCTGAACCGGCGGCACCTGACGGCAATGATGAATCGTATGTGTCATCTATGATAAAATAAGGAGTCCTGTCCGTAAGCGAGAGCTGCACCTCGGCACCTGCCCACGACTGCAGTCCTGTTCTCAGCCTCGAGTCTTCGACACACCCTTCCGTAAGATATTCCACCACATCGCCGCTTATATCGGCCAAGACTGCCTCAGCAGCAGCATCCGTTATAAGGGCAGCCGCATAAGTAAGAAACAGCGTACCCGACAATTCCGACTTCAGAGCAAGTTCCCCGGAAATATCCGACAGGATATCCTTGATGCTCTCCTTGATTTCAGCCCGGAGTCCGGGATAAAGATCGGATTCCGCCAGAGGACCGAGCAGGTTTCTCCTGTTGGTTTCCGCTTCCGTTTCGCCTCCCGGACCGTTTCCGTAAAAATCCGTATCCGGTGAAATTCTTTTGATATCCGTTCTCGAAACTATCCTCTGCAGGTAAATATTGCAGATATACGGATCCTCCGATTCCGTCAGGTCCATAGGCCTGACGTCGAGGTAAAACATATTGCCGCTGCCGAACGGTTCCGGAGGAAGAGTAAGGTACACGTCGCCGAGTCCGGCATATTCATACACGGAAGCGCCTGTCCCGTCCGGGCCGTAAAGCCGGGAAGCCCCGGAAACGGATGACTTATAATGCAGGACTGTCTGAGAGTCCGATGTGCCGTCGAGACCGAACAGAGCCGGATCGGCATTGGCTGCAAAGACCGCGACATACGTTCTCCCGGTTTCGAGAGTATCCTTCAATGCTTCACGCTGTTCCCAGGACATGTTCTCCCTTTTGAGAGGCCAGACAGTGTCCGGACCTATTCCCGGGATGATACGCTCGCCGACAAGGTTCCCCATATTGTCATAAAGCAGATATATCAGCGAACTGATACGGTCACTGGCATCAAGGCCCTCGGGATATGCCTTTGTCATGGCGTCATCCCCGACAGAATAATCGACGACACGCATGTTTCCCGGCAGCTGCATACCGTCCTGAATGCCGCTGCCCCTGACCGGAGACTCCGGTTCCACGGCCGTACATGCCGAAAACAAGGCGGCAAAGAAAAAAACAGCCGTATATTTTTTCATATTATCCATAATTCAAATTGTCTTGTAATATTCGCGACTGCAAGCCCGTCCGGACTGCATGTCAGTCCCACCGGTCCGGAGCTACGTCCACAACGGCATCGCCGTCATCGGGAAAACCTGCATAACGGATCTCGCGGAACCCGTCCGATATTCCGTTGAACACCACTGTCGTCCTTGTCGCAGGCTTTACCGACACCTTGCCATCGGATGAAACGAGCTGATAGTAGACGCCTTCATTGGAACCGGCGTATTTCACGGTGACATCGGCAGAAATTTCCGACGGAAGCAGATCGAGAATAATTCTGAACGGCTCCCTTCGATTCCACGGAATATCCGTGTACTCGAATATGAAATTTTCTTCGGAATAATCTTTAAGGAGTACCGAGCCGTCAGCTTCGTCATGAAGATAAACGACAGTCGGCGCCCTCATCGATATGCTTATGGATTCCACTTCCCGCGGGAACTGGTCTTCGGGAATTCCCATGTCGACTATCAGTCTGCCCGTAATCCTGTCCATCGTGACATCTTCCGTCAAAGTCATGTCCGGGAGCAGCCATCTGTCTATTATTTTCCTGTAGACATGCAAATCCGTATTTTCATCCCGGCTGAGGGTTACATCCGCCTGCTGGGCCTCGAGCACCTGGGAATAATCTATGACAATGCTGTTGAAATCGCAGCCGTCTTCCGCAGAGAACATCGAAGCTCCGTCGACAACCCCGGAAGCACCGGTTTCTCCAGGAGAATAACTGATGTTGTCCGGCACGGAAACAAACGCGAACTTGTACCACTGCGCCGTCATGTCAGTAAGACTGTATGACCATGACAGACCGTCCGAAGACGGAGTCAGGTCCACGGTCATGCTGCAATGCAGCGCCTCGCTGTTGTCATGCTCCTGCAGCCTTTCCGCTATATAAAGCCTGGTCAGGTCCCCGCTGCCGCCGCCCTGTCTTTTTGCAGCCTTGAAAAACATGCCGGCAGATTCTCCGGCATCCGCGCTTCCCGTTGCGGCTTTCTCCGAACACGAGCAGAATACCGCAACAGAGGCCAGCGCAAGGGACAATATAAGAGTCGTTTTCTTCATATCGATTATCGGTTTTTCGGCATAATGAAGTCTTCATCGGTCCACGAGTCGTTCTTGTCCGCCGTGCCGCTGCCGGCTGCAGTCTCCGGGCCCTTCCAGGCATTGATTCTGCGGCAGGCTATGACATTGTACTCATTGGATCTTCGGGCAAGTCCGGTCTTTCCGGTACCCATTTTCATATAATAGGCATAACCGGTGGTAATACCGTTGGGGTCAGAGGAGGAAGGAGAGGAGGAGAAGAAATAATCGTCATCGCCCTCGAATTCGACAAGCCACTGGTTCCTTGCTTCGTACAGGGCCTCAAGCTCGTTTATGGCAGGCATGAACCACATTATTTCATCGCGTCCGATCTGGCCGTCGCCGTTCCTGTCACGGTTCTTTTCCAGGATGTAGCGGAGAGCGACATTGTTCGGTATCCGGTTTTCTCCCACGGTGCTGCCGGAAGACGGGTAAGCCGGACCTATTCCGTATTTTCCGCCTTCCATGGCCGAATCGTAAAGCACTCTGGTATTGTTCAGGCCGTCCCACTGCCCTTTGGAAATCAGTTCGTCGATTTCGAAATTCCAGTAGGTTGCAAAGCCCCACTCAAGATGCTTTTTCTCGAGTATCCTTTCCACATAGAATGTGTCGCGTACCTCTTTCATCAGATTGTTGACATCATGTTCTATGTAAAGTACGACCATCTGTGCCGGATACTGTTTCACCGTGAAACTGTAGACATCGGGCGTTCCGATCTCGCGGTAACTGATCCTGCCCTGGCGGACAGGTACGCTGTTGTTCGCTTCCGGAGATCCGAGATCCGGCACGAATTCGTCCGTATGGACGTAGATATACCTGAGTCCGGCATCACCGGTCACCTTGAAACCGGCATTGTCCGGGGTCCGGCCGTTTCCGAGGAAGAGAGGTTTGTACTCGCTCGTTGCGGAGAGTTCGAGCCACGGGGTCTCGTCAGGATTCTCTACCCAGACTTCCCAGTTTCGCGGAGAGTACATGAGCGTCTGGACAGAATTGCAGTGGGAATCCAGAACTGTCTCCGAATCGTAATACAACCTTATTCCTCCGATTTCCTCCTTGTCTACCCTCGTCTCCGCCTCGTCGATGGTACGTATGGTTATCTCCATGTCGTACTGATGGTTCCGCTCCACGTCGAAGCTGCTGTAATTGTCCTTGCCGAGATAGACATAATAGACAGTCTCCATCTGCTTGCGGCACAGGCAAAGGACTCGACATCCTGGAATTTCCTGTAGTTGCTGATGACAAAATCCTTGAAGAATACCGACCTGCCGCCTATCAGAGGATACATGAAGGCGGCCATGTCTGCCGGACTGTAACATGTCTTCAGATAATAGAAAAGTTCTATCCTCTTGAGCCGCTGGTACGTAGCAGACTTGAATCCTTGCTTCAGCATCCACATCAGAAGCCTGAGATATGTCCTGACCACCGGAACTACGGTGAGAGTATTGAATTCATAAGAAAAGCCTGGCGGAATATATGAGGGGAGCTTCCTTATGTAAGCCTTGTCGGTCGATTCGAATCCGTCCGGAATGCGGCAGATGAAAAATTCGCAGGGCTCGAGTGCGGTTCCGTAGACCGGAGCGAATTTCGGAAGCAGGAATATCGTGCCGGCCTTGATTTTCTTCGCGACAGAATTGTTGCAGACGGTCCTGGTTTTCCCGGACAGCATGAAAACTATCTGGGAGGTGTCTATGTGGATACGGTTGAGTTCAGCCCCGGCCGGAACACTGATAAAGGAAAATATTTCGCCTTCTTTTTTATACATGCAGGACACCCGTTTTCCTCGCTGCGAAGCGATCACAATTCAAATTTACTTCTAATATCCCGTTTTTCCAAAAGATATTTCAGTACATTTGCACTGCAATAGAATTCGTATGGAAATCAAAGTATCGAAAGAACTCAATGTCATAATCAATTTCGCAAGGGACGAGGCGATGAGGACGGGAAGCTACGGGATTTCGCCGGACCACCTGTTCCTCGGGATAATCCGTCACAAGGACAACGGTGCGGCGGAAACGCTCCAGGCTCTGGGCGTGGATCTGGATGAATTCAAAAGGTTCATCGATGAAAGGATACAGACGGACAAATACATTCCTTTTTCCGAGACGGAAAAGATATCCTTTTCCAGAGGGGCATACAATATCCTGAGTCTCAGCATCCTCGAAGCCGGCAAGACAATGTCCGAAATAGTCCGTCCCGAACATCTGCTGCTTGCCCTCTGCAAGAATATCGTCAGCGGATTCGGACTTACCTGGCTTCATGACCGGGGAACTGACTACGAATGCGTCCGCAAGTATATGGAATCCGCAGGCATCCTCAGTCCTGGCGGGAAAGAATGGGGCCATGATGAAGACCGCAATGCTGAAGAGACGACGGAAAACGGTAAGGAAAGCGTGAAGGAGCAGTCTGCACTGGAGCAATACGGATACGATCTGACGAAAGCCGCCATGGAAGGCAGACTCGACCCCGTAACCGGCAGGGAAACCGAAACCGCAAGAGTGATACAGATCCTCGGAAGAAGAAAGAAAAACAATCCGATGCTCGTGGGAGACCCGGGTGTCGGGAAATCAGCCATCGTCGAAGGGATTGCCATCAGGATTGCGAACGGTGACGTGCCCCCGTCTCTGACAGGAAAAAGGATCATCTCCCTGGACATGGCGTCCGTAGTAGCCGGCACGAAATACAGAGGGGATTTCGAAAAAAGGCTGAAGGCCATCATAGCCGAAATCAGCGGGAATCAGGACATAATAATATTTATAGATGAGTTCCACACCATAGTAGGTGCGGGAGGCGCCGGAGGCAGCCTCGACGCGGCCAATATATTGAAACCCGCCCTTGCGCGCGGCGAGATCCACTGCATAGGGGCCACTACGATGGACGAATTCAGGAAAATCGTGGAAAAGGACGGAGGCCTCGATCGCAGGTTCCAGAAAATTGTCGTAGAACCTGCAACGGCTGACCAGACACTGAACATTCTCGGACAGCTCAGGATGAAATACGAATTCTACCACTTCGTGACCTATTCCGACAAGGCCCTCGAAGCCTGCGTAAAGCTTTCCGACAGGTATGTATCCGACAGGTGCCTTCCGGACAAGGCCATAGATGCCATGGATGAGGCTGGTTCGATGGTAAGTCTGAGAAACCCTGTCAAAAAAGGGAAACTCCCGGAAGTCACGGAAGAGGACATCGCCGAAGTAATATCGGTCATGACAGGAATACCGGCCAGCAGAATAGCCGAATCGGAAAGGAAAAAGCTGCTCAGGATGGAAGAAAGGCTGAAGGAAGAAGTCATAGGCCAGGATGAAGCGATAGAAAAGGTGGTCAGGGCTATAAGAAGAAACCGTGCCGGAATAAAGGATCCGCACAGACCTGTAGGATCATTCCTTTTCTTCGGACCGACCGGAGTAGGAAAGACCAGGCTTGCAAAGGCCATAGCCGGATATCTTTTCGATTCCGAGGACAGCATGGTGAGGATAGACATGAGCGAATACATGGAAAAATTCACGGCGTCCAGGCTCGTGGGTGCACCTCCGGGCTATGTCGGATTCGAGGAGGGCGGACAGCTGAGCGAGCGCGTCAGAAGAAAGCCGTACTGCGTCGTACTGCTCGACGAGATAGAAAAGGCCCATCACGACATATTCAACCTGCTGCTTCAGGTTCTCGACGAGGGCAGGCTTACGGACAGCAGCGGCAGGACAGTGGATTTCAGGAACACGATACTTATCATGACATCCAATGCAGGCAGCCGCGAGGCGGACGAATTCGGGGCCGGACTCGGCTTTGCGACTTCATCGCAATCATCCGGCGGGAAGAAAAGGATGATCCTGGAAAAGTCCGTCAGAAGGATATTTCCTCCGGAGTTCCTGAACAGGATAGATGAACAGATCTTCTTCAATCCTCTGGACCGCGACGATATCGGCAGGATAACGGATATCGAGCTGAAGGATCTCAGGAAACGTGTCCGTGAAGCCGGTTTCAGTTTGTACATTCCTGCGGCAACCAGGAAAATGGTGATTGATGCAGGCTTCGATCCGGCATACGGGGCAAGACCGCTCAGGCGCGCAATCCAGAAACTTATAGAGGATCCGGTATCCGAATTCATCATTGCCGGAAGCGCATGCGGAGAGACTGACGGCGGAAAGGCGGGAAGACGGCTTTACATTGTTCCCGACAGGGACGGAAACGGAACGAAGGCCGTCATGAAAGACTGAGTCCCGTAATTTCCAGGTCGAAATCCTTGACAAGATCCAGCAGATTGTTCAGAGTCTGTGCGGAAGTAAGGAATGAAGCGATGGCCTCGGGATTGTATTCGGTATTTTTCATAATAATATATTGTATTTAAGGGTTATTATCACTTGTCATGACGCAAATGTAGCGTCCGAATGTACCAAACTATGGCACAACAAAAAATAAAATTAGCGATTTTCGATCTTGACGGAACATTGCTGAATACGATAGAAGATCTCGGAAGGGCCTGCAATTTCGCCCTCGGATCCTGCGGCTGTCCGGTCAGGAAAATGGAAGAATACAACAAACTCGTCGGTCGCGGCATATACAATCTTTTCCGGGATGCGCTTCCGGAAGACAGGAGGACGGAAGAAACAGTGATGAAAATGAGGGATTTCTTCCTGCCGTACTATAATGAGCACAAGGCCGATTTCACGAGACCGTACGACGGCATACCTGAAATGCTGGAGACGCTCGAAAAGAGCGGGATAGTGCTTGCCGTAGCCTCCAACAAGTATCAGGAAGGAGCCGAGGCCCTTGTGAAAAAGTTTTTCGGCGACAGGAAATTTCTCAAAATCCTCGGACAGCGCGACGGCATGCCGATAAAGCCCGATCCTGAAATCGTACATGAAATCGAAAGGGCATACGGAGAAATCGGTCCAGACGAAATCATCTATGCCGGAGATTCGAACGTGGACATGGAAACCGGCAGGAACGGAGGGGTGAAGACTGCCGGAGTGACATGGGGGTTCAGGTCGAAAGAGGAACTTGCGGCATACGACCCGTGGATAATATGCGACAGTCCTGCAGAACTCACTGCCGCCATACTCGGAAACAGGCCGGACCGCGGCTGAATGCGGAACCAGCCTTCGACTGACAAACGGAAATCTTGAATCTGAAAATATGAGAACAATTCTTACAGCACTGATACTGTGCATTTCAGTATTTGCCAATACGGTCTACGGAGCGGACGGAAAGACTCCGGCCATACTTCCCGACGGGACCTACATGTTTGCCCAAAGAGATACGTGCGAACTCTACCTCGATGTCTACAATCCAGCCGAGGGAAGCAGTACATGCATCGGAGAAAAAGAAAAGCCTACGATAATATTCGTGTTCGGCGGCGGATTCATATCTGGAAGCCGGGACGACGTCTTCTATACCCCGTGGTACAAAATGATGACGGACAACGGCTACAGGATAATAGCCATCGACTACAGGCTCGGGCTGAAAGGGGCCAGAAAGGTAGGGGTGGCACAGGTCAATCTTCTTGACAAGGCCATCCACATGGCCGTAGAGGATCTTTTCAGCGCTACCGGGTTCATAGTAGAAAACGCAGCCTCTCTCGGGGTAGATCCCGGGAACATAGTTGTCAGCGGCTCTTCGGCAGGCGCCATAACGGCGCTTCAGGCCGATTACGAGCTGTGCAACGGAACGGCATGGGCTTCCGTCCTGCCGGAAGGATTCAGATATGCCGGAGTAATGTCGTTTTCCGGAGGCATCCTGTCAAGGCACGGAAAACTGAAATACAGGACGGAACCGTCTCCTACGCTGCTTCTGCACGGCACGGAAGACAAACTTGTCAACTACAGGCAGATCCGGTTCTTCAACATCGGGTTTTTCGGCGCCGACAAGATAGCCAAAAGATTTGCGAAATTCGGATACAGCTACAACATCCTCAGGTTTCTCGGATGCGGGCATGAGATAGCCGGCATAATGGATGACAGCACTGCGTACCAGTTCGCCTTTCTGGAAAACAATGTGATGAACGGCGAAAAATACATCGTGGACATGACTGTCGACGACCCTACAATAGTAAAGGCCGGAAGCCAGTCGCGGAAAGAACTGTACGGAGGGAAATAAACCGGAGCATTGTCCGGCCACGCATCGCCATGCTAACGCGCAAGACGGTCCAGAGCAAGTTCTATCAGCTTCCTTATATGAGGCTTGTAGTCAGGATTGCTCGATTTCAGATAACGGTTTGCTATAATACAGCATACAGTACCCGCATTGTGGCCCAAATGGGCCGCTATTCCGGCAATGGCCGAGCCTTCCATCTCGAAATTGGTGATCTTCCATCCGTCATAGCAGAAGGAACCGAATTTCTCCAGCATGTCAGGCATGGCCAGAGGCATGCGCAATACCCTCCCCTGAGGACCGTAGAAGCCTGAAGCCGCTATAGTCATGCCTTTGATCGTACAGTCTTCGAATCTTGAGATCATGTCATTGCCGGCACGGACGAAATAAGGATCCGGAAGATGCCTGTTCCAGCCCGTATGCTTCTTGAAAGCCTCTTCGATGCCAGGCAAGGCTATGCGCTCCCTGCCTGCATACCAGTTCAGAAGTCCGTCGCAGCCGACCGAAATATGCGAAAAGACAAAGGAACCGAGAGGGATATCCGGCTGCACCGCCCCCGAAGTGCCGATTCTGAGGATATTGAGGGACTTTTTCTCCGCCTTGATTTCCCTTGTGTAAAAATCGATGTTTGCAAGGGCATCCAGTTCGTTCATGACGATGTCTATATTGTCCGTCCCGATGCCTGTCGAAAGCACGGTAATTCTTTTTCCGCGGTATTTCCCGGTGACGGAGACGAATTCGCGCGACTGGTGTCTGAACTCCGTCTCCTCGAGATATCCGGAAACCATATCGACCCGTCCCGGGTCTCCTACAAGAATTATATTGTCGGCAAGCTCCTCAGGCTTGAGATGAAGATGGAATACGGACCCGTCGTCATTTATTATCAGTTCGGATTCAGGAATCATAATCGTATGTTTTTTAAGTCAACAATTCCGGCCTTGGAGGCCGTCCGGTCCACCAAATATAATTTTTTCCGGCGAGATTTCCTAACGGAACGGCAGCTACCGGGAGACATCGTTTCCAGCGGGGATAAAATCAAACCGAAAAAAGTAGAAAAAACTCTCAAAATCATACTGCATGGTGTTTTTTTCCGAAAATTCTGACTACATTAGGGACCGCTGTTGAACATAAACATATCGACGTATTATGAATTTTGTAAAAATCTCTCTTCTGACGTCTGCCCTTCTTGTTTCAGGGGCAGTCTCCGCCATGGAGCAGACCGAATGGCATGACCCGCTTGTCAATGCCGTCAACAGGGCTCCGATGCACACCAGCTATTTTGCGTACTCCGATGCCGGTGAAGCCGCTGCAGGATGCAGGAGCGCATCATCGAACTACATGTCCATCAACGGAATGTGGAAATTCAACTGGGTACGGGACGCAGACATGCGCCCTTTGGACTTCTACACGACAGCCTTCAACGACAAGGGATGGGATTCCATGCCGGTACCGGGGATCTGGGAGCTGAACGGCTACGGCGATCCTCTTTACAACAATACCGGCTATCCGTGGCAGTACCAGTTCGAGAACAACCCTCCGGAGGTCCCGGTAAAGGAGAATCATGTAGGTTCATACCGTCGTGAAGTGACGGTTCCGGCAGACTGGAACGGGAAACAGATTCTCGCGCATTTCGGAAGCGTGTCATCGAACATGTACCTGTGGGTCAACGGCAGGTTCGTCGGTTACAGCGAGGATACGAAACTCGATGCGGAATTCGACATAACGAAATATGTGAAACCGGGAAAGAACCTCATAGCCTTCCAGGTATTCAGATGGTGCGACGGCTCCTATTTCGAAGACCAGGACTTCATGAGGTATGCGGGAGTGGCGCGCGACTGCTACCTCTATGCCAGGGAGAAAGTGCGCATCCAGGATATAAGGATCATTCCGGATCTGGACAGCAGTTATGACAACGGCACACTCGATATCCGCCTCGACCTGACAGGAAGCTGCAACGTTTCCCTCGTACTTACCGACCCTTCCGGGGAAAAGGTCGCCGAAAAGCAGGTTGCGGGAAAAGCCGGAAGCCAGAATGTAACGATAGAAGTGGACTCTCCTGCCAAATGGACGGCGGAAACACCTTTCCTCTATACTCTTACCGCCACATCGTCGGCTAAGGGCAGGACTGAAGTGATCCCGATAAAGGTCGGTTTCAGAAAAATCGAACTGAAGAACGCCCAGGTGCTTGTCAACGGCCAGCCTGTCCTCTTCAAGGGAGCCAACAGGCACGAAATGGATCCTGACGGAGGTTACATGGTATCCAGGGAAAGGATGATACAGGATGTCCTCCGCATGAAGCAGCTGAATATCAACGCAGTCCGCACTTGCCACTATCCCGACGACTACTATTGGTACGAACTGTGCGACAAATACGGACTTTATGTAGTTGCGGAGGCCAACATCGAATCGCACGGAATGGGATACGGGGAAAAGAGCCTCGCCAAGTTCCCTGTCTATGAAACAGCCCACCTGGAAAGGAACGAGAGGAACGTACAAAAGCATTTCAACCATCCTTCCATAATATTCTGGTCGCTCGGCAATGAGGCCGGATTCGGGGTCAACTTCGAAAAATGCTATGAATGGATCAAGAACGAAGACCCTTCGCGCCCGGTCCAGTATGAGCAGGCAAGAACCAATGAATTCACGGACATCTTCTGCCCGATGTACCACACCTACGACGAGTGTATTGAATATTGCGAAGGAAATCCGGAAAAGCCGCTTATCCAGTGCGAATACGCCCATGCAATGGGCAACTCCCAGGGAGGTTTCATGGAATACTGGGATCTCATACGCAAGTATCCGAACTACCAGGGAGGTTTCATCTGGGACTTCGTAGACCAGTCGCCGAGATGGAAAAACGCCGCCGGTGCTGAATTTTACGGATACGCGGGCGATTTCAACCGCTACGATGTGGACAAGGACCAGAATTTCTGCAACAACGGACTTATCAGCCCGGACAGAAGGTTCAATCCTCACGCTTACGAAGTCAAGTACGTACACCAGTCCATCTGGGCGTCACCAGTCGACCTGGCGAAAGGTGTCATATCGGTGTACAATGAAAACTTCTTCCGGGATCTGTCTGCCTACCGTCTCGAATGGCAGCTTCTCGCCGACGGGGAAACCATGCAGACCGGCTATGTGGAAAATCTCGACGTGGCACCTCAGCAGACTGCGGAAGTGACTCTCGGCTAT
This sequence comes from uncultured Bacteroidales bacterium, assembly GCA_944322925.1. Taxonomy (GTDB): domain Bacteria; phylum Bacteroidota; class Bacteroidia; order Bacteroidales; family UBA932; genus Cryptobacteroides. Next base: position 68,065 of record CALUQM010000006.1, read on the forward strand.
GACTACGGAAAAGTGTGCGCCTGCAAGGAATGGATGCTCAACATCAGCTTCAACCTCAAGCAGGCCGAGACCCTGCTCCCGGCAGGCTATACGGTAGCATACTGCCAGATCCCGCTCACGGAATACAGTTTCGACGCCACTCTCGAAAATGCCGTGCGCAGCAACGAGACTGTCCCTGCCCCGGAAATCACCGATAACGACGAACGCTATCTCATCATCACGGGCGAGAATTTCCGTATCGAATTTACAAAGGCTACGGGCTTCATGTCCCTTTACGAAGCCGATGGAAATAACCTCATGGCCAAAGGCTCCGTGCTGAAGCCTAATTTCTGGAGGGCAGGCACCGACAATGATTACGGGGCCGGCCTGCAGAAAAAATATTCAGTATGGAAAAATCCTGTACTTGAACTCGCATCCTTCGATTATGAAACACGCGACGGCATGGCGCACGTAGCGGCTTCATACGACATGCCGGAAACCGGTGCGGTCCTTCTTATGGAATACACCGTGAACAATCAGGGAGCGGTAAAGGTTTCACAGAAAATGGCTGCCGGAGAAGGCAAGAAAGTACCTGATCTGTTCCGTTTCGGCTTGAGGATGGAAATGCCGGCAGACTACGACATTCTGGATTTCTACGGGAAAGGGCCTTTCGAGAATTATTCCGACAGACAGCACGCCGCTCTTGTGGGTCGTTACAGGCAGAGCGTGGAAGAACAGTTCTATCCGTACATCAGGCCTCAGGAGACCGGTACGAAAGCCGGCCTGAGATGGTGGGAAGTTCTGGACGCATCCGGCTGCGGGCTCAAATTCTACAGCGATGCACCGTTCTCCGCATCAGCTCTCGAATACAGCATCGAAATGCTCGATGACGGCGAGGGAAAGAACAACAGACACCCGTCCGACCTCGTCAAGTCGGGAACTACGAACATCTGCGTGGACAAGGCCCAGATGGGACTCGGCTGCATCAACAGCTGGGGGCGCCTGCCTATCGACAAATACCGTCTGCATTACGGAGACTATGAATTCAATCTCATAATCCAGCCTGTACAGCACAGATTCGACATGAGATAAACGATCCGGTCGTTCAGAAAGACTTTGGCGGGGCCGGCTGAAAAGGTGGAATCAAACGTCTCGGGTATGACGCAGGAAATCCCCTTTTCAGCCGGTCCCTCCTTTTTATCCGCACTCCTTGTGAAATCCCGTTCCAAATTCGTTTTTTTATATTATCTTCGCCGGAAATTAACCGTACACCGTATATGTGGCAAAGAATTCAGACACTATATCTGGCGATAGCCGCCATACTCATAGGCTCGCTTTTCTTCAGTAAAATGGCGACATCTTTCGGCGGGGGCGAAAGCGAAATAATGTATTATGAACGCTGGTACTATCTGGCCCTGCTCATAATGACTTTCGTAGCCAACGGAATCTGCCTGCTTTCCTTCAAGGCAAGGATTCTGCAAATGAGGGTTGCCGTAATCGCGGCAATACTGCTCATTGCATTCCAGGCATGGCTCGGAGCCGACTATCTGGCTCACAGAAAAGATGACATAGTCTTCTCCTTCACGGCCGTCTTCCCTCTGATAGCCGCGATTCTCGACCTCCTTGCAGCGAAGAACATCGCTCTCGACGAAGCCATGGTGCAGTCTGCATCAAGGCTGAGGTCATCGAAAAGATCGCACAGGAAATAACAGGGCTACTGCGGATTTTCGCGGGTTCCGGCGGCACAGGCTTCCTTCATGCCCTCCGTAAAATGCGACAGGACATTCTGCGTATAGGTCTTGGATACCGGAAGGGATATCAGGGCATCATTGTCCATGTCGAGATAATACAGGTCCCTGTCCTTTCTCAGGACCTTTACCTTGTCGAGATTGGCTATGTACTTGCGGTGGCATCTGACAAGCGGGCCTCCCATAAAACTCTGTTCTACCGTCTTGAGACGGCATCTCAGCATGTAGGTCTTCATCTCTCCGCCGGCATCCGAATACCAGACCTTGATGTAATTGTCGTCCGATTCTATATAATAAAGGTCGGACGTCCTGACGGACAGCTTCAGGGCCCCGGTATTGTCGAAAAGCGTGATCTTGTCCTCCGGTTTCCGGCCGGACTGCCCGTCCGGGACAGAATTGCTGTAATTCATCAGACGTATCGTCCTGTTCTTGTCCTCGATAGTGAAATACATGCCGGCTATCACATAGGGTATGATCAGTGAAATGGAGCCGTACAGCAGCGACCTGAGATAGACCCTCATCCATGACTGGCCTTCCTGGCCTACGATATCTACCGTCACGAAGGTATAGAAAAGACAGATGAACACGACCTCGAGGACGCACCACAGAATATAGGTGAAATAAGTCTGCTCGAACAGCTTGCTCGCATGGTACATTATGGTCCGGCTTACGACGAGGATAAGTATCGAAATGAAGGCGAAACCTGCCGTGAAGAGGAACATGTACGTATTGCCGAGACGGAACCATGCGGTATCGGAAAACGGGATGTACACATTGAGGAAAATCAGGGCGAAAAGCACGGAGAAAATCACCGTACCAATGAGCTGGTTCTTGCCTACGAGATATCCTGGCAGCTTGTTTTTCATCGATATTCCGTTTTGCACTGCAAATATAAGAATTTTACCACAAATAATGAAAATTCGCCACATTTACGGCAGGTAAGCCACAGGCACGAACTAATCACCACAATAATTTCGCTCTTACGAAAATACAGACTAATTTTGTAAGGTTTATCAGAAAATATATACTGTATATTATGAGAATTGTTGGAACTGGAAGTGTTCTTCCTAAAAAGATCGTCACGAACGACATGCTGTCGGAATTCCTCGATACGAGCGATTCATGGATTTTCCCTCGTACAGGAATCAGGTACAGGCATGTCATTTCAGATGAAAAACTCGAGGACATGGCCATCGAGGCCGCAAGAAAAGCTCTCGACAATGCCGGAATGAAGGCTGAAGACCTCGACTTCATAATCTGCTCGAACGTCGTAAACGAATATGTGACCCCGTCTCTCAGCTGCATAATACAGGGAGGAATAGGGGCATCCTGCCCTTGCATCGACATCAACTGCGCCTGTGCCGGATTCATATACGCACTCGACCTTGCAGAAGCCTACAGCAAGGCAGGCAAGGTAAAGAATGTCCTGATCGTATGTGCTGAAGAACCTACGAGGATGACCAGCTGGAAAGACAGGAACGTATGCGTGCTTTTCGGAGACGGAGCCGGTGCCGCCGTACTTACGGAAGGAAACAGCATCAAGGGCACCAAACTCTCGGCTGCCAGCGCTACCGACAAGCTGTATCAGATAAGGACCCTCGAACCAACGCCGTATATTACAAAGGAGGAAGTGAATATTCCGATGCAGATGAAGGGACAGGATGTGTTCAAGTTCGCGGTCAAGGCTTCGAGCGGAGACATAAAATATCTGCTCGGAGAGCTCGGAATGACTCCGGACAACGTGGACAAATTCCTCCTGCACCAGGCGAACATCAGAATAATCAACGCCATCAAGGACCAGCTCGAGCAGCCAGCAGAGAAATTCCCTCACAATGTGGAAAGCCACGGGAACTCGTCTTCGGCAAGCTGCCCCATACTTCTGGACGAATGCAACAGGAACGGTGTCATCAAGAAAGGCGACATCCTTGCACTCAGCGCATTCGGTGCCGGTTTCATTTCAGGCGCAGCCATTCTTGAATGGTAAGCCTGCCCAACAGTCATTAAATCAATAATCAATTAACCGACCGTCAGACCGACGGACATTAACTTACAAGAGATGGATAAAAGAGTAGTCGTGACAGGTATGGGAGTCATCTCCCCTGTCGGAAACAATGTTGCGGATTTCTGGAAAAGCCTTACTGAAGGAGTCTGCGGAATAGATTTCATCAAGGCCTTCCCTACGGACGACCTCCCTGTGAAGATTGCCGGTGAGGTGAAGGATTTTGTACCTGCAGAGCACGGCATAGAACCGGCTTTCGCAAGAAAACAGGACAAATTCACCGTGTACGCCGTTGCTGCCGCAAACGAAGCCATGCAGCAGTCCGGACTCAATTCGAACGATGGAGGAAACATAGATCCTTTCAGACTCGGAGTATATGTAGGCTCCGGCATCGGAGGATTCACCACCCAGTACAGGGAAACTGAAAAGATGATAAAGGACGGAGCCAAATGGATTTCGCCTCTCTTCATCCCTACAATGATTTCCAATATCGCAACCGGAAACGTTGCAATCAGGAACAAGGCCTGCGGTCCGAGCCTCGATATCGTGACTGCATGCGCAACGTCGACCCACGCCATAGGTGAAGCATACCGCGCGATAAAGCACGGATACGCCGATGCAATCATAGCCGGAGGTTCCGAGGCCGCAACCATTCCGCTCGGAATAGCAGGCTTCGCGAATGCCAAGGCTCTTTCGAAAGCCGAGGATCCGAAATACGCATCCCTGCCTTTCAACCTCAACCGCGGAGGATTCGTAATGGCAGAAGGAGCCGGAATGATAGTGCTTGAAGAATACGAGCACGCAAAGGCAAGAGGCGCACAGATCTTTGCCGAAATCTGCGGATACGGCAACACCAACGACGCCTACCATGTCACTGCGCCGAGACCTGAAGGAATCACCCAGGCAAAAGCCATAGAAATGGCACTGAAGGAAGCCGGATACAATGAAAACGATGTGCTGTATGTCAATGCGCACGGCACGGGAACACATCTCAACGATGCTTCGGAAACTGCAGCGTTCAAGATTGCAATGGGAGAAGAAAACGCCCGCAAGGCACATATCAGTTCCACCAAGTCGATGACGGGCCACATGCTCGGAGCTGCAGGTGCCGTAGAAGCCATAGCAAGCATTCTCGCCCTGAAAAACGGCATCGTACCTCCGACTATCAATCTCGATACTCCGGATCCGGAATGCGACCTCAACTACACTCCGAACAAGGCTGAAAAGGTGGACTTGACCATTGCCATATCCGACTCTCTCGGATTCGGAGGACACAACGGCTGCATAGCTTTCCGCAAGGCCGAATAACACTTCGCATGATTTTTCGGAAAATCCAAACCGATTCAATATGAACAGAGAAGAACTCAAAGAATATCTGCCTCACAGGGAACCCATGCTCCTTGTCGATGAAATAGAAATCGACGAAGAAGGTGTGGCGCATGCCAAATACAGAATCAAGGAGGATGAATTCTTCTGCAGAGGCCATTTCCCGGGCAACCCTATCGTTCCGGGTGTAATCCAGTGCGAGATAATGGCACAGAGCTGCGTACTGCTCGTCAAGGATGAGGTCAAGGGCAAGACCACCCTTTACACCGGCATCAACAATGTCAAGTTCAAGAATATCGTCCGCCCTGGAGACCTTTGTGAAATCACTGCCAAACTTACAGGCCGCAGAGGAAATATTTTCTTCACTGAAGCCGTACTGAAAGTGAACGGCAAACTTTGCTGCAAAGGCGACCTTTCTTTTGCCCTTGCATAACAGGACGCGGGACGGCAGTCTCCAATGAAAAAACAGGCCGGTCAATGACCGGCCGTTTTTTCATTCTTACTCAGGGTTATCTGATCGAGATATTCCCCGAAAAAACTTCTGTGGATTTCAGGATAAGCGGCCGGTGCTCCGTCCGGAGCAAGGATTATACAGGACAGGGAAGCCGCCCAGGCGGATTTTGCGCCGGTATGAGAGTCTTCGACCGCAATTGCCCGGTCAGCGTCCAGTCCGGAAATTTCAATGGCTCTGAGATACGGTTCCGGGGATGGCTTGCCCAGGCTGACATCATCCGAAGAGACAGTACCGCAGAAAAAACTGGAGAGCCCGAAACGGCTTAGTGCCATATCCACCTGACGTCTGGATGAATTGCTTACAAGCACCATCATGATATCCTTTCCGGCGAGGTTTGTCAGGACCTTCTCAATCCCGTCGCAGGGCGATGCAAGAGAGTCGAGCGACGATTCGTAAAGCGTATCTATTCTCCCGATTATCTCTGTGAAAAGAGATTCGGAAAATCTGCCGGTGCTTTCGAGAACAAGCCTTATGGCCTCTTCCGTAGAAAGATTGAAACCGTCCGATTCCTCAAGCACGGACATGTCGAGATCATACTCCGATTTTACTGTTTCCGTGATATGGTCCCACAGGGCGGAACTGTCGATGACAACTCCGTCCATGTCGAAAAACACTCCCTTGTATTTCCGCATTAGTCCCAGAAATTGAAAAAATGGTGCACAGGCCCGTGGCCGTGACCTATACTGTACTCCGCTCCGGTCTCTATGGCCTTTTCTATGTATTTCTTCGCTGCCGTCACAGCCTCGTCAAGCCCCAGCCCGCGGGCAAGGAACGATGCTACGGCAGAAGACAGGGTACAGCCGGTCCCATGAGTGTTCACCGTATCGAGTCTCGGGGAAGAGAGTCTGAGAATGCTGTCAGTCTCTGCATTGTAGAACACGTCGACAAGTTCCGCATCAGACAGATGTCCTGCTTTCAGAAGAACCGACACCTGCCTGCCCATGGACAGTCTGCGGGCGCATTCCGGCAAGTCATCCTGCGACTGGATTTTTTCACCGAGCAGGATTTCGGCTTCAGGAATGTTCGGCGTGATTATCCTTGCGAACGGTACAAGTTCGTTCCTGAGTGTCTCTACGGCCTCAGGCTCCAGCAAAGGATCCCCGGAAGTCGCTACCATGACCGGATCAAGCACTATATTCCTTATATTGTACTCAGCAAGAGTTTCCTTCACCGTCAGTATCATTTCCGAACTGTGAAGCATTCCTATCTTCACGGCATCCGCCCCGAGATCATCAAGTACGGATTTGATCTGGCCTCTTACAAACGATGCGGGAACAGGAAAAACCCCGCTGACTCCCTGCGTATTTTCATCCACGACGGCGACTACTGCGGTAGCTCCGTAACATCCGCAGGCGGAAAACGTCTTCAGGTCTGCCTGGAGGCCCGCTCCTCCGCTCGGATCGCTGCCGGCGATGGACAGCGCTATCCTGTATTTTTTCATATTGTCCATTGTTCCTTAATATATGCACTGTTCCAGAACATCCATTCCATTTTCACACCTGTCACGAAAGCCTCTGTCATTTTCTTCCGCATTTCCTCCGAAGACGCAGCGGCGGCATCATTGCAGAGTTCCGTAATCCTGGCCGTTGGGTCATCGAATGAGCCGCTTCCGTAAAGACTTATCCATTCCCGGTAGGGATTGCTGTCAAGAGACGAAGCAGCGGCAGCATACACTGACTTCCCTGTCTTGTCGTACACGACGAAACACGGGAGCACCGATGCAAGCGCTATTTCCAAAGGCTCGGCTGCGGCCTGGCGCCATAGATGCGACGAACACATCAGACAGGCGGGAGACATGGCAGGCTCCCTGATATCCCTAAGTCCCGTGCCGTCAAGGTACAGGTCATGAACCGCCTTTTCCGAATCCAGATTTTCCATGGCTGATGCAAGGAAAAGAGCTGCATGTTCAGGATTTTCAAGTCTTGAAGCTATCAGCGACATTACCCTGGCATATTCTCTCAGATAAAGGGAATCCTGTACAAGATAAGTTGCAAACCTGTCGCGAGAAAGCGTACCGGCAGCCAGTTCCGTTATGAAAGGATGCTCAAGTACCTTTCTGAATACAGGCGCAGCCTCTTCCCATGCAGTATCGGACCATTTCATCTTTTCCCTCCGGCCTCGAATATGATTGAAGACAATCCGGCGGCAGCCTTTTCCGGATCAGGGGCTGACATTATCGCCGAAACGACGGACACTCCGTCCGCGCCGGCAAGAATGACCTGTCCGGCATTGCCGCAATTCAATCCGCCGATCCCGACGGAAGGATGGCGTGATACTGCCGTAATCTTCCTTATCCCTTCCAGCCCGAGGGCCGGAGCCGTGTCCGTCTTGGTAGGGGTAGAGAATACGGGTGAGATCCCGATATAGTCGACATCGGCCGAATTTGCCTTGACGGCATCATCAATACTTTCTACCGACAGTCCGACTATCCTGTCAGGCCCCATCAGCCTGCGGACGACATCGCATGGAAGATCGCTCTGCCCGACATGTACGCCGTCGGCATCGCAGGCGAGAGCTATGTCCACTCTGTCGTTTATTATGAGAGGCACTCCAGAGCCGGACAGACATGACTTCAGCGAAAGGGCAAGTTCGAGGAATTCCCTTGAAGTGCATTCCTTTTCCCTGAGCTGGACCATTGTCACGCCGCCGCGGACAGCCGCCATGACCACGTCTTCCAGTCTGCGGCCGAGAGCGAGATTCCTGTCGGTGACAAGATATAATCGAAGTAGTCCGGGATCTGTCATTACCTTATATATTGTCTGATTACGGTTTCGTCGAGATTGTACAGGGCATCAAGGAATCGCATCTGAAGGCTTCCAGGCCCCTCGGCTCCGGATGCAGCGGCTTCTCCGGCAATTCCCATGACAGCCATCGCATGCAGGGACGCTTCGAAAAGATCCGGATTGACGGCGGAGAATGCCCCGACAACCGCAGTAGCCGTACATCCCATGCCCGTCACCCTGGACATCAGCGGAGAACCGTTACGTACTTCTCCAGTTCTCGCTCCGTCGGTAACATAGTCTACGGCACCGCTTATCACTACCACTGCTCCGGTATCTTTTGCAAGCGCCTGCGCCGATGCGACGGCGGAATCCGACGAAGCCGTACTGTCCACGCCTTTGGTTTTCGCCGAAGCATTTAAAAGAGATATGATCTCGGATGCATTGCCCCTGATCACGGAAGGACGGCATTCGCGCAGCATCATGGCAGACGTATCAGAGCGGTAAGGTGTAGCTCCGGCCCCTACGGGATCGAAAACTACCGGAATCCCGGCACGATGTGCCGATTCCGCGGCGATAACCATGGCTTTGACCCATGAAGGCTCGAGCGTGCCTATATTCAGCACCAGAGCCGACGCTATGGCAGCCATATCCGCCACCTCCTCGACAGCATGGGCCATCACGGGAGATGCCCCTATGGCAAGAAGCGCATTCGCTGTATTGTTCATCACGACATAGTTCGTGATATTGTGGACGAGGGGCGATTTTTCCCTGACCTTGGCAAGGTCTTCAATAAGACGGTCTATATTTATCATGGATTTTTATGTTTGATTTCAACGTTTGTATCCGCAGATAGCGACATAGTCGCCCTTGTCGAAGCCAGGCACCGGTTCTTCAGCAGTGTTGTCCGAATAAAGAGGGTGGGTGACAAGCGTCTGGGCGTATTCGAAATCCGAGAATCCCGCCCTTTCCATGGCCTCGACTTTTTCCGCAGTGGTTCTCCAGCAGGCTTTGGAGGCGAGTTCTATCGGATAAGGGTTCCTCGGACATACTCCCTCCAGAAGAGGATGGTCCCAAGTACCCAGAGCCTTGGCCAGATTGTACAGCAGGCCGTAAGAACTTTCCTTAGGGATGTCCACAAGAATAAGCCGTCCTCCCGGTTTCAGGGATTCGCGGCTTTTGGAAAGAGCCTTGTCGAGGTCAGTGATATAGCCCGGACAACCGTTATACAGTACGGTATCATATTTTTCCGGTCTCGGCCCGCAATCTTCAGCTGTATCCACTTCCACATTCATTCCTCTTGCCACGGCAATGGCTGCCATGTCGGAAGAAGGCTCTATGCCGTCCCTTATGTCGATACCGTAGTCCGACCTCAGAATCTGCTCGAAAAGTCCGCTGCCGCAGCCGACAGACAGGATTTTATCGCCCTTGCGAAGAAAATATGCTACAAGTGCAGCTTCAGAATACAGTACGTTCCTGTTTTCGAGAAACCAGGAATCATACTTTTCCGCATAGGAATCAAAATTTCGTATCACTAAAATACTCCTCCCGTATATTACTCCGCTGCAGCCTTGAGACGCTCGGCATTTTCAGCCACCTGAAGCTGATCGATCAGTTCCTGGATTTCTCCGTCCATGAAGACAGGAAGATTGTACATGGTGTAGTTTATCCTGTGGTCGGTCACACGCGACTGTGGATAATTGTATGTACGGATCTTGGCCGAACGGTCGCCGGTAGATACCATGGTCTTCCTTTTGGCGGAAATTTCATTCAGGTATTTCTCATATTCCATGTTGTAGAGCCTTGTCCTGAGTTCTGCAAGGGCCTTGTCGAAATTCTTGAGCTGGGATTTCTCGTCCTGGCACTGTACGACTATTCCGGAAGGGATATGAGTAAGGCGGATAGCGGAATATGTCGTATTCACCGACTGTCCGCCAGGTCCGGACGAACAGAATGTATCCTTCCTGATATCGTTCATGTTCAGTTCAATATCGAACTCGTCCGCCTCGGGAAGCACGGCCACCGAAGCGGCCGAAGTGTGGACCCTGCCCTGGGTTTCAGTCTGAGGCACGCGCTGTACGCGATGCACTCCGGACTCATATTTCATCGTGCCGTAGACATGGTCTCCTGAAATCTTGCAGACGATTTCCTTGAAACCGCCGGCAGCCCCTTCCGACTGGTTCGTCACTTCTATCTTCCATCCCTTCTTCTCAGCATACTTGGAATACATCCTGAAAAGATCTCCTGCAAATATGGCAGCCTCGTCTCCTCCGGTACCGCCCCTGATCTCGAGGATGGCATTCTTGCCGTCCTGCGGATCGGCAGGTATCAGCAGGAGCTTGATGTTTTCCTCGACGGCAGGAATCCTTGATTCTATATCGGCAATTTCTTCCTTGGCCATTTCCCTGAGTTCCTCGTCCTTTTCATGGGCAAGGATATCCTTCGCCGACTCGTAGTCGTCCATCATCTTCTTGTATGCCGTTCCGGCTTCTATGATAGGGGCAAGCTCCTTGTATTCCTTGTTCAGCTGCACGTATTTCTTCATGTCCGAAATCACTTCGGGATCGGCAAGCTGTTTCTGGAGCCCGTCGTATTTTTCCTGAAGGCCCATCACCTTCTCCAACAATGAGTTTTCTGCCATATACTGTTATTTCGATATTATAGATTTCACATAGCATCTGCGGCGCATATACAGTTCATGTTCGTACTTCTCCCAGACGAACGATGCCGAATTGGTGTCGATCTGCGGATTCGTTATGGCCCACTTCACTCCAGCGGCCCTGTATTTTTTCGCCATTATATTATGGTAGACTGAAGACACGCCGGTGTTCTGCCACTTAGGCGCAGCCCCGTTGATCATAAGGTCGATAGTGTCGAACTTTCTGAGAGCTTTCAGGAAATGTATCCATCCGAACGGAAACATCGAGCCTTTCGCCTTCTGCAATGCCTTCGAAATCGAAGGAAAGGATATGCCGAATGCCGCGATATCCCCGTTCTCATCCATGAGAAAGCTGCACAGCCTCTTGTCGAGCAGGCCTATGGTCTGCCTTGCCTCCTCTTCTATCTCCTCGTCCGTAAAGGGGATGAAGTTATAGACGCTCTGCGCAAAACTCTCGTTATAGATCCTGAAAAATTCCCGCACGAGAGCCTTGTCGTGCTTGAGAACGTCGATATCGCCTTCCGTCAGCTTGTAGCGTGACATCAGCCTGTCAGCGATGGCGACCATCTTTTCCGGAAGAGCCTGATCGGCCCTCAGCCTGTACTGGACCCAGTCGCATTCCTTTTCATATCCGAGAGAAGTCACCAGGTCATTGTAATAAGGGAAATTGTATAGACAGTTGAACGGAGGGATATTGTCATAGCCCTCCACCAGCATTCCCTGTTTCCCGAGAGTATTGTAATACAGCGGGCCGTGAATTTCAGTCATGCCGTTCTCCGCAGCCCATTTTTCAGCAGTTCCGAGCAGCAGGCCAGCCACCTCGGTATCGTTTACGGTATCGAACCAGCCGAAACGTGCGCGTTTCTTGCCGTACCTTTCGTTGTATCTCGGGTTTATCATTCCGCAGATACGCCCCACGACCTTTTTGCCGTCCATAACCATCCACATCTTGTGCGAACAGTATTTCAGCGAAGGGACATCGGTCAGAGACTTTTTCTGGTCGGCGAACAGTGCCGGTACATATTGCGGGCAATTCCTGTAAAGTTCATTGGGAAACCCGATAAACTTCTTCAGATCCTTGCCGGAAAGAACTTCAACTACTTTATAATCAGCCATGACAATATATATGCTACCGTTATTTCAATAAATCCGTCAAAGTTAATAAAATTATCAGAATGATAAAAGGTCCGATATGACAGCCTGGGCACAGGCACAGCCGAAAACAGCGGGAATATAGGATATGGTCCCGGCATTGGACTTCTTGTTTTTCTCCTCGCAGCCGACTATCGCGTTCCTGTCGGGCAGTTCTTCGGAAAAGACAGCCTTGAGTCCTTTTCTGATCCCCATTCTGCGCAGCCTTTTCCTGACTACGAACGCCAGAGGACAATTGAAGGTCTTTGAAATATCGGCTATCCTGATCTTGGTGATATCGGTCTTCGCACCTGCTCCCATCGAGGACACTACGGGAATATGGTTGTCCATACAATATCTTATCAGGGCAAGTTTAGGCGACACGGTATCGATGGCATCGACCACATAGTCTATCTTCCGCCCGTCCAGTATCGTGGCAATGTTGTCGGCTTCGAGATAAGTGTCCAGCACTTCGAGGCGAAGGTCCGGATTGATATCCTTCAGTCTTGCCGCAAGCACTTCAGTCTTGGGGTGTCCTACGGTGGAGTCGAGGGCGAGAATCTGCCTGTTCTTGTTGGTTGCGGACACCGTATCGCTGTCTATTATCAGCATGGCGCCCACCCCGGCACGGGCTATCATCTCTGCTGCGAAACCGCCGACTCCACCGGCACCGGCCACCGCTACCGACGAGGCTGCAAGTTTCGCCAGGCCGTCATCTCCGATCAGAAGGCCTGTCCTTTCCCTCCAGTCGGGAATATTGTTTACAGGATCCATGCTTTCAGTCCGGTTTCAGGAAAATCAGAGTCCCTTGCTTTTGGCTTCATCCCAGATGGCATCCATTTCAGCAAGAGTCATGTCCTTGAGATTCCTGCCCTGCCTTATGGTATGTTCTTCGAGATAGGTAAACCGCTGTCTGAATTTGCGGCATGTTCTCTCGAGAGCCGTATCCGGATTCAGTCCGTAAAGTCTTGCCGCATTCACCACAGCGAACAGGTAGTCTCCGAGTTCTCCTTCGGCTCTTTCGAAGGCGGCGGCCTTCCCGGCCTCGTCCGGAGCGTCGGCTACTGCCTGGAGTTCAGACCTGAACTCTCCGAGTTCTTCATTCACCTTGTCCCATACCTGCTCTTTTTCTTCCCAGTCGAAACCTACTCCACGGGCCTTGTCCTGCATCCTGTAGGCTTTCAGCAGCGGCGGCAGCGTTTCCGGAACACCGGAAAGCACTCTCCTGTTCCCGTCCTTTTCCTTCAGCTTCAGTTGTTCCCAGTTTTTTACGACCTCTGCCGCATCAGCCACCTGAACAGATGAAAAGACATGCGGATGACGGTATATCAGCTTGTCGCACAGATGATTTATGACATCTACAATATCATACGTGCCGTTCTCCTCGCCTATTTTGGCATAAAACAGCACATGAAGGAGGACGTCCCCGAGTTCCTTCGAGATATTGGCCTCGTCATTTTTCAATATCGCATCGCTGAGTTCGTATGTTTCCTCTATGGTCTGAGGTCTCAACGATTCCGTAGTCTGGGCCCTGTCCCACGGACACTTGACCCTCAGCTCGTCAAGAATATCCAAAATACGCCCGAAAGCCTCGAGCTTTTCCTGCCTGCTTTTCATAAAGTGATTTTTAAACGTGCAAAAATAGCCATTTTTCGACATATTTTCCTATGCTGCCATAGAATCTTTATCCGCCACACAATAATGTTTTTACGTGAGCATTTGCTCTGCTCTCGGCTTCTGCGTAATTTGCCGCTGACGCGTCACATATACTGTTGCGCCTCGGCAGAGGGTGACATGTCACCCTCTACGTCTTTCTTCGAAAGACTGACCGTCTTAACCCCCTGCGCCCCCTGTTAGGGGGATTTCGCTCCTTCCAGTCGCGAGCCTGACGGCTTTTTTATTTGCATTGCTCTCGGCTTCTGCGTATATTTGGCCTGACGGCCACATATACTGTTGCGCCTCGGCAGAGGGTGACATGTCACCCTCTACGTCTTTCTTCGAAAGACTGACCGTCTTAAC
>CALUQM010000007.1 GCA_944322925.1 uncultured Bacteroidales bacterium
CGGGATGCCCTGCTGTTTAAGAGCTCTCGTAATTGTGAGTCTCTCTTCGGTTTTACCCTCATCCCTGCCCTCGGCGAGTCCTTCAGCAAACCACTGGTCCTTTCCGAGCCTGATGGCGGTGTTTATTATGTTCTTCTCGTCGCGTTCGGTAATCATATCGCTTTCGTACTTTAGTTTCTGTTCCTTGTCGAACCTTGCAATCTCGCAGGCCCTGAACAGCCGTTCGAACATCTCCGACTTGAGTTCATCCGGAATCCTGTCGAGAGTGCCGACCCTTTTGAGGGAATACAACCACTGTTCCGTGACGGACCTGCAGTCCTTCAGTTCCCTGTCAAACCTGTTCAGTTCTACGAACCTTAGCTTTGCAGAGTGGTTCACTGCCCCAAGATTTGTGATGCAAAAGTAATAAATTTGTGCAGATAAAGAAAGTTTAACAAAGGACAATGGAGCCGGACGGTTCTCAATTTCCACGAATGGGAAAGCCCCGAGTATCTTTTTTGCCCCGTCCGGCCCGTTGATCCAGGACCTGAATAAGAATATTGCCTTAGAGTGAATAAGGTTTGTAGGTGATGGATCAACGGCCCACTGTCCACAAAAATTGACGCAAGTTACGAAAAAAATCAAACTCGGCATTGACATCAGCAAAGAAAAGTTGAATCTTTGCTACTTGTCGAATCTGGAAATCGTCAGCGAAGAGGAAGTCTCTAACGATGTGAAAACCATTAAAAAGGCGTTCAAAGATGCTCTCAAGGCTCTATCTGTCACCGAGGAGGACATTCTCGTGTGCGCGGAATACACGGGGAGATACATTTATCCATTAACAGTCGCGTGTCAGGAGATGAAAATGTTTCTATGGCTCGATGACCCGACCCGCATCAAGAATTCGATGGGGCTTACTCGTGGCAAAAACGACACCATCGACGCCATGAGGATTGCCGAGTACGCGCATCGTTACGAAGATAAAGCCGTACGCTATGCCATTCCGGACACCGCTCTTGTGTCAATGAAAAACCTGCTCTCCGACAGGGAGTTTCTCCTCACGGACAGGAAGCGGTATCAATCGCAGCTGACTGACCAAAAGAAGTATATGGCCCCAAATGAATTCAAACATAAAGACAAACGCTGGAAGGAGGTCATAAAGGTCATAGACAAGCAGATACAAGTCATTGATGAGGAGATTGATTCTCTCATCGCCGCAGATCCGGTATTGAACCGACAGAAGGCGCTGCTGAAGAGTATAGACGGAATCGGGGAAAGAATCGCCATAAACATGATCGCCATCACCGGAGGCTTTACGCGCTTCCAGAATGCGCGGCAGTTCTGCAGCTTCGCCGGACTGTCGCCCTACAAGTACGACTCCGGATCTTCTGTCCGCTCCAAGGCAAAGATTTCCAAGCGGTCGAAAATCAGACGATGAAGACCTTGCTGCATATGAGTGCGGTAAATATTGCGACAAATATGGAAGGAGAATACAAGGATTATTACGAACGCAAACTAAAAGAAGGTAAGCATGTTATGAGTATAATGAATGTTCTGAGGGCAAAACTTGTACATCGGATGTTCTCCGTCATAAGGAGAGATACTGAATACACAAAACAATATTCTCCAGCATCGTGACAGTTATAAAAAACTTCTCAGTGGATGGCCGGGCGGCCAGGGGTGGAACGCCCCGATGAGCGCAATGAATATCCACAAAACACTCCGCCGAATCGAAGTGGAGAACTCAAATATAATTCTTTACAAAACCCTTGGAAAATCCATAAGAATAGATACGGATATTTCCTGACAGTATTCTCTATCCTGGACCTGAACTCCTGTACGGAAGGGGTGACATACTCGAATGAGACCACCGTATTTTCCACATAATGGGAATATATGGCTACAAGACTTTCCGCATCATCCGGTCCGGCCTTCCTTACAATGGTCTCGTTGTCTTCCATCGGCTTTCCGTGCTTCCGGTCCCCCTAAAGAAGTTCCTTTATCGCGTTCTCAAGGGTCTCACCGTGCATATTCACCAAGGCGATTTTCCCGTCAGGGCCTATCAGGACAATGAAAGGGATGGCCTGAATTGCATAAGACGTGGCAGCTTCTCCCTTGAAACCCTTCAGGTCTGACCACTGCGGCCATGGCATCTGCTCCATCTCCATCGCTTTCTTCCATGCAGCCTCTCCGGTATCCAATGACACACTGATGACGTCCAGCCCGGCATCATGATATTTTTCGTAAAGCTGCTTTATGGCAGGAATTTCAGCCCTGCACGGCCTGCACCACGATGCCCAGAAATCCACAAGAAGAACCCTGCCCGGCCTGACTGCATCCGAAAGCCTTACAGGTTGTCCTGAATCGGTCGTGGAACCGAAATCGATGTAATCTTTCCCTTTTGCCACGGCTTTTCTGGCCTTGTCCGTGTCTTCCATGCTCCTGCGCATACTTTCCTGCTTCTCTTTCCATGCCTGTGCATACTCCGGCTTCATGGTTCCGTTTATCTCCTCGAACAAAGACTCGGAATAGAATTCGGGCGTGCGGCCGTAGAACAGGGCGGCACCTGCAGGAGTCCCGGCATATTTCCTGACAAACTCAATATACTGAGGCCTGGCCTGTCTGTAGAACACTTCTATGGAATCGGACAGGGATGTCCGTTCGCGGTAAGCCATTGACCTGGCATGGGCCTCCCTGTGCGGTTTCAAAACCAGTCTCTCGAAATCGTCATTGATACTGTTTCCGCCTGCCGTTATACCGTCCGGAGTATATTTTATCCGGATATCTCCCGGGCTGGCTATGCAGTCCGCCGGCAGAAGGTCGTAATATTCCGTGTAATGATCCGACCTGACTTTCGGTTCAAGCTCGAACGTTACCAGACAAGGTTCCCCGACATCCTCCAGGACGAAAGAATATACGCCGTTCTCGATTACCGTACTGTCCAGAATGACATTCTTCCCGGCATCAGCAGGATATTGCCTTGTCATATATACTTTCACTCCGTCATATTCTCCGGAGCCGGTGTCGGCTGTCACCGAAAATGTCCTTGAACATGAAACGACGGCCAGAAGTGCGGCAGACATCGCCGCAACCATGATTTTTTTCATAATATCCATAATAATCTTTACCATTTCCTTATTTTATTCCGAGTATTCCGTCATATTCGTCACCGGAAAGCAGTCCGAGAGCCTTGACGACGGCAGGATTCGCAGTATTCAGGATCCGGTAGTAGATGTCATGGTCATCCGGATAGAGTTCCCTCGCGAGCAGGGCTTTCAGCTGGGTCTTTATGGCGTATGCGCTTCTGTCGCATTCTTTCCGGTCGAACGGCAGGCCGGAAGCCACGGCCTTGTCAGTCAGTTCCCTGAACATTTCGTCTTCGCCGGTGAATTTCCGGAAATACGCCTCAGGAGTCCGGTATTTCTTCTTCAGCATATCCCCGTTCTCCCGGAGATATGAGGACACCTCTGACTTCTGCATGCCGTTGAAGGAGACATTGTAGTACCATTGTGTCATGAAGACGGTATCGCGTGGAACATACACATCGGCTTCTATGCCTCCGCGTGATTTCAGAAGTCTTCCGTTGGTCAGGGACCGGAATGTCCCGGCCGTATCCGCAAATACCTTCCCGTACCCTTCGTATGGTTTCTGTATGGTCATGCCGCATGGCGTAAGGTATCTGGCGACCGTAAGTCTCAATGCGGACCCGTCCTTGAACGGCAGAGTCTCCTGTATCAGTCCTTTGCCGAAAGTCGTGGAACCCACAATGACAGCCCTGTCCCAGTCCCTCAATGCTCCGGCCAGTATCTCGGCGGCCGACATGGTCTGTCCGTTAGTGAGCAGGACCACGCGGCCCGTCTCGAAACATCCGTCGACTTGAGTGCAGGCCGACTCCGTAGGTATGTGCGCCCCGGAAGTCGTGACTATTGTCCTGTTGCCTCCGAGCAGTTCGTCAGCAATGGCAATGGCGGACTCCATAAACCCACCGGGATTGCCCTGGATATCCAGGATCAGATTCTTCATCCCCTGTTTTCCAAGCTTGCCGACTGCCTGTCTGAACTCTTCGGGAGATGACTCTGCAAACATTGTAAGCCGGATATAGCCTGTCCTGGCATCGGCCATATATGCGGTCTGTACCGTTTTGCCGGATGCCGGGCCGGAATCCGCCCCCGAAGCCGTAGGTCCGAGCAGCGCCGCCTCGTTCGCCCTGGCTTCCTCCGGAGTCAGGTAGGCGGAAAACGGATCCAGGGTGCTGACTGTCCTGGCTATCACATCATTCACGAAAGATGCCTTGTCCACCGTGTCCACGTACATGTTCATGATGGCGTACATGGTCATGTTCAGTTTTTCTTCAGGCGTGTCCTGCGCTTTCAGCGGCAGGAAGGCCGTTGTCGCCAGCGCTATGGCCGACATTATGTATCTTTCCGGTTTCATCGCTTCACAGATATTCTGTCATTCTGCCTTGAGTATCTCTATCACTGCTGAAATTTCATCCATCAGACCGCTCGGGCTTCCTCCGTAGCCTTCGGCGATATATCGGATCCTTCCGTCCTTAAGTACCGCCTTCTGAGGAATGCCGGATGTGCCTTTGATAATGCTCCGGTACACCTTGTCATGACCTTCGCTGCCTTCACGGTTTTCATCGAACAGGACGGTCATATTGCGGTAGCCTCCCCTTTTCCACACGTTCCTGACCCTTTTCCTGTCGGGTTCGTCCTGTGTGCAGATGAAATAGAAATGCACATTACGGTCATCCGCATATTTGTCAACGGCAAGCTGCATCCCTTCGAGGGCTGCGATGCATGGAGCGCACCATGTGGCCCAGAAATCCAGGACAACGATATCGTCCGGCCCGAACCCCGCAGACTCCACCTTTTTGCCTCCGATACTTGTCAGCGAGAAATTTTCGTAAGGCACGTCGACCATCCCGGCCATCACGTCATTCCTGAGATTTTCCCTGGCAGTCTCGGTTTTCAGTGATTCATAATAGGCATCGAATGTCCCGGCAGGCTTTTCATCAAGGGAATTGTAATGATTCCTGAGCATCGAGAACAGTTCCGGCGTGAGCCTTCCTACGGCTGTGGCCCCAAGCAGTGCGGTTACGGCATCGTCATGTCTGCCGAGTTCCTCCAAAGCCTTTATATAGGATTCATTCCCGTCAGCGTACTGGTTGTACCTGACTGCAGCGTCTGCCCTGTCCATACATTCCACGGCTTCGGCAGGACGGCCGCTTCTCTGCAGTATTTCGGTCTCGACCGCAAGATAATAGTCCATGGAACCGTCGGCAGGCATGATCTTGCCTCCGCCGTACATATCCGGATTGCAATCCTTTTTCTCCCACATGTTCCGGATGATGTCTTCCGATATGTCCACGTATTCCTTCGGATCTATGGGTGCCTTCATGATAAGGAACATCGGACCGTGCGAATACAGGTCAGCCAGCATCGAATATGTCATTTCCGGCAGGACCTGACGCAATTTGTCCCATAACCCTTTCTGATACAGGAACTGGGAATAGCTGCGGTAGAAATTCATATAGACGAAGCCCGATCCGTCCGGAGCCTCAAGCCATCCGGATATGGGGAAATCCCGTCTGAAGGCATCACACCTTGCCATATACTCCACAGAATCCGCGGCACCGTTCACGGATTCGGCAGAAAGCCTTCTGGCGAAAGCCCCCCTGGGATACTTCTCGAGAAGCTCTGACTTCAGAAATTCGGCCCTTACGGTGTCCTTGTCACCGTAAAGAGCCGAAAAATAGTCTGCAGCAAGCTTCTCTTCCGTCGTTTCCACCTCATTCTGCGCCATCAGCGGGCAGACAGCCCAGACTAATGACAACGCCAATACTGCAATTTTCTTCATTGTGTCTATAAAATTTACTCGGTAGCTATAAATCTTAAGTCAATATCGTAATTATCCTTGTAGTAATCCAGAATGATATTCCATTTTGTCGCTACGGCATCGTATTTCAGGAACTCCGCTACAGTCTCATCCGTAGCATTGAAGATCTGGGATATGTAATAATCGAAATCATTCGAACTAGGATCAAAATATCCGGATGTCCACTGCCCGGAGTAGGTCAGAAGTTCGTTATACGGGGAATACGGATTTGCATATTTCGGGATAAAGCCCCTTGTACGCAATTCTTCTATGTCCTCCGGAGGGAACGCCGACGTCATGGTCTCGGAATCGTAGACTATCTCCACATCCGGTTCATTGGTGTAATCGGATATGGTATAGAATTCTTCAGGCGTGCCAAGCAGACCCTGTGATATCCAGCTTTGGAACAATTCACTGACAAGGGCTCTCTTTTTGGTCCTTTTGGTATCTTCATCATAGGATGCGACCTGGCTCATGCCGGAAATGATTATGGCATTGTCATCGACCATATAATAGTCCATATAATAGTT
Source organism: uncultured Bacteroidales bacterium (assembly GCA_944322925.1). GTDB lineage: Bacteria > Bacteroidota > Bacteroidia > Bacteroidales > UBA932 > Cryptobacteroides. The sequence goes on from CALUQM010000007.1 coordinate 6,390, forward strand.
CGGAGAGACACCGCTGCTGCCCCAATCCCTGTAATAATAATACTCTTCCACAAGATAAACCCTGAAAGGTATTCCTCCGCTCTGGAGAAACTCGTCGGAAAAATAATGCCACCAGATGTCATCAAGATAGTCGAGCATGTCTCCGACATACTGTGGATCCCCTTCCACGAAACGGTATACCACACCTCCGCTGGAAGCCGTTCCGGCGATCTGTTCCCAATAGACATCCGTTGAGTCTACGTCATAAAGCACGTACGAACTCCATTTTTCGTAAATATCCATTATCCTGGCATTGTCCTCGTCCGAGGCACCGGTCTGGGGAAGGTCATATCCTGCGTTGATAGTTACCGGATCGCCGATAGGAACATCCTTGCTGCAGGATGACATCGAAAAAGCCGCAGTCAGGCAGACAAACGCTGCCGTAATGCCATATATAATATTAAATGTTTTCATCTTTTCCACTTTTAATTATTCAATGACAGGGTCACCGGCACGTGTACCGCTGTTCCGGCTTTCATTCTGTATGAGGGCGCTGTTCTGGTCAAAAAGACAGTTCGGCAAAGGGAGAGTGTACATAGGGTCGTTGTGTCTCAAAGTGTAGACATAGGACTGGCCGCCCTGTTCCGCCCTGTAGACATGAGTGATTTCGGGCATACCCTGCCTGCGCAGGTCGAACCACCTGTGGCCCTCGTAGCATAGTTCCTTGCGTCTTTCCGTCCTGATGGCATTGAGAAGGTCTTCACCGGCGAGAGTCTCATCGACATATCCGGTTATCCTGGTGGCACGGAAGTCGTTGAGGGCTGCAAGCGCATCGGATTCGTTGCCCAGGAGGGCATTTGCCTCCATCGCATTGAGGACGGCCTCCGAAGTCCGGATATTCTGGCAAAGCTGCAATGAACCGTAAGGTTTGGTGATGATGTAGTCACTGTTGTCATAATCGGTTCCTTCCGCGACGAAATCCGCGTTTCCAAGTTCGAACATGGTGTACCGGATATCGTTTTCCTTGTCCCACAATGCCTGGAATTCATCATGCATGGCAAGCTTGTATCCGACATTGTCCACCCTCGGAGAAGGTCCGAACAGCCACAGCACTTCAGGGTTGGTGTAGTCGAGCGGATTGTAGTCGCTCCCGGAAGCATCCGCCGGATTGAATTCGGTAGTCAGATTCATCACCCTGATGCCGTAGTCCATTGCCTTTTCCACTTCGTCTATACATTCCTGATACCTTTCCATGTACAGGAAGACCCGAGACAGCAGGATATGTATGGCAGGCTGGTTGATCCTGTAATTGCCCGCTATGTACGGAAGAGGGTCCATCAGTCTGGCAGCCTCCTGCAGATCCGGAACAAGGACGTTCTCGTAGACCTCGGCGACGGTAGACCTGGCAATAGGCTCATTGCTGAGGTTGGAATCCAGTTTCAACGGCACTCCGAGGGCTTCCTTATTATAATTGTAAGGCTCCCCGTATATGTTCACCAGCTGGAAGTAAAGCAGGGCGCGTACTGCCAGGGCTTCCGACTTGACCCTGTCTCTCTGGTCATCCGTACCGATGGCCCCGTCAATAAGGTCGAGGACAGCGTTGCATCCCTTGATTTTCTGATAGAACTGATAGTAGACGGTCTCAGAAGCGTTTTCATTGATGCGTTCCTGATATCCGTTGAAGTCCGACATATCGGGCTGCCACTGATAATAAGGGGAAACGGTGACTGTCTGTTCATTACCGGCATACGCATCCGGTTCAAACACAGTCGTCACATAGGCATTATCCTCCTGGCTCCATCCGTACATCCTCTTTATCAGATTCAGCATCTGGGCACAGTCATCATCCAGATATGACAGGAAAGATATGTCCGGGCCCGAATTGTCCGGATAACCGGACCCGATGAGAAGCTCTGAAAAATCCTCCGTCGTCTGCGGGATCATTTCGCTCTGGGACTCCTCCTTGAGGAAACCGCAGCCGCCGGCAAGAAGGATTCCGGAAATTGCCGATACTGTATAGAATATTGTCTTTTTCATTTTTTTCATCTTTAGATCATCAGAAACTGAGGTTCAACGAAATGGAAAAAGTACGGCGCGTAGGCCAGGACATCGTCTCCGGGTCGCGGCCTTCCCATCTGTCATCGAATGCAATGACGAACGGATTGGTCAGAGTGGCCGAGACGTACGCATTTATCATTCCGAGCCTGTTTATGAATTCTTTCGGAAGGTCATACTGCAGGGAAATGGAGCGGCAGCGGATGAAATCCGTACTGGCTATCCTTGCCGTCGACTGGTTGTACATCTGATAGATGGAACTGTTTATGTAGGACGATCCGTCATCCCCATAATACAAATCCATATACAGATTGTTCTGGCTCATGTTGCCTCCCGGGATGGCCGGAATGTCAGTATAAAGTTCATCTCCAGGCTGTCTCCAGCGGTCGAACATATAGCGAGGCACGTTGACCTCCGGTCTCGGCATTCCGCTGGTGGCATAGAAAGACGGCAGCCAGCCCTGGGCACCGAGCGAGATGGCGAATGCGGCACGAAGATAGAAACTCTTGTACCTGACCGAGGTGTTGATACCGCCGTAGATGTCCGGCTGGGTGCATCCGGCCTTCACCAGGTAGTCTTTGAAATCGGCAGGGACTTCATCCATATTGTTGAACGTCGGATAGCCCGTTTCGTGGTCAAGCCCCGCAAAATCGTATGCCCAGAAAGTTCCGTAAGCCTCTCCCGGTACTATTGCAGCTCCGCTCAGATAGTCTTCCGGAGAGTTGATACGGTTGTTGTTCTCGACCGTATTGCGCTCCCGGCTCGTATTGAACGAAAGCGACCATGTCCAGTTCTCGGTACGTATCGGAGTGGCGCTGATGATGAATTCATATCCCCTGTTCTTCATTATGGAACCGTCGATATAGGCGTTGACATCACCGTACTCTACAGGAATATCATGGGAGGAAAGTACCGAAGAGCGCTTGTCGTAATAGTTGAAGTCCGCGCTCAGCCTTCCCTTGAAGAAGGAGAAGGAGACTCCGGCATTCCAGTCACGGGTCTTCTCCCATCCGAGATCCGGATAAGGAAGCGACTGTATCGTCAGATAATACTGATGGAACAGGTCGTGGAGACCTCCGTCCTGGGCTATCAGATACGGAGATACCGCAGTCACGGCATTTCCCCTCCATCCGTACGAGAACGACAGGTCAAACATATCGTACCAGTTCTGGGCGAAATTCATGAACGGCTCTTCTCCGATCCTCCATTTTCCTCCCAGGGAGAAAGTCGGGTTGAACCGCTTGTTCTGATCCTGTCCGAACCTGTTCGAAGCGTCCAGACGGGCATTCATGTTCACCACATACCTGTCGTCATAGCTGTAGACTGCAGTGAAATATTCGCTGAGCTGGTTGGAAATGGTGTTAACAACGCTGGACCCGTTCTTCATGTCCTCGTGCAGGGTGGTCTCCATTGTATTGGCTCCTGATACAGGTGTAATGGAAGTAGGGACAGTGGCATAGGTTTCACCTCTGAAACGGAGATATCCGTACCTCATGTTGGTGAACCCGTCAACCTTGTTCGAAGTCATCTGGAAGCCGAGGTTCATGGTAAGACGATGCTTTTCCTTGAATGTATTGTTGTACACGAAGGCAGCACGTACGGACCAGTTGAAGGTACTGTTGTTCTGGGTATTCAGCAGGCCTCCGAAAGGAAGCGGGCTGGCGAGTTCCTCTGCGGAATTAGGATTTACCGTACCGTATTCGTAGCCCCTGATGGCCGTGATGTAGTTCGAGTATTCCGTGGCCCAGGACTTCATGTTTACGGAAGCCAGGCTCATGCTCACGTCTCCCTGGAACTGGAAATTCTTAAGGAAATCCCAACGTACGCTGAGGTTGGTCTGGAACGTCTGGCTGACGGTTTCCGATCCGGTATTCTCTATCTCGTTGAGAATATTGTAATAGTAGGAATTTTTCTGCGGGATGGAGTGGCTGTTGGCGTCCGCGAATTTTTCATGATAGAAATACGTGCCGTCATCATTGTAGACGGGAATGGCCCTCGTAGTGTTCATCGCATAGTCGTACGGGTCGACGTCATAGGCGAAATCGTGGACTTTGCGATAGCTGCCGTTCATCGACAGGTCGATGGACAGTTTCGTATTGGGTCTGTAGGTGGTGTTGGAACTGGCCGTGAACTGCAGCTGGTCGTTTCCCTTGGCGTCACCGTCAGTATCGTTCACGCCTATCGAGAAACGGCTCTGCACCTTTTCGCCGCCTGCCGAAACACTTACATTATGGGTATGGCTGACCGCTGTCCTGAAAAGGATGTCGAACCAGTCGGTATTCATGTTCTCCATCTTGCGGAATTCCTGCTCGAACTCCTGGATGGTTATCTCCTTGTTCTGAAGGCGCTGTATCAGTCCTCCGTAACCGATTGGAAGGATGGCTGTCGTGTACTGGTTCCTGTCCTCGTACATCTGCTGCTGGAACAGCATCCATTCCTGGGAGTTCATCATGTCGTAGAGACCGTACGAGGGTTTCTGGCCGACACTTACATTGCCGCTATAATTGACTGAAAGGCCTCCCCCCCCGTGGCTTTTTTCGTGGTGATCACGATCACTCCGTTCGCTGCCTGTGAACCGTAGATGGCAGTGGATGCGGCATCTTTCAGGACCGTGATGGACTCGATGTCGGCAGGGTTGAGCCAGGAGATCGCGTTACCTGCAGTCTGCGCAAGGTCTTCCATGTCACCGGAAATAGGGCTTGCATCATTCGGAATCGGGACCGGGTTTGTCTGGATGACTCCGTCCACCACCCACAAAGGCTCCTGGTTTCCGAGTATCGTGGAAGTTCCCCTGATCCTGATTTTCGGTGTACCTCCGACTTTTCCCGTAGTGTTGATCACCGACATGCCGGGAATCACACCCTGGAGCATCTGGTCGATGGTTGCTTCTCCGGGGATGAGGATATCTTCAGCCTTTATCTGCGTTACGGCACCCACATATTCGCTCCGGTGATAATTTCCATAACCCGTCACCACGACTTCGTTTATGAGTTCGTTGTCATCCTGCATGGTGACGTTCATGTGCATTTGTCCGGAATAAGGGATTTCCTGCTCCGCATATCCGAGGCAGGAGAAAACGATAGTCCCGGACTTGCGTCCGTTCAGATACAGATCATAATTGCCGACAGAATTGGTGGAAGTTCCGATGTCTGTCCCCTTGACCATTACAGCCACACCCGGAAGAGGGACGCCGTTGCGGTCGAGCACCTTTCCTATTATGTGCCCATCCCTCGGCTGTGGAACATCATCGTCGTTCAATTGGAGTGTTTCCGCCGGAACGGAAAAGTGCTCTTCCGCCGCAATAGCCGGGAAAACCGTCGCCACAGCGGCCATGAGCATAAAGAACTTCATAACATTCATAATGTTACAGGTTGTTAAGTCGTTAATATTGTATAGTTCGTCAAAAAATTCATAGTTGCCTTCCGGCGTCAGAATCGCAGAATAGGGACGCGCAAATTTAGAAAAAAAATAAAAACCGATACCAAATTTTCGTAAAACCTATATGATAATTATATATTTTTGCGGACAGAATGCACTGAGATGCAGAAAACGATATATTACAATTTGTAAGTTGATTTAGATTATCCGTTAAAGGTCTTCATGAAGACATTCCCGTAATTTAAGGATTATAATCCGGATATGGGATTCCGGAAAAATCTTTCATGACGATTCCGGAAACTTCGGGACCCTGTGGAAAAATTCATGGACTGTTTTATGAAAACGATTGGTCTTTTGCTGACGGCATCATGCCTGTCTATCCTGTACGCTGCGGCACAGCCTGCGGCAACATACGCTCCGGAATACCTTTATGAAGGTACTGAGATGACGGTCACGTATGACCATTCGTTCTCTTTTCTTGAAGGAGACATAAAGGGTGTGTGGTACAAATGGAAGAATTACAGGTGGGAGGCTTCGGATATGGACCTGGAAAAGCGTCCTGACGGAAAACTGTCGGCCTCGTTCACCGTTCCGGACAGTACGGCCCTCGTAGTCTGGAAGTTCTATGACAGAGACACTGTGGATATCGGCGGACCCGGTTTCGGCTACGCCAGTTTCGTACTTACTCCGGACGGAAGGAATATGCCTTCGGCACGCATCGGCTGGGCGTTGCTCAGAGGAGAGAATACGCAGGAAATCGGAGGCATACCGTCGCTGGCAGATGCCGGATTCGACCGCAAAGGCGATGATGTGTTCAGAATGTGGATAAACAACGAGCTGCAGGAATATCCGGATGAGCTGGAAAATGTGTTCTGGTATGCGACCATGGTTCTGGGCCGGGACACCTCCAGGGCATCCCATGACAATATGAAGCGGATAATCGGCAGCCTTCTCGGGAATCCGGACAACCTGGATGAAGAACAGCTACTGAAAGCCTGGCAGGCATCGGGCTCCGTTCTCGCGGACACACTCATGCAGCACAGGATAGAAGCGCTGCTGGAAGAGAGATACCCTGACGGGGAATTCTTCAGGGAGAAGGAAACGAAGGCATTGTTTTCACATCAGTCAGAGGAGGGTTTCGATGCACGTTTCCGCGAACTTCTGGCCAAATACCCTCCGGAAAAATTCCGGAACGCCTTTGTGGCGGACCCGATGTTCGGACATTATCTGAGCAATCTGTTCCGGGTATATGTCTACACCCCTATTTTCAAGGACAATGACTATTCGCGCCTGGAAGAATGCCTGCATACATCTCCTGACGCGAATCTCAGGACATACTTCTGGCACCTTGTCCAGATCCCTTTCGACAGGGGAGATGCCACTGCCCAGGAACTGTATCCTCTGGCAAAGGCGCTGTACGAAGAAATGGAGTCGCGTCCGCAGACATCGGCAGAGAAAGTATGGTCTCCCGCCGAATGGAAAGAGAAATTCTACAGTGAAAACAAGGCTGCATGGCTGGATTATGCAAAGATACTGGACGGTGCCGGGGAATCAGACCGTGCAATGGAACTCATGGACACCCTTTATTTATGGTACGGATCGGAGTCGGCCGGCTTCAGCGATTTCTATGTCAGGATGCTGAAGAAGCACGGAAGGGATGTTCTCGGCATAATCACGGATGCCGTGGAGGCGAACCAGGCCACTCCTGAAATGCTGGATATCCTTAAGCAGGACTATCTTGCCGGCGGCGGTGAGGAAGACGGTTTCGACGGATATGTGAATTCCCTGAAGTCGGAATCCGTCATGCAGGCACAGAGACAGGCACTGGCGGAAAGCATGATCAACGTGCCGACCGAACTCTTCACGCTCCGGAAACTTGAAGGAGGCAAGGTCGACATGAAGGCCCTCAAAGGACATATCATTGTACTGGACTTCTGGGCAACCTGGTGCGGACCGTGCAAGGCTGCCATGCCGGGTATGCAGATGGCAGTGGACAGATACAAGGACGATCCGGAAGTGGATTTCTTCTTCATATCCACCATGGAGAACAGAAAGGATTTCGTACGGGTGATCAAGGATTTCATTAAAGAAAAAGGATATGATTTCCAGGTACTTCTGGACAACAAAAACGAAGCGGGAAAGGGTCAGGCCGTGTATGATCATTATGCCAGGCAGTTCCATTTTTCCGGTATCCCGCAGAAGATGATCATCGACGGGAACGGGAATGTGAGGTGGATAGCGACCGGATATTACGGATCACCGTCAGCTCTCGCGGATGAAATAAGCATAGTGATAGAGGAGATAAGGAAAGAGGAGACAAGGAAATGAGCTGCAGGACCATCTGTACGGCTGTAATCATGTCGTGTGTCTGTGTGACACTGTCAGCCGGTGATTTCAGATCCGAAGACGTGCTGTTCTACGGCCGGGACAGCCTGGGCTATGCCGGCACCCTGACAATTCCCGAAGACGGAGTGAAGCGTCATACAGCCGTTGTCATAGTGTCAGGTTCCTATCCGCAGGACAGGGACGGGACTATGGCGGGGCACAAGATATACAAGGAGATAGCCGAATATCTCAGTGCCCGCGGGGTAGCGGTGCTCCGGGTGGATGACCGGGGTGTAGGCGCCTCCGGCGGAGACTATTCCCTTGCCACCACTTACGATTTCTCGGATGATGTCATAGCGGCGGTGGAATATCTGAAAGGCAGGCCGGACATAGCGCGAAGGCGGATCGGTGTCCTCGGGCACAGCGAGGGTGCCGCCAGCTGTTCCATAGCTGCTTCAAGATGCCGTGACATCCGGTTTTTCATATCCGTGGCAGGGCTCATGACGGACGGGCTGTCTTCCGTCATACAGCAGAACCATGACATAGTGGCGAATACGGAAGGCCTTCCGGATTCCTACAAAAAGCGGTATGACGAGATAAACGGACTGATGTTCAATACCGCTTACGAATATGCGGATGCGGACAGTGCCGTATTGTCAGCGGAACTGTTCCGCGTGTATGACGAGTGGAAAGTGAAGGATGACGAAAAGATCAGGAAAAAGGGGGTAGAGTACGACCATTTCCGGTTCCCGATCTACATGTATGCCATGCAGGCGACCACTCCGTGGTACCGTTTCTTCATAAGATACAATCCCGGGGACTATCTTTCGGATGTGAAAATACCTGTCCTGGCCATAAACGGGACAAAGGATGTGATGGTGAACTGCAGGCAGCATCTTGGGAATGTCAGGAAATATCTGGCGCATAACCGCCATGTCACTACGATAGCCTTACCGGGACTCAACCATCTGATGCTGCCCTGCGAAAAAGGCACGCCTGACGAATATGCGAAAATAAAGGCTCCCGTTTCTGCGGAAGCCTTGGATGCGATATCCGGGTGGATAAATGATCTATTTCAGGACTGACTCGTCGAACGTGAATTCCACAGAGGACGGAGGGAGACACATAGTGTCATTGCAGGCGCCGTATTCGAGACAGCCTTTTGCGGAAAACCTGCTTCCTTTCACCTTGAAATTCTGGATGAACACCACCTTGTCCTCGAAATAGCGGACGTCCATGCCGAACATACTGTCGTATGCGCTGATTTCCTTCCCTTCGGCCTTCAATGTGTCTTCAGGCCTGGCGTTCTTCGCGGACTCCACGACCAAAGCCGCAGAGACCGGTCCGCCTTCCTCCAGTCCCGTTGAATAGACGTGCCAGCCGTCTGCAATCACGGCTTCGAATTTCACTTGCACGATATCCGCAGATACGTGTTCTTTCGTGACATTGAACCGGACAGGCTCGTTATCCTGGGCTGAAGCCACCATCCCTGCCATTGCGGACATGAATGCAATGGCTGCCAATTTCAAAATTCTTTTCATATTAACAGATAATCTTTATCCAACTACCTTTTCCCGCCCGGGCAGGTATAACTTGACAAATATACGCAGAAGCCGAGTGCAGAGCAAATTTTATTTGCTATGCCGAGGCACCACAGTATATGTGGACACGAAGTGGACAAATATACAAAAAATAGTTTCATCGGGTACATCGAGAGATACTTTTTCTCTGAAAGTATATTCAGATATGAATCTGTCCCTCCATAGCGGATCGGACCTGTCGGCAACTTCTGCGCAGCCTTCGAGGAGACAGATGAAAAATACCGGAGGGATGTCGTACAGTTGTCCGTCGCCTTTTCTGGACCCGGCGTCATATACCTTTGCGGCATACTCGACACACCGTCTGAAGAGTCTGTCCTGCCGGTAGCACTGTACTTCGACGATAAAAGTTGTATTGTCAGCCCCGGTGCATCTGAGGTCGAGCCTGACGCTTTTGTTGCTGAGAGCGAACCCCGGTATACGGCCTTGAATCCGGCGTCGGAAAGGATGTCGACATAGCGGCGGATTATACTCCGGTTCCGATACTTTACTTCCATGAGCAGAAATTTTTCGGCTAAAGTACAGGAATGGGAAAGGAGAGTCAACAGGTGTCAGCCAACTTTTTACGATTCTTAAAACAGTTTTTACGATCCTGACGGTTTTTTCTGATTATGAAAATTTAACATAATTTTATTGTTATTTATTCAGAATAATTATAATTTTGAAAAATAATGGAAATCAGGGAATTGAAGTTTTACCACATATTTATTAATAACAGATATTATTATGTTAAAAAAAGTCTTTGAGGGGGGGCTGACGCGTATGTTGCTCCCGAAATCGTTTCTACTGAAATTTCGGTTGAAAAGGGTTTTGCCGGTAGTGGATTCGGAGATCCCGGTGCTCCTGGCGATGATATGTCTTCTTACGGGTATGATTTTTAATTTTTAAGAGTTGGGTCATGAAAAAATTAGGAATTTTACCCGGACTGGTTTTACTTGTCCTTACAGTCGCATGTAACAAAGAATTGATTGAAAATGAGAATGCTGGAAATTCAATCAATGTGACTATCAGCAGTGCGTCCGATCTTACGAAAACAAGTATTTCGCAGGATTCGGAAGATCCTTCCTTATATATTCCTTCATGGCATGGAACAGAAAAAATGGGAATATGGATAGATAGAGTGCCGACGAGCGCTGATGCCTCACAAACGGCACCTGAATACCTCAATAATACTGAAGCTGGCCGTATCGCCGTATTCAAAGGCAGTTTGACTATTGATGCCGGAGTTCATACAATGTACGGGTTTGCGACTACGTCAGACAAATATTATAACAGGTATTATAAAGACGGAGTCGGCTTCGAAATTCCACAGATCCAGAATCCTACGCTGGATTCATTCGACTCCGATGCCGACCTTCTTATCGCCAAGCCGCAGACTGTGGAAATCGCAGACGGGCAGACTGAACTTTCGGTAAATGAAGTCCAGTTTGCCAGAGCTCTTGCAGTTTTGAAAGTTGTATTGAAAGACGGATCCTCCAAAGGGCTTAAGGATATTGCAGTAGTGAAATCGCTTACTCTTACTCCGTCGGATGTGAATGCGGAACCTCTGACGGGAAGAGCGAATATCGATGTCACAAGCGGATCTTTCATCAAGGAATTCAATACACAAAGCAATGTTCGCGCAGAGTATGCTGATGATTCATTCGTGATAAATGATGTCAACGGCGCATGGCTTTTGGTCAATCCTCTTGTTTTCGCAGAATCTTCGACTCTGACGCTTGAAGTCGATGCAGGTAAATATACTGTCGCCAAGACTTTGAATGTCGGCGGTATGGAACTGAAACAGGGCGATGTAACGATATTCAATGTCACATTGAAGGACGAAGATATCACTGTACTGGAATCCGGCCTTGCATTGCCTTTCGTTGAAGACTTTTCCGAGGCAAGCGGAGGGGATATGTCTGACGACAGTACGCCTAAATGGGAAAGCAGTACTAATTTTGATATAACCGGCAGAGTATATCAGATCGACGGCGGAATAAGGTTCGGTACATCAAGTGTTGCAGGTACAATTACCACCAAAATGGCCCTCGATCTTTCTCAGCCGTTTACAGTGATAGTTTCCGGAACTGGATGGAGTTCAAAGGAAAGAACACTTGAAATTACTGCCGGTAGCCAAAGTAGGACGATTACGTTTACAACCGACAGGACCGGAGGCAAATTTGAACATCAATATGTGTATTTTGATGCTGAAACAGATCTGACCAAAGTTGCATTTTCTGCCCGAAGGGCATTCCTTGATCAAATTGAAATCGTATCTGGGAACCAGCTTCCTGCTGCAGTTTTGAGTTCGGTTATGTCTATGGAAGCTTCGGTAAATGAGACAGGTGCTTTTCTCAACGGTTCGTATGATGTTTATTTTCTCGGTGATTCCGATAATGTTACATGTGGCTTCGAGTGGGGAACGGATGCTTCGGATCTTGTCTCGATAGATGCTTCGAACGTGGCTGATGGTTCATTTTCGACGGAACTTACAGGATTGACGACTGGAACTACATACATTTTCAGGGCATGGGCCCGACTCAATGACGGAGAAAAGATTTATGGGAACGATATGACTTTCGTGCCTGCAGCTCAGGCCTATTACAGGAAAGTTTCATCGGTCACGGCAGGCAAATCTTATCTCATAATAGCTGAGGTTGAGGGTAAATATCTTGTTGCCAAGCCTATAACTTCAAATTACGGATATATTTATGTCGATGAAGTAAATGCCGTGGACGGCGATATCATATATTCGACAGGTGCGGCTTCGGATGAAAACAGTTATATAATATCAGAAAGCGATGGCAGTTATACTATCTGCCAGTCTGATGGACGCTATTTGTATCAGCAGGAAAGTTATGACAGTTTCAATGTATCGGCAACACCGACAGCCGGACAATACTGGTCTATCGAGTTCCAGCCTGATGGAACAGCAAAGATTACCAATCACGATGTAAACAAATACGTCCAGTATTCGTCGCAATACAGCTCTTTCGGAAGTTACGCCGATTCCCGGGGCGTAATGCCGTATCTTTTCGAAAAAACCGAATAGCAGGTATTTTTGGCGAGACGGGACTGTGAATTCTTTGATCCGGAATTATTGCAGGTCTTGCAATATCTGAGCAATCAACGGAAGCCGACCCAAAAGGAATTTTGAGGTCGGTTTCTTTTTATAGAATTTCAAACGTTTTCTTTCGAAAGACCGGACCCTTCTAACCCCCGGACTGTCGTCTTGCTGCTCGCTTTTGAATGTCCACCGGACAGTCTCACAAGCTGCTCACGCCCCCTATTAAAGGGATTTCGCTCCTTTCAGTCGCGGTAACTTTTGACTTTTGTTATCCCCGTCAATCATTTCCTGAACGCCTCGTCCAGATAGGAAATTCCTCCGCATGCAGCCATAGTTATGGCCTGGGATTCGTGGGAGAGGGTGGCGAAGATAAGTCCCATTTCGAAAGGGATGCCGTAGATTGTGGAAAGGGCGAGGGATACTATGAAATGGAAGGCCCCGAAACCGCCAGGTACGGGAACAAGCCAGCCGAAACTGCCGGCTACCATCAGGAACAGGGCGTCTACAGGGCCGAGACCGTCAAGACCAGGCATGGCGCACATGGTGGATACGCTCATTGTCCAGTACATAAGCCAGATCAGCAGGGTATAGAGAAAGAATTTCCACTTGTTCTTCATTTTAAGGCATGACAGGATGCCCTGAAGCAGGCCTTTGCATATATCGGCTATCTTGCGGCAGAAGCGGCTGCGGTTGCGGTACCGGTAGACAAGGTAAAGGCAGGCGAAGCAAAGGGCCGTAAAAGCCGCGACTACCCACCAGAAACTGAAATTTAGGTTTTCCTCGAAGGGATGCCACATTTTGTCGACGAAAAAACTTCCGAATTCGGACCATCTGAAGACAAGCAGGGCGACAAGGAAAATGAACATGGTCACCATGTCCCAGCTCCGTTCGAGAACGACAGTGCCGAGCACTTTGTCGTAGGAAGCCTTTTTCCTCGGAATGCCGTCGTCGGTTTCCGTAATGTCTGAAGCTGAATTCTTGGTGATGAAGCCGCAACGGACAAATTCGCCGATACGTGGAAATATGAAATTCGCTATGTAGCCGATGTTGACGGCGTTGAAAGTAGTGCGCCGGCTGATTGTACCGTCGATGGGCAGCAGGATTTCACGCCAGCGCAGACCTCTGAGCCAGAATGCGGCAATACCTGCAGCCATCGAGACCAGGATGTATTCCCATCGGCAGGATTCCAGACCGTTGAGGAAATCCTCCCATTTCACTTCCCTGAAAGTAAAATAAAGGAGAGCACATGCAACTGCCGCGGACAGAATGTATTTGACGATATCCTTGCCGTGATCTTTGATACTCATTTCCAAAATTTATGGAGAGCCGCAAAGATATAATAAATTTCCCTATCTTTGCGACTTGTTTATTAAAAACATTTCCCGATGAAATCGATTCTTGGAATGGGCAACGCCCTAACCGACATCCTTGCCGTTCTTCCGGACGACAGCCTGCTCAGGCAGTTCCATCTGCCAAAGGGAAGCATGCAGCATGTCGACATGAAGACCGGGGACAGGATATGGCAGACATTGAGATCGACGGGACTGCAGTATGTGGCCGGAGGATCCGCAGCCAATACCATTACCGGTACGGCGATTTTCGGAATGAAATCAGGTTTTATCGGCAAGGTAGGAGATGACGAACTCGGACATCTGTACAGAAGCGATCAGGAACAGTACGGTATCAGGTCCATACTTCTCAAAGGCGTCAGTTCGTCCGGGAGAGCCATGGTTTTCATTACGGCTCCGAATGCGGAGCGGACTTTCGCCGTTTACCTCGGAGCTGCCCTGGAACTGGTGCCGGAAGATCTCCGTCCTGAGTATTTCGAAGGATACGACTATTTTCATGTCGAAGGCTATCTTGTCCAGAACCAGAATCTCATAAGGAAGGCGGTTGAACTGGCGAAGGAGGCGGGATGCATCGTTTCTCTCGACATGGCTTCGTACAATGTGGTCGAATCCAATGAAGTGTTCCTGCACGATATCGTGGAGCATTATGTAGATATCGTATTCGCCAATGAAGCCGAGGCCAGGTCCTTTACGGGAATGGCACCGCGAGAGGCTCTCGACGAGATTGCAAGACATTGTTCCATAGCCGTGGTCAAGGTCGGCAAGGACGGTTCCATGGTCAGGAGCGGAGATGAATGCCATTATATCGAGGCATGGCCTGCCGATCCGGTAGATGCTACTGGCGCAGGGGATACCTACGCTGCCGGTTTCCTGTATGCCCATTCGCTCGGCCTTCCCTTGAAAACCTGCGGAGAAATCGGTTCCATCATAGCCGCCAAGGTCGTGGAGGTGGTCGGGACGAAGATCGATATCCCTCGCTGGAAAGAAGCTAAAAGCGAGATCAGGGCATTGATCGCTGCAGTTCAGGCAAACAAGAAATAAAGTGAAATGGCATTTTTTCTGAAGACATTATTCCGGAAATCACGGCTGAAAAAATATTCCAGCCGGACGCCGACAGGGTTCATGCCTCTGCGCAGTATCCGTTCCGCCCTCGTTATCCTCGATGGGGCTGAGCCTGACTGTCTCAGGAACGGAGACAGAATCAGGAAATATCTGGGATCACACGGAATATCCGTATCCCTCGTATTCATCGATCTCAGGAAAATCCGCAAGACAGACACGGTCTATGTCTCGGGCGACAATGTTATTTCACGCAGGAATGTCAACTGGTTCGGCATGCCGAAAATCAAGTCCAAAGGCAATCTTTTCCTTGTAACGGCCGATCTTATGATAAATCTGAGGGCAACGGATGACTTTACCGGCGACTTCATGTCCAGGGCTGTCGCTGCCGGATTCAAGATAGGAACACTGGCATATCCGGGCAATCCGTTCGATCTGACAGTAACGGGAAAGGAACCGGCTCCGGAAACCGTACCCGATGGCACTACTCCGCCTGAAACGCGCGGCAATACCGACGAAAAAATCGATGCAATTTATAATTTTCTTAAACAGATAGTGTAATGAAAAATCTCTTTAGGTACCTTTTCGTGACTGTAAAAGGCATCTGCATGGGGGCAGCCGACGTTATTCCGGGAGTATCGGGCGGTACGATCGCATTTATGACCGGAATCTACGAGGAACTCGTCGGATCGATAAATTCAATCAACGCCACGGCTGTGAAACTGCTCTTCACGGGAAAGTTCAGGCAGTTCTGGAAGCATATAAACGGGAATTTCCTCCTGTCCCTGATTGCAGGTATCCTTATCAGCATACTGTCTCTGGCCAAACTGATGCAGTATCTGCTCGATTACCAGCCGATACAGACATGGGCGTTTTTCTTCGGTCTTATCGTTGCGTCTTCCATTTTCATCCTCAAGGGAATCAAGTCATGGAAATTCAATGATTTCGTGATGCTTGTTTTCGGAATTGTCCTCGGGGTGGTCGTCTGCACCCTCTCTCCGACTGAAACTCCAGACGGTCTCTGGTTCATTCTGCTTTGCGGTGCGATAGCCATCTGTGCCATGATTCTTCCCGGGATTTCAGGCAGTTTCATTCTTCTTGTTCTCGGAAAATACAAGTACATGATGGATACGCTTGCCAACATTATCGACGGGAAAGGGGATCTGATGGATTTTCTTACGGTGATTGTCTTTGTCACAGGTGCGGCGGCCGGTATCATAGCATTTTCGAAATTTCTCCACTGGCTGCTGAAACATTATCACAGACAGACCCTGCTTGTCATGGCAGGTTTCATCATAGGGTCCCTTGTGAAAGTCTGGCCGTGGAGCGACAAGAAAACACTTGTCATGTCGCAGTTCCCGGAACTGATGGAGCTCAACAGGGCGGACATGCTTACATCCGATCTGGTCATGAGGAATTTCGGATTCATCGACATGCATGTCGGCGGTGCCGTGCTTTTCGCTCTCGTAGGATTTTTCCTCGTAGTAGGCATAGAAGTGGCCAGTTCGCTTATTTCAAAGAATAGGAGCAAGACTGTTTGATTTCTGCTTTATTTTATTAACTTTGTAACCGACACTGTTCGAAACCATAATTTCAGAATAACATTTTTCAACAACTATTACTAACTAAAACCAATTCATTATGGCGAACTTGAAATCGGGCCTTATTCTGGGCGAAAACGAGAAACTTGTCGTGGAACTCGAAGCTGAACTCTGGGCTACCAGTTCGAATCCTATCGCGAGACTTATCGGATCCATTGTCAAACTCATCAACCTTATTCTGGGGTTCAAACGCAAGGGCTTTGTAGTCATCACCGACAAGAGGGTCGTGGAAATCATACAGTTCCAGGCTCTGTGGGTGCTGAACACGGGAAAGAATGTGAAATATGTCCTTCCGAGCAGTGTAAAGGAAGTGGGTTATATCAAGGAAGGTACGTGCTGCGGCTGTTTCTGCCAGGCTTACAGCCTTTACTATGATTCCTTCACGCAGCGTACTACGGTCCTTCTTTCCGACGTGGACGAGCAGGGTGCACAGAAAGTGGTGGATGCTTTCTATAACGCTATTTCCATTGCCCAGCTTCCTCAGGAGTGACGCGGAATACAATCTCGACTTTTCCGAGATTCATTTATCTCAATGCGTATGCCTTTCTCCTTGTTTTCATGGGGACAGGCATCGTGTTGATTCCATTGTACAAGATCAGTATGTGGCTTGTCGCCATTCAGGCCGTGGCGGTTTTCCTGTGTCTGAAAAACGGCATCGGGATTCTTTCCGGCTGGAATGACAAGAAGCGGAAGTACAATATACTTATGGAGCGTAATTCAACTGAATTCCGCCCCGACTCTTTTTCGGAATACATGCAGGCTCCATGCGGCAGGCTGCTTGTGAAGATTGTCCTTGAAGATCTCGGCAGAAAGGAGTCGTACCGGTCTCTGAAAGCCTTGAAAAAACCTTTTGCCGAAAATCTCAAATCAGGCTGTACGCCTGTCAAGACTGTTGTTTATTTGGACGGGAAAAAATTATGAGTGCATTTTTTACGATATTGTTCATTCTGCTGCTGGTTGTACTTGCAGTATCTCTTGTAAAATATTTCGAACTGCCTCTGCCTGATTCTTCGAGCAGGAAAGTTCTGATAGGATTTACGGCGGCAGGCACTGTCCTGCTCGTGATATTGCTCGTGGTATGCAGCATCATACCGGGGAAGACAGTATCTCTTGTGAGGAATACTCTGGATTCCGTTGAGGCGCAGATTGAGGCCGACTCTCCAGGTTATACGACTGAAGTTCTGGATAAAAGCGAATTCGAGGCATTCATAGACGGCAGCCTCCAGACAAGCGGCAGTATCGAAGGAAATCAGGCCCTGTCCGCCGTGCTTGACATGTCCGGTCTCGGACCGTTCAAAAACGTGTTCGAGAAATTCATGCGCGGAATCGATGACCGGCTGGCAGAGTTCGACGCATCCGGCAGACCGTTCACCCTGCACAACATATTCGATGAACTGCAGGATGAATCGGAATCTCTTGTCAGGCAGACCGGAAGGATACTCGGCATTATCATCCTTGTGATCGGCCTTGTCTTCTATGCCGTATTGATGGGTTTTTCAGTGGCTCAGAAGAAAGGCTGGCTGTCGGCCCGGAACAGTTCTCTGACTTTCGGAGATTAGAGTTTCTTTTCGTATTTGTCGAGGGCTTCTTTCATCAGCTCCCTGCCTACCTCGCATATTTCTTCGGCACGCCCGTAGTCGGCAATGGCGCCGTAGGCATCGAAAGGCATGCTTGCCAGTACATCCGGCGGATACAACTGTACCATCATTTTCGTATTCCAATGGTTCATGAGACTGAATGTCCTTGAAAGGATGGTATAGTAATTGGCATCGGGATCAAAACTTTTCTGCGGTTTTTCTTCTTTTGCCAGCATGCCGTGAATGAGTTTCTGTCCGTGCATGGCTGCCAGTCTCAGTTTTTCCCTGACTGTCATGGTGTCATTGTGCATCACGGAGTCCAGCACGGCCTTGTTTTCGGCCTTCCTTTCCGATACGGCTTTCTCTTTTGCCGCTGCGGCATCAGCCTCGTCGGACAGAATCTGTCTTATGGCGTCGACATCCACTTCATTGACGTCGAAAGCGACCAGAATGTCGTGTCCGGATCTTTCCACCCTGTTGAGAGGCATGGTGTTGGCAATGCCGCCGTCGATGAGTGTCCTTCTTCCCATCTTGACCGGGCGGAAGAGCGACGGAATCGAGATGGATGCCCTTACTGCCTGAAACAGGTCTCCCTTTTCGAAAATCACCTCTTCTCCGGTGAGAAGGTCTGTCGCTATCGCTCTGTACGGGATGTCCAAATCTTCAATATTGATATCCGGAACTATCTCCCGCAGGGATTCTATGACCTTGTCTCCCTTGACGAGATGATTGCGGCTCAGAGATATGTCCACAAGACCAAAGACCTTCCATCCGTTCAGGGAGAAAAGCCACTCCTTGACTTCAGGAAGTTTTCCTGCTGCATACATTCCACCTATCAGGGACCCTATCGAGGTTCCGGCGATGGATGTAATCCTGTATCCTCTGGATTCGAGCTCTTCAATGGCTCCGATGTAAGCGAAGCCTCTCGGACCTCCGCTTGACAGGACTAACGCGACTTCTTTCATAAGGCTGAATGATTGATTTTCAAATATAAGAATAAAATCAATTCATTACTGCGCAGTCGAAATACCTGTCGAAAATATTTTTTGCCTTTTCCAGCTGTTCTTTCGTATTGAGAGGCGTATCCTTCAGCTTGTATTCCCAGCCGAGAGATTCGTATTTGTTGATCCCGAGGGTATGGTAAGGCAGGATTTCCACTCTGCGTATCATTTCATAGCGCGGCTTGCCGGTTTCGTCTTTCCCGAAATGGCGGCAAAGGGCAGTCATGTCTTCCTCTGAATCGCTTATCCCGGGGACAAGGACATATCTCAGCCAGAACGGCTTTCGGTGTTCTTCCAGCCATGCGGCAGTCGCCAGTGTCCTGGAATTGTCGTGTCCGGTCAGGTTCCGGTGCTTTTCGGGATTGAACTGCTTTACGTCGAGAAGAACGAGGTCCGCGATTCCGAAAAGTTCTTCCACATGGCTGTTCCATACGCCTCCGTTGGTATCGATGCAGACATTGATGCCGTTGTCGTGAAGTTTCCTGACGAGAGGGACAAGGGCTTCCGCCTGGGCGGCAGGTTCGCCTCCTGAAAATGTGACGCCTCCTTTTGTTCCGAAAAACGGTTTCTGGTTCAATGCCATCCTCAGGATTTCATCCGGGTCTGTCGGAGTGCCTCCGCTGAATGCAATGGTGTCCGGATTCGCACAGTAAAGGCATTTGAAGGGACAACCCTGCAAAAACACGACGAGCCGGAGACCCGGCCCATCGTAAGTTCCCATACTTTCGTATGAATGTACGTTCAGCATTGCCTACAGAGAATTGTGGAATGTTCTGGCAATCACCTCCAGCTGGTGCTCTCTGCTCAGCTTGACGAAGTTGACGGCATACCCGGAAACTCTTATCGTCAGCTGCGGGTATTTTTCCGGATGCTCCATGGCGTCTTCGAGCATTTCCCTGTTGAGCACGTTCACGTTCAGATGATGGGCGCCTTTGGAGAAGTATCCGTCCATCATTGTCACAAGATTCTCGATTTTTTCCGAGTCGGTAGGTCCGAGAGATTTCGGCACTATCGAGAAAGTGTTGCTGATGCCGTCCATCGCATCGTGGTAATCGAGTTTGGCTACCGAACTGAGTGATGCAATGGCCCCGTGGCAGTCGCGTCCGTGCATCGGGTTGGCTCCCGGAGCAAAGGCCACTCCCTTGAGACGGCCGTCAGGTGTAGCACCTGTCTTCTTTCCGTACATCACGTTGGAAGTGATGGTGAGAATAGAAAGCGTAGGCTGTGCATTCTTGTAGATAGGCAGCTTGCAGAGTTCCGCGTTGAAGTAGTGTATCAGCTCTTTGGCGATATTGTCCACCCTGTCGTCATCATTGCCGAAGCATGGATATTCTCCTTCGATGCTGAAAGAGTCCGTCAGGCCTTCCTCGTTGCGGTGAGCGGTGACCTTGGCGAACTTGATGGCCGAGAGTGAATCCGCGGCGATGGACATTCCGGCTACTCCGTATGCGAGATTGATCGAAGGATTCGTATCGATCAGCGCCATCTGCGACCTTTCATAATCGTATTTGTCGTGCATGTAGTGGATGATGTTCATTGCCTCGTTGTACACCCTTGCCACTTCATGAAGCACTTTCTTGTAGTTGGCGAGTACTTCCTCGTAATCAAGAACATCGCTTTTCAGCGGTTCGATACCCTGTACCATTACGGTGCCGGTATTTTCGCAGCGTCCTCCGTTGATGGCGAGCAGAAGCGCCTTTGCGAGGTTCGCGCGTGCACCGAAGAACTGTATGGCCTTGCCGACAGCCTGATATGAAACGCAGCATGCGATACCGTAATCGTCGCATTTGCGTGTGTCTCGCATGAGGTTGTCGTTTTCGTACTGTACCGAACTGGTGTCGATAGAGACTTTTGCACAGAAATTCTTGAACCCTTCAGGCAGTTCCGGACTCCAGAGCACGGTCATGTTAGGTTCAGGAGCCGGCCCGAGGTTGTAGAGTGTCTGGAGGAAACGGAACGAAGTCTTCGTGACCTTGATCTTGCCGTCGTTGAAGCGGCCTCCGATAGACTCGGTAATCCACGTAGGGTCTCCGGCGAATATGTCGTTGTATGCCTGCATCCTGAGATGACGCACCATCCTGAGTTTCAGCACGAACTGGTCTATCAGCTCCTGGGCGTGAAGTTCGTCGAGGACACCGTTGTTAAGGTCGTATTCGATATAGATGTCGAGGAATGAGGATACGCTTCCGAGCGACATCGCTGCGCCGTCCTGCTCCTTGACTGCCGCAAGATATGCCATGTAGACCCACTGTACGGCTTCATGTGCGTTGTATGCAGGTCTTCCGAGATCGAGACCGTAGTATTCACCGAGAAGCTTGATCTCGTTCAATGCCTTGATCTGCTCGGCTACTTCTTCCCTGAGTCTGATCCTGTCCTCGGTCATTGGACCAGTAAGATGCTTCAGATCGTCCTTTTTGGCTTCGATGAGCCTGTCGGCTCCGTAGAGGGCGAGCCTTCTGTAATCGCCTATGATACGTCCGCGGGAATAGTTGTCCGGCAGACCTGTCAGGAAGCCGAGCGACCTGAATTTCAGGATTTCTTCAGTATATACGTCGAACACTCCGTCATTGTGGCTTTTGCGGTAGTGTGTGAAAATTTCCTTTACCTTGGGATCGAGCTCCACTCCGTTCTGGTTGCAAGCTCTTTCCACGACTCTCCATCCGCCGAAAGGCTTGATGGCTCTTTTGAGCAGTTCATCGGTCTGGAGTCCGACGATAAGTTCATTCTCCTTGTCGATGTAGCCTGCCTTGTGGGATGTAATGGTAGAAATCGTGCTGGCATCGATGGAACGGACGCCGTTGTTTTTCCTTTCTTCTTCGAGGGTCTCAAGACATTTGTCCCAGAGTTTTTTTGTCTTTTCGGATGGACCGCAAAGGAAAGAGGCATCTCCAGTGTATGGAGTGATGTTTCTGTGTACGAAATCCGAAACATCGATCCGTGAGCTCCACGTGCCGTCAATGAATTTTTCTTTTAGTTCCATAACTCGTTATATTTAGCGTCGTTACGACGGTTGTTCCAGGTAGTGCCTTTTGGATAAGGCTGCAAATATAATCTCTTATTTGTAATTATTAAAATTTATTTTTCCACACCTTTATTCGCACTATGGAATCCGTTTTTTATTTTTGCATCGTCAACATGTTCGGATTATGGATAAATTCAGAAAACTGGTAGCAATAGAGCCTCTCGGCCTGACTCCCGAGGCAGTCGGCAGGCTTGGGGATTATGCGGAAAAACTCGTGTTTTTCGACGATATCCCTCAGGACGACCGTACGGTTGCGGACAGAATCGGGGATGCGGATGCCGTATTGCTGAGCCATACTTCAAGAATCACGGACAGAGCAATGGCTGCCTGCCCTGAAATAAGATACATAGGGATGTGCTGTTCGCTTTATTCTCCCGAAAGTGCCAATGTGGATATAATTTATGCACGTAATCACGGGATCGAAGTCTCAGGCATACGAGACTATGGGGACGAAGGGGTGGTGGAGTACGCAGTGAGTGAACTGGTGCGTTGTCTGCATGGGTTCGGTCAGGAACCGTGGTATGGCGTGCCGAGAGAAATCACCGGATTGAGGGCGGGTTTCCTTGGTCTTGGCAAGTCCGGAGGGATGATTGCGGATGCCTTGAGGTTTTTCGGGGCGGAGATCAGTTATTTTTCCCGCAGCGAAAAAGCCCTGGCGGCTGCAAAGGGATACCGGTACTTGCAGCCCGGAGATCTTATGGAAGCGAATGATGTGGTGTTCTGCTGCCTGAACAGGAATACGGTGCTTCTGCATGAAGATGAATTCAGACGTTTCGGCAATCACAGGATACTGTTCAATACGGGGCTTTCGCCTGCCTGGGACGAAGAACCTTTCCTCGGATGGCTGGAAAATGACAATCTGTGTTTCTGCGACACCGTCATGGCTTTGGGTGGGGAGAAATTCCTGAATCATCCCCATGTGCGCTGCATGCAGGTTTCTTCAGGCAGGACCGCACAGTCTTTCGAGAGGATGAGCGGCAAGGTGCTGGACAATTTAGTGCGTTTTCTTCATAAATAAATGATATATTTGCAGCGTAATTGTTTCCTGCGGAACCGAAAACCATGAATAGAACGGCAGATTACGAATTTACCATAATCGTTCCTCTCTACAACGAAGAGGACAATATCCCCAATCTTGAAAAATGCCTGTCTTCATATATCCGGAACGGGAAGTTGAAGACATGCGTCCTGTTCGTCGATGACGGCTCTACCGATGCCAGTCTTGAAGGGCTCAGGAAAATATGCTCGGCCAACGATGATTTCTTCTATATTTCATTCGGAAAGAACTGCGGCCTGTCGGCAGCCCTCAAGGCCGGTTTCGATCATGTAGGATCAGGTCTCGCGGGGTATATAGACGCCGACCTTCAGACCGATCCGGAAGATTTCGACATCCTTCTTCCATACATGGATGAATACGACATGGCCATAGGCATCAGAGTCAACCGCAACGACACTCCCTTCAAGAGGTTCCAGTCCAGGTTCGCCAACTCTTTCCGCAGGATGATGACAGGAGACGGCGCCACTGATACCGGATGTCCTCTCAAGGTTTTCCGGACTTCCGCAGCCAGGGAATTTCCCATGTTCAAGGGTATGCACAGATTTTTCCCGGCCCTGCTCCTGCTTCAGGAAGGGGCCCGTTACAAGGAGGTGCCTGTCCGCCACAGGAAAAGAACGGCCGGAGTGTCCAAGTTCAGTATATGGAACAGGATGATGTCTTCCTTTGCGGATTGCTTCGCCTACAGATGGATGAGGTCGAGATATATCAGATACAAGGTAGCCGAATCCGACATTGACTGACGTATGCAAGAGCCCTTCTTCATATATGCGATAGGCTTCCTCGCACAGATTTTCTTTTCGGCACGCACCCTTTTCCAGTGGATAAAGTCCGAGAAGGCCCGGACGGTGGTTTCCCCGGCGTCGTACTGGGTCCTGAGTGTGGCAGGATCGTATCTGTTCTTTATATACGGCTGGTTCAGGGATGATTTCTCCATATTGCTCGGACAGTTCATTTCCTATTATATTTACCTGTGGAATCTGGGCTGGAAAGGTCTGTGGCAGAAATTCAATATCCTGTTGAAAACGGTACTGATAGGAACACCTGTCATAGCTTCGGTTTTCGTGCTGAAGGACAATTCGGATTTCCTGTCCCGGTTCATTTTCAACGAAGAAGTCCCGCCTGCACTCCTGCTGTTCGGTTCCGCGGGGCAGATAATCTTTACGTTCAGATTCATATATCAGTGGATATATTCCGTCCGGAGAAAACAGTCGGTGCTTCCTCTCGGATTCTGGATTATCAGTCTCGCGGGCTCGTCGGTCATCGTGGCGTACGGAATATTCAGGGCCGATCCTGTCCTTATCCTCGGGCAATCGTTCGGTATAGTGGCATATTTAAGAAATCTAATCATAGGCATTCATTCTAAAACCAAAGGAGACGTATCAAGATGAAGCTCGGCATCAGACCTCACCCTGTTTTTCTTGCAATTCTGCTGATGGCAATATGTCTAATTCCGATCATGGCGCTCAAAGACATATCCCCGGCCAATGAACTGAGGTATCTCAGTATTGCCGACGAGGCCATAGAGAACGGTTCCGTCTTTACGTTTTCGAATCAGGGTGAACCTTATGCCGACAAGCCTCCGTTTTATCTTTGGCTTCTGATGTTGTCGCGCCTGATTTTCGGAGAACACAATTATTTTATCCTGTGCCTGTTCTCGTTTATTCCAGCCATGATAACGGTAGGCGTCATGGACAAATGGCTCATGCTCGTCTCGCGGCTGTCATCATTGAAATTCTCCGATCTTGAAAGATTCGCTGCGGCGATGATGCTCGGCACGTCGGCGATGTTTCTCGGTACGGCCGTCATCCTGAGAATGGACATGCTGATGACCATGTTCATAGTCCTTTCCCTGTATACGTTCTACAAACTGTACAAGGATGTCGGAAGCAAGACTGCAGGGAGGATTCTGCTGCCGGTCTATATTTTCATGGCCTTGTTTACGAAAGGTCCGGTAGGCATCATCATGCCTGTGTTTGCCATATTGTTCTTCCTGCTGTTTTCGGGGAAGATAAGGGATATCGGAAAATATCTCGGATGGAGGACATGGTCGGTAATCGCCCTTCTTTGCGCTCTCTGGTTTACGGCAGTGTGGCTGGAAGGCGGGAAAGCCTATCTTGACAATCTTCTATTCCATCAGACAGTGGACAGGGCGGTCGACGCGTTCCATCACAAGGAGCCGTTCTGGTATTATTTCATTGCGATATGGTATGTCGCCGCTCCGTATTCGATCGCGATGATTTACTCCATGTTTTCAAAACAGGGCAGGCACGGATATGTCACGGATGCCGGCAGACTCTTTTTCACCGCTTTCGCAGTCACGTTCGTCATGCTTTCCATGTTCAGTTCCAAACTGTCGGTTTATCTTCTTCCGGTAGTTCCGTTCATGGCGTATTTCACTGTCATAGCCGGAAAGGATACAGGATGCAACGGATGGATGAAATTTTCCCTTTCCGTACCGTCTGCGATATTCGCATTGCTGGCTCTGGCTGTTTTTGCGTCACCTGCACTTCTGAAACTTGTTCCCGGGCTTGAAATCCCCGAGGCGTTCGCAGACATGCTGAAGACGGTGCCTGTATACGCGGCGGCTGTCATCCTGCTTGCAGGAGCCGTACTGGCATTCATCTCCCTGTTTGCACGCAGGTCATGGGCCGGAGCCGTATCATTCCTGTCTTCTTCCCTGCTCCTGGCTATTCTTGCGCTTTCGCCGCTTGTGCCGCGGATGAACGACTATATCGGCTACCGGAATCTTGCCGCCGTAGCGAAAGAACTCGAGGAAATAACACCGGCGTCGGGCTATGCCACTCTGTATGTGAACCGTCCGGAGAATATGGACGTCTTTTTCGGACAGGATATCGTTTCTTTCGGCAATGATGTCTCATCCATGCTGGATGCCCGAATTTCCGATACTATCCTGATCGTTAAAACTGCCCCGGCAGCGGCTGACCCGTCTGCGAGTTCATATCTCTCCGGCCGCTATGGCGTGGAAGTCGGCGATTATACCGTTTACGTTATCAGGTGATGTCAGGTGATATCAGGTGATGCCAGGCGACATCGGATGACATCAGGCGGACATCCGAAAGCGGACGGCAAGACGACAGCCCATGGTTCCCGACGGTTCCGGCCTTTCGAAGAAGCAAGTTCTGGCAGCTGTCTGAATGAGAGGACTGGCTGAAATGTGTGTGTTTCGCGTTGCACCTGATTCGAAAATCCTCGTGTAAGACTTTACACTGCGGCTTTCTCTTCTGCGCAAGCCTTGAAATACAATCCGTAAGCCAGCCCCCTTTCCTCCTTCCTCCGAAGTTTGTCACACTATCACAATCCGCATTGCATCGGGGAAGGAGTTTCGAATGCTATCTTGTTCGCGACTACTTCGTAGATCTGTTTTTCCGCCCCGTCACTGCCTGTGAATTTCGACGACCTCAGTCTTCCGCATACGTATAGCGGCGTACCTTTGTCTATCTTGTTCAGGTCAGGCATGCCTTTCCCGCTCCATGCCACGATATTGTGCCATGTGGTCTCTATCACCGCATCGCCTTCCCTGCCTTTGTAGATGAAATTAGTAGCCAGGGAGAACCTTGCCACCTGACTGTCTCCTACGGAGCTGAGCCGGACATTGCCGACATTGCCTCTCAATTCGATTCTGTTCAACTGTTCCATTAGATTACGGTTTAAATTCCAATTCCTGTATCGTGGTGCGCGCCTGACAGGTCGGAAGCAAAGTAAGACAATAATGCCCGGATTATGAATACCTCCGGTTCCGGTTTTTCCGATTCTGCAAGTTTTTTCCGATTTTAACAGTTTTATCCGAATTGCAGCCTTCTCCCTCCGGATGACAAGAATCGGAATAAATTTCAGGAATCGTAAAAAAATGGAGATATAATCGTAAAAAGTTTCATCTGCCTGTTTGATATGAAAGTATATTGGGCAAACTTTGGACAAAACAAAAAACTCCGGATTATGTACAGACAGAAGGAAACGGATGATCAGCATTGCCTCGAATGCGGTGACAAGTTGCCGTACGGCCGTTCCGACAGGAAATTCTGCTGCGGGACTTGCAAGAACAGGTACCATAACAGGATAATGAGGCAAAGCAGGAACTACAAGCAGAAAGTGAAGGACATTCTTGAACGGAATTACATGATACTGGATTCTCTGCGCAGGACGACCTTGAAGAATATTCCCTTGTCGGATCTGGAAAGAATGGGCTTCAGACTGGACTTTTTCACCTCGTGCGGGCTTTCGTCCAAAAGGGAAAGCTACATGTGCTATGATATCCGGTATCATGTCACGGACGGAGTCGTGACATCGATTGCAAGGATAAGTATAGGTTCGGAAGATGGCGTATGAGTCGCCAAACTTTATTATATTTGCATCCTTGAAACCGAAAACAGATTCAAATCATGAAATTCAAATCAATCGGAGCAGCTGTCCTGCTGCTGGGTTTAATGTCTTGCAATATGGAAAATCCTTTGTTGACGGAGTCGCCATGTCCATACGGCGCTCCACAGTTCGATAAGATCAGGAATGAGCATTATCTTCCTGCTTTCAGGGCCGGAATCGCAGAAGCGAAAGCAGAGATCGATGCGATTGTGGCCAATCCGGACGAGCCTGATTTCAAAAATACCATTGAGGCTCTCGAATACAGCGGCCGTACCTTGAACCGCGTATCTGGTATTTTCTATAATCTTATGGAGGCGGATACCGATGAGGAAATGCAGAAGATCGCGGAAGAAATCTCGCCTGCGATGACTGAATTTTCGATGTATGTATCACTGAACAAGCCTCTGTTCGAGAGAGTGAAGGCCGTCTACATGAAGAAGGATTTCCTCGGTCTCGAGCAGGACCAGAAGAAACTTCTCGAGGATACGTACAAGTCTTTTGCCCGCAACGGCGCGAATCTTTCCGACGAAGACAAGGAAATATACAGCAAATATGCGGAGGAGCTTTCGCTGGCTACCCTGCAGTTCAGCAAGAACGTGCTTGCGGCTACCAATGCCTACACCCTGCATCTGACTGACAGCGCCGACCTTGCCGGTCTTCCGGGTTATGTCGTGGATATGGCTGCACTTGCCGCCAAGGACAGGGGACTCGACGGCTGGGTATTTACCCTGGATTACACGAGCTATTCTTCATTCCTGAAATTCAGCGACAGAAGGGATCTCAGGAAGGAAGTCTATGTCGCCAACAGTACCAAGTCGGTCGGAGGGGAGTTCGACAATACCGGCATAGTCAGGAATATCGTGGATCTCAGGATAAAAATGGCGGAGATGCTCGGATATGACAACTATGCCGCCTACAGCCTTGAAGAAAAGATGGCGAAGGATCCCGGGACAGTAAACGCATTTCTGAAGGAACTCATGGACCCGACCCTGCCGTATGCAAGAAAGGAGGTCGCTGAAATCTGCGCTTTCGCGAAAAAGAACGGATTTGAAGAGAACGAACTTCAGCCGTGGGATTTCAGCTACTGGTCCGAGAAATACCGTGAGGCTCAGTATGATCTTAACGAGGAGCAGCTCAAGCCGTATTTCCGTCTGGAAAACTGCATCGCCGCAGCCTTCGATCTTGCGAACAGACTGTACGGACTGAATTTTACGGAGAGGAAGGATATACCCGTATATCATGAGGACGTGAAGGTCTATGACGTGACGGATGCTTCCGGAGAGCACAAGGCTCTGTTCTATGCCGATTTCTTCCCGAGAGCAAGCAAGAGGGGAGGAGCCTGGATGACAGAGTTCAGAGGACAGAGCATATATGAAGGCAAGGAAGAAAGGCCTTTCGTAAGCATCGTTACCAATTTCACGAAGCCGACTGAGACTGAACCGTCGCTGCTTACGCACTCGGAATTCACGACACTGCTTCATGAATTCGGACATTCCCTTCACGGCATTCTTGCCGAAGGCCGCTATCCGTCGATGACAGGAACTTCTGTTCCGAGAGATTTTGTCGAACTGCCTTCGCAGATCATGGAAAACTGGGCATATGAACCTGAATTCCTCGATACCTTCGCGAAGAATTACAAGACCGGCGAGGTTATTCCGGACTCTCTCGTAGCCAAGATCATTTCCACCAAGAATTATCTTGCCGGATATTCTCAGGTAAGACAGCTGCAGTTCGGAATAATAGACATGGCATGGCATACTCTTGAATCCCTGCCGCAGGAGAGTACTGTCGCCTTCGAACAGAAAGCTGTCAGTCCGAGTGCCGTGCTTCCTCAGGTCGACGGTGCGGCCATATCTCCGTCGTTCTCCCATATTTTCGCCGGAGGCTATGCTGCCGGATATTATTCCTATAAATGGGCTGAAGTGCTCGAGGCCGATGCTTTCTCCCTGTTCAAGGAGAAAGGCATTTTCAACAAGGAAGTCGCGGCATCTTTCAGGGACAATATCCTGTCGAAAGGAGGCTCCGAGGATGCTTCAGTGATGTATGAGAACTTCAGGGGACATCAGCCCGAGCCGGAAGCCCTTATGAAAAAGCTCGGCCTTTCCGACTGAATGAAATACGGCATACAGTTATAACAGCTGCAACGTTTTATATAGATTTTTCATCTTTTGACTTGTGAAAAGAAGTTCTAAGATGAAAAATCTTTTTTTACAGATAATTGCCTTATCGGTTATTTCGCTGTCAGGATGTTCGAAGATCGATCTTGCCGGCGTGTATGCGACGAAATACAGGGATGTGCCGGCTGCGTTTTCGGGAATAGAAATCCATGGCAGCATGGATGTCGCGATGTCCGATGACGTGTCGGCGGCTGAAATCACGGCGGATTCCAATGTGCTGCCGTATATCGAAATAGAGGTGAAGGACAATGTCCTGCATATCCGTTATTCCGAAAACGCCAAGTTTTCTTCGAATGTCCTCGGCACAGTGATCACCGTCCCGTATTCCGGGAATCTCAGCTCAATCCGTATTTCGGACGGAGCATTCCTCAATGTCGGCTGCCGGCTTGACCGTTCGGTGAAGATTGAGTCCAGATCAGGGTCCGGATTATATTGCGACCGCATTTCCTCCGATGATCTGACTCTCAGTCTGTATGACGGCTCGTCTTTCTCGGCCGGCCATGTCGGGATATCATCCGCTTCCCTGATAATGACAGGAGGGTCATCCATAAGAATGGACGGGACCATATCGTATTGCAAGGCTATTTTCGAAGACGGATCATCCCTGGGGCCGAAGTATGATGAAGCAGGACTTCAGATAGGCGATTTCGACTGCAACATGCGTGACGGCAGCAGTGCAGTATTCGCTTCGGACGGGACGATTTCCGGCATAATGAGAGACGGCAGCAGCATTTCGTGCATTACCTGAAGGAATGTGGACTACAGTTCGCTTGTCGTGTACGGCCATTCTGTCATAAGCGTGCATACACGACCGTAAAATCCCTTTTCTTTTTATTTTGGCGCAATCTTGTACAATACTCCGGCTATGACTGCATAGAGGAAGTTGGGAGTCCAAAGTGCAAGTCCGGGCGGCATGATCCCCGTATATACGAACATTTCGCTGAATCTCTGGAAAAGTATGTAGGAAAAGCTGAGTCCTATGCCTATGCCTATGTTCCAGCCTATGCCTCCGCGGCGTTTCTTTGAAGACAGAGCCACTCCCATGATAGTCAGGATGAATGCGGAGAACGGCATGGCGAATCTTTTGTTCTTTTCTATCAGGGCATCTTTTATGTTTGCGTCTCCGCGCATCTTCTGTGTCGCTATCAGTTCGTTCAGTTCCCTGAAATTCAGTGATTCCAGGGTGTTTTTCTTCATGTAGAAATCGTTGACGGTCAGGTTGATGACAGTGTCGAGCTGCGCTCCGCTGCGCACCCTGTCTTCGAGAGAATTGGTATAGTCCCTGATAAAATACTTGCGCAGTTTCCATCCGTCGAAGGTCGTGTCCCAGACGGCCGTTTCCGCAGACAGTTTGGAAACCAGCTGGTTGTTTTCTATTTTCTCGAGAGTGAACCTGTATGCGGTGTTGTTCCAGGAGCTGAATGATTCCACGTACACGAATTCGCCCGGAGATATCTGATAATGTATGTTTCTGTTCGTGTTGCTCGAACTGTTTTTGAGATATTTGTTTTCGAACTGTACGAGCTCCTTGTTTGAGTTCGGTATTATGAACAGGTTGAGGCACAGGGAGAATGCCGCTATTATTGTTGCTGACACTATGTACGGCACCATCATCCTGTGGAAACTTATGCCGCACGAGAGAATGGCGATTATTTCGGAATTGGCCGCCATCTTGGACGTGAAGAAAATCACCGTAATGAATACGAACAGGGCGCTGAACATATTCATGAAGTACGGGATGAAATTGAAATAGTAGTCGAAAACAATGGCTTTCAGCGGAGCTTCCCTGCTCACGAAGTCGTCTATCTTCTCGCTTATGTCGAATATGATGACAATGCCGATGATAAGGACCAGGGCAACGAAAAACGTCGAGATGAATTTCTTGATTATGTATAAGTCGATGAGCCTCGGCTTAAGATCTATATGTCTCATATTCCTTTTCTTAAAGTCTCGTCATGATTTTCCGTACGGTTTCCTCTTTCCATCTTCTGAAGTCGCCTGCCTTTATGTGCTTCCGGGCTTCCCTGACAAGGTCGAGATAGAAAGCCAGATTGTGCTCGCTGGCTATCTGCCCGGCAAAGATTTCCTTGGCTGTAAACAGATGTCTCAAATATGCCTTGGTATAGGTCCTGTCCACAAAGGATGCGCCTTCCGGATCGATAGGGGAGAAGTCGTCGGCCCATTTCCGGTTTTTCATGTTCATGATGCCGTTCCAGGTGAAAAGCATTCCGTTCCTGCCGTTTCTCGTCGGCATGACACAGTCGAACATGTCGATGCCGCGCTCTATTCCCTCAAGCAGATTTGCCGGAGTCCCGACGCCCATGAGATATCTCGGCCTGTCATCAGGCAGGATCGGGCAGACTACTTCGAGCATTTCGTACATTTTTTCCGTAGGTTCGCCTACCGAAAGGCCTCCGATCGCATAGCCTTCACGGTCGAATGAGGCGGCAAATTCCGCAGCCTCCTTTCTGAGGTCGGGATATACGCATCCCTGGACGATTGGGAAAAAGGTCTGGGGATAGCCGTAAAGCGGTTCGGTTTCATCGAAATGTTTTATGCAGCGTTTCAGCCATGATTCCGTAAGCCGGAGAGACTTGCGTGCATATTCGAAGGATGCGTCTCCGGGGGTGCATTCGTCGAGGGCCATTATGATGTCTCCGCCTATGATTCTCTGCGTGTCGACATTGTTTTCCGGAGTGAACGTGTGTCTGGACCCGTCTATATGGGAGGAAAACGTACATCCGTCAGGCGTGAGCTTCCTGATGGGGGAGAGCGAGAAGACCTGGAATCCGCCGCTGTCGGTGAGTATCGGCCTGTCCCAGGAGATGAACTTGTGCAGGCCGCCTGCGGCTTTCAGTATTTCAAGCCCGGGTCTCAGGTACAGGTGATAGGTGTTGCCGAGGATTATCTCGGCCTTGATATCCTCTGCGAGGTCTCTGTGGTAAACTCCCTTGACAGACCCGACAGTCCCTACGGGCATGAAGATAGGTGTCTCTATCTGTCCGTGCCCGGTGGTGATGACACCGCATCTTGCATTCGAAGCCGGATCGGCCGCTGTCTTGACGAATTTCATGTTTTATTGTTCAAACTTCAAAGATACGAAGTTTCCGGAGTATTTTCCTAAAAAACTTTTTTAACTTTGTTTTTCATCAAAACCGCATATTTATGAAGCAGGCAATACGTATCAGGCTTATCCTGATGAATTTCCTCCAGTGGGCAGTCTGGGGTGCCTATCTGACTTCCATGGGCAATTATCTGGCAAACATAGGGCTTGCCGAACGTATCGGGATATTTTATTCCATGCAGGGTATCGTCTCCATATTCATGCCGGCCATAATCGGCATTATTGCCGACAAGTACGTTTCGGCACAGAGGCTTCTCGGTTTCTGTCATCTGATAGCAGGTGCGTCCATGATTGCGGCGGGGTATTACGGCATGGTTTCAGGGGCCGATGCGAGATTCGGCATCCTTTTCCCGCTGTATGCCGTGAGCGTGGCTTTTTACATGCCTACCATAGCCCTGTCGAATTCCGTCGCTTTCAAGATTCTGGTCAAAAACGGCTACGATACTGTCAGGGATTTCCCTCCTATCCGTGTTTTCGGGACTGTAGGCTTCATTTGCTGCATGTTCCTTGTGAATCTGCTGAAAGACGGGAACGGCGTCCAGTTCCAGAATACTTACAACCAGTTTTTCGTATCCGGAACGGCCGGTCTCCTTCTTTTTCTGTACTGCTTCACCCTGCCCGACTGTCCGGCCAACAGGAATGCCAAATTCCAGGGCCTTGCGGAAGCGTTGGGCGTCAAGGCTTTCCGTCTTTTCAAGGACAGAGGGATGGCTACTTTCTTTATTTTCTCCATGCTTCTCGGAGTGGCCCTGCAGATTACGAACGGGTTTGCGAATCCGTATATCTCGCATTTTGAAAATGTCCCGGAATTCAGTGACAGCTGGTGGGTGGAATATTCGAATATACTGATCTCCATTTCGCAGATGTCGGAAACGCTCGGCATTTTGCTCATCCCGTTTGCAATGAGATTTTTCGGTATCAAGAAAGTCATGCTTATTGCCATGATCGCCTGGGTATTCAGGTTCGGCCTGCTCGGGGCGGGAGATCCCGGATCCGGCGTATGGATGTTCATACTTTCGATGCTGGTGTACGGAGTGGCATTCGACTTCTTCAATATTTCAGGCGCCCTGTATGTCGAACAGCGCTCGTCCGATGAAATCAAATCCAGCTCGCAGGGGCTTTTCATGCTGATGACGAACGGTATCGGAGCGACCATAGGGACGCTTACGGCCCAGGAGTTCGTAGTGAATCCGTTGGTATATCAGGCAGAGAATCCTGACTGGAGTACAGCCTGGTATATTTTTGCCGCGTATGCTCTTGTGGTAGCGGTCCTTTTCGCCATTTGTTTCAGGGATCCGGGAAAAGGCCCGTATTCCAAGATAGCATGACAGAGAGAAGGTCACTTAGTGACTTTTGACCTGTCTTCGTCCGAATGAAAATGTGATGGCGACTCAAAAGGGTGCTTTTCCTTTTGGCCGCCATCACGTGCCTATTATTGTTTTCAGTTATTTGCGAGGACACTTGCAGCATGGGCAGTCCGCTGCCTGGTGATGTCCGCGGTGTTCCGGTCCTGCCATGTGTCCGGGCCCTGTGTGGTGCCCTGGCCCCGGATGACGGTTCCAGTGCCGTGGTCCGGCTTCCGGTCCCGGACCAGCCGGATGGCGCTGCTCCCTCATGCTGCCGAGGATTTCAAGCTGTTCGGGAGTCAGTATTTTTTCGAAATCGGCCTTGTTTTTTTCAGCCTGCTTTTCCATGGCCTTCCTGTGAGCCTCGATTGCCTCTGTCCTTGCCTTTTCCTGACTCAGAAACAGAACGGAAAGATCAGCGGCCTGTTTGTCTGTAAGCGACAGTTTTTCTTTCAGCATTTTTACCTTGAATTCCACTCTTGCAGTGTCGGAAAGTCTTGCACCTTCACCTGCCGGACCGTGGTGACGAGGCATCGGCCCCTGGGCGAACATGCTACCGAGCCCTATCGTGCCGGCAACAAAAATCATAACCAACCTTTTCATATAGCATGAATTATTAAATGAAACTTCGGTGCGGATGTCCTGAATACCGCATTCCAATCGTAAAGATATCGCACAAACCGTACCTTTGAACCCGTTTGGGACCGTATGGTGGCAAACGACGCGAATCAGATGGCGAACGACATTCCGAAGCAGTAATAAATTTTCTAATTTTGTATCCGGAAATACCTCCGGCGATGAATAACAGGAAACTTCCATTGTATATCGATATCTTTTTCTGCGTGATCCTTCTACCGGTCATGATGATGCTTCTGCCTGTCGAAAGGTGGCTGACGCACCATTTCGATTTTGTGCTCCTGCTTGTCTGCTGGCTGTATATCGTATATTTTATTCACAGGAAACTGACCATATCGCTCGTATTCGGCAGGAAAAGATATGCGGCGGCATTGCTGCTTTTCCTTTTTACGATTCTGGTGACATGGCTGCTGACGAAATACCGGATGCATGACGGTCCGATGCCGGTATTTTTCAGACACAGGGGACCGGACCACGGTTTCAGGCCTCCTTTCAAGATCCGCCTGCATGAACAGGGTGTATGGTTCCTTTTCGTAGTAGTGACTACGTTCAGCATTGCGGTGGGGCTTTTGACTGAGCTGTACAGGCAGATTCTTGAAAAGAAGGAGCTGGAACAGGAGAAATCCAAGGCGGAACTTGCCCTGTACAAGTCGCAGATCAACCCGCATTTCCTTTTCAATGCGCTGAATACGCTATATGGGCTTGTCATTGCGCATTCCGACAAGGCCGAACAGGCTTTCGTCCAGTTTATCGACATGACGAAATATCTTTATTCCAACGGAAACCGCGATTTTATTCCGGTTACCGAAGAAATAGACTATATCAGAAAATATATCGGTCTCCAGAAGTTCCGGCTGAACGAACATACCGAGGTGGCCATTGAAGTGGACAATGCCGATGATACGGCGTCGATAGCTCCGATGCTGCTGATCACTTTCGTGGAAAACGCCTTCAAATACGGGGTGTCATCGCATCTGGACAGCAGGATAGAAATAGAAATAAAGGTGACGGAGAAAGATATCCTGTTCGGAATCAGAAACAGGGCTTTCGAGGAGTCTCTCATGAAAAAGGGAGACGGGATAGGCATAGCGAATTGCCGGAAACGCCTTGAACTGATCTATCCGGGTGCCCACACCCTCGATATTTCGGATTCAGGAGACTTTTTCCAGGTGAAGCTCATGCTGGCAGCGCATCCGGAAAAAAGCGGGCCGAAGAGCAACCGGACAACACAGATATCATGATATTGAGAGCAATAGCCATAGATGACGAACCTGTCGCACTGACAATAATCGAACAGTTCTGCAAAAGAGCCGGAGATATTGCCATTTCAGTGTACAGCGATCCAGTACTCGGAACAGATGCCGTCATGCGGGAACGCCCCGATCTGGTATTCCTCGACATAGAGATGAACGGGGTCACCGGCATTGACATCGCGAAGAATCTGCCTGAAGGCACTTTTCTCATTTTTACCACTGCCTACGCCAGATTCGCACTCGACGGTTTCGAACTGAATGCTGTAGACTTTCTTCACAAGCCGTTTTCATTCAGCCGTTTCGAGACAGCGGTAAACAAGGTGAAAGAGATCAGATACCTTAAAGACAATGCCGTCAGAAGCCGCGGGACAGGCGAGATTACTGTAAAGTCGGAATACAAGAATGTAAATATCCCTCTCGATGATATCCTGTATATAGAGGCAATGGACAATTATGTCAATATCCGCCGCAAGGGAGCCGATCCGGTTCTTACACAAATGAGTCTGAAAGAATTGTCCGACATGCTGCCGAAAGACCGGTTTGCGAGAATACACAGGTCTTTTGTCGTCCCGCTGGACAGGGTATCGAAATATTCGAGCCGGAATGTGCTGCTTTCAAGCGGGGAGGAACTTCCGGTAGGCCGGGTTTATTCTGCGGATTTTCTGGACAGGATGTCGTGAATGGAAAATTCGCAGCCGCAGTATTGCTGGTTGTAGAAGCCGTGTTCTTTTATCAGGAAGTTCCTGCGTTCCTGCAGTCCGTCCTTGCGCCAGTTTTTGTCCCACCATGTCACATCGTCATAGAGGGAGGCGGCATATTCTCCTGCCGCGTTGATCTGGTCCAGACTTTTCCATCGGGATGATGCAAGTGTGGTGGTAAGAACTCTGTAGCCGTGTTCGTGCGCATATCTTGCGGCAGACACGAGCCTTAGCCTGAAGCATTGCAGGCAGCGTTTCCCCCGTTCGGGTTCGTTTTCGAGTCCTTTGATTTCCTCGAGCCATTTGCCGTGGTCGTAGTCCGCATCCACAATTTCGAGTCCGAGAGACGCGGCATATCTGGTACACTCCCTTTTGCGTATGAGATATTCTTCTTTCGGGTAAATGTTGGGATTGCAGTAATATATCACCGGAGTGACGCCGTTCTTCATCAGGCATTCCACTATGGCCGACGAGCAGGGTGCGCAACAAGTATGGAGGAGAACGGTCCGTTCCCCTCCAGGCACTTGAAGTATCGTTTTGTCTTTTTTCACCGGGCTATACGAACATGCACCACCCGAACGGATCTTCGATCTCTCCGTTCTGGATGCCGCGTATCATCTTGTACAGCTTGAGGCTCTTAGGGCCGCATTCGTACTGCGAGCCGAAGTAATACGGAGTAACCTTTTCGGATTCCAGACCCGGTTTGTCATCTATGCGGTAGACAGGCGTGATGACTACGGCAGTGCCGCATTCTCCCACCTCTTCGAATGTCGAAAGTTCCTCTACCGGAATCTGGCGTCTTTCCACTGTCATTCCCAGTTCCCTGGCAACAGTCTCGAGAGACTTGTTCGTAATGGAAGGAAGGATGGAGTCCGATTTCGGAGTGATATATGAATTGCCCTTTATTGCAAAGAAGTTCGACGAGCCGAATTCATCGATGAACTGATGGTGGAGCGGGTCGAGGTACAGCACGGCTTCATAGCCGAACTTGTGTGCAAGGTTGTAGGAATACAGGGATGCCGCATAGTTGCTTCCGAGCTTGAAACTGCCTGTCCCGTTGGGCGCAGCCCTGTCATAGTCCCTTGAAATCACCGTATAGGAAGGCTGGAGATTTCCTCCCGTATATGCGCCTACCGGGGCGCAGAGCATCAGGAAGAGGCATTCGGTGGATGACTTTACGCCGAGCTGGGGATTGACTCCTATCAGCGTAGGTCTGAGATACATGGACGCCTGTGATTCGTATGGAGGCAGGAAATCGATGTTCTCCTTCACCACTCTGATGCACATTTCGATGAAGAGTTCGACTGAAGGGGCCGCGATTCCGATGAAGGCCGCGGATCTCTGGAGCCTTTTCGCATTTTCTTCAGGTCTGAAGAGTCTTACCTTGCCGTCGGCCCCGCGGAATGCCTTGAGACCTTCGAAGCATTCGATGCTGTAGTGGAGTGCTCCTGCGAATGCGTTGATACTGAGGTTGTCGTCAGTGTGGCTTTCTACAGGGCCCCATTGACCGTCTTTGTAGCTGCAGATCAGAATCGTGTTCGTCTTTCTGTAGCCGAAGCCGAGGTTAGTCCAATCCAAATTTGCCATAGTTCGTATTATTTTGTCTGTTTTGCTTTTTCCGGTATGTTTCCAGGCGGAGACCTGTCAGATCAGGATTTCGAACAGCTTGTTGTTCTCGTTGATGTATTCGTATGCTATCTTGTTGGCATCCATCCTGTGTACGAGCGCCTCGAAGTCTTCCTTGCTTTCCACTTCTACTCCGATGAGCGCCGGCCCGTCTTCCTTGTTGGTTTTCTTGATATACTGGAAAAGTACAAGGTCGTCCTTGGGACCGAGATTGTCTCTGATGAATGAGAGGAATGCTCCGGAACGTTGAGGGAAACTGACGATGAAATAATGTTTGAGACCTTCGTAAAGCATCGATTTTTCACGTATCTCTTCCGTCCTGGTAATGTCGTTGTTGCTCCCGCTTATGATGCACCCGACTCTTTTCCCCTTGACCTTGTCGGCATAGAATCTCAGAGCCGCCACAGAAAGCGCACCTGCCGGTTCAACGACGATGGCGCTCTTGTTGTACATGTCGATGATGCTTGTGCATACTGCGCCTTCAGGTACTACCACGATGTCGTCGAGGACTTTCCTGCATATTTCGTAGGTCAGTTCTCCGGCTTTCTTTACCGCCGCCCCGTCTACGAACTTGTCGATGTTTTCGAGTTCCACTATTTCCCCTTTTTCCAGTGCGGTCTTCATGCAGGGTGCGCCGGCAGGCTCCACTCCGATGATCTTCGTCTGCGGTGAAGCGAATTTCATATATGCGCCTACCCCCGATGCAAGTCCGCCACCGCCGATAGGTATGAACAGGTAGTCGAGCGGCTTTTTCATCTGCTTTTCTATTTCGAGGCCGATTGTCGCCTGGCCTTCGATGATTTTCCTGTCATCGAAAGGGGGAATGAATGTCTTTCCGGATTTCTCGGCATATTCAATGGCTTCCTTGTTGGCGGCATCGAAAGTGTCTCCGGTAAGCACTATGTCGATATATTCCTTGCCGAACATCCTTACCTGTTCGATTTTCTGCCGGGGAGTAGTCGTAGGCATGTATATCGAACCCATTATGTGCAGTTTGTTGCAGGAAAAAGCCACGC
The DNA here is from genome assembly GCA_944322925.1 of uncultured Bacteroidales bacterium. Lineage (GTDB taxonomy): Bacteria > Bacteroidota > Bacteroidia > Bacteroidales > UBA932 > Cryptobacteroides. Next base: position 45,696 of record CALUQM010000007.1, read on the forward strand.
CCTGGGCATGGTTGCCTGCACTTGCACACACTATTCCGTATTTCAGAGCCTCGGGAGGGATCGTACGAATCTTGTTGTATGCTCCGCGTATCTTGTAGGATCTGACTATCTGGAGGTCTTCTCTTTTGAGATAGACTTCGGCATCGTATGTTTCGGAAAGATTCTGGTTGAGAAGCATCGGCGTCGGTTCGATGATTTCATCGAGTATTTTCGATGCTGTGACGACAGCTTCTACGGTAGGGAGGTATTCTGTTTCGGTCATGTTTTCGTTGTATATATTCCTGCAAAGTTAGGAAAAATCTTCATACAGTGTAACCGTATGCTCAATCCATTATTACAAGGGCAACCGACTTGTGGCTGAACGTGAGCCTTACAGTATCTTCATCGGCACGGTTCAGCGTGGCTTTCCACCAGTTGTCGAAGATTACGTCATCAGTAGGCCAGTGCAGTCCTTCCGATTTGATTCTGAGGCTGTTGTCCGGAGAGAAAAGCGAGAATTTCCTGCCTTCTCCGCACTTGATTTCGCAGCTGTCGGTCAATGCAAAAGCAGTGGAATAGTCGGATACCATTTCGATGTGCGGGCTGTCACCGTATTTCCTCGCGTATTCCATAAGCAGGGAAAGATTGCCTATCGTATGGTCTTCGCGTTCCCCGGTGCCGCCGAGTATGTATATCGTGGAAACATCGGCGAAATGGCTGATGACATGGTTCACCGCCTTTGTCTGGTCGTTGTTTTCCTGTTCTGTCTCCCTGATTATTCTGTCTTCGTATTTCCTTATCATTGCAGGACTGAGAGAATCGAGATCTCCTATTACTGCATCTGGCTCTCTCCTGCGGCCGAATACGGCTTCCATGTTTCTCAAATATTTTGTCAGGGCCCCGTCGCAGCAGATTATGTAATCGGAATTTTTCAGCAGATACCGCGGATATTCCTTGCGCGGGAATCTGCCGTTGTCTATTATCGCAGCTGTCTTGTACATTTCGGTTTTATTGATTGTCCTTTATGGATGCCCAGTATCTGTCCAGCACTTGGGATGATGTCCCTGCCGATAACGACCAGAACTCCGGTTCTCTGAATCCAGCCAGGAAGGCCTTTATGTCCATTCTCTTCTTGCCCGCGAGCTGTATGTCGGTGAGAGACAATACTCCGTCGGCCGCAGTTATGGCGAAAATATCATGACCGTTGGAAAGGATTGTTCCTGCAGGGGCTGTTTCCTGTATTCCTGACCTGGCTTTCAGGACATCAACTGTCCGGCTGTCGAGTTTCTCGGCAGCAAAAATCTTCAGCTGCACCGTATTGCCGTCCTTTATCAGTTCAGTATATGCTGCAGGATACGGGCTGAGTCCGCGGATCAGGTTCATGATTTCCTTTACGGGGCGGTTCCAGTCTATGTGGCAGAGCTCGCGGTTCAGTTTCGGAGCCGGTTTAAGCACTTCAGATCCCTGGATAAAGCTTTTCTGCAGTCTGAGTTCGACCTTGTTGTCCATTATGGCGTCTACGGTGTCGACGACAGTCTTTGCACCGATTGCCATCAGCTTGTCGTGGACCGTGCCGGCCGTATCAGTGTCTTCGATACGGCATTGCTCCCTGAAAATGATGTGGCCGGTGTCCATACCTTCATTGATCATGAAAGTCGTGACTCCGGTAAAGTGCTCTCCGTTGATTACGGCCCAGTTGATCGGGGCGGCACCGCGGTATTGCGGCAGAAGGGCCGCATGCAGGTTGAACGTTCCGGAATCCGGCATGCTCCATACCTCTTTCGGCAGCATTCTGAATGCCACCACCACGAAAAGGTCCGCCTTCCATGATTTCAGATTTTCGAGGAATCCTGAATCCTTGAGCGAGACAGGCTGGAGAACAGGCAGATTATGAGCCGAAGCGTATTTCTTTACGGGACTTTCATTGACTTTGAGACCTCTTCCGCTTGCCTTGTCAGCGACAGTTACGACTCCGACTACATTGTATCCTTTCGAAACAAGGGCATCGAGGGAAGCTACGGCAAATTCAGGGGTGCCCATGAATACGATGCGCATCTTTTTCATTCTTCCGAACAGTTTATTCTTGATATTCTTGAACAGCCTGCCTGCCTTTTCCGTATCTATCAGGGATTTGTCGTTAATGGCATTCCAGGTGAAAAGCAGGCCGAGGGGCAGGAGTACGGCCGACGAAATGAATACTCCGACGAAGGCCGATACGGCCCCGTCCTTTGCCAGTTTGCTTCCGGTAATGTCTATGACCCAGTACAATACGAAGAACAGGACTGCTATTATGGCCGGAGTGCCGAGCCCACCCTTCCTGATAAGCGCACCCAGAGGGGCCCCTATAAAGAAAAATATGAAGCAGGCCAGGGAAAGGGCGAACTTTTTGAGAATCTCGACATCGATTCTTCGGAGAGTGTAGGCGTTGTAGAATCTTTCACGGGCGTAAGTAGTCAGTTCTCCGATAGTTTCGTTGACTCTGGCCTTGGCGCTTTCCTCCGCCCGGATCAGCTTCTCGATATCTTCCCATTCTCCGAACCCTTCGTAATCGAAAGTCTGTTCCAACCTTTTATTCGTACTGTTCGTAGTGTCGAGCTGCGAGTGGTACCTCAGGGTGCCGCTGCTGTAAAATCTTTTCAGGTTGTCCGTCTTGGCTTCGAGGTCTACGGCTCCGAGAGAGTCTTCATGGTGGTTGAGCTGTTTCAGATTCATTGTCCTTACTTCATCGCTGAACCTCGTTTCGTCGGATTTCTTGAAGGCATAGTTTTCGAGCGGGATGACCATTTCCTGCCTGTCGAATTCGATTTTCTGAAGCTGGAGCGTGGTATCCCTGTATTTCCGGGTATTCGTTTCCTCGTAATTCGCCCCGTTGAACAGGACGAATGTCAGATATGTCTTGTCTTCCGACATTTTCATCATGGCAGAGTCCGCAAGAGTGAGGCTTGTATTTCCCTTCTTGCCGGTATGGTTGTAGACCATGACCCCGTGCATCATGTCGGTTTCCTTGTCCCTGTCGTCTACCCGGAGGATGTAGCCGTCTATTCCGTCATAGAATGTGTCGGTAGGGATCTTTATCTCTTCCTTTGTCTTTCCTATGTCGTCCCTGAGGGTGAATATCTTGTTGTAGGCTACCGGTATGAGTTCATTGGAGGCGAAAAACGCCCCGATGCTGATTATGGCCGAAACTATGATCAGCGGCAGAAGTACGCGGCTGAGGGAAATCCCTGCGGCCTTTATCGCGAGAAGTTCGTTGTTCTCTCCGAGATTCCCGAGAGTCATCACCGAAGAAAGCAGCGTGGCAAGAGGCAGGGACAGCGGTATGAGTGTCGCGCTGCCCCAACCGAGAAACTCCAGGATCACCTTGAGACTCAGTCCTTTCCCTACAAGTTCGTCGATGTAGAGCCAGAGGAACTGCATCATGAGGATGAATATGACGATCAGAAGGATCGCGAAAAACGGTCCAACGAAAGATCCCAATATGAACCTGTCGAGTCTTTTCATCTACTGTGCCTGTCCGACTGCTAATTTAAGCATTATTTCCATAGCTTCAGCCAGTCCGGCGGTATCCTTTCCTCCTGCAGTCGCCAGTCCCGGCTGGCCTCCTCCTCCTCCGAGGATGGCTTTGGCTGCTTCCTTGATATCCTTGCCAGCGTTGCGGCCGGAAGCGACAAGATCCTGGGAATACATTATCATGAGCTGAGGCTTTCCGGAATATTCGTAGGCTCCGAGCAGGGCTGTGTTCTCTGTTTCCTTCTGAAGCATGAAAGCCACATTCTTGAGCATGGCCGGATCGACAGGCATGCTCACCTTGACTACCTTGATGCCGCCTATCAGCTCCGCTTTTCCTTCCAGGCTTTCCTTCATGGCTGCAGCCTTGTCTTTGGCTACCTTTTCCATTTCCTTGCGGAAGGAATCGTTTTCGTCGATAAGTTTCTTTATGGCGCCTGCAAGATCAGGTACATTGTTGAAGAATGCCCGTGCTACGCGGAGAGTGTTTTCCATCGAATCGACGATGTTTTCAGCGTTGAGTCCGGTGGTTGCCTCTATTCTTCTGACTCCGGCGGCAATTGCGGATTCGGAAATGATCTTGAAAAATCCTATCTGTCCGGTTGCCTTTGCATGCGTACCGCCGCAGAGCTCGACCGAGTCCCCGAACCGTACGACTCTTACCCTGTCCCCGTATTTTTCGCCGAACAGAGCCATGGCTCCCATTGCCGTCGCTTCATCCATGGTGGCGTTCCTGTTTTCGCACAGAGGGGAGTTGAGCCTGATCAGGGCGTTTACCCTTCTTTCCACTTCATCTATCTGCTCGTCGGAAAGTTTTTCGAAGTGCGAAAAGTCGAATCTGAAATAATTGTCGCAGACAAATGAACCTTTCTGCTCGACGTGGGTTCCGAGAATTTCGCGAAGCGCCTTGTGAAGCAGATGGGTGGCCGTGTGGTTGTTGGTGATGCCGAGCCTCCTTTCGGCATCTACCGTAAGACGGAATGCTCCGGAGCAGTCTTCAGGAATGCTCTCTGCGATGTGTATGGTAAGATTGTTCTCCTTTATCGTGTTGAGTATCCGGATTTTCTGTCCCGACGATGTCTCGATGTAGCCGGTATCTCCTACCTGTCCTCCCATTTCGGCATAGAACGGAGTCTTGTCGAAAACCAGCTGGTACATTGTCTTGTTCTTGGCCTTGACCGTGCGGTGCCTTGTCAGTACGGCGTCATCGACCGAAGTCATGTCGTAGCCGAGGAACTGCACGTTGTCGCAGTGCTGGAACTCTACCCAGTCTCCGGATTCTATGGCAGTGGCGTTTCTTGCACGCTCCTTCTGTTTCTGCAATTCCTTTTCGAAACCTTCGAGATCGATCCTGAAACCTCTTTCCGAAGCAATCAGCTCGCTAAGGTCGATCGGGAAACCGAATGTGTCATAAAGGATGAATGCGTCTTCTCCCTTTATGGTCATCGTGTCCTTCGACTTCTCCATGATGTTCTCTATGAGCCTGATGCCTCTGTCGAGCGTGCGGAGGAAAGCCATTTCCTCTTCCCTGATCACCTTTTCGATAAGGTCCTGCTGTGCCGGAAGTTCAGGATAGAATTCTCCCATGTCGTCCACCAGCTGGCCTACAAGCCTGCAGAGGAAAGGTTCGTTGAAGCCGAGGAAGGTATAACCGTATCTTACCGCCCTTCTGAGAATACGCCTGATGACATATCCGGCCTTTACGTTCGACGGAAGCTGACCGTCCGCGATCGAGAAGCTGATTGCCCTGATGTGGTCGGCAATGACCCTCATGGCGACCTCGGTTTTCTCGGATTCGTGGTATCCGTGGCCTGACAGTTCTTCGATACGCGCTATCATTCCGGTGAACACGTCGGTGTCGTAATTGCTCGTTTTGCCCTGCAGCGTCATGCAGAGTCTTTCGAAGCCCATTCCGGTATCCACGTTCTTGTTTGGAAGAAGCTCGAGTTCTCCGCTTGCCTTGCGGTTGAACTGCATGAAGACCAGGTTCCATATTTCGATGACGAGGTGATGCCCCTTGTTTACAAGTTCGCGTCCAGGCAGGGCTTTCCTTTCATCATCGGGCCTGAGGTCGACATGGATTTCGCTGCAAGGTCCGCAAGGTCCCGTGTCTCCCATTTCCCAGAAATTGTCGTGTTTGTTCCCGAGCAGGATCCTGTCTTCCGGAAGATGTTTTTTCCATTCTTCGAGCGCTTCCCTGTCCATCTCGGTCCCGTCGGAGGCGTCGCCTTCGAAAACGGTGGCGTAAAGCCTGTCCTTGTCTATTCCGTAGACTTCCGTAAGGAGCTCCCATGCCCATGAAATCGCTTCGGACTTGAAATAGTCCCCGAAACTCCAGTTCCCGAGCATTTCGAACATCGTATGGTGGTATGAGTCATGGCCCACTTCTTCGAGGTCGTTGTGCTTTCCGCTGACTCTCAGACATTTCTGGCTGTCGGTGACTCTCTTGTACTTGGGCGCGCTGTTTCCCAGGAACCAGTCTTTAAACTGATTCATCCCCGCATTGGTGAACATGAGAGTCGGGTCGTTCTTGACGACCATCGGCGCTGAAGGCACGATAGTATGTCCTTTGGATGCAAAGAAATCCAAAAAGGCTTTTCTGATTTCTTTAGAAGTCATATTTGTATCAAATTCAAAATATCCCGCAAAATTAGCAATTTTTTTTGTTTATCCGCAAAAATACACCTTGCTTGTACAGGCCGTGAATGTTCTTAAATGTTCGGGCCTCTCACGGGCGGCCGTCCGAACTTTCACGACCTGCATTATTTCCGGGAATAATGCGGACATGCATTATTTTTTGTTCTTTATATAAAATATTTGTGAAAATTTGTATATTTGCGTGTTATGCCGAAATATATATTCAATAAAGAGACCCTCAGCTATGAGGAATATACCCGTTCCGGGAAACTGAAAATAGCAAAAGGTATCCTGCTTTTTGCAGGAAGCGTGGCAGTAGCGGTACTGTATATCTGGATTTACACTTCCGTTCTGGGCTATGACCTGCCGAAAACGGCTCTTCTGAAAAAGACGAACGACAGGCTCAATTCTCGTCTCGAACTCCTGAACAGGGAGCTGGATGCCGATGCCGGATATCTTGCCTCCCTTCAGGAACGTGACAACGGGATTTACCGGTCCGTGTTCGGCATGTCGGAAATTCCGCCGGAAGTCAGGAATGCCGGTTTCGGAGGTGTTGACAGATATGCCTACCTTGAAGCCATAGACAGGACAGGGCTTCTGAAGCGTACGGAGGTACGTATCGATGTTCTTACCAAGAAGGCATACGTCCAGACAAATTCTTTCGATGAAATAGAATCCGTAGCCAAGAAGGCCAGCGAAATGGCTGTCTGCATACCGTCGGTTCCGCCTATCAATCCCGACAAGGATACTTACCGCCTGTCGAGTTCGTTCGGCTACAGATCCGATCCTTTTACGGGCAGGACCAAAAGGCACACCGGAATGGATTTCGCCTGCAAGATCGGCAATGAAGTCCATGCCACGGCGAACGGCACGGTCGAAACCGTAAGATCGGATTCCTACGGATACGGAAAGTATGTCATAATCGACCACGGTTTCGGTTACAAGACAAGGTACGCCCACCTGTCGAGAATCGACGTCAAGGTAGGCGACAAGGTTACAAGAGGCACTCCGATAGCCTTGTCGGGCAATTCCGGCCGTTCGTCAGGTCCTCATCTCCACTATGAGGTGATTTATAAGGACAATTATGTCAACCCGCTGAATTTCATGGATCTGAATATGTCCGTCAGCGAATATTCCCAGCTTGTAGGCAAGGCTGCCGCTCCTTCTTCCTCCGATGCCGTGAATAATCCAGCCTGATTCCGGGCTTTTCTGCAATGGGAAAAAAGAAATACGTTTTCGACAACGACAGTTTCAATGTCGGGGATGACGAGAGAAAAGGCCGGAAGCTGGTATCTGCCGTCATCGGCTTTTTCGTCGCAAGTGTCTCCGTCACCGTAATATATTATCTTATCTTCGCACTTCTTTTCAGTACCGAAAGCGAACGGGCCCTGAAAAACGAGAACCGGATGCTCGAGAAAATGTATCCTGAAATGGAGCGCAAGGCCAGGATTCTGGACGGTGCCGTGGAGGGCCTCAAGCAGAGAGACCGCGGCATATATGAAGACATTTTCGAGACCGACGCCCCGGAAATAGAATCTCTTGCCGACATGAATTTCATGGCGTTGACGGATTCTACCGATGAGGATGACATAGTCAAGCTTACCGAGATAAAGGCCGGCCTTGTCATGAAAAGCGCCATGAGAGTAGAGGAGAACATGCTCGCGATTTTCAATACGTGTACTGAAGAAGGTTTTTCGCTGCCTCCGATGCATCTTCCCCTTGAAGTTTTTACCATGTCCATGACCGGAGCTTCCACAGGTGCCAGGATGAATCCGTTTTACAAGGTGATAGGCGAACATGACGGGATAGACTTCATGGCTCCCATCGGCAGTGCGGTAGTGGCTTCCGCCGACGGTACGGTGGTCTTCGTCTCGAAGTCGGGCAAGGGCCCCGGGAATGTGGTGACAATCGATCACGGAAACGGGTATGAAACGGAATATGCCCATCTTCAGGATATTCAGGTATCGCGGTATCGTACCGTGAAGCGCGGAGACGTGATAGGCCATGTAGGGATGTCCGGTTCGTCATACGCGCCTCATCTGCATTATGAGGTGAGGAAGGATGGCGCGATACAGGATCCCGTGAATTATTTTTTCGCTTCTCTGGATCCGATGGAATACGGCGACATGGTCGTAGTGTCGGCTATTACGGGGCAATCTCTGGACTGATTATGCGTAAGGTTCTGTATACGATAGGTGAAGTGGCCGATATTCTCGGCGTGAATGTATCCCATGTGCGTTTCTGGTCCGATACATTCCACGGGTTCGTAAATCCGGTGCGCAATGCGAAGGGAAACAGGATGTTTTCAGCCGAAGACGTAGAGACGTTCCGCCAGATAGACTATCTCGTGAAGTCTGGCATGAAACTCGAAGGCGTGATGCGCAGGCTCAGGGATGAAAAGTCGGCAGTGTCTGCCGAGAGGAAAATTCTTGATTCGCTGAAAGCCATCAGGGACCAGCTGGTTGAAGTGAGGACATCTCTTTCCAAGTGACTGTTCCGCCGAATACAATAATATCATATATGAAAGTAAAGGATATAATCAGGGTCATTGAAGATTTCGCCCCGCTGTCCATTCAGGAAAAATGGGATAACAGCGGGCTGTGCATAGGTTCTCCGGAAGCCGCGGTCACTTCCGTGCTTCTCGGCCTGGACTGTACTCCGGAACTTGTCGACGAAGCGGCGGCCTGCGGGGCTGACATGATAGTCACGCATCATCCGCTGATATTTTCCGGGCTGAAGAAAATCACACCGGACGATCCGACAGGGGCTGCCGTGTACAAGGCCGTGTCCGCCGGTATTTCCGTATATGCCGCCCATACGACTGCCGACAAGGTCATTGCAGGGGTGAGCGGTGCAATGGCTGCGCGCCTTTGTCTGAACGACGTGTCCGTTCTCGATCCAGGAGAAGACGGGACGGGGCTCGGAGCGGTCGGATATCTGCCTTCTCCGATGAGTGCTGGAGAAGCCATATCCTATGTCAAGGAGAAATTCGCTCTGAAAACCGTCAGGGTGTCGAGACCGGTCGGAGGACCTGTCCGCAAGGTGGCGCTGTGCGGAGGGGCCGGATCCTCGCTGATTGACAGGGCAGTCGCCGCCGGCGCGGACCTGTATGTTACCGGAGACGTGTCGTACCATCATTTTTTCACTGTTCCGGGATTCATGATAATGGATATCGGACATTATGAAAGCGAGAAAGATATAGTTGAAATTTTATTTTCTCTCTTAAAGAAAAATTTTCCTAACTTTGCAGTCCGAATTTCGGAAAATCAGAATAGTAACCCGATATATTATTTTTAAGCGATATGGCTAAAAAGACGAAAAAAATCGAAACTCCTATCGACCAGCGGGAGACCTTCGTATCCATTCAGAAAAGTTTTGCAGACTCCGATCTGAGCGTCGAGGAGAAACTCAAGACCCTCTATGCCCTGCAGCAGGCGGACAATGAGATAGACAAGATCATGCAGCTCAGGGGAGAACTGCCGCTCGAAGTGGAATCTCTGGAAAACGAGATTTCGGAACTTAAAGCCAAATCGGCTCATATTTCGGAACAGATCGACGGGATGAACGCCAGGATCGCCGAGTCGAAACACAATATCGTGGAATGCGAGGCGCAGCTTGAAAAATACAGGTCTCAGCTCGACAACGTATCCAACAGCCGCGAGTACGATTCCCTGAACAAGGAAATAGAAAATCAGGGTCTGCTCAAGGCCATTGCCGAGAAGAATATCGACGAAGCCAAAAGATCGATTCTGGAGAAGAAGACCGATCTCGAGGCTCTGAAGGAAAAGATCGATGTCAAGAATGCCGACCTGAAAGCCAAGAACGAGGAGCTTGCCACGATCGTGGAGTCTACCGCCGAGGAAGAGAAGAAACTCAGGGTCAAAAGGGACGCATGCGCCGAAAAGATCGATGCAAGGACAATGAGCGCATACGAAAGGATCAGGCAGAGCTGCAACAATCATCTTGCCGTCGTATCGGTGTTCAACGGGGATTCATGCGGAGGCTGTTTCAATTCCATTCCTCCTCAGAGGCTTATTGATATCGCGTCGAACAAGAAGATGATCATCTGCGAGTATTGCGGAAGAATACTCGTGAATCCTGATTTCGAATAATACTCATGGCAGAAGACGGAAAGAGAAGATACTCCAGAAGGAAAGATTCCGTCAACCTCGATACATTAGGGCTTGAGATGGGAAATACACCGCCTCAAGCTCTTGATGTCGAAGAGGCGGTGCTCGGTGCGCTCCTTATCGAACCTGGATGCGTAGACGATTCGGTCGACGAACTCAAGCCGTCGGCATTTTACAGCGAAAAGCACAGGCTTGTCTATGAAGCCATAGTTTCCCTCGTCAACGAGCATTCTTCGGTGGACCTGCTGACTGTCACCCAGCGGCTCAGGGACCAGGGTAATCTCGAAATCGTCGGCGGTGTGCAGGCTCTTGCCGCTCTGACTCAGAAAGTGGGGGCAGCTGCCCATATCGAGTACTATATCAAGATACTGAAGCAGAAATGTATCCAGAGGGAGCTCATAACTGCGGCTTACGATATTCTGAAGAATTCGTACGATGACAGCGTGAATGTCGACAATCTTATCGACATGGCGCAGACCAAGGTTTTCGCGGCCATCCAGAACAATGTCAAGAACGAAGTCCAGGAAATCGGCTCCGTCATCAACCAGGCACTTTCGGATATCGAACGCCTGCAGGAGTCCACTGGCCTGAGCGGTGTTCCTTCAGGTTTCCCGTCTCTTGACAGGATAACTTTCGGCTGGCAGCCTTCGGACCTTATCATCATTGCGGCGCGCCCGTCAGTCGGAAAGACTGCATTCGTGGTCAATGTCGCGAGGAATGCCGCGGTGGACCATCACATGCCCGTCGCATTTTTTTCTCTGGAAATGCCGGCTATCCAGCTTGCCAAGCGTATGATGGTCTCGGAAACGGGCCTCTCATCCGACAAGATAAAGGGCGGTACCAAGCTCGAACAGTACGAATGGGTGCAGCTGGAGGAAAAACTCAAAGACCTGGCCAAGGCTCCTCTGTATATCGACGATACCCCGTCCCTGCCTGTCATGGAGTTCAGGTCGAAAGTCAAGCGTCTTGTGAAGCAGAAGGGGGTAAGGCTCGTGATTGTGGATTATCTCCAGCTCATGCAGGGACCTGCGGAGCTCAAGGGAATGAGGGAGCAGGAGGTTGCATCTATTTCCAGAACACTGAAAGCCACGGCCAAGGAGATGAACGTACCTATAATAGCACTGTCTCAGCTTAGCAGGGATGCCGTGAAAAGGCAGGGCGGCAACAACCGTCCACAGTTGAGCGACCTGCGCGAGTCAGGTTCCATCGAGCAGGATGCCGACATGGTACTCTTCATTCACAGGTACGATTACCAGGGGCTCAACGAGAATCCTGAGGATGCAGGAAGAACCGAACTCATTATCGCAAAGCACAGAAACGGTGAAATCGGGGATGTACCTCTGATGTTCCGCGCTTCCGAAGTGCGTTTCGTGGACATGGAGGATACCCTCGTGGCGCAGTCGTTCATTCCGGTCTCGTCCATGATGAATGACGACTCACGTGATCCGTTCGGGGACCTGCCTCCGTCTCCAGGCTCAGAATTCATGAATCCGGCGTTTTAGTCATGGAATTCCTTTTCAGAATCATATCGGTGTGTCTGCTTTCGGTGCTGCCGTTGACGGTGACGGCACAGACACGTTCATGGTCGCAGGGCGGCTGTGTGCCGGTGTACGACATATCGGACGGAGATTCGCTGGCCTATAATGCCGGAGAGAAACTTTCGTTCTCCATACATTACGAATGGGGCGTGATAGATTCGGATGTCGGCTGGGCCAACGTAGTCCTGGATACTGTCCGCGTCAACGGGACCAAAGCCTTTCACTGCATGGTCTACGGCCGCACCACCAAACTTTATGATCTTTTCTTTCCGGTAAGGGAGAATTTCCAGTCCTGGTTCTCCTGCGACGGACTCGTACCTCTCAGATTCACGAGGGATACGAAGGAAGGCAAATACCGGGCGACAAATTCATACGTCTACAGGCGCGGCGGCTTTACCGGAGACCATATCATCGCCGATGTCTATACTTCGAGCAGGGGAGAGCGTACGGTGGAGCTGCCTTTGACCGAATGTACGTTCGACCTGCCTGCGCTGTTCTATTATGCGAGGAACATGGACTTCAGCGCAGTGACGCCGAATGTGAAATATCCCATGACATTCGCGATCGACGACGATGTGTACAACGTGTATTTCATAATGAAAGGACCGGAAACAATCAAGGTCAAGGGCGTAGGTACTGTAAAGACAATAAAATTTTCATTCAAGCTCATATCCGGCAACGTGTTTACGGGGGAGGAGGACCTGTCGGTGTGGATCACTGACGATGAAAACAGAATCCCTGTGAAATTCAGCGCCCCTATTCTGGTCGGCACCGCATCCGGAAGGCTTACCGGCTGGTCCGGACTCAAACATCCCTTTTCATCATTGATAAAGAAGTGAAGACATGGCAAGAAACGAAATATCGCACAGGGGGAAGATCACGGCCATCACCCCGGAACTGACTACGGTCGAAATCATTTCCACGTCCGCATGCGCCGAATGTCATGCAAAGGGAATGTGCGGCATGTCCGAGTCGAAGGTCAAGGAAATATCGGTGCCTACCGATCCGTATTCCAGTCATGAGGTCGGGGATGAAGTCGATGTCGTCCTCAAAAAATCCATGGGGCTGAAGGCGGTCTGGATATCTTATGTGATTCCTTTGTTCATTTTAATGATTTTAATATTATCTTTGTCGTCCGTTACCGGTAACGAGGCCTTTGTAGGTCTCGGCTCAATTGCCGGAGTGGCATTGTATTACCTGATAATATATCTTTTCAGGGACAGGCTGGCGAAGGATTTTGTATTTTATATAAGGTAAAACTAATAATTAAATAAAACCTAAATTATAATGACTACAACAATTATCTGGACTATTGTGGCTATCACCGTTCTCGGTGTCCTGCTTGCGGTGGTCCTTTACCTTGTTGCTACCAAGTTCAAGGTTGAGGAGGACCCGAGGATCGACGAGGTGGAAAAGGTGATGCCCGGGGCCAATTGCGGAGGTTGCGGATTTGCCGGGTGCAGGGCTTTCGCCCAGTCCTGCGTGGAATCAGGCAGCCTCGACAACAATTTCTGTCCGGTAGGCGGAAACGAGGTTATGAAAAAGGTGGCAGCCGTCCTGGGTCTTGAAGTACATGAAAAAGCTCCCATGGTGGCTGTTGTCCGTTGTAACGGTACCTGTGCGAACCGTCCTTCGGTGAACGATTATGACGGCTACAGGTCATGCAAGATCAAGGCTGCCCTCTACAGCGGGGATACAGGCTGTTCCTATGGCTGTCTCGGCTGCGGTGACTGTGTCGCCGCATGTCAGTTCGGCGCCATTTCCATGGATCCTGCGACCGGTCTCCCTGTTGTCGACGAAGAAAAATGTACAGCATGTGGAGCCTGTGTCAAGGCTTGTCCCAAGCAAATCATCGAACTGAGGAACAAGGGGCCGAAAAACAGGAGGGTCTTCGTGTCATGCGTAAACAAGGACAAGGGGGCTGTCGCACGCAAGGCCTGCTCGGCAGCATGTATCGGCTGCGGAAAATGCGAGAAGGCATGCCCGTTCGGAGCGATCACCGTCGAGAACAATGTCGCATATATCGATTTCAACAAATGCAGGCTCTGCAGAAAATGCGTGGCGGTATGCCCGACCGGAGCTATCCATGACATAAATTTCCCGACACCTGCACCGGCACCCGAAAAGGCGGCTGCGAAACTTGCCGCTCCAGCCGCTCCAGCTGCTGCGCCTGAGACGCCGGCAGGCAAGCCGGCAGCAGCCGGAAGTCAAGAAACCGGAAAAAAGGAGGAATAGACCATGATGAAGACTTTTTCGATAGGCGGAGTTCATCCGGATGACAGGAAGATTTCGGCAGGATGCGCAATAGAGGTGCTTCCTGTGCCGAAGACAGTTTACATATCGATGGCGCAGCATCTTGGAGCGCCTGCAAAGCCCGTGGTCGTTCCGGGGGACAAGGTGAAGACCGGCCAGATAATCGGCGAGCCGGCGGGTTTCATATCCGCATTCGTGCATTCATCGGTTTCCGGAACGGTGAAGTCGGTCGGTCCGCGCAAGGACCTGGCCGGAAATCCTGTCACACATGTGGAAATCGAGGTTGACGGCGATGAATGGATGGAAGGCATAGATACTTCCGACACTCTGGCTGCGGAGGTGCCCGCTGACGTCCAGTTCATAATCGACAGGATAAAGGGCAACGGTGTCGTAGGCCTCGGCGGCGCAACTTTCCCTACAAACGTAAAGCTTTGCCCTCCTCCGGGCAAAAAGGCCGACATTCTTATCCTGAACGGTGCGGAATGCGAGCCGTACCTCACTTCAGACTATCGTATCATGATAGAAAAGAGCCGGCAGATCGTTGTCGGAGCCGCCCTTATGAAAAAGGTGCTCGGAGTCGGCAGGGTTGTCATCGGCATCGAAGAAAACAAGCCGGAGGCCATTGCCATGATGTCCGAAGCAGTAAGGGAACTTGCCGTATCGTCCCCGGACTATGCCGGCATGGAGGTCATGACGCTGAAGAAGAAATATCCGCAAGGCGGAGAAAAACAGCTTATAGATGCCGTTACGCGCAGACAGGTGAAGTCGATGGGGCTTCCGATAGATGTCGGAGCCGTGGTGCAGAACGTGGCCACTTCGCTTGCAGTCTATGAGGCGGTGCAGAAGAACAAGCCTCTGATCGACAACACCGTTACAGTGACGGGAGAGTGTTTCCCTAAGCAGAGCAATCTTCTTGTCCGCGTCGGTACGCCGCTTTCCTATATTATCGACTTTCTCGGAGGAATGCCGGCGGATGCCGCCAAAGTCATCAGCGGCGGTCCAATGATGGGAAAGGCTGTCTCCAATCTGGATGCAGCCACTCTCAAGGGAACTTCATCGGTGCTCTTCCTTACCGAAGCCCAGACCAGAAGAAAACCGGAGACGAACTGTATCCGCTGCGGTAAATGCGCCGAGGCCTGCCCAATGGGACTCGAACCTTTCCTTCTCAACAAGCTCGCGCGCAATGGCATGACGGACGAACTCGAGCAGAACGCCGTTCAGGACTGTATCGAGTGCGGTTGCTGTCTGTACACGTGTCCTGCCAACATACCTTTGCTGGACTATATCCGAGTAGCCAAGGGAGAGGTGATCAGGATAATGAGAAGCAGGACTGCCCCGAAGAAATGATGTGTCATGAATTTTAAAACTGTAAATACAAGATGAACAGACTATTGGTTTCACCATCGCCGCATATTCACAGCAAGACTTCCACGCGCAGCCTAATGCTGGATGTGGTGATTGCGCTCCTGCCGTCGGTACTGGTTTCAGTGCTGTACTACGGCTGGTCCGCAGTGATTATACTGGCAAGCAGCGTGGTATTCTGCGTACTGCTCGAATATCTCATCACAAAATATCTTCTCAGAAGGCCCGGTACTGTCGGCGACCTTTCCGCCGTCGTGACGGGTATCATCCTGGCCTTGAACCTTCCTCCGACAGCTCCGTGGTGGATAGCGCTCATAGGTTCCATCGTAGCCATAGGCGTGGCCAAGATGACTTTCGGAGGTCTGGGACAAAACGTATTCAATCCGGCCATTACGGGACGAGTCTTCCTGCTGATTTCATTCCCTGCCATAATGACTACATGGAGCGGAGCCAAAGGCTTTATAGGAGGTGCCGATGCAGTGTCTGGCGCTACTCCTCTGGGTATCGTGAAGGAGGGCCTCATGCAGGGACAGACTATTGACCAGATTTTCGCGGCCCATGATTTCTCGTATCTCCAGATGCTCTTTGTGAATATAGGAGGTTCCGCAGGAGAAATCTCCGCTCTGGCCGTACTTGCAGGTTTCATATATCTGCTTGCCCGCAAGGTCATAAGACCTCACATCACCCTGTCCATTCTCGTGACGGTGGCAGTATTTTCAGGCATTTTCTGGCTTGTCGATCCTTCAAGATATACCGACCCTCTTTTCAATCTTCTTACCGGAGGCGTGCTTCTCGGTTCCGTTTTCATGGCTACCGACTATGTGACTTCGCCTATGAGCGACAAGGGAGGTATAATCTTCGGAATCGGCATAGGTATCATTACGATGCTGATAAGGTATTTCGGCTCGTATCCTGAAGGAATGTCGTTCGCAATCCTCATCATGAATGCGACCGTACCTCTTATCAACAAATTCTGCAAACAAAAGAAATTCGGGAGGGCTTGATCATGGCTGTACAATCTTCATTCAAAAACATGACTCTCTGTCTTTTTGCGGTCTGCATCGTGTCATCGGCTCTGCTTGCTGCCGTCTATGCGGTAACCGAGGAACCTATAGCGGAAGCCGAACACGCAAAGACTGTCAGAGCAATAGCTGTCGTGGTTCCCGAATTCGACGGTGAACCGGTAGCCGACACCATAGAAGTAGCCGGCAAGAAATATCCGTATTATATCGTGAGCAAGGACGGCGAACCTGCAGGCTATGCAATCACTTCCTCCGCTTCCGGGTATGGCGGCCCTGTGAAACTTATGGTAGGTGTCACTGCCGACAGGGTAATATACAATACTACAGTGCTTTCCCAGTCGGAAACTCCGGGACTCGGGGCCAAATGTACCGAACCGGCATTTGCAGATCAGTTCAAGGAATGGAATCCTGCAGAAAAGACTCTGAAAGTGAAGAAGGACGGGGGCGACGTCGATGCCATAACCGCTTCCACAATCACTTCGAGGGCTTATGCCGTGGCCGTGGAGACGGCTGTGGCCGTATATGACGCAATCGTTGCTGAAAACAATAAAGGAGAATAATCATGGGAAAATTTCAACTTATAACAAAAGGTCTTGTAAAGGAGAACCCGACATTCGTCCTTTTGCTGGGCATGTGTCCGACCCTCGCGACCACCACTTCGGCAATCAACGGCATGAGTATGGGACTGGCAACGCTTTTCGTGCTTGTCCTTTCGAACATGGCGATTTCGGCCACTGCTCCGTATATTCCGGACAAGGTCAGAATCCCTGCCTACATTGTGATCATAGCGGCTTTCGTGACGATTCTGCAACTTGTGATGCAGGCCTTTACTCCTGATATCTACGAGACACTCGGTCTGTTCATACCTCTTATCGTGGTGAACTGCATCGTGCTCGGCAGGGCCGAGGCATTTGCCAACAAGAATTCAGTCGTGGATTCGGCCTGCGACGGTCTGGGAATAGGCCTTGGATTCACCCTTGCCCTGACGATTCTCGGCCTTGTCAGAGAAATACTCGGCAGCGGTTCGGCATTCGGATTCAAGTTCATCTCCGGTGACGGAATCCTTGTCTTCGTCCTCGCTCCGGGCGCTTTCATGGCTCTGGCTTATCTTATTGTACTGTTCAAGAAGGTTACGGCAAAGAAAGGCGAATAATGTCTAATCATCAAATCTGACAGATCATGGAATATATATTGATTATCATATCGGCGATATTCGTCAACAATATCCTTCTTTCCCAGTTCATGGGCATTTGTCCGTTTCTGGGAGTATCCAACAAACTGAGCACGGCTGCGGGCATGTCCGGGGCGGTATGTTTCGTCATCACCCTTGCCACTCTCGTGACCTATCTTTTCCAGTATTATGTGCTTGTGCCTCTCGAAATAGAGTACATGCAGACCATTGCGTTCATCCTTATCATTGCAGCCCTCGTGCAGATGGTGGAGATCGTGCTCAAGAAGATCAGCCCGTCGCTTTATCAGGCTCTCGGAATTTTCCTGCCCCTGATCACGACGAACTGTGCCGTACTCGGAGTCGCCCTCATGGTCGTGACCAACGAGTTTTCATACGGCGGAAGCGAGCCTCATCTTCTGAATCTCGGTGAATCCGTAGTCTTCGCCTTCGCGACTTCACTCGGCTTCGGCCTTGCGATGATTCTGTTCGCAGGTCTCCGCGAACAGATCGCGCTGAACAAGGTGCCAAAGCCGTTCAAGGGGATTCCTATCGCCCTCGTGACTGCAAGTATTCTTGCAATGGCATTCATGGGATTTTCAGGACTCGTATAATGGATTGCCCGAAATATAACGGAAAGACACCCGGGTCACCAT
Source organism: uncultured Bacteroidales bacterium (assembly GCA_944322925.1). Taxonomy (GTDB): domain Bacteria; phylum Bacteroidota; class Bacteroidia; order Bacteroidales; family UBA932; genus Cryptobacteroides. The sequence continues at coordinate 63,948 of CALUQM010000007.1, forward strand.
CGGAATGGTTCGACCTGGGTGTCTTTTATCGTCGCAATGCCTGTTTCGGTGAAGCCGTCAATGCTTTCATGACTGCTGCCGAAACGACGGCAGATGAAAATCTCAGGGCGCGCGCCCTTGCTTCCATCGAACTTATCAGGGATATCAACGGTTTCGTAAATACCGACCTGATGAATCCTTAGGAATTCACGTGGGGGATCAAAAGCTGTAGCGGACGGAAATTGCAGGAATGAAGCCGTACATTCCGCCTCTCCAGAAGCCTGCCCCTCCGTTCCATATCTGGACACCGAACTGAGGTTTCAGATCTACTGCAAGCTGGAGCGGGAACCAGAACTTGTACTCAAGGCCTATCTGCCCCTGTATCGCTATGCTCGTGCCGTGGAAGAAACCGAGTGCGAGTCCGGGACCTGCATAGAAGCCCCATGAGCCTCTGTCTGTCCATGCAGGCTGGGCGAGCATGAAGTTATATGTCGAAGAAATGTCGAGACCGGCATACATAAAGGTACCGAGGTTGGCTTCTACGAAATCCGACCCGCCTACATTGTGCTGATAGCTGATTTCAGCCGCAGGTCCCAACCTCAATCCGATAGCTTTCGGCTGAGCCGATGCAGCTGCTGCGACTCCGAGAGCGAGGGCTGCAATCAAAATGATTCTTTTCATAAGATAAATATTTAATAATAAAAGTATCAGTCAATATTCCACCCGGTCCCTGTCTGAAAACAGGCGTTTCAGACAAGGCCGATTACAGACAAAGATACAATGTTTTTCGAGAGTCGTCCAAAGTTTCTTGTACTTTTTAAATAATTTGCCTATGTTTGTTACGGACTTATCAGATTTTATCATGAAGAAAATTCTTTTCCTCGCATGTCTGTGCGCCATTGCGGCAGCATGCACCAAGGAGTCCGGCACTGACATTTCCGGACTCTCCATCACTCCGGAATCGTACACCGTTTATACCGATGAGGCTTTGCCGGAGCTCGTCCTTTCTGCGGAACCTGCTGAGGCGCTCGACGGCGAGACTGTCACATGGACCTCCAGCAATCCTGACGTAATTTCGGTAAATTCCGAAGGTGTCCTTGCCTTTGAAGTGGACGATATCGAAGAAACAGAAATGAAGGTCACGATTACGGCATCAGTGGCAGGGGGAGACTTCTCGGCGAATGCCGTCATTACCGTGAAGGGTCAGATTGCAAGATACGGCATTATCGACCTTACGTCCGAACTCGGTATCAGGATGCTCGACAGGAATCTCGGAGCCGGAAGTACCGACGATCCCGGCTATTATTATCAGTGGGGAAAGAACGAGCCTGTCACTCCGGAGACTATCGATGCGGACTGGACTGCTTCAGGCGAAGGCTTTTCAGACTGGACCAGTGCCGGCAATTCTCCTTGTCCGGCAGGATGGGAGCTTATCGATGCGGAACTGCTCAATACTATCGACAAAAATGTGACGGAAGTCATCTTCGATTATGAAATGTGTCTGGACATGGGATTCCCTGAGTTCAGCAACTATACCGAAGAGGAATACAATGTTGCAAGAGCTACATTCGACAAATTCGGTCTTGTGCCGGGAGGCTGTATCCGTGCCGGGGAAACCAGTATGGTAGATGAAAACGGATTATACAATTCGTCGGCGGTTTACGTGTGGGCCGGAGTGGCAGGTACCGAAACAGGTACGGCAAAAGCTATTGAATATTCCAATAATCCAAATGTTTCCGACAATCTTTCCGTAGCCTATGCCTACAATCTTCGCTGCGTAAAGAAAAACGCCGAATAGAATCAGTGACAGCCAGATTTTTTCTTGCACTATTCCTGGCGGCGGTATTTCCGTTTCCTGTCTTCGCTGACGACGGTAAAGTCAGCCTGCAGATTACTGTAGTCGAAGAAAAGAACGGTTCTCCGCTGCCGGGAGTTGTCGTCGGGTTCCCCGATTACGGAATCTGGGGTGTGACGGATGAGAACGGCGAGGCCGGATTCAAGTCTGTTCCTGAAGGCAGGACTACCGTGTCGGCGCGTCTTGTCGGCATGCTGGACATAGATATGGAATGCGAGCCGAAGGACATGGTCCTGAAGATGGAAGAAAGTACATTCTGGCTCGACAAGGTGGAAGTAGTAGCCAAGGCGAACACGGCCGGGGCCTCTACTTCATCCTCCATATCCCGGGCTGCGATAGACCATCTCCAGGCCACATCGCTGAGCGACATAATGGAACTTCTACCGGGACAGTTGTCATCCAATCCTTCGCTGTCGGGTGTTTCCAAGGCATCGATAAGGCAGGTCAACGGCGATGCTCTCAACAGTCTGGGTACTTCCATAGTCGTCAACGGCGCACCAGTGTCGAACAATGCGAATCTTCAGGTCGGGAATACCGCAACCGACGGCACATTGACGGGTTTCACTTCAACGGCCGGAACAGGCATCGACCTGAGGCAGATTTCTGTGGACAATGTGGAATCCGTGGATGTCATCCGGGGTATTCCTTCCGTCGAGTACGGGGATCTGACTTCCGGTGTCATCATCGTGAATCACAAGGCTGGGGAATATCCGTTCCAGATAAGGACGAAGATCAATCCCACTCTTACACAGGCTTCGATAGGAAAAGGATTCCGTCTCGGCAGGAACGGAGGGACCATGAGCGCGGATTTCGACTATGCCTCTTCTCTCGCTGACGAGCGCAGGCCATATCAGCAGTACCGCCGCATTACGGCCAATCTCCTGTATTCTAAAGTTTTCGGCAGCAAGATAAATGCTACGGCCGGAGTCGGCTTCTATTCCGACATCGATGCCCAGAAACTCGATCCGACCGATGTCAGATACCAGCGGGTGAGGACTTCGGAAAACATGGGCTTCAATGCCAGCGCAAATGTGAATGTCCAGATAAACAGGGATTTTCTGAAATCCCTGAAATTCAATGCGTCGGCCTCGTATTCCCGTCAGTTCGGATATACGCAGGAGCTCAAGGGGAATTTCGGCTACATGGTCACTTCCGCCATGACGGACGGTACGGTCGCATCCAATACGCATGAGCCGGTATATGACGTCAACGGCAACATGCTGACAAATACCCATCTCCCCGGCCATTCCGCTTCTACCAATATCCTTCCGTACGAGTTTCTGACCAGAATGAGTACCTACGGAGAGCCTCTGAATCTGTTTGCCAAGGGAACCGCAAACATGTTCGCTGACCTGTGGGGTATAAGGAACAGGATTCTTGCGGGAATGGAATGGAAGATGGACGCCAATTTCGGCAGGGGAAAGGTATTCGACCCTCTGATGCCTCCTTCTTCCGGGATCAGGATGCGTTCTTACAGGGAAATTCCTGCGCTGAACCAGATTTCGGCATACGTCGAGGACAATATCTCAAAAGAAATCCTGGGCCGGGACCTTAAAGTCCAGCTCGGACTCAGATTCGACATGATACAGCCCGGGCGCAAGGAAGGTGGGAACGTCCTGTCTCCGAGGATAAATGCCAGCTACGATATCATTCCAGACAGGCTTGCTGTCCGCGGTGGCTGGGGCCTGACTGCAAAGGCTCCTCCTCTGGTGTATCTCTATCCGGACAAGGCCTATTTCGATTTCGTGAATTTCAGCAATATCGGACAGACGGGAATTGCGGATGACCAGACACTGAGCATGATAACGACCAAGGTTTACGACACTTCCAACGACCGGCTGCGGATAGCCCGCAACCGCAAGAGCGAAATAGGTCTGGACTTCACGTACAATGACATGCGTCTGTCGGTCACGGCCTACAGCGAGAAACTTACCGACGGATATTCATTCGGCCTTGACAGGAGCTCCTTCAGACTTTTCGAACTGAAGAAATACACAGCCGGGTCGATGCAGGAAGGAAAGGCGCCTGAACTGCAGTATGACGAATCCACAATGGTTGTGCTGAGTTACAACAGACCTCTGAATGACAGGGTAAGCGAATCTTCAGGCATTGAATTCGACATGGATTTCGGACAGATCAGGCCTATCCGCACATCCTTTGTGCTGACAGGAGCATACATGCGGAGCGATTCGTATTCCACGATGCCGGGCTATTACCAGAAAAGCCCCGACGCCGCGACCGGCAAGTACAGGGACATAGGCGTCTATGCCGCCGGAGACGGGAGCCGTTACAGGAGACTGTCGTCGAATCTGAGGATAATTCACAATATCCCGAAAATCGGTTTCGTCATTTCCCTGTCGGTACAGACCATCTGGCTCGATACACACGAGTATCTCGGAACTGAAAATATCCGCCCGATAGGCTATATTTCGGCCGACAATCTCAAATATGTGCCTCTTGCGCCAGATGAAGAGTATTCTCAGGACATACAGAAACAGATTCTCGACAACAGGCTCATCAAGGAGTCCTATCCGCCATTGTGGCTTTTCAACATAAGGGTGACGAAGGAGATAGGGAACTGTCTCGGTTTTACGTTTTTCCTGAACAACCTGTTCAACAACAATCCTCTCGAAGAGAGCCGCAGGAATCCTGGGACATATACCGCTTCCAGGAATCCGTCGCAGTTCTTCGGAATAGAGGCCTGGTTCAAATTCTGACTTATGGGACGCAGACATATTTTGTATATCATTGCTGTGCTGGCCATGACGTTTCCGGTGTCGTGCCGCCGGGACGGGATTCCCCCGTCAGTTTTCGTCGGGGACTTTACGATTCATCTCAGATACGGAGAATACGGGGTGCAGACTGAATTCCCGGAACCTCTCGGCGTTACTATGATCAACAATACCGAGCAGATCAGTTATTCGTTCGAAAGCGACCTGTGGGGAAATGTCCTTGTATCCGGTGTCCTTCCCGGAAATTACACTGTCAACATATCCGGCTCCGTGTCGGAAGGATGGGGCGTGACCGGTTTCATGTCCGGACTTGCGCTCAGGCTCGGGGAGCAGGCCGAAGATCTCGTGCCGGAGCTGTTCCGCACGACGACGAGTCCTGTTGTCTTCAGGGAAATATATTATGCCGGCTCGGAGACTCCGACAGGCGGTTCGTACAGAAATGACAACTTCTATACGATATGCAACAATTCTTCAGTGGTACAGGATATTTCCGACCTGTATATAGGCATGTGCGAAAATTACGGCGGACTCGGGGAGACAGGACCTCTGTGGCCGGGAGAGGAGCCCGGTAATTATAGCCATGTCTACCTTCAGAGCGTATGGAAAATAGTCGCCGGCGACGCTCATGCGGAACTTGCCCCTGGAGAAGTGATCACCATAGCGACCATGGCAGCCCCGCACAACAGGGACGAGGCATACAATCCTGCGTCTCCCGTGGATCTTTCGGATGCCGACTATGAGGCTTACGTGACTGATCCTGAGAACAAATATCCGGATTTCGATGCACCCAACATGGAGCTTGCCTTCTGGCCTTCATACGCATATCTGTGGAGAATGGGAGTGTTCGGGCAGGGAATGGTGCTGGTGAAGGCCACCAGGGATGAATTTGCCGGTTTCGAGACAGTCACCTTGCCGGAAACTTTCCAGGATCCTTTCGAGTCGGACGAATACTGGCTGTGCAAGAAGGTGCCGAATGAATTTGTCATGGATGCGGTAGATATTATCCAGAACAGCACGGTGTCGAACACAAAGCGATTCTCTCCAGCCCTTGACAGCGGTTTTGCAACAGTAGGGGATACCTATTGCGGCAAAAGCATTATCCGCAGGACGGCAGGCGGGTCTGACGGCATCCTTATGGATACGAACAACTCTTCCGTGGATTTCGAAATCAACGACCACCCGTTATCGAGATGATTATGAGTAAATACGGTTACATTGAATCATTGGTGCTCCTTGTCTGTATCTTCATTTTCGCAGGACCGGACATGTCCGGCCAGTCCCGCGGCAGGTACGGTCTTTTGGGCATAGAGGTGGCCGGGGCTTCCGATCATCTTGTCGGCAATGCCAGTCCTGCCGTATGGGGGTTCGTCGATGGATTTTCATTTTCCGATCTGTCGCTGTATGCCGGTTATGAAGCCGGAAACCTGCACAGGCCTCAGGTCGCGGAAAATATTTTTTCCGTCAATTTCGATGCGTTCGGTTCGCGGAGACTCGGACGGTTCTATCTCAACGGAGGGTTCAGGTTCCGTCAGGGTTTCGAGAACGGAGTCCGCTTCGCGTCCACTTTCGATCCGTTGAGGGACAATCCGTATTTTATAGCCGACAGTACGGGCGGAGACTGGAAGAAGCAGTCGTACGACCTGTGGGCGGACGTGGCTTTTACCGCCCTGGAGGACAGGCTGTCCGTCGGACTCGGAGCCTCCGTTTCAGTAGGAAGGGGAGCGAAACAGATAGATCCGAGGCCTCAGGCGGACAAAAACCGGATATCTTTTGTCCCGTCTCTCGCATATAATGCCGGCAAAGCCGGAATTTTCGCGGTTTCCCTGTATTATTCCATGCTTACGGAGAATTCCAATCTCATCCTTTATGATTCTTCCAGACCGCAGAAACTTTATCTCATGAAGGGGCTCGGCCAGTACACCTACGAAATATTTTCCAATACGGAAAGGGAGAGAAAATCCGAAGGCGACGATATCGGCCTGGGATTCGGGTATATCTACCGATCAGGCAGGTTTTCCGCATCGGTCAGCGGGAAATGGCTCAACGGGTATGAATCCACTTTTGACATAGATTACAGCAAGCCGCATACGAGAGGCCGGCTTTATTCCGACAGGCTGGATTTCAGTCTCCGGCTTTCCCGTGCCGGCGAAATTGCCATCCATGATTTCTCGGTGGAGCTTGGCGCGGATTCGTTTTCCGGACGGGAAGTGGTCCAGGTGTTCGATTCGTCTCCTGACGTTAATTCATGGGTGACTGATTCCGAGATTCCCGGCAGGTATCTCAAAAGCATGACTTCGGCCGGTGCGGACTACGGGCTATGGCTGAAAAAGTCGGGAAAAGTGACCTGGCATTTCGGTGCGGGGATTTCGTTCGGAAAGACATCCGAGCGGTATGATGCAATGGCCTCATACATGAATTATTCCCACGTTTCCCCGTCGGCCGACGCATACAGGGTTTTTTATGCCGGAAAGGGCTATTTCAGGCTCGGCATAGGTCTGGGTGCTGGTCTGTGCACTGAAAGCGGCATGGCATACGTGAACAGGGAGGATGACGATACTGTCCGTGACGGTCTGATCGGGCCTGATTATGCAGTATTGTCTTCCGACACGGTATCCGGCACGGCTTCGCTGATGTATGCCTTCGGATTGAAAAACGGAAGTTTTCTCTCTGTCTCGGCGGACGGGGGATGGCGTCACGCCTTTTCCGGTCTGCCGGGTTGCGGCAGGTATTCGGCGACTTTGATTTTGGGATACAGTTTTTGACGGAAAATTCTTACCTTTGCACGGTTTAAAAACTATTCGGGATGTCAAAATTTGCAGTAGTTACAGGAGCCAGCACCGGGCTCGGAAGATGTATAGCCCTTGAATTGGCCAGGAAAAAAATAAACACTCTGCTTGTCGCGCTTCCGGGCGAAGGCCTTTCCTCGGTGTGTGAACAGTGCCGCAGCCATGGGACGGAAAGCGAATATTTCGAGTTCGACATGACTGACAGGAAGGCCCTGACGGATTTTGCGGCCGAAGTCAACGGAAAGTATGACGTCTACATCCTTGTGAACAATGCCGGGACCGGCGGCAGCAAGCGATATGATGATGTCCCTCTGAAATATGTCGACACCATAGTGCAGCTGAATGTGGCGGCTACGGCCATTCTTACGCATGAGTTCCTTCCGAATCTCAGGAAAAACGCCGCCTCGTACATCCTGAATATTTCTTCCATGGCAGGGATCATTCCTACCGGGTACAAGACTGTATATCCTGCTTCAAAGGCTTTTATCAAGCATTTTTCTCTCGGCATGAGGGAAGAATTCAAGCCTTACGGGATTTCCGTGAGTTTCGCCGTTCTCGGTCCGATGCCTACGAAAAAGGAGATAATATCGAGAATCGAACGCCAGGGCGCGATAGGAAAGATGCTTTCCGTCCCGCCCGAGAAAGTGGCCGAGGTCTGTGTCAGAAACATGTTCAGGAAAAAGAGGGTGATTGTTCCGGGGAAACTCAATGCCCTTTCCTTCCACCTTGTCAAACTGGTTCCGGAGCACCTGAGAGGAATTCTCATGTCGCGCTCCGTGAAGAAAAACGAATTGTAATATGAAAAAAAGCGTACTTGTGACAGGTGCCAACGGAATGTTGGCCACGAATATTATAGAAGGTCTGGCCCGTGCGGGATACAGGGTTATCGGGACAGTGCGCAAAGGCAAGTCTTACAAGGGGGAGAAGACACCCGACATAAATATCGTAGAGGCTGATTTCAAGGACGAAGAGTCTATGGCTCCGCTTGTGGCAAGGTGCGACATCATTTTCCATGTGGCGGCAATGACATCCCAGTCCGAAAAGAACTACGAGGTCTTCAGGAAAGTGAATGTGGATTCTACGAAAATGCTGCTGGACCTGTCCGTCGCCAGCGGTATAGACACTTTCGTATATGTCAGTACGGCCAATACCATAGGGTACGGCGGGGCAGAGGAAGCGGAAATGAAATATCCTTTCACCGAATCATTTTATGCCATGAGCAAGAAAGAGGCGGAGGATGCTGCAATATCGTATTCGGACAGGATGAAGGTCGTCGTGGTGAATCCTACTTTCATGGTCGGAAAATACGGGACGGACAAGGGCTCAAACAGGATATTCTCGATGGTGAGAAAGTCTGCGGTCGTATTCTGCCCGTCGGGAGGAAAGAATGTGATAGATGTTTCCGAGGCAGCAAGGGGAATGATTCTCGCCATGGAAAAGGGACAGACGGGTTCGCGGTATCTGATTTGCGGCAGAAACTATCACTTCATCGAGCTGTTCCGGAAAATTGCATCCGAATACGGGGTACGCAGACTTTTCGTCAGGGTTCCGGGCTTCCTTCTCCGCCTTGCCGGACATCTCGGCGACCTGCTGGCAAGATGCGGTATTGCGTCCGAGGTTTCCACCGTAAATATTTCCATGCTTCTTGCAGATAATTTCTATACTACCGACAAGGCTGAGCGTGAGCTCGGCTTCAAACCACACGACCTTTTCGAGAAATAATCGTTTTTTTCGTATATTAGGGCTTCCTGCGTCATGTTTGATGTGCGCAGGACGTGGAATCGCACCCATGATGGGGTGTGAGCGGTATATAGAATATTTTGCACGATGAAAAAACTGTTGATTACAATTGTCTTCCTTGCAGGCTGCGGAATATCCTCGATCCATGGCCAAAGCGGAGTTGGTCCCCGGGAGCGGTCTGCCCTTGAATTAAAGGTTACCGAAGCAGGGAGCGGTGAGCCCGTGCAAATGGCTACAGTATATATCATTCCTGCGGGAGACACACTTGTGACATCGTTCACCTTTACAGACAAGGCCGGAACCGCCTTGTTAAAAGACTTTGCGGCGGGCAAATATATTGTAAACATACAGATGCTCGGATTCAAGCCTTATGCGAAGGAGACAGTATTCGAGCCTATGACTGTGAAGAGGCTTTCCGTAGCGCTGGAGGAAGATTATGAGAAACTGAAGGGAGCCACCATAACGGAGATGGGCGACCTTGTGACGATGAAAGGGGACACGCTGATATACAATGCCACGTCATTCCATACGGGAAGCAATGCGAACTCGGTGACCTGCTGAAAAAAATGCCAGGCTGGCCGTAAACCATGGATCGAAAAGGTCCGGAAGCAGTTATTTCAGCATCCGGCTTGACGGGGCAACGGAGCTGAATGAAGTTACACGCGCAAGCTGGTATGATGCATCAGCGGTAAGATATTCGATACCGGTCAATTCCAGACGTCCGCACTATAGTGCACGACTGAACATGACCTACATACAGCCTCTCAACAGGAAGAAAAGCCTGAACCTGACGGTGACGCCGAAAGCAGTTTTCAGTACCGGGACCATATATGTTTCTGACGGGCCTCTCGTCGGGATCGTGCAGGAGCAATTCGATTACGCCGATATGATAAATCGGCTGTACGGCGACGAGACCGGCAGCGAGTTCTACAGCGGGCGAAGCGGCTTCATTGAAAACCGGACCAGAAACCTGAACTGGTCGGTAAATGCTGATTTGAAATATGAACTGAAAACCTGGTCACTGAGAGGCTGGGCATCCGTGAACAACAACCGCACCGGATATTCTGCATCTCCGGACGCAAAGGTGAACAACTGGCGTTACAATGCTTATGCCGAGGCGCTGTGGCAGAACAGCCGGGGCTGGGAAATAGAAGGCCGCTTCGATTTCAACGGATACAGCGGTTTCAGCCAGGGCTACAACAGACCGGACTGGCTGCTCAACCTGAGGGTGGCAAAGGAAATCAAGGCCTTCACCGTAAGTCTTTCCGCATACGACATTCTCGGAAACTCCAGATCGTTTTCACACGTTTCTTCGGCAGAATATGTGGAGGATACGTACCGGAACAATCTCGGCCGCTGCATTCTCGTGGGAATTTCCTACAATTTCGGCAAATGGAGTTTCCTGAGAAAATCAAAAATGGAGTCGATGGAAAAGGAAAGCAATCTTTAGCATTAAGTACGGGATTCCTGGCGTGATCAGGGTCCGCCTCGCGCTTTTCTCTCAGACATTTAAAATATTGCAAATTTATTTTGCATATAAGGAAAAACTAAGTATTTTTGTGTGACTGTTTACGTGCACAGAGGCGGAAGACGCAGCGGAGACGCAAACGTAAACGTCTTGAAATCAGTGGAATTTTGGTGAGAATCTGTGTGCTTTCTACTGATTTTTAACTGGCTACATGATAACATGCACAATGAACTAATATAATATGAATTCCAGCAGACTTTTTTCTTGCGTTACATCAGCCGCAATGCTGATGTCATTGTTGTTTACGGCAACTCCTGCCGAAGGAAGCGGCTCCAGGGCAGCAGAGCCTGTACGTTTCACTCCTGATACGGTAAGGGTTCTGGATAATCCTCTGAACGGTTGGGTAATGTATCTTGCACGCAACTGGGATGAAGATTTCTGGGAAAAACAGAACTATGACAATCTTCCTGCCGACAACGGAAAGACAACGGTAAAAGTGTCCGACTATGCTTCGGTGGCATATCTGAGGACGAGCTGGTCTTCGATGGAACCTGAAGAAGGCAAGTATTTCTGGGATGATCCGGACAGCAGACTTTCCAGGCTTATCAGAAGCGTGGAGGAAAGAGGCATGAAGCTGGCCTTCAGAATCGTTGTGGACGGCCGCGATCAGGGGGCCAACACTCCTGATTTCGTTTTCGATGCCGGTGCAAGATATTATCTCCAGAACGAGAAGCGTCCTGACCAGAAGACGCCGTTCCCGCAGGATCCTGTATTCAGAAAATATTACGAGAAATTCATAGAGGCCTTTGCAGAGGAGTTCAACGACCCTGAAAGGACTGCATTTATAGATGGTTACGGTCTCGGCAAATGGGGCGAAGGTCACAATGTCGCCTACCAGAGCGGGAACACCATCACAGACAGCACTAAATATTATAAGGAGAACACGATGCGCTGGATTACAGGTCTGTATTCACGGACCTTTACCGAGGTGCCTCTCGTGATCAATTACCACCGTCACATCGGTCATCCCGTAAGCGAAGGCAGGGAGGTGAATCCGGATAGCGAACATCTGCTTCAGATCGCAATCGACAACGGCTATTGCCTCCGTGCCGACTCTTTCGGAATGAACAACCAGGACTGGGGGTACAACAACTGGGAGCGCTCATACGTCAAGAAATGGGCATACAAGCTACCTATCATTATGGAAGGAGGCTGGATAGTCGGACAGCATTCATGGTGGCAGGACCCTGCCGGATACAAGACGCCGAAGGATGTCCGTATCGGAGAATACGTTACCTCAAAGGAGGAAAAAGTGAACATGATGGACCTGAGGGCTGGAAAGGAAACCGCATCCTGGTTCAATGACGCATACGACTACGTCAGGAAATTCGTTGCCGAAGGCGGCTATCGTCTCTATCCGGTGGCAATAACCGCCCCTGACAGGATAAGAAACGGGAAAGAGGTTACTGTAGAGCACAGTTGGGCCAATCTCGGCTGGGGCTACTGTCCGAACAATCTCAAACAGTGGAACTACAAGTACAAGGTGGCATTCGCCATTCTCGATCAGGACGGAAAGGTTGTGGCCGAGTTCATTGACAGGGATTCGGAGCCGTCGGAATGGATAGAAGGAAAAGAGACTGCGTACAGCTTCGGTTTCGTGCCGTCCGGTATCCCTGCCGGAAAATATACCCTTGCCGTCGGCATTGTCGACACTTCCAAGGCTGATGCTCCTGTAGGTATCGAGCTTGCGGTCGACGAGTCTCTGCTTTCCGGAGACGGCTGGGTCAAAGTGAAGGAAATTATCTTAAAATAATTCTAATCGTTGTAATTATGTACATTAATCTTAATCAGCGCATCGTGAAGATCCTGTTCGCGTTCTGCGCTACAATGCTGTCAGTCACAGCCGCTTACGAGGCCGTGGCCGCTCCTCGTGCCGGGGGGGGGTACGTTACTGATGTAAATGCACAGACTGACGATGTTACTGTTTCCGGTGTCGTGACCGACGATCAGGGCGAGCCTCTTATCGGAGCCTCAGTCCTTATCAAGGATACGACAATCGGCTCGATTACGGACATAGACGGTAAATTCTCGTTGGAAATACCGGCGTCCGGCGCTACACTGGAGGTATCCTACATCGGATTCATTACCCAGGAAATCGCAGTCACCGACCAGGACAATCTGACGGTAGTCCTTCAGCCGGACAACAAGCTCCTTGACGAAGTAGTCGTCATAGGTTACGGTACAGTCAAGAGAAAAGACCTTACCGGTTCGGTCGCATCGGTAAGGGGCGACGATATCGCGGCAAAGAAGACGACCACGCTTTCCACCGCACTTCAGGGTACGCTTTCCGGTGTGCTCGTACAGCGTAGCAGCAGTGCTCCGGGTGCATCCGCAAGCAGCATCAGAGTGCGCGGTGTCACTACGATGGGAACATCCGACCCTCTGATCATCGTCGACGGTGTGCAGACTGACGATATCGACTATGTGAACTCCAACGATGTCGAAAGCATCACAGTCCTGAAGGATGCCGCCGCAGCTTCCATCTACGGATCCAAGGCTGCTGCCGGTGTCATCCTCGTCACTACGAAAAGAGGTTCGAAAACCGACCTGAGCATTACTTATAACGGAGAATTCGGATGGGAAATCCCTACCGAACAGCCGCAGATGGTGGGTCTGACACGTTATCTCGAAATGTCGAACGAGCTTCTCTACAACGACAACAACGCAGCCGGATTCTACCAGCTGTATCAGCCGGACCAGATAAAGAACTGGGTCAGGAACAATGCCACCGATCCGGACAATTATCCTATCACTGACTGGAACAGCCTTATCCTTAAAAAATCGGCTCCGAGAACCACTCATACCGTGACGGTAAACGGTGGCAATGATGCCGTAAGGTCTTCCGTGTCGCTTTCATACGACGAGGTGAACGGTCTGTACGAAGACAGGAAATTCCAGAGATACATGCTCCGTGCTAACAACGACTTCACCATCATCAAGGACCTGCTTTACGCCACGATGGACATCAACGTCCGCAGGGCGAAGAACATGAGGCCGGTTTACGAGCCGTTCGACGAACTTCGCAAGATTCCTGCAATCTATCCTGCAGTATGGGAGAACGGGGCATACGCCGACGGCAAGTCCGGAGCCAACCCTTATGCCCTCCTCAAGACCAGCGGCGACTACACTGCCTGGAGTACCCAGATCGGCGGTAAGGCTTCCATCGAACTCCGTCCCGTAAAGGGGCTCAGCATCCAGGCCATAATAGCTCCGTTCATCAACTATACCAAGGCCAAGCAGTTCAAGCAGGCAGCCTACTGGTACACAAAGGAGGATCCTACCGTAATCGGCGGTAACCTCGAAGGAGGCGGATCCACTTATACTACTACGTCTCTCAGCGAGACCAGAAACGACAACTACCATGTTACCTCGCAGGTAATCGCCAACTATATGAATACATTTAAGGAGAAACACAACCTGAATGTGATGGTCGGTTACGAAAACTACGTGATGAAGAGCGAGAACCTCGGTGCGGGCCGCGACAATTACGACCTTACGAACTATCCTTACCTGAATGTAGGTCCTGAAGAATTCCAGACCAACAACGGCAATGCCTCGGAATATACTTCCAATTCGTTCTTCGGCCGTATAATGTACGACTATGACGGGAAATATCTCATTCAGGCGAATGTCCGCGAGGACGCTTCCTCGAGATTCTCCCGCGATTACCGGTGGGGTACTTTCCCTTCGTTCTCCGCAGGCTGGGTCATCAGCCAGGAGAGTTGGATGCAGTCCACCAGGAACTGGCTTTCTTTCATGAAACTCAGGGCTTCCTGGGGTATGCTCGGAAATGAGCGTATCGGCAGCAACTACTTCCCGTACATGGCCCTTGTCAGCTTCAATGACGCTCTCTTCTACGACAGCCCTGACGGCGGTACCGTAGTATCGGACAAGGCTTCGGTAATGAACAGCCTTGCAGTCGAGGACATCACCTGGGAGACCACCACATCAACCGATATCGGAATTGACCTCGGCCTCTTCGACCAGAGGCTCCACGCTACCTTCGACTGGTACTGGAAAACCACTGACGACATGCTTCTCGGCATCAACATCCCGTATATCATAGGATATGACAATCCGTCCACGAATGCCGGCAAGATGGCTACCCAGGGTTTCGACCTCGAACTCGGATGGAGCGACAGCATAGGGGACTTCTCCTACAACGTTTCTTTCAACCTTTCCGACTTCCAGTCCAGAATCGTTGAAATCAACGGTACTGAAATCATCAGCGGCGGCAAGATCCATCGTGAAGGTACCTATTTCAATGAATGGTACGGATATATCTGCGACGGCATTTTCCAGACTCAGGAAGAGGTCGACAATTCAGCCAAACTGGCCGGAACTGCTGTCGGCGACCTGAAATACCGCGATATCAGCGGCCCTGACGGAGTGCCTGACGGTCAGATCAACGCAGAATACGACCGTGTGCCTCTCGGCAATTCACTTCCTCGTTTCCAGTACGGAGGCCAGTTCTCATGCGCATGGAAAGGCATAGACTTCTCTCTTGCATTCCAGGGTATAGGACATCAGAATTCATATCTTCATGAGGAGATGGTACAGCCGTACAGAGACAACTACGGCGGCTTCCCTGCAATACTCGAGGGCAAATACTGGAGCGTATTCAATACGGCGGAGCAGAACGCCAATGCCGAGTACCCTCGTCTTTCATATACCAGCAGAAGCAACAACTACACTACCTCCAGCTTCTGGCTTTTCAACGGAGCCTATTTCCGTCTGAAAAACGTGACCATAGGATATACATTCCCTGAAAAATGGATGTCGAAGGCAAGAATCAAGGATCTGCGTATCTACGCGACTGCCAACGATCTCTTTTCTATTGACAATTTCCCTAAGGGATGGGACCCTGAAATGGGTGTGACTTCTTATCCTATCACCACTTCGGTATTGTTGGGTCTTTCAAT
>CALUQM010000008.1 GCA_944322925.1 uncultured Bacteroidales bacterium
TTTGCAATTCGGAAAAAATGACTATCTTTGCAGTCCCTTAATTGAGGATAAGTCCGCCCAACCAGCTGATACTCAATGTTTTAAGGATTAGATGATAATTTTTTAAAAGTAATAGGCAATGTTACAACCGAAGAAAACAAAATTTAGGAGGCAGCAGAAAGGCCGCATGAAAGGCCTTGCCCAGAGGGGAAACCAGCTCGTGTTCGGTTCCTTCGGCATCAAGACTCTGGAAAACTGCTGGCTTACCGGTAGACAGATTGAGGCTGCGCGTCAGGCCGTTGTGCGTTATATGAAGCGTGAAGGTAAGATCTGGATCAGGATATTCCCCGACAAACCTTACACCAAGAAGCCTGCGGAGGTGCGAATGGGTAAAGGTAAGGGTAATCCTGAAGGTTTCGTGTGTCCTGTCACTCCCGGCCGTGTTCTCATAGAGGCTGAGGGTGTTCCGATGGAAATAGCCAAGGAGGCTCTCCGTCTCGGTGCCCAGAAACTCCCTGTTACCACCAAGTTTGTTGTACGTAGAGACTATGTCGAATAATTAATGGAGAAAAAATGAAAGCATCTGAAGTACGTGAAATGTCGATCAGCGATCTTCGCGACCGCATTGAGGCAGAGAAAGCCGCTCTTGACACAATGAAGATAAACCACACGATTTCTCCGTTAGAGGATACGTCGAAAATCCGCAAGGCCAGAAGAGATATCGCACGTATGATCACGATTCTGGCAGAAAAAGAAAAACAGAACTAAAATTTCAGTCTGATGGAAAGAAATCTTCGCAAGGAAAGAGTAGGAGTAGTGGTCAGCAGCAAAATGGACAAGTCCATCGTAGTTGCAGTAGAAAGAAAAGAAAAACATCCTATTTACGGCAAGTTCGTAAAGAAGACCACTAAGTTCGTGGCTCATGACGAGAAGAACGAGTGCAGCGAAGGCGATACAGTGCGCATCATGGAGACTCGTCCGTTGAGCAAGACCAAGAAATGGAGATTAGTAGAAATCGTAGAAAAAGTTAAATAACAATGATACAGCAGGAAACACGTTTACAGGTGGCAGACAACAGTGGGGCAAAAGAAGTCCTCTGCATCCGCGTATTGGGTGGTACGCGCCGCCGTTATGCAAAGGTAGGCGACAAGATAGTCGTTGCCGTGAAGAGTGCAATCCCTGGCGGGGATGCCAAGAAAGGTTCAGTATCCAAGGCTGTAGTTGTCCGCACAAAGAAGGAGATCCGCAGACCGGACGGTTCTTATATCCGTTTCGATGACAATGCCTGTGTTCTTCTCAACAACCAAGGTGAGGTTCGCGGAACCCGTATTTTCGGCCCTGTAGCAAGGGAACTTCGTGAGAATTACATGAAAATCGTTTCACTGGCACCGGAGGTCCTTTAATTGAAATCGTTATGAAGAAAGTTTATATCAAAAAAGGCGATACAGTCTATATCAATGCCGGAAATGACAAAGGAAAGACCGGCAAGGTGCTTGAGGTTATCCGCTCGAAGGACCGCGCCATAGTCGAAGGTGCGAACATGATAAGCAAGCACACTAAACCGAACCCTAAAAATCCTCAGGGCGGTATTGTTAAAAAAGAGGCGGGAATACATATTTCCAATCTGCAGCTGATAGACCCTGCGAAGGGCGGTCCTACAAGGATAGGTTTCAAATTCGTGGATGGGAAGAAAGTCCGTTATTCTAAAAAATCTGGAGAGGAGATCAAATAATGGCAAAGACTAAGAAGACAACAGAGGCAGTGAATGTCGCAGTTCCTGCAGGATATGTCCCTACTCTGAAAAAATTATACAAGGACGAGATTGTTCCGAAGCTCGAGAAAGAGTTTTCATATACGACTGTCATGCAGGTTCCGAGACTTGTCAAGATAACCATCAACCAGGGAATCGGAGATGCTACCGGAGACAAGAAGCTCGTCGAGGTGGCCCAGCAGGAACTTTCCGCAATAGCAGGCCAGAAGGCCGTAGAGACCTTGTCAAGGAAAGATATCTCCAACTTCAAGCTCCGTAAGGGCAATCCTATCGGCGTGAAGGTTACTCTCCGCGGCGCAAGGATGTATGAATTTCTCGAGAGACTGATCCGTGTTTCCCTTCCTCGAATCAGGGATTTCAACGGTATTTCCGAAAAGATGGACGGCAAGGGCAACTATACCCTCGGTATCAAGGAGCAGATTATCTTCCCTGAAATCGACATCGACAAGATTACCAGAATCTTCGGAATGGAGATCACATTCGTAACAACAGCAAAGACGGATGAAGAAGCACACGCCCTTCTGCGTGAATTCGGTCTGCCTTTCAAGAAACATAACAACTAAAGGAGAACGGTATGGCAAAAGAATCAATGAAGGCTCGCGAAGTAAAACGCGCAAGACTGGTTGCCAAATACGCTGAAAAGAGGAAAGCACTGAAAGAGGCCGGAGACTGGGCAGCTCTCGACAAGCTCCCGAAGAATTCAAGCCCATGCAGGCTTCACAACCGCTGCTCTCTTACCGGAAGACCAAAAGGATACATGCGCAAGTTCGGCATCAGCCGTATCCAGTTCCGTGAGATGGCAAGCAACGGTCTCATCCCGGGCGTGAAAAAGGCAAGCTGGTAACAATGAATTCAAACGAAAAACATCAATAATTAACTGGATATCGGGCACGTCGCGTGCCGATTCTTAAATTTTTAAAGAAATGACTGATCCAATTGCAGATTATCTTACGAGGATCCGTAATGCTTACATGGCAGGAAAGAAGATCGTAGAGATCCCTTCTTCGAAAATGAAGCTGGCCATGACCAAGATCCTTTGCGACAAAGGTTACATCCTCAGTTACAAATTAGTGGAGGGCGAGCCGTTCAACACTATCAAAATCGCTCTCAAGTACCACCCTCAGACCAAGACGCCGGCTGTCAAGAAGCTGATCCGCGTCTCCAAGCCGGGTCTCAGGAAATATGCAGGTGTGGAAACGATGCCGCGCGTTCTCAACGGTCTCGGAATCGCCATCATCTCTACTTCCAAGGGTATCATCTCGGACAAGGAAGCCAAGGAGCTGAATGTCGGAGGCGAGGTATTGTGTTATGTATATTAATTTAAAAGTATCTAATAATGTCAAGAATTGGTAAATTACCTGTACACCTTCCTGCCAAGGTAACCGTGGAGGTTCTCCCTGGCAACGTTGTCAAGGTTAAAGGACCTCTCGGTGAACTTTCACAGAAAGTGGATCCGGACATTACGGTCACCGTTGAGGGAAATGAAGTAAAATTGACTCGTCCTACCGATCTTCCGAGGCATCGTTCGCTTCACGGTCTGTACCGTGCACTCGTGCACAACATGGTAGTAGGAGTTTCCGAAGGATATACTATCAGACAGGAACTTATCGGTGTCGGTTATCGCGTGGAAGTCAAAGGCCAGATCCTTGAATTCTCTCTCGGTTTCTCACACGACATACATTTCATGCTTCCTGCGGAAGTCAAGGCGGAAGCAGAACCGGTGAAGAAAGGTGCCAACCCTATCCTGGTATTGAAAAGCTCTGACAAACAGCTTGTAGGTCAGGTTGCTGCCAAGATACGTTCACTGCGCAAGCCTGAACCGTACAAGGGCAAGGGTATCAGATTCGTCGGCGAGCAGATCCGCAGAAAAGCCGGAAAATCAGCAGGTGCTAAATAATAGGAGATAGAGTTATGGCATTGAATAAGATAGAAAGAAGAAAAAGAATTCATTACCGTATCCGCAAAGTTGTCAACGGTACTGCTGAAAGACCGAGAATGGTTGTGTTCAGAAGCAACAAGCAGATATATGTGCAGGTTATAGACGACACCAAGGGCGTCACTCTCGCTGCAGCAGCCTCGAATGACAAGGCTCTTGCCGCAGCCTGCAAGGGTAAGAACGGAATTGAAGCTGCCGCTCTTGTCGGGAAAGCGATCGCAGAGCGCGCTATTGCCAAGGGTATCAC
The DNA here is from genome assembly GCA_944322925.1 of uncultured Bacteroidales bacterium. Lineage (GTDB taxonomy): Bacteria > Bacteroidota > Bacteroidia > Bacteroidales > UBA932 > Cryptobacteroides. Next base: position 3,934 of record CALUQM010000008.1, read on the forward strand.
CACAATCTCTTTCGACCGTGGCGGATATCTTTATCATGGAAGAGTTAAAAGTTTGGCTGACGCTGCCCGTGAAGGTGGCTTAATATTCTAAGAGACTATGGCAAATACTAATGTTAAAAGAGTAAAGACATCAGATCTTGAACTTAAAGATAGACTGGTGGCAGTAAAAAGGGTGACCAAGGTTACCAAAGGTGGCCGTCACTTCAGCTTTGCCGCCATTGTTGTGGTCGGCGACGAGAACGGCGTTGTTGGTTATGGTCTCGGAAAAGCCAATGAGGTCACTACTGCGATTTCGAAGGGTATCGAGGACGCAAAGAAGAATCTCGTGAAGATTCCTGTTCTCAACAAGACGATTCCTCACGAGCAGGAAGCCAAGTTCGGCGGCGCAAGGGTCTTCATGAAACCTGCAGCCCCTGGTACGGGAGTCAAGGCAGGAGGTGCCATGCGTGCAGTATTCGAGTCTGTAGGCATCCAGAATGTCCTGGCTAAATCGAAAGGTTCCTCGAATCCTCATAACCTTGTAAAGGCTACCGTAGCTGCACTGGTTGAAATGAGGGATGCTTATACTATTGCCGGACTTCGCGGTATTCCTATGAGCAGAGTATTTAAAGGTTAAAGGAGGAAGAAGAAATGGCAAAAATCAGAATAACTCAGATCAAGAGCAAGAACGGAGCCAGCCAGAGGCAGAAAGACAATCTCCGCTGCCTCGGTCTCCACAAGTTGCACCAGAGCGTTGAGGTTGAGCTTAACCCGTGCACCAAAGGTATGGTGCAGAAGGTTCTTCACCTTGTAACGGTAGAGGAAATTTAATGAGGAGGATCTAAATATGAAATTACATAATCTTAAACCTGCAGCAGGTTCCAGAGGAAGGAAAAAGAGAATAGGCCGCGGAGAAGGTTCGGGCCACGGCGGTACATCTACCCGCGGTCACAAGGGAGCTCAGGCACGTTCCGGATATTCCCGCAAGTTGGGTTTTGAAGGAGGTCAGATGCCTATTCAGAGAAGACTTCCTAAATTCGGATTCACTAATCCGGACAAGGTGGTTTACGCTGCTGTCAATCTTGCTACACTGCAGGCATTGTCTGAAAAGACGGGAGCTACGGTTATCGACCTGGAATTCCTGAGACAGAACGGTGTCATCGCCAAATCCGAAGTAGTGAAGATCCTCGGCAACGGAGATCTTACAGCAAAGCTCGAAGTTTCAGCAAATGCGTTCTCAGCTTCGGCTAAGGCCAAAATCGAGGCTGTGGGCGGAACAGCAACTACAATCTGACGATAATGAAGAAGTTTATACAGACTATCAAAAATATCTTCAAGATTGAAGAACTGCGCAAGAGAATCGTGTACACGATTCTTTTGCTGCTGGTTTATCGTCTCGGCTCATTCATCGTGCTTCCGGGTATCGATTCAGCCCAGCTGGTCGGTTCGGATTTCCAGAACAATACTCAGGAAGGCCTTGTAGCCCTTCTCGACATGTTCTCCGGCGGAGCCTTCGGTAATGCTTCGATTTTCGCGCTTGGAGTGATGCCTTACATCTCGGCATCCATCGTCATCCAGTTGCTCGGCGTCTTCGTTCCTTATTTCAGGAAACTCCAGATGGAAGGCGAGAGCGGAAGGAGGAAGATGAACCAGCTTACAAGATATCTGACCATCGCCATCCTTGCTATCCAGGGGCCTGCATACATGGCAGCTCTGCATAATCAGATTCCTGAATCGGCATTCCTCGCAGTACACGAGCTCGGATGGAGCAACTTCATGTTCAACTTCATTTCGACCATCATCCTCATCGGCGGAACCATGTTCGTGATGTGGCTCGGCGAAAGGATTACGGACAGGGGTATCGGAAACGGTATATCTCTCATAATCATGGTCGGTATCATCGCCCGTCTCCCTTATGCCCTTACGGCTGAAATCGGAGAAAAGGTGAACAATACCGCCGGCGGCGTCCTCATGCTTATCGTGGAACTCGTGATACTCTTCTTCGTGTTCGTGGCGGCTATCGCCCTCGTTCAGGGAGTGAGAAAGGTTCCTGTACAGTATGCCAAGAGGATTGTCGGAAACAAACAGTATGGCGGAGTCCGTCAGTACATCCCGATGAAGATCAATGCGGCAGGCGTGATGCCTATCATCTTTGCTCAGGCCCTGATGCTTTTCCCGCTGATTTTCTCGCAGTTCGATGCTACAAGGGGTCTTGCGGCCACTTTGAGCAACTATACCGGTTTCTGGTATAACCTGATATTCGGACTTCTCGTCGTAATTTTCACATATTTCTATACGGCCGTGACGGTTAATCCTACCATGATGGCCGAAGACATGAAGAAAAACGGAGGTTTTATTCCTGGCGTGAAACCCGGAAAGAAAACCGTGGAATATCTCGACACCATAATGTCGAGGGTTACTCTCCCCGGTTCCATTTTCCTGGCCCTCATCGCTATCCTGCCGGCATTCGCAATGCTGTTGGGAGTCAACAACCAGTTTGCAAGTTTCTATGGCGGTACTTCGCTGCTGATCCTTGTCGGTGTTGTTCTGGATACCCTCCAGCAGATCGAGAGTCATTTGTTGATGCGTCATTATGACGGTCTCATGAAGACTGGCCGTCTGAAAGGACGTTCAGGAATGTAAATCGAAGGGCCTGATTATGGTAAAGCCGAAAACAGAAGAAGAAATAGCGCTGATGCGCGAGAATGCCATTCTCGTATCCAAGACATTGGCTGAAGTCGGTAAGGCTGTCGCCCCTGGTGTGACAACTCTCGAGTTGAATAGGCTGGCAGAGACTTTCATCCGCGATCACGGAGCTATACCAAGTTTCTTAGGTTATGAAGGCTTTCCTGCCGCCCTCTGCATTTCCGTCAATGATACCGTGGTCCATGGCTTTCCTTCGGACTATGTCCTGAAAGAAGGTGATATAGTATCGGTGGATTGCGGCACATTGTACAAAGGGTATAACGGTGATTCCGCGTACACTTTCCCTGTAGGGGAAGTGGATGCGGAGACCCGGAAACTTCTGGAAGTCACCAAGGAATCCCTTTACAAAGGAATAGCACAGGCGGTAGACGGTAACAGGATAGGTGACATAGGACACGCGGTACAATCGTATGCCGAGTCATTCGGATTCTCGGTGGTCCGGGAGCTTGAAGGCCACGGGATCGGCAGGAACATGCACGAGAACCCCGGGGTGCCGAACTTCGGGAGGCCGGGCAGAGGACCGAAACTGGTGGATGGAATGACGATTTGCATAGAGCCGATGATCAATGCCGGAACAAGGGGTGTGTATCTTGCGAGAAATGGTTGGGAAGTGCACACTGCGGACCGGAAGAATTCGGCGCATTTCGAGCTTACGGTTGTTGTCAGAAAAGGCACTCCTGAAATACTGTCGACCTTTGATTACATTGAAAAGCCCGATGTTGAATTTTAAAGTGATATTTTAATGCCGAAACAGTCAGCCATAGAACAGGAAGGCGTGATAATAGAGACGCTTCCGAATGCAATGTTTAAAGTAGAGCTGGAGAACGGACATGTGATTCTGGCTCATATTTCCGGTAAGATGAGAATGCACTATATCAAGATTCTGCCGGGAGACAGGGTCAGGGTGGAAATGTCGCCGTACGATTTGACGAAAGGCAGAATATCTTTCAGATATAAATAAAATAAACGCAAGTTTAAAAATTTACAATAATGAAAGTCAAAGCATCCATCAAGAAACGCAGCGAAGACTGCAAGATCGTAAAGCGTAAAGGCCGTCTTTACGTGATCTGCAAGAAGAATCCTAAATTCAAAATGCGTCAGGGATAATTTTTATTTAATTGTATAATAAATAAAATAAAGTTAAGATAATTATGGCAAGAATAGCCGGAGTTGATTTACCTAACAACAAGAGAGGAGAAATAGGACTGACCTATATCTTCGGGATCGGCCGCAGCTCGGCAAGAAAGATCCTGTCCGGACTTGGGATAGATTTCGACACCAAGGTCGGGGAATGGAACGACGAGCAGATTGCTGGCATACGTAACGTGATCGCGACCGAGTACAAGATCGAAGGAGAACTTCGTTCTGCTATACAGCTGAACATCAAGCGTCTGATGGATATCGGATGTTACAGAGGTATCCGCCATCGTATCGGACTTCCTGTACGCGGACAGAGCACAAAGAACAACGCCCGTACAAGAAAGGGTAAGAAGAAAACAGTTGCAAACAAGAAGAAGGCAACCAAATAACGGGAGATGAATTATGGCAAAGAAAACATCAACAACAAACAAAAAGAGAGTTGTCAAGGTTGACGCATACGGTGAGGCTCATATTTCATCAACCTTCAACAATGTCATCGTCACTCTTACCAACAGCATCGGCCAGGTCATCAGCTGGTCGTCTGCAGGAAAGAGCGGGTTCAGAGGTTCCAAGAAGAATACTCCGTATGCTGCGCAGGTGGCTGCAGCAGATGCAGCGAAGACAGCATACGACCTTGGTCTCCGCAAGGTAAAGGCATACGTAAAAGGTCCCGGTGCCGGACGTGAGTCTGCAATCAGGACTATCCACGGAGCAGGTATCGAAATTACTGAAATCATCGACGTGACTCCGATGCCGCATAACGGATGTAGACCAAAAGGCCGTCGTAAAGTTTAATTTTTATTGATAAAGGAAAATTACTATGGCAAGATATATTGGACCAACTACTAAAATCGCGCGCAGATTCGGCGAGCCTATTTTCGGAACAGACAAGGATTTTGAGAAGAGGAACTTCCCTCCGGGACAGCATGGTCTTGCAAGAAAGCGCAAGAAAAGTTCCGAGTACGGCATGCAGCTCAGGGAGAAGCAGAAAGTAAAATATACTTACGGCGTTCTTGAAAGACAGTTCCGCAATACTTACGAGAAGGCTTCCCGCATGAAGGGACAGAAAGGTGAGAACCTTCTTTTCCTGCTCGAGTCCCGCCTCGACAATCTGGTTTACCGCCTCGGCATCGCTCCTACGAGAGCAGCTGCAAGACAGCTTGTATCACACTGTCACATTACAAAGAACGGCGTTATCTGCAACGTTCCTTCAGCTCAGGTAAAACCTGGAGATGTGATAGCCGTAAGAGAGAGATCCAAGAGCCTTGAGGTCATCCAGAACAGTGTGGCTTCAGCCCACAAGTATTCATGGCTGGAATTCGACAGCAAGACCCTCACCGGCAAATACCTTAATGTTCCTGTAAGAGAGGAGATCCCTGAGACAATCAACGAACAGCTCATCGTCGAGTTGTACTCTAAGTAATAATTAACACCAAAAGGAATTTTCAATATGGCAATCTTAGCATTTCAGAAACCTGACAAGGTGATAATGCTTGAAGGGACCGATACGGTCGGACGCTTTGAGTTCAGGCCTCTCGAGCCTGGGTATGGTCAGACAATTGGCAATGCGCTCCGTCGTATATTGTTGTCTTCCCTGGAAGGTTTTGCTATCAATTCCGTCAGGATTTCCGGAGTGGATCAGGAATTCGCTACGATTCCGGGCGTCATCGAGGGTATGCAGGATATTATCCTCAATCTCAAGCAGGTGAGATTCAAGAGGATGGTTGATACTGTAGATTCCGAGGTAGCAAACATCGTGATCAGCGGCAAGCAGGAGTTTACCGCAGAGGATATTTCCAAAGGATTGTCTTCATTCAAGGTGTTGAATCCGGAACTGCACATCTGTTCTCTCGAACCTTCAGTGAAGCTCGAGATATCTCTCAATGTCAGCAAGGGACGCGGCTTTGTTCCTGCCGACGAGAGTGTGGATTCCGATACTCCGATAGGGACCATTCCTGTAGATGCTATCTATACTCCTATCAAGAATGTCAACTGGATAGTGGACAACTGGCGTGTGGAGCAGAAGACCGATTACGAGAAACTTACCCTCGAAATCATTACGGACGGTTCCATCACTCCGAAACTCGCTCTTCAGGAGGCTGCCAATATCCTTATCTATCACTTCAAGCTGTTTACCGACGAGAAAAAGCTTTCTCTTGAAAGCGCAGTGGAGTCGGATTCGAAAGAGCTTGATGAAGAGTCTCTCAGAATGAGGCATCTGCTTCTCACCAAACTTTCCGACATGGGACTTTCAGTGAGGGCTTACAACTGCCTGAAAGCTGCGGACATCGATACATTCGCCGATCTGGTTTCATATTCGAGATCCGAACTGATGAAGTTCAGGAATTTCGGAAGAAAGTCTCTGAATGAAATCGACCTTCTTGTCGAGAAGATGAAACTTTCATTCGGGATGGATGTATCCAAGTATAATATTGAACCAAAGAAAAAGACTGTATAACAATGAGGCATAATAGATCAATCAATCATCTTGGCCGCAAGAGCGGACATCGCAAGGCTCTTCTTGCCAATATGGCTGTATCTCTTATCGAGCACAAGAGGATCACTACGACTGTTGCCAAGGCAAAGGCTCTCAAGATGTATGTTGAACCTCTTATAACCAAATCGAAAGAGGATACGACAAATTCGCGCCGTACCGTATTCAGTTATCTGAAAAACAAGGAAGCCGTTAAGGAGCTCTTCAGCACGATCTCTCCTAAGGTAGCTTCCCGTCCGGGCGGATATACCAGGATTCTCAAGACAGGTTTCCGTCTCGGTGACGGTGCCGATATGGCTCTTATCGAACTTGTCGACTTCAACGAGGCAGCACTGGCTTCTTCTCCTAAGAAGGAAGCAAAGAAGACTTCTACCCGCCGCAGCCGTTCGAAGAAAGCTGCAGCAGCAGAAGCCGCTCCGGCAGCCGAGGCTCCTGTAGCCGAAACTCCGGCCGTTGAAGCTCCTGCTGAGGAAGCTCCTGCAGAGGAAAAGAAAGCCGAATAAGGAATTCTTCCGCAATAAAAAAGCCGGTCTCAGACGAGGCCGGTTTTTTTATTGCCGTGTGGCGGAGTCTTACTGCAGATTGTCTTTTTCTATATCCTTGAAATATCTGTAGGTGTTGACTTTGAGTTCTCCCGCAGCGAGTTCGTCGCAGACGATTATCCCGTGCGGATGGGCTTGCAGGGCGGAAAGCGTGCAGGTCTGTGAATATGCTCCTTCTACCGCCTGCTGTAGTGCGCGGGCTTTCTTGTGCCCGAATGCGAGCACGAGCACTTCTTTGGCATCCATTACCGTACCTACTCCGACCGTAAGGGCAAGTTTCGGAACTTTGGCGATGTCGTTGTCGAAGAAACGGGAATTTACCAGAATAGTGTCGTATGTGAGGGTCTTTACACGGGTCCTGGATACGAGGGACGAGAACGGTTCGTTGAATGCAAGATGACCGTCTTCCCCGACGCCTCCCATGAAAAGGTCGATGCCTCCGGCCGCCTTTATCCGCGCCTCGTATGAGGCGCATTCCGCTTCGAGGTCAGGTGCATTGCCGTTGAGAATATTGATGTTTTCCTTTGGGACGTCTACATGGTCGAAGAAGTTTCTGGCCATGAAGGAATGGTAGCTTTCGGGATGGGACTCAGGAAGGCCTACGTATTCGTCCATGTTGAACGTGATGACGTTCTTGAACGAGATTTCACCGGCCCTGTTCATCCTGATGAGCTCCTTGTATGTCGCTACAGGAGTCGATCCGGTAGGCAGTCCGAGTACGAAAGGGCTGTCGGTCCTTGAGGCTTTCTCCCTGATTCTGGATACTATGTAATGCGCAGCCCAGATAGCGCCCTTCGCGTCGTTTTCGTTGATAATAAGTCTCATTTATGTCTGGTTTTGGATTTTAAAAAAGTTTCACGAACACTTCGATGGCCTGGTATTCGGCCATGCCGAGTTCGTCATAAAGGCGGGCCGTATTCTGTGTCCTGTCTTCCGCTCGCTGCCAGAATTCGCGCGGGTCTTCTCCTGGGAACGGAACGATGTCTTTCTGCGAAACATGACGGTAGATCGCATGGCGTTTCTTGATAAGCTCGTCTGGACTCAGCGGCACGGCCATGTCTACTCTTCCGAGCTCCCACTCCATCCAAGCTCCGCGGTACATCCATACGTGACATTCCTTCAGCCATGACTCGTTCCTGAGCTGGTCGAGGGCTTCGAGCACGGCCTCCGTGCAGACCCTGTGTGTGCCGTGAGGATCGGCAAGGTCTCCGGCAAGGTATATCTGGTGAGGTTTTACCTTATTGAGAAGGTCTATGATGATGTCTATGTCCTTCTGTGTCCTCTGTCCTTTCTTTATGCCGCCTGTCTCATAGAATGGCAGATTGAGGAAATGTGCGTTGGTGTTTTCGTCCAGGCCGAAAGATCTTACGGCCGATCTTGCTTCCGCACGGCGTATTGCAGCCTTGATGTCCAGAAGTGCGCGCGGTTCCGGTTCTCCCGGTTTCTTTGCAGCTACAATCGCCTTGACTTCGTCGAACTTGTCCGCAAATCCGAGTTCATGGGCGGTGTCCATGTGCTGGAGGACGACATCGTCGTGTACCGCCACGTTGCCTGAGGTCTCGTATGCGACATGTACGTCATGACCCTGTTCCACAAGGCGGATGAAGGTGCCGCCCATTGAAATCACGTCGTCGTCCGGATGAGGGGAGAAAATGACCACCCTTTTCGGGAACGGCGAGGATGATACGGGGCGTGTGGAATCGTCTGCATTCGGTTTCCCTCCCGGCCAGCCTGTAATCGTGTGCTGCAGGTCATTGAATACATCGATGTTTATCTTGTCGTAAGGTCCTTTCATTTCAAGCAGTTCTCCGAGCGAATTCTGGATGTAGTCCTGATATTTCAGCTTGAGTATCGGCTTGTGGACCGTTTCGCACAGCCATACGACGGCTTTCCTGATGAATTTCGGCGTCCAGTCGCACGGTCCGACCAGCCACGGGGCGACGACTCTTGTCAGAAGACTCGAAGAATTGTCGTCGGTGTAGAACGATATGTTGTCATGCCTCTGGAGGAAAGATGCAGGGCAGGCAGGAGTGACCGGGCCTTCCACGATATCCTTTACTGCATTTGCCTTGTCTTCGCCCCATGCCATCAGGATTATCTTCTTTGCGCTCATTATCGTGGCTATTCCGACTGTGATCGCGGTTTTCGGAGTGTCGGCGATATTTCCGTTGAAATTGCGCGACTGGGCTTTCCTCGACTTGTACGAAAGAAGCACTGTCCTGGTGCGGCTCTTTTCGGAAGATCCGGCTTCGTTGAAGCCTATCTGGCCCTGTTCCCCGACTCCTATTACGAGAAGGTCGAGTCCGGAAACAGCCTTGTCGTATTCGGCGCAGTAAGCTGAAATCCTGTCCTTGCCTACGGTGCCGTCCGGAATATGTATGTTTTCTTTTCTTACGTCTACATTATTCAGGAACTCTTCATATAGACGGTGGTTTCTGCTCTGGGCCTCGCCGTCTCCGACAGGATAATATTCGTCTATGCTGAATATCTCCACATCTGCAAAGGATATTTCACCTTCCCTGTATCTGGCAGACAGAAGCTTGTAGAGCGTGACAGGAGTCGTGCCTGTCGTGAGTCCGAGCCTGAACGGGCTGCCCTTGTGATTCTTTATGGCCGAAACTATGATTCCGGCTATTTTTTCACTCGCATATTCCTGATCTTCGTAGATTTCGGCAGGTATCTTTTCATAGCTGTGCAGAATGTCCGAAGGCAGGTCTTTTTCGATGAGACCGCCGTCTTTAGGTAAAGTAAAGTGTTTCATGAATATAATGAATTATGTGTTTTCTTTCTTTTACAGCCTATTATACAAAAATACGAAAAAAATGCAATCAGTAAGCCGAGATTCCGAATAATTAATTATTTTTAAGGAAAATTAAGAAATTGTTAACAACCTAACTATACTTATCATGATCAATTTATTCTATCTTGTACCTTTTGCTGCTGTTGTGGCACTTGGCTTTGCCTGGTATTTCTTCAGGCAGATGATGAAGGAAAGCGAAGGCTCCGCCACCATGAAAGAGATTGCGCTTTTCGTCAGAAAAGGGGCGATGGCCTATCTCAAGCAGCAGTATAAGGTCGTGACGATAGTATTCGTCATTCTCGCATTGTTTTTTGCTGTCCTAGCGTACGGTTTCGGTGTGCAGAACTCATGGGTGCCGTTCGCGTTCCTTACCGGCGGATTCTTCTCGGGTCTGGCAGGTTTCATAGGAATGAAGACGGCTACGTATGCTTCCGCAAGAACGGCCAATGCCGCCATGCGTTCGCTTAACTCCGGTTTGAAAATAGCTTTCCGCTCCGGCGCCGTGATGGGACTTACCGTAGTCGGCCTCGGTCTTCTCGACATTTCTCTCTGGTATATAATACTGGATACGTTCACCGAGGCTGAAGGCCCTCAGAAACTGGTCATGATCACGACTACCATGCTGACTTTCGGTATGGGTGCTTCTACCCAGGCTCTGTTCGCACGTGTCGGCGGCGGCATATATACGAAGGCTGCCGATGTGGGAGCCGACCTTGTCGGAAAGGTGGAGGCGGGAATACCTGAAGACGACCCGAGGAATCCGGCTACCATTGCCGACAATGTAGGTGACAACGTGGGCGACGTGGCAGGAATGGGTGCCGACCTGTATGAATCCTACTGCGGTTCCATCCTCGCTACGACGGCTCTCGGAGCTTCGGCATTCTATGCTGCCGGCGAAGACATGCAGTTAAGGGCGGTTTTCGCTCCTATGATCATTGCCGCGGTCGGAGTCATCCTTTCCGTAATAGGTATTTTTACAGTGAGGACGAAAGAGAATGCCGGAATGAGCCAGCTTCTGAAGTCTCTCGGCTTCGGCACCAACCTCAGTGCAGTGCTCATAGCTGTGGCCACATTCGGTATCATGTATGTCCTCGGCATGGAGAACTGGCTCGGAATTTCATTCTCGGTAATAGTGGGCCTCGTTGCAGGTGTCATCATAGGACAGTCTACCGAATATTATACCTCGCATTCATACAAGCCTACGAAGAAACTTGCGGAAAGTGCGCAGACAGGACCTGCGACGGTGATAATTTCAGGCGTCGGCCTCGGCATGATATCCACGGCCATACCGGTGATAACCATTGCCATTGCCATTCTTCTGTCATATCTCTGCGCCATCAATTTCGATTTCGCTAACATACTTTCTGCCGAAAACCTCGGCCTCGGGCTATACGGAATCGGCATAGCTGCGGTCGGCATGCTTTCAACTCTCGGAATTACCCTTGCCACCGATGCTTACGGACCTATTGCGGACAACGCCGGCGGCAATGCGCAGATGAGCGAACTCGATCCTGAAGTAAGGCGCAGGACCGATATCCTCGATGCTCTCGGCAATACTACTGCCGCTACGGGCAAGGGATTCGCCATCGGTTCGGCAGCCCTGACGGCGCTCGCACTTCTGGCGTCGTATATGGAGGAAATCAAGATAGCTCTCAACCGTGCCGGCGAACAGATTGTCGGGGTTGCCGGTGAGCTGATGGACGCTGCACAGGCTACGATACCTGATCTGATGGCCCATTATCATGTGGATCTGATGAACCCTATGGTTCTTGTCGGAGTATTCATCGGAGCCATGATGTCATTCCTGTTCTGCGGCCTTACAATGAATGCCGTAGGAAGGGCTGCACAGAAGATGGTAGAGGAAGTCCGCAGACAGTTCCGCGAGATCAAGGGCATCCTGACCAGGGAAGCTACTCCGGACTATGCGCGCTGCGTGGAAATTTCGACGAGGGGTGCACAGAGGGAAATGCTGTTCCCTTCGATAATAGCCATTGTAGTCCCTGTTGTTGTGGGACTGGTTCTCGGTGTCGCAGGCGTGATGGGTCTCCTTATCGGAGGTCTCGGTTCCGGCTTCGTACTTGCGATCTTCATGGCCAATTCCGGTGGTGCGTGGGACAATGCCAAGAAGTATGTCGAGGAAGGCAATCTCGGAGGCAAGAATTCGGAATGCCATAAGGCTACCGTAGTCGGAGATACTGTAGGAGATCCGTTCAAGGATACATCCGGACCGTCCCTCAATATCCTTATCAAGCTTATGAGCATGGTTTCAATAGTAATGGCCGGCCTTACCGTCCTTATCCATTAGAAATCATACTTGCCGGAATGCCGGGAAAATGCCGGGAAAACAACTTTCTTTGGAAATTAGTGCGGAAATTCATAAATTTGCAAGAATTATGGATTTCCGCACTTTCATATCGATGATGTCCAAGCGAATGCATCGCTAAGATGCTATACTGTTTTTTTGCCGTATCGGGCGCGGGATGCGCAGGCGGCGCAGACCGTAAGAATCCAGATGCCGGAAGGCAAATCTAACAGCAGTCAAACTCAAGGATATCATGATATTGAAACAATACAGACATCAGGGAACATTCAATCTTGAAAACGGTGGCCGCATAGACGATCTTACCATCGTATATCATTGCTCTGAAAAACCTTATTCCGGACCTTCGGACGGCCGCAAGGTCGTATGGATATGCCATGCCTTTACGGCTAATTCCGATCCGCAGGACTGGTGGCCGGGACTCGTGGGCCCCGGCAAGGTAATAGATCCGGACAAATATTTCGTGGCATGCGTGAACATGCTCGGTTCTCCGTACGGCACCACCTCTCCGGCATCAGTCAATCCTGCCACTGGCAGACCGTACTGCTTCGATTTTCCGAAAATCACAGTCAGGGATATCGTCAATGCGAATATCCTTATCCGCAAACATCTCGGCGTAGAGAAGATAGACCTTATGATCGGAGGATCCATAGGCGGATTCCAGGCTTTGGAATGGATGATAATGGAGCCGGAAGTGATGAAAAAATCACTTGTCTCCGCATGCAGCGCAAGGGTGACTCCGTGGGTTACGGCATATAACGAATCGCAGAGAATGGCTCTCGAGGCTGATCCGACATTCCGTGAATGCGCGAGTCTCGAAGGAGGAAAGAAGGGTCTTGCATGTGCCCGTGCGATTGCCCTGATTTCATACAGGAACTATATCTGTTACAATGAAACCCAGTCGGAATCCGATCCGGACAAGATGTTCGCGGACAAGGTGTGTTCGTACCAGCAGTATCAGGGAAAGAAACTGATAGACAGGTTCGATGCCTATTCCTACTATTGCCTGACTTATTCTCTGGACAGTCATAATGTAGGGAGAGGGAGAGGAGGCGTCGAAGCTGCCCTGAAGCGGATCAAGGCCGACACTGTCGTGGTCGGAATCAATACCGACAACCTTTTCCCGGTTGAGGAGCAGAAGTATATGGCCACTCATATAGACGGGGCGATTTATGTGGAGATCATTTCCAAGTTCGGGCATGACGGTTTCCTCATAGAAAGCGGTCCTTTGGGAAATATCATACAGCAGCTTTTGGATTAAATCAGATACGAGATGGAAAACAGGGAATACGGATTTGAAACACTGCAGCTCAGAGCCGGACAGGATATAGATCCCGTGTCCAAGGCCACGGCGGTTCCGATTTACCAGACTACTGCATACGTTTTCGATGACATGCAGTACGGCGCCGATCTTTTTGCGCTGAAGAAGCCGGGGAACATATATACCCGCATCACGAATACTACCAATGACGTGTTCGAAAAACGTATGGCTGCGCTCGAAGGAGGGGTGGCTGCCGTGTCTACGGCATCCGGTACTTCCGCCATTTTTCTTGCTGTCACCAATATATGCGGTCCGGGCGACAATATCGTGACATCTCCTTTCCTGTATGGAGGGACTTTCACGATGTTCGAGATCACCTTGAGGGATATGGGCATAGAAGTGAGATTCGCGGAAAGCGACCGCATGGAAGATATCCGGAAACTTGTCGACGGAAAGACAAAGGCCGTGTATCTCGAAGTCCTCGGCAATCCGGCCTTCAATGTGCCGGATTTCGAGCCTATCGTGGAAATGGCTCATGAAAAAGGCGTTTGCGTGATAGTGGACAACACATTCGGCTGCGGAGGCTATCTGTTCCGTCCGTTCGACTGGGGCGCCGACGTATCCGTCCATTCCGCCACGAAGTGGATCTGCGGTCACGGTACGTCTCTTGGCGGGGTAGTCGTGGACAGCGGCAATTTCGACTGGACGCCGGAGAAATATCCGCTGTTGGCCGCTCCTTCCGAAAGTTATCATGGCCTGATATACAAGGAAGTCTTCGGAAAGGCTGCGTTTGCCGGAAGGGTGCGTGTGGACGGACTGAGGAATATCGGGGCTTCCGCTTCTCCGTTCAATTCGTTCCTCATGCTCCAGGGACTCGAGACCTTGTCGCTCCGGGTGGAGAGATGCTGCTCCAATGCCCTTGCTATCGCGGAGTTCCTCGACAGTCATCCGGCCGTGGAAAGCGTGAGCTATACGGGGCTGCCGGACAATCCTTACCATGCTCTTGCAATGAAGTATCTCCGGCACGGATTCGGAGCCGTGCTGACATTCAGGGTAAAAGGCGGATTCGATGCGGCTGCCGCCCTTGTAAGCAGGCTTGAACTTATCCTGCATGTGGGCAGCGTGGGTGATTCCAAATCCCTGATAGTGCATCCGGCATCCACGACGCATTCACAGCTCGGTCCGCAGGAACAGATTGCAGCGGGAGTGTATCCGAACCTTCTCAGACTGTCCGTAGGGACTGAAAGCGTAGATGACCTGATACGCGATCTGGATCAGGCTCTGCAGGCATAGCCGTTCAGACTGAAACAAGAAATATCATAAACGAACTAAAAAACAGAAAGCCATGAAAGTAGCAGTAGTCGGTGCCACCGGACTCGTAGGCACCAGAATGTTGGAAGTCCTCGCAGAACGCGACTTCCCTGTAACAGAACTCCTCCCCGTAGCCTCTGCGAAGTCTGTCGGCCGCAAGGTGACTTTTCAGGGAAAGGAATGGTCCGTGGTGAGTGCTGAAGATGCGATTGCAGCCAGACCCGATCTCGCCCTCTTTTCTGCAGGAGCAGGCGCTTCAAGGGAGCTTGCCCCGAAATTCGCCGAGGTCGGCTGCCGTGTCGTAGACAATTCTTCATGCTGGAGGATGGATCCGACGAAGAAACTCGTAGTTCCAGAAATAAACGGAGATGTCATTACAGCAGAAGACTATATCATAGCCAATCCCAACTGTTCGACAATCCAGATGCTCATGCCTCTTGCCCCGCTGCACAGGGCGTTCAGAATCAAGAGGATCGTAGTCTCTACGTATCAGTCCGTTACAGGTACGGGATACAAGGCTCTCGACCAGATGGAAGCCGAGCGTGCGGGCAAAAAGTGGGGAGAATATCCTGCAGTCTATCCATATCCGATAGACGAGAACATACTTCCGCACATAGATTCCTTCCTCGATTCGGGTTACACCAAGGAAGAGATGAAAATGGTCAACGAGACTCACAAGATTCTCGACGAATCCATACTCGTCTCCCCGACAACGGTGCGTGTCCCTGTCAAGGGCGGTCATTCGGAATCCGTTAATGTCGAATTCGAAAATGACTTTACCCTTGAAGAAGTCCGCAGGCTTATATCTGAAACTCCTGGCTGTGTCCTGCAGGACAATCCTTCGGAAAATATTTATCCGATGCCGCTTTTCGCATGGGGAAAGGACGACGTGTTCGTAGGTCGGATCCGCAGGGACCCTTCAGTAAAATACGGCCTCAATCTCTGGTGTGTTGCCGACAACCTTCGCAAGGGTGCGGCTACCAATGCCGTCCAGATTGCACAATATATGATCGGAAAAGGATTTCTTCCGAAAAACTGAGCCGCTACAGGTAGACTATGATGTAATACATCATTATGCCGCAGGCGATCAGTTTGACGCCAGTCCCTACGAGGAAGCCGAGAAACGAGCCGAGTGCCGATTTCAGGGCTTCCTCGTTGTTTTTTCCGGCGTATGCTATCTCTGCGATGAATGCCCCGAGGAATGAAAATATGATCATGCCCCATGGCGGTAGAATGAAGATTCCGAGGAGCATCCCTATGATGGTGCCGCGTTCGGCATATTTAGATCCGCCCGAGACCTTTGTCAGATATGCTGGTATTACATAATCGAGGATAGATACGAGAACCGTAACGCCGAGCATGACAAGCAGGAGGGTCAGGGTCATTTCCTCTCCCTTCCCGTTCGTGCCTCCCCAGAAATACAGAAGCAGCATTCCGACCCAGCTGAGCGGAGGTCCAGGAAGAGCGGGGAGGACACTCCCGAGAATGCCGATGATTCCTGCCAGTACGGCAAGTATTCCTATTACCGTTTCCATTACAGTCCTGTTTCCATTGCGGCCTCTACGTCTTCCGCCTTTATCGGAAGCCTGCAGGACCCGAGCCTTCTGCATCCGTCTTCGGTAACGAGAAGGTCGTCCTCGAGCCTGATTCCTCCGAAATCGAGGTAGTGTTCAAGCGCGGAGTAGTTGACCATGCCTTTGTCTGTCTTCTCCGCTTTCCATTTGCCGATAAGGGCAGGTATGAAATAGATTCCGGGTTCATCGGTGATGACATGTCCCGGTCTGAGCCTTCTGGCCATTCTCAATGAGCCGAGTCCGAGTTGGGCGGATCTCTCCTGGTCATCGTCATAGCCGACCAGGTCTTCTCCGAGGTCTTCCATGTCATGGACGTCAATTCCCATGTTGTGTCCGAGTCCGTGCGGCATGAACAGTCCTGCAATACCTTCCCTTACCATGTCGTCGATATGGCCAGTCACGAGTCCGAGAGCCTTCAGCCCGTCGAGCATTCTGGCAGCTACGGCGAGATGCACCTCCCTGTAGGCTGTCCCCGGTGCCGCGAGCTGATATGCCAGTTCGTTGCAGTTCTCGACTATGTCATAGATGTCGCGCTGTTTCTGCGAGAATTTTCCGCTGCACGGGAGAGTCCTCGTGAAGTCGGACGCGTAGTGGGTGCTGCTTTCTGCTCCTGCATCTATAAGCAGCATTCTTCCCGGCGTTATGATCTGCCGGTGCGAATGGTTGTGGAGGGTCTCTCCGTTCTGAGACAGGATAGTAGTGAATGATACTCCCCAGCCTTTCGAGATTGTCACCCCTTCCATGAGACCTACGATATCCTGTTCCCTGACTCCCGGTTTACAGGCCTTTCTTGCCGTACTGTGCATCAGAAAGCCGGTTTCGCAGGCCTTGTCGATTTCTTCGATTTCGCAGGCTTCCTTGACAAGTCTCATTGAAATCACGGCTTTTGTCAGTGCGAGCGAGGCCGAATCCTGCTTCGATGAAGAGATTTCCGCTGTCTTCCTGACATTTTCCGCGGAACAGCCCGTGATTTCGGAAATCATCATTGTGTTGTAATATCTTGAGGCAGGAAGGAAGTGTACGGGGCGTCCCGCCGCCTTTGCCTTGCGGACGGCTTCGAAGAAGGAAAGATACGGAAAAGTCCTTGCCGCTCCGATCATTTCCCCTTTGGATGCCACCGACGGCTGCGGCCCCATCCATATTATGTCATCTATATCCGTGTCATTGCCGTACAGGATTTCGTCTCCGCTGTCAAGATCGAGTATGGCGGCGAATCCGGGTTCATCTATCCCCCAGTAATACAGGAATGAACTTTCCTGCCTGAACCTGTAATCGTTTCCCCTGTAATTCTGAGGGGCATCCACGTTGCCGAGAAAGATGGCGATGCCGCGATTCCCTTCCGCAGCGCAGCCGCTCATCAGTCCGAGCAGCCTTTTCCGCCTGTTGACGTAAATTTCCTTATCGAACATTTTTGTAATGTTAAAAACGTCTAAAGTTAATAAAAATTTACATGACAGGCGACTTGAAAGCACCCTTTTTAGTTACCCTATTCCGTTACCCGAAGGACCGAAATCCCTCTGATTTCTTATGCTATCCTTTTCGACGTCTTTTTTATGCCATCTTCCTCGAAGCTCTTGCATAATGCTTCAGGGAGATGCAGAGCTGCTCGGATTCCTGTATGAGGTTGAGGTACATGTAGGCCATCGTCAGATTCAGGTTTTTCTCCTGAATGTCTACCATCAGGGCTTTCCTGAGGTCCGAGAACTTGATCTGGAGCCTGCTCAGGGTTTCTTCCTGTGCCCTCATTTCTTCGTAGTTCCTGTCCTTGAAGTGAGTCGCAAGGCTTCTTATCGTGTTCACGAGTTCGTCACGGACAATACTGAAGGCCTTGCAGTATTCCTCAGGAATCGGAGTGAAGTTGTTGTCCACGTGTTCGTAGGCAGGTTCGCAGATTCGGCGCAGAGAATAATATACCTGCTCCATATAGTTGAATGCAGTGTGGAACCACGCGCTTTTTTCGAGTCCGGTTTCCTGATCCACTTTCCTGAGGCAGACAGTCTCTTTCTTGCGGAGATTTTTCAGGGAGGTCTTGTACTGCTTCAGGTCGTTGGCCGAATGCCTGAGGGTCCTGACATTTTCCTGCATGAGTCCGTCAGTGATGCTGATATACTGTTCTGCGGTCTGGTCGAGGAATTTCCTGTCGTTCTCAGCCACGTATTTCAGGAACGGCACCCAGACTTTTTTGCTGTCGGTGATTTTCATTATTTCCTGGAATCCCTTGTCTCCTCTTGTCCCGTCAGCTTTTTCCTTGTATGTCACGTTGCTGTGGATAAGGACGGCAAGACCGGCTATTACTATGATGACAGTTACGACCGTTCCTCCGAAATACATTATCAGGGCTATGAAGAAGGTGCAGATGAAAGCGATTGCGGCAGTCAGGAACCAGCCTCCGATGACGGAGAGCACTCCGGTGATTCTGAACACTGCGCTTTCGCGGCTCCATGCCTTGTCTGCAAGCGAGGTACCCATTGCTACCATGAATGTCACGTATGTGGTGGACAGAGGCAGTTTCAGCGATGTTCCGAGTGCGATCAGAAGCGAGGCTACGACGAGATTTACAGATGCGCGCACAAGGTCGTAGGCGGCGTTGTCCTCCATTTCGACCGTACTTTTGTCGAATCGCTTTCCGATCCAGTTCTTGACTCCTGCAGGAGTGACGGCAAGGATAAAATTGGCAGTAGAATTGCTCCACCTTACGACGCTTCTCGCTACCTTGGACGACCCGAACATTTCATCTCCTTCGTCCTGGCGCGCAAGATTGATTTCGGTCTTTGTCACGTTGTGGGCTTTCTTTGAAGTGGCGAGGGCAATCACCATGACAATGCCGGCCGCTACAAGGAATATGAGCGGAGTCGAAGCGGGCTCGTTGAGTACGCCCATCATGTGTGCGGAAGGATCCCCGCCTCCGGCAGCCATATAGTCCTGATAGGAAGCGAATCCGGCAAGCGGAACTCCGATGAAGTTTACGAGGTCATTCCCTGCAAAGGCAGTAGCCAGGGCGAATGTGCCGATAAGCACAATTATCTTGAATACGTTTACTTTCAGGAAATGCAGGATCTGCATCAGTATCGTGAAGAATACGAGACATCCCCCGAGAAGTACCAGAGTATGTTCTTCTATCCAGCCTTTTACGTCATCCGTCATGAATGAAAGGTCTTTCGTGCCCTTGAAAAGCATGAAGTAGATGATGGCCGTCGTGGCGATGCCGCCGAAAATGCCGATCTTCCATTTAAGCCCCTTGCTGTAGTTGAAGGTGAAAATCAGTCGTGCTATATATTGTATTAGAATACCGCTGACGAATGCGATGGCTACGGAGACGAAAATCGCCATTATCACCGAAAGCGCCTTTTCAGTATTCATGTAGTCTGCGAAACCGAGACCGGAATCATCCCCGACCATTTTTACGATAGACAGGGCGAAAGAGGCTCCGAGCAGTTCGAAAACCATCGAGACCGTAGTGGAAGTCGGCATTCCGAGGGAATTGAACACGTCCAGCAGGATAATGTCGGTGACCATCACTGCGAGGAAAATGTACATCAGTTCCTTGAATGCGAACTGTTCCGGCCGGAAAATGCCGTGTCTGGCGATGTCCATCATTCCGTTGCTCATGATGGCTCCGAGGAAAACGCCGGTGGCCGCTACGATGATGATTGTCCTGAATCTGGCGACTTTTGCGCCGATGGCTGAATTGAGGAAGTTGACTGCATCATTGCTGACTCCTACCCACAGGTCAGAAATTGCAAGGATGAAAAGGAATATCACAAATCCCAGATAAATCCATTCCATAATGTAGATAATATGAATTTGCCGCAAAAATAATTTCCGTATGTTGGGATTCTGTTGCGGAAATGTTAAAATATTGTTACAAAAATTCTTAACAAATATTTTACATTCCCTTATAATCTACAAACAGGTAAATGATATACCTTTGTGCGGATTAAAATATTGCCCGATGGAAAAGAAAACGATAATGGTAGTGGACGATGAGCAGGATATCCGTGAAATCCTCGAATTCAATCTCGAGAATGCCGGATACGAAGTCATACCTGCGGCATCTGCCGAAGATGCTCTGGAAAGGACGCAGGACGCGGATCTGATTCTTCTCGACGTGATGATGGAAGGCATGTCCGGATTCAAGATGGCCGAGATTCTCAGAAAGGAGAGGCGCAGCCAGATCCCGATCATATTTCTGACGGCAAGGAGCGCTGAGAATGATCTGCTTACCGGGTTTTCTGCGGGAGGAGACGACTATATATCCAAGCCGTTTTCCATAAATGAAGTGCTTGCCAGAGTGAAAGCTGTCCTGAAGCGGAGTGCGGCGATAAAGCCGGAGAAGCCTGTCAGGTCTCAGATTGAACTCGGAAAGCTGAGGATAGACGTGGACCGGAAGATGGTCTATGTTGACGGTGTTGCGGTAGTCTTTCCTAAAAAGGAACTCGAGATACTGACTCTTCTTGCGTCGCATCCCGGCAGGATATACTCACGCGAGGAAATGATAAATGAACTGTGGGATGACGCTCCCTATGTTCTCGACCGTACGGTAGACGTCCACATAGCACGTATCAGAAGCAAGCTCGGGGTCTGCAAGGGGTATCTTACCAACAGATCGGGCTACGGGTATTCGATGAATGCTGAAGACTGACGAACATGAAACAAAGGAAAAGATCATACAAGAGACAGCTGCTGATATACTTTGCGGCGGTTTTCTCCCTTTTTGCCATACTGCTTATCCTTTTCCAGTTCCGGAGCGATACGGACAACAGGAAAAGGATGCTGCAGGACCGCCTTTCGTGTTACGCAGACATTGTCTCCAAGAGCCGCGACTATGCTGCAACGGTAGCCATGTTCCCGTCAGAACTGAGGGTAACGGTTATCGGCATGGACGGAAAAGTCCTGTTCGACTCCGTCGAGGACGAGACCACGCTCGACAACCATGCTTCGCGCCCTGAAGTCCGGGCGGCCCTCTCCGACAAGACCGGGGGAGTAATACGCAAGTCGGATACTGTGGGAATCAGCTATTTCTACTATGCGAAATCATACGGCAGCTATGTGGTAAGGATGGCGCTTCCGTTCGACTATGACGTGCAGAAGGCCCTCAGACCGGATTTCGTCTTTATTCTTATCATCGTACTGGTTTTCCTCGTGGCATTGTTTTTCATCATTTTCCTGTCTGACAAATTCGGTGAAGGCGTTTCCCGCCTGCACAGGTTTGCCGAAGCTGCCGAACAGGGGAAAGTTGACTATGAGAACATGTCATTTCCGGATTCCGAACTCGGAGACATAGGAAATCAGATGCTCGAAAGCTACCACAGACTGGAACAGAGCAACCAGATCATAGCTCTCGAAAAGGAAAGGCTGCTGCTGCACCTGCATTATTATGAAGGAGGCATAGCGATATTTTCCCAGGAACGGAAAAAGGTTTATGCGAATCCTAAGTTCGTGCAGTTCGTGAACCTCATGCTCGACCGTCCGACTCCTGACATGGATGCGTTGTGGGACAGTGAGATATTCAGGCCTCTGTCCGAATTCCTCGACAGGAATACTGATTCGAGGGTGGACAACGTGCCGGTCTTCCAGTACAATGTCAGCAAGGGCGCAAGGGTCTATGCCCTGCAGATCCTCGTCTATCCGGACAACGGCTGCGAAGTGTCGGTCAATGACGTTACGGATGTAGAGAAGAACAGGGTGATGAAGCAGCAGATGACCAACAATATCGCACACGAGCTGAGGACGCCGGTCAGCAGTATAAGAGGCTACCTCGAGACCCTGACCGTATGCAAGAACATCTCGGCGGAGAAAAAGAACATGTTTCTCGAGAGGGCGTATGTCCAGGTGATGCGCCTTTCCGATCTGATAAGGGACATCGGTATGATAACCAAAATCGAAGAGGCTCCGGAACAGCTGCACAAGGAAAAGGTCTGTCTGAAAAATGTTGTGGATGAAGTTTCGGATGAACTGCGGCCGCGTCTTGAGGACATGGGCATCCTTGTCGAGAACATGCTCAGTCCCGATCTGTATGTAAACGGCAATTCGAGTCTGATTTATGCCGTATTCAGGAATCTGATGGAGAACAGCGTCAAGTACGGCGGCCGGGAGATCAAAATCCATGTAGAATGTTATGCCAAGGGCGACGGCTACTGTCATTTTTCATATTACGATACGGGCAAAGGCGTTCCGGAGGAGCATCTTTCAAAGATTTTCGAAAGATTCTACCGGGTTTCGGAAGGCAGGACGCGCGATGACGGAGGGTCGGGACTCGGCCTGTCCATAGTGCGTAATGCGATAGCTTTCCACAAGGGGGATGTCCGCGCTCTCAACCGCAAGGGCGGCGGTCTGGAATTCATATTCTCTCTCAGTGAAAAATAGGAGGCCGGTCTGGTTTTCCGGAAGATTTTTGACAACTTCTTATTACCTTTGCGGAAAATCCAGACAGACCCATGGAAGCAATTATAGAAGCACGGGGTATAGAAAAATCATTCGGGAATCTGAAAGTCCTGAAAGGTGTCGACCTGACGGTGTCCAGGTCAGAAGTCCTGTCCATTATGGGCGCTTCCGGCGCCGGCAAGACCACTTTGCTCCAGATTCTCGGCACACTTTCTACGCCGGACTCCGGATCTCTTGTCATCGACAATATTGATGTGCTGAGGCTTGACGGAAGGCTGCTTGCGCTTTTCCGCAACACCAAGGTAGGTTTTGTCTTCCAGTTCCATCACCTTCTGCCGGAGTTCACTGCCGCCGAGAATGTCATGATCCCGGCGCTCATTGCCGGAAAATCATCCAAAGAAGCCAGACGTGAAGCGGAAGCCATGCTCGGGGACCTCGGCCTGTCCGGAAGGACAGGACACAAGCCGTCGGAGCTTTCCGGCGGAGAACAGCAGAGAGTGGCCATTGCCAGGGCGCTGATCAATCACCCCTCGGTGGTTTTTGCCGACGAGCCGTCCGGAAACCTGGACAGCCTTACCAAAAAAGACCTGCATAATCTCTTTTTCAGTCTGAGGGACAGGCTCGGGCAGACTTTCGTCATTGTCACGCATGATCCGGAACTCGCGTCCATGTGCGACAGGAGCCTGTTCATGAGGGACGGACTTTTTGTAGGAGAAGAATAGCCCTTTAGGGGAATTTCATTCAGGCATGGGTATTTTCAGATTCCGCAAATTCTGCGTCGAGAACACAGAATCGGCCATGAAGGTCAATACAGACGGCGTCCTGCTCGGCGTCCTGATGTCCGTATTTCCGGAATACAGGACCTGTCTCGATGTCGGGACAGGTACAGGTACGGTGGCGTTGATTGCCGCCCAGCGTATTTCCGGACTTTCCGATGCGGAAAATGGCGGCCTGCCGTCCTGCAGTGATTTCAGAATCATCGGCATAGATATCGACGGACCTTCCGCAAGGGAGGCCGCAGGCAATTTCGCGGCTTCTCCGTGGCGGGACCATCTTGAGTCGGTACATGTTTCGCTTGAAGACTTAGGCGCCCGTCTGAGATCCGGGAACTGTGATATCGGAAAATTCGATCATATATTTTCCAATCCCCCGTATTACGACATGTCTCTCAGGGCGCCCGATGCCAGAAGGAACGGGGCGAGGCATACGGATACCCTGTCTTACAGGGAACTTGCTGCCTTTTCTTCGGAATTTATGTCGGACAGGGGGATATTGTCGGTAATCCTGCCTTCCGACGCGCGTACGTGGCTTTTCAGGCATGCGGCAATGTACGGACTGTATCCTTTCCGCACCGTAAGCATAAGAACGACGCCTGCGAAAGCCCCGTCCCGTATCGTAGCTGAATTTTCGAGGATCCGCCGCAGTGTGACTGCAGATGAGAGCCTGACTCTCCATGACGGTCCTGGATATACCCCCGAATATGTCTCTCTGACAAAGGATTTCTATTTATGGTAGGGAAGATAAAGCAAAACTTTCTATCTTTGCGGACATGAAAAATATCAGGAATTTCTGCATAATTGCACATATCGATCACGGCAAGAGCACTCTTGCGGACAGGATGATCGAGATAACAAAGACTCTTGCCGCCCGCGACATGGAAGCCCAGGTGCTGGATTCCATGGATCTGGAGAAGGAGAAAGGCATTACGATAAAAAGCCACGCTATCCAGATGGATTATGTACATGGCGGGGAACAGTATGTACTGAATCTGATCGATACTCCGGGCCATGTCGACTTTTCATACGAAGTTTCGAGGGCCATAGCTTCATGTGAAGGGGCCCTTCTTGTAGTCGATGCCACCCAGGGTATTCAGGCCCAGACCATTTCGAATCTGTATCTTGCGATAGAACATGATCTGGAAATAATCCCTGTGCTGAACAAGATCGATGTGGATTCTGCCATGGTGGATGTCGTTACCGACCAGGTCGTAGACCTGTTGGGATGCAAGCCGGAAGACGTGCTTTGCGCATCCGGCAAGACGGGGCAGGGGGTACAGGAGATCCTCGATGCGATAGTGGAGCGTATCCCGGTGCCGAAAGGCGATCCCGAGGCTCCTCTGCAGGCCCTGATCTTCGATTCCGTATTCAATTCTTTCAGGGGAATCATCGCCTATTTCAAGATTGTGAACGGCAGTATCCGTACCGGAGACAAGGTAAAATTCTTCAATACCGGAAAAATCTATGATGCGGACGAAGTCGGAGTCCTGAAAATGAAACTCGACCCGCGCCAGGAAATCCCCTGCGGAAGCGTGGGTTACATAATATCAGGGATAAAGACCGCTTCGGAAGTCAAGGTGGGAGACACTATTACCCATGTCGGCAACCCCTGTTCGGAAGCCATTGCTGGTTTCGAGGAAGTAAAGCCGATGCTTTTTGCAGGAGTCTATCCGGTCGAAACCGACCAGTACGAAGAACTGAGGTCTTCTCTGGAGAAACTCCAGCTCAATGATGCCTCCCTTGTTTTCGAACCGGAGTCTTCTCTGGCGCTCGGCTTCGGATTTCGCTGCGGCTTCCTGGGCCTGCTGCATCTCGAGATCATTCAGGAAAGGCTGTACCGCGAGTTCAACATGGATGTCATCACCACGGTACCGAACGTGTCCTACAAGGTCTATACGACGCAGGGCGATGTCGTGGACGTTCATAACCCTTCAGGTCTGCCTGCTCCTACCCTGATTTCAAAGATCGAAGAACCGTATATCAGGGCGCAGGTCATTTCCAAGTCTGAATTTTACGGTCCCATAATGAAACTTTGTCTGGACAAGAGGGGTACTCTCGTGAACCAGCACTACATTACTTCCGACCGTCTCGAACTTACCTACGACATGCCGCTTTCGGAGATAGTCTTCGATTTTTACGACAAGCTCAAGTCGATATCCAAAGGCTACGCCTCATTCGACTATCATCTCGTCGGCTTCAGGGAAGCCAGACTCGTGAAACTCGATATTCTTCTGAACGGAGACCCTGCCGACGCCCTTTCGAGTCTTATCCATGCCGATCATGCCTATGATTTCGGCCGTAAGATCTGCGAAAAGCTGAAGGAACTGATCCCTCGCCAGCAGTTCGATGTCGCCATACAGGCTGCGATAGGTGCGAAAATCATAGCGCGCGAGACGGTCAAGGCCGTAAGGAAGGATGTTACCGCCAAATGCTACGGCGGAGACATCACAAGGAAGAGGAAACTTCTCGAGAAACAGAAACAGGGCAAGAAGAGAATGCGTCAGATCGGTACGGTGGAAGTACCGCAGAGTGCATTTATGGCTGTGTTGAAACTCGACTGAGAAGTTGCGATATCAAAAACGGGTTGTCATCACGACAACCCGTTTTTGATCTGTGGAAATCGGGAAAGATTGCACAAAACCCCGATTTGTAAGTCTCCACAGAAAGAGACGAATAAGATTCTTAACCGGAATCAAAGGTCGCATCTTTGTCTATGTACAAGGTTGTCGATAATGTTGTTTTAGTTGTTGTTTTAGTTGTTGTGCGTTGTTCCATACCATGAAAAGTATAAAACCCTACATCACTGCAATGCGTCTCAGGACGCTTCCCCAATCTCTTGCCGGAGTTTCTCTCGGACTCATGCTTGCGGCTTCCGATTACAGGATCAATCCGTGGGCTGCAGTCTTTACGCTGCTGACCGCCGTTTTCCTGCAGATCCTCTCCAATACGTCAAATGAGCTCGGAGACTTTCTCAGAGGCACCGACAGACCCGATGACAGGCAGGGCCCTGACTATACCCTGACAAAAGGGCTGATAAGCGAAAAGGAATACAGGGCGATGATTGTTGTCTATGTCCTTCTGTCGGCAGCAAGCGGTCTTGCCATGATATGGTTTTCCTTCGGGACATTTTTCGATTACGGGGCATTCATAACGATGCTTCTCGGCGTAGCTGCCATTTCGGGAGCCATAAAATATACTCTCGGGAGAAATCCTTACGGGTACAGGGGACTGGGAGATGTTTACGTGTTCATCTTTTTCGGAATCGTGGCCGTCCTGGGATCATATTTTGTCGCTACCCATGAAATCAGGACGTGGATACTTCTGCTTCCGGCTGCGTCTGTCGGTTTCCTCAGTACTGCAGTGCTCAATGTGAACAACCTTAGGGATATGGAAAGCGATGCGGCAACCAGAAGGACGATTCCGGTAAGGATTGGAGAGAAGAAAGCCAAGATCTACCATACCTTCCTTATTGCTGGAGGATGGCTCGGAATGACGGCTTTTGCCATGCTGAGAATTTTCGACTGGTGGCACTATCTGTATGTCGTGACCTTGCCGCTGTTCATTTTCCATCTTGTCATGGTCTGGAAAAATTCCGGCAAGGCCCTCGACCCGCAGCTGCCTTTCCTTGTCATTTCCACTTTCGTGTTTTCCCTGCTTGCCGGTTTCGGCTTTGTCAGATTTTTACTCTGACGTTTCCTGTATGCTTTCGAAGAGAGTCCCGTCCGGATCTATTATTTTCCGGATGCGGACATCAATGTCGTCTGCAATGGACTTGTCTCCGTTGTTCGTGCAAATGTACTGGAGATTGCTCAAGTAAGTGTAGATGTTGTCGAAATACGTTGTGCTGTAGTCGTAGAAGGATATGAAGAACGAAGCCGATTCCATCAGCCGGTCGGCAAAGCGTCCGGCGATTTCCCTTGCCTTGTCCCCCTGTCCGAGTTCGTAGTACAGGGCGATCATTCTGAGCACCATGTATTCGTTGCTGAAGTCATAGAAAGTCATGTCCAGAGGGAAATTGTACTCGGGTACGTTTTCCTGGCACATTTCCATCATTTCCAGAGCCCTGTCGGGCCGTCCTGCCTCAATCATCTTGTCTGCGGCATTAAGGAATAGGTTTCTCTGGGACATCACTCCGCAGAACGTATAGAGATTCTGGTAGTCCACGAAATAGTCGTCCCGTTTCAGGGCATCCCACGAGAATACCTCCGTCATCTTGCGGTAAAGATCCTCGGGATCGGTGAAGCCCACATCCGCACTGCTCATAGGTCCTTTGACCGGTACGAACTTGTACGAGAAGCCTTCGTACATCAGATAGCTCTTCTGGCCCACGTCGAGGTCTCCGCCCATGTTAAGCATGTTTATCGGCCTGTCCCACTGATAGTTGGACAGCAGGTCGAGGAAGAAGAGCTCCGGTTTCGTGATATACGTCTTGTTTTCAGGCATCTCGAGGATGATTTCATCAGGTATGATGTCGGCATATTTTTCGTCGAGAATACCGTATTTTATCACGTTTTCCTTGTTGACAGGCACGCTGATCTTGCGCGATATGATGTAGTCTACCAGTTTCCCGCTGGTCAGCTCCACCTTTGCACGCGGATGCTTGAATACCCGCATCACATCGGAAATCGATATCACTGTGTCGCGCACGTCGTATATGAAGACAAGTTCATTGGTCCCGTACAGGTACTGCTCGAGTCCGACGGTCAGAGGAAGCGGCGCCGATTCGTTGCAGGCGTATTTCATCTGGTCTATGTGCCAGTCCGTACCGAGAAGCGAGGTGTTGCATATCCTAACGTCGGTGCGGACGTTTTCCACTTCCTGTGCGTACCAGAGCGGGAAGGTGTCATTGTCCCCGTGGGTAATCAGTATGCCGTTCTCTCCTACGGAATTGAGATAGTTCCGTGCGAGTTCGACCGCAGTGTAGCGATGGCTCCTGTCATGGTCGTCCCAGTTCTGCTGAGCCATCAGGGCAGGCACTCCGAGGCAGACAAGGGAAACGGCCGATGCCACGGCTGTCCTTGCTCCGGTATTGTCCGTCTTGCCTGCAAGCCAGGAATACAGAGCCAGCACTGCCAGTCCTATCCATATCGAAAAGGCATAGAACGAGCCTGCATAGGCATAGTCCCTTTCCCTGACCTGGTAAGGAGGCTGGTTCAGATATATGACAATCGCTATTCCTGTCATGAAGAAAAGCAGGAATGTCAGCCATGTCCCTCTCTTGTCCCTTGCGAACTGGAAGAAAAGCCCTATCAGTCCGAGCAGCAGCGGAAGCATGTAGTAATGGTTTTTCCCCTTGTTGTCTTTCAAGTAGTCCGGGGCTCCGCTCTGGTCTCCGAGTCTGGCCTTGTCTATGAAGCCTATGCCGCTTTCCCAGTTGCCTGCGAACAGTTCTCCCGGAGACGGGCTGTGGATGTCGTTCTGCCTTCCGGCGAAATTCCACATGAAATACCTCCAGTACATCCAGTTGAGCTGGTAGTCGAGAAAGAATTTCATGTTCGTGCCGAATGTCGGTTTCAGGTGTTCGGCGCCTTCCACCGGAGTCCCTTTCCCGTCCATGTAGGATTCGTAGAAATCGATGTACCTCTGGTCGCTGCCAGCCCACATGCGCGGGAAGAACATCTTTCCTTCTGCAGGGTATTTCAATTCTCCCGGACTGTCGGCATGTACGTATTTGTCACCTATCGGGGTCCAGTATTTCGGTGTCACGACGTCATACGGCGCATCGAAATACTGCCCGTAGATCAGAGGTGTCGAGCCGTACTGCTCACGTGCAAGATATCTGATCAGGGTAAAAGGATTGTCAGGCTGGTATTCGTTCGTAGGCGTCTTTGCGGATGACCTTATTATGACGACAGAGAATATCGAGAACCCGATGACGATGACTGTAAAGCAGAGCAGGAGCGTATTGGCCACGACCTGATGCCTTTTCATCGTATGGAACAATCCCCAGAAGCAGACTGCGAGCAGCACGATCATGAAAAATGCCGCACCGGTATTGAACGGCAGTCCGAGTACGTTGACGAAAAACAGATCGGTATATGCTGCCAGTTTCGGGAGATACGGAATAATGCCGTAGAGAATGACGGCAAGAATAATGGCCGAAAGGGCAAATATCTTTACGTATTCCCAGAACGAATAATGACCGGATTCACGCTTCTTGTAGTAGAACATGAAGACAAGGGCCGGAATGGTCAGCAGGTTGAGAAGGTGCACTCCGATGGAAAGTCCCATCAGGAAAGAAATCAGTACTATCCATCTGTTCGCATACGGCGAATCCGCCTGTTCATACCATTTTGTCATGGCCCAGAAGACTACGGCGGTGAACAGCGAGGACATCGCGTAGACTTCACCCTCTACGGCAGAGAACCAGAATGTATCGGAAAAGCAATATGCCAGAGCTCCGACGATTCCGGACCCGTATATGGCAATGGCCTGCGACAGGGTGTATTTGCCTCCGTCACCGGCCCTGACAAGTCTTTTGGCCAGGAATACTATTGTAAGATACAGGAAAAATATAGTCAGGGCGGAACATAATGCACTCATCACGTTTACGGCTACCGCTGCGTGCATGTTGTCCGTAAACATTGTGAAAAAGCGTGCGATGAGCTGGAAAACCGGGTTTCCCGGCGGGTGTCCCACTTCAAGTTTGTAGGATGATGCGATAAATTCCCCGCAATCCCAGAATGATGCGGTCGGCTCTATGGTAAGGAGATATGTCACTGAAGACACTATCAGTACGAAAAATGCCGAAATCCTGTTCCAGAGCGTAAATTTCCTGTTATCCATTTATAATAAATATTTTCTGTTCAAGCAGGCAAAGATAGTAAAAATCTGAGTATTTTTGCGGAAACGGAAATGCTTGTCGCTTAAAACAGATACAAATGGCAGATAACGATTGGAAAAAGCGTCTCGGTGTGGTTTATTCGACTGACCCGGACTTTAAATATGAAGAAGAAGAGACAGTGGAGCCGGAGACATTGCAGCCGTCCCTGCAGCGTCTTGTCGTATCGCTCGACAAACGGAACAGGGGAGGGAAGCAGGTGACTCTCGTCTCTGGATTCCGCGGGAAAGAGGAGGATCTTGCGGATCTCGGCAGGACTCTTAAAATCAAATGCGGAGTCGGAGGAAGCGCCAAAAACGGAGAAATTACCATTCAGGGCGACTTCCGGGACAAGGTTACGGATCTTCTGACAAAAATGGGGTACAAGGCAAAGCGGGGAAATTGAAATGGAAAGTTCCGTTCCGGGAATCCTGTCCGCAATCTGCGTGATTGTCGGGATACTGCTGCTAAGGGTGTTTTTCAACGTCCTCCCCGTGCTTGGCGGCTGCCTGCTGCGCTGGAAAGAGTGCGTCAAATCTGAGGACAGCGTAAAGACGGGCATAGACAGGAATATCATGGCCATATATCTGGTCCTGCCTTTCTGTCTCGTAGCCGCAAGATACCGGCTTTATCCGGCGGATTTCATGCAGGGGCTCTCCGATACGGCCTGTCTGGGCGCCGTGACCGGAATATTCATCATGTATGTTCTGGTCCGTCTTCTTTTCTTCAGCCTTGTACGCCCTTCCGGCATGGACCGGAAGACATATCTGGCATCCCACAGGGCAGCCTGGAGCTTTTTCTGCATCATGGCTCTTGCCGTTCTCTGTACGGCGGGATTCTGTTCTTTCATCAAGGTTCCGGATGACTGCGTGACCCGTATTCTTCTTTATGTCATGGCCGGCATATACGCCGTGTTTCTTGTCAGGAGATTCCAAATTTTCAGCAACAGTTGCTCGATTTTGACAGCAATTTTGTATCTTTGCGCCCTGGAAATTTTGCCGTCGGCAATTTTTGTGGTTCCGGCAATATTTTTTTGATATGACAGTCAGGAATATTCTTATCTCCCAGCAGCCGCCGAAAGCTGCGTCTCCATATTCAGAAATCACTTCGAAATATGGGGTCAACTTCGATTTCGTGCCTTTTTTCTCGATAGAACCTTTGTCCTCAAGGGAATTCAGGGCCCAGAGGATCAACATACTCGATTATACGGCGATAGTATTTTCAGCGAGATCGACTATCGACGCATTTTTCCATCTGTGTGCGGAACTGAGGATAAAGATTCCGGAGACGATGAAGTATTTTTGCACGACCGAAGCTGTCGCCATGTATCTGCAGAAGCATATCGTCTACAGAAAAAGGAAAATATTTTTCGGAGACGGCACGCCGGCGTCGCTCATAACGCAGATCGGGACCAAGCATAAGGGAGAAAAATTCCTTATTGCGACATCGGATTCCGCCAACAATGACATTACGCGGCTTTTCGAAACAGGCGGATTGGACTTCAACAGTGCGATTTTCGTCAAATCCGTATCCCGGAACCTGAAAGACATTTCACCGTCGGCATACGACATGATTGTCCTGTACAATCCTTCCGACGTGAAGTCTCTCTATGAGAATTTTCCGGAGTTCCAGCAGAATAACGTCAAGTTCGTCTCATACGGCAAGTCCGTAGTCAAGGCAATGAACGACGCCGGGCTGAAAATCGAGATTTCCGCACCTACGTCCACTGCGCCGTCCGTAGCAAAAGCTCTCGAACTCTATCTGGAAAGCAACAGATAGAGATGGTTTCGGACGTACCGCGCAACACTCTGCCGAAAGAAGAAAGGCTGTACGGCAAGAAAGACATCAGCAGGCTTCTTGCCCGGGGGAAATATCGTGTCTGCAGAAATATCAGGTATTGTTTCTCTGCCGGGAACGGGACGGGCCGCAACAGAATCATGGTTTCGGTTTCCAAAAAACTTTTCAGGCGCGCCGTAAAACGCAATCTTCTGAAAAGAAGAATCCGCGAGAGCTACAGGCTGCAGAAGCATGTTCTGCCGGCAGAATGCGCGACAGACATTTTTTTCATATACAACAGCAAAGAGATATCCGCCACTCCGGAAATCCGTGCCGAAGTAGGAAAGATACTCGAGATGATCGGAAATGAGGTCAGGAAAGATTAGGGAAATATTGAAGAAAGCCGCAATTTTTCCATTTGTCTTTCTTATTTTGTTCTACAGGAAGTGCATATCTCCGTTCACTCCGGCATCCTGCAGATTCACCCCTACATGTTCGGCATACGCTCTTGAGGCGTTCAGGAAACACGGTCCGTTCAAAGGTCTGTACCTGACTGTAAGGCGACTGCTCAGATGCCATCCGTGGGGAGGAAGCGGATACGATCCTGTACCTTGAACTTAGACTGAAGGAGCAGGGTGCAGCCCTGCGACGAGCCCCCGGCAAGTGGGCGAATGGGGGTGGCGCCCCTTGAAAAGGGGCTGTCGATGCATCGACCTGGGTTTAAGACAAACGTTATATTATGCCGCAAAAAGAGAAAATACGCCGGATGTTCGACAATATCGCTCCGGATTATGACAGACTGAACCATATTCTTTCACTCGATATCGACCGGATATGGAGGAAAAAGGCCGTAAGGGAAATTGCAGACGGTACCGCTCCTGTGGAAGTTCTGGACGTAGCCTGCGGCACAGGTGATTTTTCCATTGCGATAGCACGGAAAGCGGCTCCCGGCAGCAGAATTACCGGAATAGACCTTTCCGAGGGAATGCTCGACGGTTTCCGGGCCAAGGCAGAGGCTGCCGGCCTGAATGAAATCATTGCC
This sequence comes from uncultured Bacteroidales bacterium, assembly GCA_944322925.1. Lineage (GTDB taxonomy): Bacteria > Bacteroidota > Bacteroidia > Bacteroidales > UBA932 > Cryptobacteroides. The sequence continues at coordinate 36,859 of CALUQM010000008.1, forward strand.
ATGGAGCAGGGTGACTGCGAGAATCTCGGATTTCCCGACAATTCCTTCGACAGGGTTACCGTAGCTTTCGGAGTACGGAATTTCGAGAATCTCGCGGCAGGACTCAGGGAGATGTACCGCGTCCTGAAACCCGGAGGCAAGACCGTGATTCTGGAGCTTTCAGTACCCGGCAATCCTGTTTTAAGATTCCTTTACAAATTGTATTTCCTGCATGTCCTGCCTGCGATAGGAGGCCTTGTTTCGGGCAACAGGGGAGCATATATGTATCTGCCTGCATCGGTGCTGAAATTCCCGAAACCGCAGGTTTTCATGGATATGATGTCCTCGTGCGGTTTCAGGAATGTCCGGGGGAAAGCCTTTACCTTCGGCATCTGCCGGATGTATGTCGGGGCGAAGGATATTACCGGTATTCGATGAATATCTCGTCTATGTTCGGGGCTAAATCCGATACTGCAGTCAGTTTTATGTTGTTGGCGCCAGTGTACAGCGGAATGGAGGCTTCCTTGTACTGCCAGTCCGAATCTGCGCTTCCGGTGTCTGTGAATTCCAGTTTCTTCGAAAACTCCCCGTTGTTCTGAAGTTCCAGTACGGTTGCCCCCGAATCCAGCTGCTGCGAGTACCTGATTCTCAGTGTAGCCTGCATCGGCGCTCCGTCATTCTCCTGATACCATGTTATGCTGCTTCCCTTTCCCTTGAACTGGACGAAGCCTGCCCCGTTTACATTGTCTCCGCTCGTATTTCTGACCGCGGCCCTGTCGAGAACGGCATATTCGGCCTGCAGACCTTCGTTTTCACAGACGTTTTCGCCCGGAGTCCCCCAATACAGTCCGGTCCCGTCTCCGAATGTCTCTTCAAGTCTCAGTTCCATTCCGTTCCTGTCCGTCACGAGAGCCTTTACAGTCGTGTTCGCACTTACTCTGAACGGCCTTTCATAAAGAGGGGAGCCCTGATCCGGTTCCGAGCCGTCTGTAGTATATCTGACGGTGAACCTGCCGCCTTTCGTTTTCCCTGTCGCAAGGCTGATCCTGTGTATGCTGACAGTCACGGTATCCGATATTTTCAGGCTCCGGTCCCCGTTGATGCAGGCTGCTGTCAGCACGCCTTTCCCCTGCGGGTTTCGTATGAATGCACGGCACAGTCCGAAGAACGCCCTGCGGGATGAGGATCTGAAATTGCATGTCGTATCCACCGGATTCCCGTTTTCGAAAGAGAGTACTTCTGCGCCTTCGGGGATGTCGATGTATATCCTGTTGTCTCCGTACGGAAACATGGTGCCGGTCTTGTCGGTTGTCATGAACGTTACGATGTCCGTATCTCCCGCATCGCAGTCCTTTACGATTCCGAAATCATATCCCGTACCGGATGTCCTGACTGATGCCGACCCTGTCTCCCTGCCATTCCTGTATGCCTTGACCGAAATGACCCCCGGTTTCCACGGAACTTTCCATTCGCACTGCATTTCATTCCATCCCTTACCCTTTTTTCTGATTCCGAGCGATTCCCCGTCGAAGAACAGTTCTGCCGAATCGCCGGTAGTGTAGACCCATACCGGGATCATTGTCCCCGGTGCCATATCCGGGTGAGTCCAGTGCGGGAGGATATGGACCATGTCGAGATCATTTTCGCGCCACTGGCTCTGATACAGATAATAATGGTCTTTCCGGAAACCGGCGAGATCTATCACTCCTCCCATGAAGGCCCTGAACGGCCATCCTCCGTGAACATATCCGGCTTCTCCGAGATAGTCGAACCCTGTCCATCTGAAATGCCCCGAATACCAGAGCAGATCCCGCAGAAAAGCCATGTTGTGGCGGGCTGTCAGCCGGACTGTCGCATTGTCGTATGAAGAATTGAAAATCTGCTTTACGTTTCTTCTGTTTTGCGGGGATGTCCAGTCATAGCCGAAGATTTCCTTTTCCGTAAGGTCGGGGATTTCGAACGGAGCCTGCCATTTGTTCGGATAACCGTCCCTGTACCATGTCTTTGTCCTGTAATAGCCCCTGACCTGCCATGTGTGCGGGGTCTCGGTTCCTATAAATGCCTTCCCGTCAGGCCGGTAATCCTTGAAAAACGTCTGTTTTTCGGAATTTCCGTTTACTCCGAGTACGTCCATGAATTCGGAACCTGAATGCCCGGAAGTCACCATCCTGTCAGGGTCTTCCTCGTGACAGACCCTGACCAGATCTGCCGCCACATCGCCTCTGGTCTCATTCCCCATGCTGTATATGAATACGCAGGGATGGTTTCTGTCCCTTCTTATGAAATCTCTCAGATCCCGTTCCCACCACTCGGCGAAGGCCTGTGCCCCGTAATCGTGTTCGGCTTTCTGTTTCCATCCGTCGAAGATTTCGTCCATTACGAGGATCCCCATTTCATCGCACAGATCATAGAAGAAAGGAAGCTGGGGATTATGGGCCGTCCTGATGGCATTGCAACCCATATCCTTGAGCAGGCCGAGTTTCCAGCGGAGCAGTTCCCTTGTCCACATGGCTCCGACAGGGCCTCCTTCGAGATGTTCGCATACGCCTCTGAGCTTTATGTTTTTTCCGTTCAGGAAAAATCCTTTTTCCGCATCCCATCCGATTGTCCTGAATCCGAATCTTATGCTTTCCGTGTCGCAGACTTTTCCTTTGCCGTTTTTCAGCCGGATTTCCAGTTCGTAGAGCGAAGGGGAGCCCGGGCTCCACAATTCCGGTTCCCGTACACTAAGGTGCAGGATGCCTCTGTCTCCGGAAACCTTGTCCGAGACCCTTCTTCCGTTTTTCTTTACGACGGCTTCCGCTGTCCCCGTCCCGCCTTCAAGAGTGTAGGACACCGCCACGTCCCACTGCCCCGAATCCGTTTCATGAGTGCGCAGATGTATTCCGTCCTTTGTGAAATGCAGGATATTTTCAGTCCTCAGGCAGACAGAGCCGTAGATCCCGCAGCCATGATACCATCTCGCGCTCGGCTCGAGGGAATTGTCCACCCTGACGCTTATCACATTGTCGCCTTTCCTGACATACCGGCTGATATCGTAGCTGAAACTTATGTATCCGTAAGGACGTTTCCCGAGATATTGCCCGTTGATCCAGACTTCGCTGTTCATATATACGGCATCGAAATCGAGATAGTATTTTCTGTCCCTGCCTGCGTCAGGAATACCGATGTGTTTCCTGTACCAGCCGATTCCGCCTCCGGCATACCCTCCCCTGTCTTTCTGTGCCCCGTTTCTGGAAAATCCGTTTTCAAAGGCCCAGTCATGCGGGAGGTCGAGTTCCCTCCAGGAGGAATCGTCATATTCGGGATCGGCTGCTTCAGGCACATCGGAAAGTTTGAAAAGCCAGCCTTTCCCGATATCCGCGGCACCGGCTCCGGCTCCGGACATGTCCGGCATTGTCATGAATATCGTGAATACTATGGAAAACAGCAGACGGGAATATTTCATGTCATCGGGTTTTTATCGGCATTCGATTTTTATTGTAGCTTCCGGCAGTCCGGCGCTCCTGACTTTCAGAGTGATATCTCCGGCTTTGCGGCTTTTGCCGGTGACAGCCATGCATTTTCCGCTGAAGGTGTGCATGGACTTGCCGTAGAAGCTTTCGAGAGAGGTGGGGTCTCCGTTGCATAGGGCCAGAAAATCTCCTCCGGAAACTTCGAATTCGAGAGGAACTGCGGCATCCGGACATAATGTACCGTCTTTGTCCACGACGGAGACTTCTATGAACGAGATGTCCTTGCCGTCGGCATCGATTTCAGTCCTGTCGGCCTGCAGTTCCAGAGCATACGGCTCTCCGGCAGTCCGGACAGATGTCTCGGCAGCTATGTTTCCGTCCTTGTCGTATGCAAGGGCCTGCAGGGTCCCCGGTTCGTATTTCACACCATCCCAGACAATCCTGTACCCTGAAGTTTTCCCCGAGGCGGTCTTGTCTTTCTTTCCAAGGCTTCTGCCGTTGAGGAACAGTTCCACTTCATCGTAGCTGGTATAGCAATGTACGGGAACCGTGTCCCCTTCCTCCCAGTTCCAGTGCGGAAGCAGATGGAGTACGGGTTTTCCGCTCCACCGGCTCTGGTACAGGTAGAATCTGTCTTTTTTCATGCCGGCCAGGTCGACTATTCCGAAATATGAACTGCGTGAGGATACCGTTTCGTTGTAAGGAGTAGGCTCTCCGAGGTAGTCGAATCCTGTCCAGACGAATTCTCCGGCAACAAAGCTGTTGTCATCCTGCCCCTTGAATTCAGTATCGGGTGTAGACGCCCATGCAGGATATTCGAGATCGTATGAAGAGCAGTGGAAATCGGGATGGAAAGGATGTTTCGTCTCTATGGCCGGAATATGGTATTTGCCTCTCGAACTTACGGTGGATGCGGTTTCCGACCCGAATATGCAATAGTCAGGATGCTTTTCATGCACATCTCCGTAGGCGAAAGGCTTGTAGTTGAATCCGACGACGTCGAGGACTTCTCCAAAACCGTTCGCCAAGGCATCGGCATATTTGTTCAGACCTGCCGTTACAGGTCTTGTTGGATCTTCCCGATGGCAGATGTCTGTCAGGAACCGGGCGACTTTGACACCGTCTTTGTAACCCTGTTCCTTGATTTCATTGCCGATACTCCATAATATTATGGAAGGATGATTCCTGTCCCTGCGGATCATGCTGACAAGGTCTTTTTCAGCCCATTCGTCGAAAAGACCGGCGTAGCCGTTCCTGTTTTTTCCGATTTTCCATTCATCGAAGCTCTCGTCGATGACGAGGAATCCCATTCTGTCGCAGAGGTCGAGGAGTTCCGGCGCCGGAGGGTTGTGCGATGTGCGGATGGCATTGCAACCCATTTCCTTCATTATCTCAAGCTGTCTTTCGATGGCCCGTCTGTTGACTGCGGCGCCGAGAGGCCCGAGGTCATGGTGCAGGCAGACTCCCTGCAGCGGTACGCGCCTTCCGTTTAGAGAAAATCCGTTGTCGGGATCGAAGCCGAATGTTCTTATTCCGAAAGGAGTTTCGTATTCATCGAGGATCCTGTCTCCGGAGACGATCCTGCTCACGGCAGTGTACATCGCCGGGTCTTCTATGTCCCATTTGCGGATATTGTCGAGGCTGACAGTCTGTTCCAGGGTGGAAATATCCGTGCCGTCCGGCAGCGGCGTTTCCGAGAAAGCGGCTTCCATGCCCGAAGGATCGATGATTGTCGTGACAAGTTTGCAGCCGTTGCCGTATCCGGTATTTTCGACGGTCGTCCTGATATTGACCGAGGCTGTGTTTTCTCCGACTTCAGGTGTCGTGACATACGTTCCCCAGTGGGCGATGTGTACAGGCTGGAGTACGACAAGACGCACATTCCTGTAAATGCCTGCTCCGGGATACCATCTCGAAGATTCACCCTTGTTTTCAAGCCTTACCGCAAGGATATTCTCCTGTCCCGGCCCGATGTACTCCGTGATGTCGAAAGCAAAGGAGCTGTACCCGTAAGGCCGTTTGCCGACAAGCTCGCCGTTGACATATACTTCGGCGTGGCTCATTGCTCCGTCGAATTCTATCCTGTAGCGCCGGCCCTTGTCCGCAGTAAGTTCGCCCAGGTCGTATCTGTACCAGCCTGTTCCTATGAACGGGAGGGCTCCTGTCCTGCCCGTCCTGAGTTTCTTCACCTTGTCCCCGTCTTCAGATACTTTTACGACCTGGGCGTCTATATCCATGTCGAACGGGCCGGCAATGGCCCAGTCATGAGGCACCGAGACTGTTTCCCATGCCGAATCGTCGTATCCGGGCATGGCTGAAGACGGATTGTCTTCCCTCGTAAATTTCCATCCTTCATCGAGGAGGCGCGTTTCCCTGCCGGTTTCGGGAGAGACGCATGATGCCAGCGCTATGATTGCCAGGCAGTATATCAGATGTTTCATGGCTGTTGTTTTTTGTCCGTTGACATGCTGTGTTTCATTAAAGGCTTCCGAATCCGTCGAAATCCCAGATCGGATTGGCAGTTCTGGAAGAGTCCATCAGTTTTTTCAGTTTTTTTGCCAGTCTCGGATGAGATGAAATGACATTCTCCGTTTCGCTTTCATCTTTTTCGAGATTGTACAATTCGTAATACGCCTTTTCAGGGGTCTTGCTGTCCAGTTCCACGAGTTTCCATCCGTTTCTGATGATGGCGCGTTTCCCTCCCTTTTCATGGAATTCGTAATACAGGAAGTCATGCTTTTTCTGATGCCCCTTTCCCGTCAGGCTCGGCAGATATGATATTCCGTCCGTGTCTTCAGGTATTTCCGCACCGGTTATCTCGCAGACAGTAGGCATGAAGTCCCAGAATGCGGAAATATGGTCGGAGACCGTACCGGCCTCTATGACAGCCGGCCATTGGGCGACAAAAGGAGTATGGATGCCTCCGTCATACAGGTCTCTTTTCTTGCCTCTGTATATGGAATTGCTGTCGAAAAATTCAGGATCATGCCCTCCCTCGGAGTGGACTCCGTTGTCCGAAGAAAAGATTACAAGCGTATTTTCGTAGACACCCTTTTCTTTCAGCAGGTCCACGAGCCTGGCAATGTCCCTGTCGAGCCGGCTTACCATTGCGGCGTATGCAGCCCTCGGCTTAGGCTGGCTCTTGTATCCCTTGCCGTCCTTCGATCTGTTGACGAACGGGGTTTCCTTGAATTTCCCGTCATATTCTCCAAGATCAGGTACATCGAGATCGGCATGAGGGATAGTCGGGGTCAGATAGAGGAAGAAAGGGGTCCCTGCCGTCCTGTCGACAAAATCCAACGCCTTCTCCATGATCATGTCATGGGAATAGACCTTGTGGTCGAGGTAGACTTTCTCTCCGTTTTCCCACAGATAGTCGGGATAATAACTGTGCGCCCTGCCCTGTCCGAGATAACCGAAGAAATAATCGAATCCCTGCCTGTTCGGCTCGCCCTCGTTTCTCGGACCGCCGAGTCCCCATTTGCCGACACAGGCGGTAACATAGCCTCTGGTCTTGAGGATTTCCGCTACAGTGACCTCTTCATCGGCAAGAGGCCAGTCGTATGAGTTCCCGTCGTATGCCGCCTTGCCCTTGTTGCCTCTGATGAAGCTGTGTCCGGTGTGTTTCCCTGTCATAAGGACGCACCTTGACGGTGCGCTGACGGTCGAACCTGAATAATGGCTCGTGAACAGGATTCCGTTTTCGGCGATATTGTCGATGGCCGGGGTCTTTATGTCTTTCTGTCCGTAGCAGCCGAGATCTCCTATGCCGAGATCGTCCGCAAGAATGAAAATCACATTCGGCAGGCCGGGTGCGGTATTCCGGTCATGGCTTTGGGCCGCCGATATTCCTATCGAGGCGGGCAGCAGTATTGCTGCAGGTAAAATGTTTTTGAGCATAACGGTTTCTTTTTCTACAAATTTAAATTATAACGATTATTCTCCGGGGTAAAATTTCTGTCAAAAAATGGCATTAAATCTTATAACTTCCTTGAATTTTGTCGGTTTGAAACAAAATTGGCAGTTTTTTGACTGAAAAGAATATCCCGGGTATTTCAGGAAAAAAATATCTTTGAAACAAAAAAAATGAGACGCGAAGTTTACATTGTTGTACTGTCTGTCCTTGCCGTTGTCTCTGCAAATATTTCGCAGGCGCAGGAAAAGCGGAAACTTACGGCAGACATTGTTCTCGGGCCTTATGTCCAGGCAGTTACCTCGGACAGTTTTACCGTAGTATGGAAAACCGACATGGATGCCGTGGCGTGGGTGGAGACAGCTCCGGACGACGGAACGCATTTCTTCGCGCAGGAGCGACCTGCATACTACCAGACGGTGGCAGGGAAAAGACCTGTAGGCAGATTGCACAGGGTTACCGTATCCGGTCTTGAACCGGGGACAGTGTACCGGTACCGGGTGATGCAGCAGGCGGTCCTGACTCCTCCGGACGAAAAGAGGATTGTGTTCGGCATCGCTTCGGGGAACAATCCGTTCAGGCAGCAGCCCTATGAGGTCAGGACACTTGATCCCGATGCGGAGACATTGGACTTCGCTATAATCAACGACATACACGGGAAAGACCAGGTATTCAGAAAACTGATGACCGACATCCCGTCGGACAGCATCGATATGGTCTTTTTCAATGGAGACATGCTTTCCTCCATGGATTCCGAAAAGCAGCTGTTCGACGGTTACCTGAAATCCGCCGCCGAACTTTTCGCCGCGAATATTCCTTTTTACAATTCGAGGGGGAACCATGAAGGGAGGGGCATGTTTTCCTACAGGTATCTCGATTATTTCCCTACCTCTACCGGAGAAACATATTACATGGTCAGGCAGGGGCCTGCGGCGATTCTTGTCCTCGACTGCGGCGAAGACAAGCCTGACAGCGACGTCAGCTATTTCGGCCTTGCCGATTATGACAGTTTCAGGGAAAAGGAAGCCGAATGGCTAAGGAATACCGTATGTTCGGAAGAGTTCCGCAGCGCTCCCGTCAAGATCGCAGTATTGCATATCCCTGCTTCTACAGGCGGCTGGCACGGAAATGCCGAAATCAACAGACTCTTCATCCCGGTACTTGAAGAGGCAGGCATAGACCTGATGATCAGCGGACATATTCACAGATATTCTTATTCGGAACCCGGCGAGAGAGGTTGCTCCTTTCCCGTGCTGATAAACGGAGCCGATGAAAAACACTACTTCCATATTGCCGGAGACAGTATCAAGGCGGAACGTATCGACCAGGAAGGCACCGTACTGAATACTTTTGAAATCAATGTCGGAAATTAGCATGTCGCGTATGAAAAAGTTTTTGCCTGTTTTATTTTTCCTTATTTCCCTGCACGGGATGTCTGCCAGAGATCCATGGCAGGTGACCGTTTATCCGGAAGCGGAGACAGCTCCAGTAAGCGAACTGTTCTGGGGGACCAATTTCCTTTTCTGGATTGAAGACGATGCCGCCCTGGAGGACGGCAAGATAGAAAAGGCCATGAAGGACCTTCCGGTAAGGCTGCTGCGGTATCCTGGCGGTACCGTAGCCGACAATTTCCACTGGGAGACGAATCTTCTCGACAATCATTTCATGTTCCCGTATGAAGAGGGGGAGGCTGAAAGCGATTTCGATGAATTCATGGCTTTCTGCAAAAAGACTGGTGCGGAGCCGCTGCTTGTCGTGAACACGCAGTCGTGGGCTTTGAAGAACGATATCGAAGGCGGTGCACAGGAGGCTGCAGCCTGGGTAAGATACTGCAGGGAAAAGGGATATGACGTAAAATACTGGGAAATCGGAAATGAAACCTACTGGCATCCTGTCATGACTGCAAGGGAGTACGGCCGCCTGGCGAACGTTTATGCGGAAGCGATGAAGGCCGCGGATCCCGACATTGTTCTCAGTGTCAACGGAGGCTGGGACATAAACATGACCGGCAACAAGGAGAGGACACCTCGGGAGGATCTCGAATATATCGAGGAAAAGTACGGACAGATTTCAAGCGTGGAGGACTACAAAAGGCTGAAAGAATATGCGGATTCGGTCAAAGCCACGCCATGGACTGTCGGAGAAGACAAATGGTGGCATGACCTTATTACGGAATGCGGGCAGAATATCGACATGATATCCGTCCACTGGTATTATCATGACAATGTCATCAGGCATATAGACAAAAAGCTTCTCGAACTGCAGGATTACCTGAAGACACTCGTGCCTCAGAAGGACTACCTGCTGTGCCTATCTGAATTCAACTGCAATACTCCGGAATTCGAATACAGGGTTGCGGGCTTTGCCGAATCGGTCGGCAGGTTTCTGAATGCCGGGACAGACCTTGCCTGCTTCTGGCCTTTCCGTATCGGAGGCAATCCCACTGCCAGGTCCAACAGAAACATGTTGTCGCTCGAAAGCAAGGATGTCCAGTATCCTTATCAGATTTTCAGTCTTTTCCAGAAAAAACTCACGGGTTCCATGATCAGATGCGACTGTCCGGACGACCTTTATGCCTTTGCCTCGAAGGACGGGGACAGAATGGTCCTGGTCGTTTCCGGAAGACGGCTGGACGCGTCGGCTGAAGTGACAGTAAGGCTTGCCGGAGGGGAGAGGGCGGAATTGACAGGGGCAGAAAAATATATCCCGCAACCTCGGACCATAGGGGTGGAAGCGTGCGGGATACCTGCAACAGTGTCGGGAAAAAGAATCACTTTTGAAGTTGAGCCCCTTTCTTTTGTCCTGATCGAGATGGATCTCCGATAATTTTCATGTTTTTCATCCATTCGACGGCGATGTCTTTCCAGATGTCCATGGGTTTTCCGTTGTCGATGTATCCCATGCCGTGTTTCCCCGTCCTGAAAATGTGAATTTCGGCGGGAACGCCGGAGGCTTTCAGCTTGTCGTAGAATTCGAGTGCTCCGTCGACAGGAGCGGCAGGATCATCGGTACAGTGGGATATGAACGTCGGCATGGCGGTGCTGTCGATATGGTTTGCAGGATTGCAGAATTCAATGCTTTCTTCGTCCGGATCAGGTCCGAGGATTTTTTTCAGAGTCCATGTATTCCTGTCGTTTATCACGGCTTTTACCAGAATCAGAAAGTCCGGTCTCGATGAATAATGGTCCAGTTCGTGAGGAGAGTCCGGGTCCGCTTCCAGAGTATGTACTGCGAGCATGGCGGCAAGATGGCCTCCGGCAGACGAGCCTGTGATTCCGGTCATTTCCGGATTTATGCCGAATCTCGATGCGTTCATGCGCACCATTCTGACCGCCTGCTGTCCGTCAGTTACCGGAATCGACGGGTGTCCGTTCGGAAGACGGTATTTTACTACGACTGCGGCAAGCCCGTTGGCCGTATAGAATTCCGCCGCGCGGATGCCGGCGTCCCGGATATGGATGTTGGCATACCCTCCGCCCGGAAATATCACTATGCACGGATAGCCGTTCTCCGGTTTCGGCGTTTCCGGAAGGAAGACCATGATTTCGGCTTCGGTGATATTGTAGCATATACCTTTTTCCGATGTATATTCTTTTTCCGTTATTCCGTTCGAGGATATTTCCGAAGTATATTCTATCGGAAGGACGAAATCCGGTTCGGGAAGTCCGCTCCCGGCTGCTGCCGTCATCGAGGCGACGGCGGCACTTAGCAATATCGTGATTTTCTTTTTCATTGCATGCGGCGATTATTATTCTGCAGGCTCAGGGACAAAAGGGAGAGGTCTCAGCGGTCTTGTCATTTTGTTGGTCTTGAGTCCTGTTTTGTAGACTTTCGGTCCGTAAAGGTCTTCGGCAGGTATGAGCCCGAGATTCACGAGGACTTTCCTTTCCCCGATACCGTCACCGGCGCCGGGCATTTTCTTCCTTTCCTTCTGAAGATAGGCTTCGGAAGCCTGCTCGAGAGACGAGATCACATAATCCGGAAATTCCGTTCTTGCTTCAGGGTCGATGGACAGGACTTCCAGGGCCGGAGTAAGTTTGCGGTTCCGCGACATCTCCCTGAATGCGACATCTTTCATTTCAGTGTGGCAAAGGGCGAACGCCGCTTCCTGGGCTGCAAGGTAATCTTCTCCCGCAAGCATTTTCACAAGTTCTTCCAGCCCGTCGGAAAGTTCTCCCTTTGCGGCGAGTACGGCCATGTTCACCGTAGCCCAGAACTTGAATTCGCTGCCGTCGCTGCCGTTGATTACGGATTTCAGATAAGGAATGTCGTCTTCGGTCACACAGGCGGTCATTTCGGCGAGGGAGTACAGTTTCTCGATATCGTACCCTTCAGCCCGTACCTTTTCGTAAGGAGAGCCTTCCTGCCGCGCTGTCATCGGCAGAAGTCCGAGATCCCCGGTGTCTCTGATATGTTCCGAAAGCGCTTTCCTGAATTTGTCTACCATGCCGGCATATTCCGGATTTCCTATAAGGTCGTTCAGTTCGAACGGATCTGCCGAGAGATCATAGAACGACTCGGCAGGGGCGTATTCGTACGGTCTCGATGTCGTTGCGGAGCATTCTCCCGCAAAATAAGCCTTGTCCCAGTACAGATTGGCCGGCATTTCCCACTGGAAATAATTGAAAAGGGCGTCTTTCTTGTACGGTATGTAATATCTGATGTATTTGAAACGGCCGTCGCTGATCGTCCTCGACGGTATGTAGTGCAGCGACCTGTTGGTCATGTATCCGATCTGGTATTCGCGTTCTGCGGTGTCGTATTTCCCGAGAAACGGCAGTCCCTGCATGTAGGCCGGGGGTTCTATTCCGGCAGCGCTCAGGACGGTGGCGCCCATGTCGGCGAACGATACGAGCCTGTCGCAGTCTCCTGCCGGCATTTTCGACAGGTGCTGCCATTTTGGCGGCAGGTAGACCACCATCGGTACCCTGAAACTCGATTCGTATGAAAATGCCTTGCCACGTGGAAGACAGCCTCCGTGATCGCTGAATACGAACACTATCGTGTTGTCGTCCAGCCCTTTTTCCTTGAGGTCATCGAGAAATATCCTTACCCACTTGTCTATGTCGTTGACGCCTTCTATATGGAAGGCATAGTCCGACCTGACTTCAGGTATGTCGGGTACGTGAGGCGGGAGATCGAGCCCGTCAGGGTCGATTCCTTCCGCCGCAAAGTCACGCCGTCCGTCGAGATGTACGGAGGTCAGCCTGCTCATGTGCGTCAGTCCGCTGTTGAATACGGCGAAGAACGGCTGTCCGGGCTTCCTGCCGGGACTGTTGTATGTCGCGGTATTGCTGCATTCGTCCCAGCAGCTTCTGTTGTCGGTTTTCGTGTTGTAGTCCGTTTTCTGGTTGTTCGTGCAGTAATATCCCGCATCCCTGAGGTATTGTGGAAAAAGGATATTGTCCGGAGTGGCCACCTTTCCTCTGTGCCAGTCCATGGCAAATGTCGTAGAGTAGCATCCCGTAATCAGTGTGGATCTGGACGGAGAACTCTGCGGACCGCACGAGTAGGCATTGTTGAATTTGATGCCGATCCGGGCGAGACTGTCTATTACCGGCGTATCGGCAGCCCCGTTGCCGTAGCAGCCGAATTCATAGCTGCTCGTGTCTTCGAAGGTAAGCCAGAGGATATTCGGCCTTTCCTGTGTCTCCGGCCCACTTTCATTGTTGTTTCCTGCCCATGCTGCCGGAATTGCTGCAAGGGCGGCGAGTGAAGAAAAATAAAATTTTGCGGTATTCATGTTCATCAGGAAAAGATTAAACAGCTTCATGACAAAAGTACGAATCAGAAAATTGAAAAACGTGTAAAAAATTTTCAATAATTGCATATAATTTTTCCAAAAAGACAAAAAGGCGACCGGGAGCATTAAATTTTGTTATTTTTACAATCGCATAACCGATAATCGCGAACTGTTCCGATATTATGACAAGGTCTGAAATATACGCTCTTCTGGCGGCAGCCATGATTTCCCTGACGGGTGCGGTCTCCTCGTCGGCCGAGCCTGGAAACGGAGATCTGAAACTCTCATTTACATATTACGGTGTTTTCGACGGCCTGCCGTCCAATGAAATCAACAGGATAACCCAGGACTCTCTCGGATTCATCTGGTGTGCTACCAACAACGGCCTTGTCCGTTTCGACGGTTATGAATTTTCCGAGTTCCGTTCCAGCTACAAGCATCCGTCTTTCTTCCCGAACAATTATGTCAGGGACATGGAAAGGCTGGGCAGCGGGAAAATGTGTCTGGTCCTGTCCGATCAGGCGGCAATATTCGACAAGACGGAATCCAGGACGGAAGTGATAAACGATACCGTCATTTCTTCCCTGAAACTGAAGGCATTTGTTCCGGTGACGAAGACCGTATTCATTCTCGGCGGAGAGGACGGAGGTGTCATATATGATTCGGAAACGGGAGTGGTATCGGACCGGATAAGCTGCAACGGAGAGCCTGTCAGGCATATCCGGCAGATATACCGGGACAGCGAAGGCAATATATGGCTGGGAACCTGGAGGCGCGGCATATATCTCATGAGGGCCGGATCGGATACTTTCGTCAAAATCAAGAGAAAGGGACTTCCGGGGAACATCACGGTGACGAAATTCGTAGAGGACAAAGACGGAAATCTCTTCGTCGGCACATGGGGAGACGGCCTGTTCTGTCTGTCGGGCAAGAAACGGGTGCTGTCATATTCATGGCCCAAGTCGGATGCCTACCATCTCGACAGGAACATAATATATGATATCGCCGTCGATGATAAAGGTATGATATGGACTGGAACTCCGGGCGGACTGAGGATTTTCTCTCTGGCAGGCGGCCGGTTTTCCACCGTAAGCTATGTGAATGCCGAAACGAGGAGAGAGGAAGACCTGCATGAAGTAAGGGCCGTGTTCAAGGATAATGACGGCAATATATGGCTGTCGGACTATGGAAAAGGGCTTGTTACCATAAGCCATGAGATGCCGGGCATCCGGGAAATAGATCCGCGGGACATGGGCGTGAACTACAGTGTGGTTACGGCTCTTTACAAGCAGGGCGACATTCTGTGGATAGGAATAAGGGGGCTGAATTTCATCAGGTACGACATGCGCGCTGAGAAAATACTGCCGGATGCCGGTTTCATGAGGCAGTTCGATCCCGAATGCAATGCCGTCGTGAGCTTCGTCCCGGTTCCGGAGAAGGACCTGCTCTTCCTGTCGACCCGTTATCACGGAGTGTACATGCTGAAGATGAACGCAGGCGAGGTCACCGATATCCGCTACTTCGATACCGGTGTCCCCGGAATCCGCAACGAGTTCACGAACACGGCTGCGAGGGATACGGAAAACAATATCTGGGTCGGTACGAATTCCGGGCTTTCGATACTTCGCTGTTCTCCGGATGGAGGATACGAAGTCATGAATCCGGCAGAACTCAATTCTTATCTGAAAAACTGCGTCGTCGAGACTGTTTTCCCCGATTCCAAAGGCAATGTCTGGGTCGGTACGACAAATTCCGGGCTTTACCGGATCAGATATGATGCGGACACAGGGACCATAGAGGAATTCCGCAGGTACTGCGTGGAGAACGGGACTGTAAGCAACGACAGGATTCAGACCATTTTCGAAGATTCCAAAGGCCGGTTGTGGACCGGAACCAACGGCGGCGGACTGAATGTCTACAGGAGCGGGGAGGATACATTTGAAATCATCCGCAGCATGGACCTTTTCCCGTCTGACCAGATATTCGCCCTCGCCGAGGACGAATCCGGCAAGCTGTGGATATCGACTGGAAAGGGCGTGACCTGCTACGATCCCGATGCCCGGGGAGGCAGTCTGTGGAATATCGGCATAGATGTCGGCCTGAAGAATCTGTCATTTATCAAGAATGCCGTTCTGGAAGAGGCGGGAACCATTGTTTTCGGAGGATATGACGGACTGAGCATCTTTACTCCGGACATGATAAGCCAGGAGGGAGAGGTGCCTGTGCCGAGCATAATAGACGTGCAGATACTCAACGAGTCTCTTTTTACTCTTCCCGAAAAGGAAAGAATACGGGCCGCGGCCAAACTCCCTCCGTATTCGGAAAGGATAGTTCTCGGACACAAGGACATAAGTGTCAGTTTCAAGTACGTTTCTCCGACATTCAGAAACGAGGAGCTTGTCAAGTATGCCTACAGGCTTTCAGGGCTTGAAAAAGGCTGGAACTATGTCAAGTCCGACCAGAGGACGGTGACATACAATTATCTGAAACCGGGAAATTATGTCTTTGAAGTCAAGGCCGGAAATGCAGCAGACATGTGGAATCCGGTAACGGCTTCCGTGGATATCGTGATCAGGCCTGCTCCGTGGCTGACGGTATGGGCGAAGCTGGGATATCTCATCGTGTCTCTGCTTGCGGGCTACGGTGTTTTCGTGACGGTACGCAACCGTGCGCGTCTGCGTCAGGCTCTGAGGATAGAACAGATGGAGCGTCTCAAATCCGATGAGGTCAACAACGCCAAGCTGATGTTCTTTACCAACGTTTCCCATGAGCTGTTCACTCCTATTACCGTGATGTCGTGCTCTCTGGAGAAACTGATAGAAAAGGAGCCGGAGAATCTTGCCCTTCACAAGATCATGCGTTCGAATCTGAACCGCCTGATGCGTCTTCTCCAGCAGATAATGGAGTTCAGGAAGGCTGAATCATCCAATCTGAAACTGCGGGTATCGGAAATCGACATCGTGCCTTTCCTGAAGAAGATTTGCGATGAAAACTTCTCTCCGCTTGTCGTTGACAGGAATATAAGGATGATATTCTCTTCTGCCTCCGAACATATAAAAGGCTATGCCGATACCGACAAGCTCGACAAAATCGTATACAATCTCATATCCAATGCCTACAAATACAACCGTGAAGACGGAAAAGTCTTCGTTTCCGTCGGCGACGAGACGGATAACGGACGCAGATTTGTCGTGATTTCCGTAAAGGATACGGGCTACGGTATAGAAAAAGACAGGCTGAAGGACCTGTTCAAGAGATTCTACGAAGGGGATTACAGGAAATTCAATACCAAAGGTACGGGAATTGGCCTGTCTCTGACGAAAGATCTTGTCGACCTTCACCGCGGCACCATAAAGGTAGACAGTACGGAAGGGGAGGGTACGGTATTTACGGTAAGGCTGCCTCTCGACAAGGATGCGTACAGCCCGGATCAGATAGATTCCGGAATCATCGCCCAGAGCGATACGGACAGGCCGGGACATGTCGAAAGGGCAAAGGAAGCCCATGATGAAAATACGCCGACGCTGATGATAGTCGAAGACAACGAGGACCTGCGCCTTGTCATGAAAAATATTCTGGAACCGACCTACCGTATTTTTACAGCAAGCAACGGAAGGCTGGCTCTGGATATCCTCAAGGACGAGGATGTCGATCTGGTCATAACGGATTATCTCATGCCGGAGATGGACGGTATCGAACTGTGCAGGGCGATAAGGTCGGATATTACCATATCCCATCTGCCTGTGATAATGCTCAGTGCAAAGACAGAAAAAGAGAGCAAGCTCAAATCATTCGAGTCCGGGATCGACGCCTATGTCACCAAGCCTTTCGAAGTGAATCTGCTTGTCGCTCAGGTCGACGGAATGATAGCGAACAGGAGGAAACTCTACGACAAGTTCCGGTCGGAAGAGAACATGCCGCCGGATCTTCTTATCAGCACGGATATGGACAAACGCTTCATCGACAAGGCCATAAGGCTGATCGAAAGCCATATTTCCGACGCGGACTACAACATCGATGTCTTCAACGACGAGATGAACATGTCATATTCCACCCTTTACAGGAAAATCAAGGGAGTTACGGGCATGTCTCCAAAAGAATTTATCCGGAATATCCGCTTCAAGTATGCCTGCCGGCTGCTGCTGGAAAAAACCGCGACTGTTTCCGAAGTAGCTTTCATGGTAGGATTTACGGATGCAAAATATTTCAGCATTTCTTTCAAAAAGGAATTCGGTATGACACCGAGCCAGTATATAGCCGAACATCGTAAAAAGAACGAATAACCGGTATATTTTGACCGATTTGTGACCATAGAAAAAGGGTGCCATTGTTTAATTTTGCATTGAACGATAAAATCTTCTGACTATGGGAAAGATATTGAGGACAATCGGGCTCCTTTCCGCCGGCTCCGTTCTGGTTCCGGCGTTGAATCAGGCCCGTGCCGAACAGACGGAAAAACCGAATATTCTGCTGCTTCTTATAGATGACATGGGGTACAGGGATACAGGTTTCACCGGAAGCGATTTTTACGAGACCCCGGTGATAGATTCCCTGGCATCCCGCGGCATGGTGTTCAACCAGGCATACGCGTGTGCCGGGAACAGCGCTCCGAGCCGCTCATGTCTTATTTCCGGCCAGTTCACTCCGAGAAACGGAGTCTATGCGGTGTACCACACCAAACGCGGCCCGAAAGAATACATGAGGCTGGAGCCTTATCCCAATGAAAGCAACCTTCCTCTGGACTGTTATACGATTGCCGAAGCCATGAGGGATGCCGGCTATGCTACCGGAATGGTAGGAAAATGGCATCTCGGGGATTCCGGGCATTCCCCGGCCATGCAGGGATTCATGATGGCAAAGGAAGAAAAACCCCAGAGCATGGAGGAATTCAAGCGGACGAATGATCCCAAAAACATGTTCAGCGAGGTCGATACCATGATAGATTTCATCGAGAAATCCGTGGACGAGGGCAAGCCGTTCTTCGGCTACCTCCCGTTCCATGCAGTCCATACCGCATGGCAGGCGAGGCAGGACTATGTGGATTATTTCTCCGGCAAGAAACCGGGAAAACTGCACAAACAGCCGCTGTATGCGGCGATGATCAGGAATCTGGATGACGCCATCGGAAAACTGGTCGACAAAATAAACGAACTCGGTATATCGGACAACACCATAATAATATTTACTTCGGACAACGGCGGGGTCCCTAAAACTTCCCAGGCTCCGCTGCGCGGATTCAAGGGCTGTCTTTACGAAGGAGGCATAAGGGTTCCGATGTTTTTTTACTGTCCGGCCAGAATTCAGGCCGGATCTACGGATCTTCCGGTAGCAAACGTGGATTTCTTCCCTACTGTAGTCGATATGGCAGGAGGAGATATCCCTGAAGACAAGGTCCTGGACGGCATTTCCCTTAAAGGACTTCTGTATGGAGAAAAGGAAATGACGGAGCGGCCAGTCCTGTACTGGCATTTCCCGGGCTATCTCGACAAGCCGTGTCCGGGAGGCAGGGACGAACTGTTCCGGCAGAGGCCTTCGACCGTAATGAGAAAAGGCGACTGGAAACTGACTCTGTATTATGAAGAATGGATGCTCGACGGCGGCTGGGAGGCAAGGGATACCAATCACTGCACGGAACTGTACAATCTGAAAGACGACATGTCCGAGACGCACGACCTGTCTTCCGAATGTCCGGAAATACGTGATGCCATGCTTGCGGAAATGCTGCAGTGGCTCAGGGACAATGATGTGGATATGCCTACGGTAAAACAACAGAACGGTAAAACAGCAGAACGATGAAAAAGATATTGCTTGCCCTGTCGGTACTTCTTGCAGGCGTTGTGGCCGCAAATGCCCAGATTACTTTCGGAACACCTGTCAGGATAAATGACGGGTGGAAATTCCGCCTCGACTCCATCGCTGACTATTCAGGCGTAAAAGTCCGCAATTCCGGATGGCGGACAGTGAATCTTCCGCACGACTGGAGTGTGGAAAGCTGCATGTCCGATGAATATTACAGTTGTACCGGGTATCTTCCCGGCGGCATCGGATGGTACAGGAAGTCTGTGACGATACCCGAGTCTGAATCCGGGAAAAAACAGTATCTGTATTTCGGTGGCGTCTATTGCAACAGCGAGGTATGGGTCAACGGACACAAGGCCGGTTACCGGCCGAACGGATATGTTTCCTTCATTTATGATATCACACCTTATGTGAAATTCGGCGGCGAAAACGTCATTGCCGTAAAAGTGGACCATTCCGACCAGGCAGACTCCAGATGGTACACCGGATCCGGAATCTACCGCGACGTCTTCCTCGTATCGAGCGGATATGTCCATATCGACAACTGGGGGATTTTCGTGAAGACGGCTTCCGTAAAGTCAGGAGTGGCCGAACTCGATGTCACTCTTAAACTCGTCAATGAGACGGACGCCGATGCCGCCCTTACCGTAAGGCATTGTCTTTACAGAAAGGGAGGCTCCGACGTAGTGGCTTCCGCGGCTTCGGAAGTCACGGTATCCGCCGGCGGGCGGGCTGAGGACTATTGCCGGATTTCGGTTCCTGATCCGAAACTGTGGAGCGTGGACGAGCCTTCACTTTACCGCCTCGAGACGACAGTTACCGACACTGACGGGAACTTCGTCGACGGGACCACGACAGTTACCGGAATCAGGACCGTAAGGTTCGATGCGGACAAGGGCCTTTTCCTCAACGGAGTAAACATGAAGATGAAGGGAGTCTGCCTGCACCATGATGCGGCGTCTCTCGGGGCCGCAGTGCCTGAAAGCGTGTGGAGAAGGAGGCTGATGACCTTGAAGGAGCTGGGAGTCAACGCGATAAGGACAAGCCACAACATGCAGGACGAAATGTTGTACGACCTGTGCGACGAACTCGGTTTCCTGGTCAAGGACGAAGCCTTCGACGAATGGGAATTCCCCAAGAGAAAATGGCTCATAGGGTGGAACGTAGGCAAGAATCCGGGATTTCAGGGATATGCGGAATATTTCGAGGAATGGGCGGAACAGGATCTCAGGACAATGGTGGAAAGGGACAAGAACCACCCGTCGGTAATCTTGTGGAGCATAGGCAATGAGGTCGATTATCCGAATGACCCTTATTCTCATCCGATACTTGACAAGGAAGGCATAAACCAGAAGACGATTCCGGGGTACAAGCCGGAAAAGCCCGCTGCGGAAAGAATAGGTTTCATTGCGGAGAGATTCGTGAAAATCGTCAAGGAGATAGACACTTCAAGAGCCGTTACCGGTGCCATGGCCGGCGTGGTAATGTCCAATTACACCAAATATCCGTATGTTCTCGACGTGACAGGCTACAATTATACCGAAAGCCGGTATCAGTCCGATCATCTCCAGTATCCCGAAAGGATAATTTACGGTAGCGAAAACAGGCATCCGTATCCGGACTGGACTGCCGTCAGGGACAATGAACACATATCCGGACAGTTCCTGTGGACAGGGATAGACTATCTCGGGGAAGCCGGACGTTTTCCGTCGAGAGGAATGGCGGCAGGCCTTCTCGACCTCGGAGGTTTTGTAAAGCCGAGAGGAATGTACCGAAAGACCCTGTGGTCCGACGAGCCGGCTGCGTATGTCGGAACGATAAGGAAAGACAGAATAAGGAAGAATACCGCCTATTTCGACCTGGAACCGGTCTGGAATTATGAACCCGGCGATACTGTCAGGGTAGCATCCTTCTCGAACTGCGACTATTCGAGGCTGCTTGTCAACGGAAAGGAAATAAATGCCGCACCGGGATATGACGCCAATTCGAATTCCCTTTTCTGGGATGTCGTCTATGAACCCGGGACGCTGAGGCTGGAAACCTGGTCCAAGGACGGTTCCGCCACCGGCTATGAAATCAGGACCTACGGCCGCCCTGTGAAACTGGTCGCGTTTGCCGACCGTCTGACCATGTCTGAAGGCGGTGACGTGGTTCATGTCGAGGTCAATTTCGTGGATAAGAACGGCACAAGGGTGCTCGATGCCATGGACGATGTAAAATGCACGGTGGAGGGTGCCGGAGAGCTGCTGCGTCTCGAGAATGCGTCTCCGAAATACACCGGACCTTATATTACGGATTCTATGCCGATGTACAGGGGGCGTATTCTGGCATACGTGAAATCTTCCGACAGGCCCGGTGCGGTGACAGTCAGATTTACGGCAGAGACTGGTGAAGAATGTTCAGTGAAAATCAATGTAAGGTGAAACTATGAAGAAAGGATTGTTTCTGACAGGCGCATTCGCGGTTTCGGCAATGTACCCGGGAGGTGCGGTGGCCGGAACAGGGAGTCAGGATGAAAACCGGGACCTGCCCAATGTGGTGGTTTTCCTCGTAGATGACATGGGCTGGATGGATTCTTCGTGCTACGGCAGCAGATTCTATCGGACCCCGAACATGGAAGCTCTTGCCGAAAGCGGGCTGATGTTTACCGACGCTTATTCGGCCTGCACGGTGAGCTCTCCGACAAGGGCCGCCCTGATGACGGGAAAATATCCGGCACGGCTGCATCTTACCGATTTCATTGCCGGGCATAATTTCGCCTGGGCCAGGATGTCTCCTCCGGACTGGAGAAAATATCTTCCGCTGGAAGAAGTCACGATCGCCGAAATATTGAAAGATGCAGGGTATGCGACATGGCATGTCGGCAAATGGCATCTGGGGCAGGAGGAAAAATATTATCCTCAGAACCAGGGATTCGACATCAATATCGGCGGATGCGGAATGGGTGCTCCCGGCCAGCCGGGCCCGCGCACCAAAGGCTATTTCTCACCGTACGGGGTCCAGTACAATCTTGCCCCGGGACCGGAAGGGGAATATCTTACCGACCGCCTGACCGACGAGGCTCTCAGGCTGATACGTGGCAGGGACAGAAGCAAGCCTTTTTACCTGAACATGGCACACTACGCCGTCCATACTCCGCTTCAGGCAAAGCAGGATAAGATAAGTAAATACGAGGCGCTTGCCGATTCCTCGTATTTCCAGAAGAATGCGGTCTATGCCGCCATGATAGAAAGCATGGATGAAAGTCTGGGCAGAATCAGGGCTGAACTCGAAAAGGAAGGCATAGCGGACAACACACTGTTTATCTTTGCTTCCGACAACGGAGCTCTTTACAGTGTTTCCGAAAGTCATCCTCTGAGAGCCGGAAAGGGCTCTGAGTTCGAGGGCGGCATCAGGACACCGCTGATAATATCATGGCCGGGGCATATAGAGCCGGGCACGGTTTCACATGAACCTGTCATTACGATGGACATTCCTGCGACTCTGATGGACATGGTCGGCTACCGGCCTGAAGGTGCCCTGGACGGCAAGTCGCTGATGCCGGTATTCGAAGGGAGGAAACTGAAGAAACGTCCGCTGTTCTGGCATTATCCCCATTATCACTTCGCAAAGCCGTTTTCTTCCATGCGTCTGGGGGACTGGAAGCTCATCGAAATGCTTGAAGACAACTCCTTGATGCTTTTCAACCTGAAGAATGATATCGGGGAGACAGAGAACCTGGCCGGGAAATACCCGAAGCGTACAGCTGAAATGTATGCGATGCTTTCCGCATGGAGAGATTCGGTAGATGCGCAGTATCCTGTTCCCAATCCGGATTATGATCCCGCCCGGGCAGACAAAAAGGCTCCCAAAGGCAGAAAACAGCCGGACAGGAAGATCTCTTCCGCAATTTTGCCGGTGACTCCTCCGACAGAAAGATACACCCTCGATACCGCCGCAGTGCCGAGCGCGGTTTACCGTAAGGACCCGGATCTGAAAATGTATTTCATGTACCCTGAAAATCTCGGCAGGAATGAGTTGAGGCCGGCTATCGTCTTCTTTTTCGGAGGCGGATGGGTCAGCGGCTCGGTCAATGCGTTCGCCATGCAGGCGAAAGCACTGTCGGAGAGGGGCATGGTAGCGGTCCTTGCCGACTACAGGACGAAAAACAGGTACGGCACTCCTCCGACAGCATGCGTGGAAGATGCCAGATCAGCCATGCGCTACCTGAAAATCCATGCTGCAGAACACCACATCGACACGACGATGCTGGCTGCCGGAGGCGGATCGGCCGGGGCTCATATTGCTGCGGCTACCGCTTTTGTCAAAGGATTCGACTCCCCGGACGATGACCTGTCCGTCTCGCCGGTTCCCAAGGCTCTCGTACTTTTCAATCCGGTTTTCAATAATGCTCCGGCTCCGGAAGGCTGGGGATATGAAAGAGTCAGGGATTGTTTCCCGGAGATTTCCCCGGCCCATAACATAGCACCGGGCGCCCCTCCTGTACTGATACTTCTCGGTACGAATGACAAGAACGTCCCTGTATCCACAGCGGAAGCCTTCAAGGCTGAAATGGAGAAATGCGGGTCCAGATGCGATCTGGAACTGTATGAGGGGGCCGAACACGGGTTTTTCCATTTCAGTCCGAAACGGACCGGTGACAAGGATTTCTACACCAGGACCCTGACGCGGACCATTGAATTCCTTTTTTCTCTCGGGTATATAAAGAATTAACCACATACTGTCATGAACCCTAAAATAATCCTTTCCGCCGGTCTTCTTCCGGCAGCAGCGGCCTCCGTTTCAGGAGCCGTTCCGAAATCGGAGCGTCCGAACATAGTCTTTTTCATGGCGGAAGACCTTGCAAGAACCTGTTTCGAACTGTATCAGGGCTATGGGGCCAAAACACCCTTCCTTGAGGAAATGGCCGGGCACGGGGTAGTATTCAACAACGCCTATTCAAATGCTCCCGTAAGTTCCGCAGCCAGGAGTTCTGTCATAACGGGCTGTTATGCTCCGGCATACGGCCTGTCCTCACACAGAAAACTCGAGCCTGTCGTACTGCCGGAAAACATCTGGCTTTTCCCCCACTATCTCAGGGAAGCGGGATACTTTACCACCAATGCTTCCAAGACTGACTATAACTGCGTGATGGACAAGCAGGCCTGGGATCTCGTGAAAGGCAAGATGGGAGACTGGCGCAGGAGAAATTCTCCGGACCAGCCGTTCTTCCACTGTTTTTCGATCAACGCCTGTCATGAGAGCTGCCTCCATTTCCCTGATTCCGACCTCGGTACGATCCCGACGGAGCATGATCCGGATTCTGTCAGACTTTATCCGTTCCATCCGGATACGGAACTGTTCAGATATACATACGCCAGGCTGTACGACAAGATAAAATACGTGGATTCCGTCCTCGGGGAAATGCTTGCAATGCTCCGGGAAGACGGTCTGCTCGACAATACCTTTGTGTTCTACATGGGCGACAACGGCGGATGCGTTCCGTTTTCGAAAAGCTATACCAACGAGCAGGGCCTGAATGTTCCGCTTGTGGTGTATATTCCGGACAACTGGAAAGATGACGTAGCCTATGCCGCCGGTGACAGGGCGGACGGTTTCGTGGAGTTCCTCGACCTTGCGCCTACCGTCCTTGCCCTTGCAGGCATAGATGTCCCGGGCCACATGGACGGAAGATCCTTCCTCGGACCTGAAATCAGCCGCGAGGACGTCGAATCCAGGGATGTGGTATTCTGCTACGGAGACCGTTTCGATGAACTCTATGCAGTGAACAGGACTGTCCGCAAGGGAGATTTCAAATATTCGAGGAACTATCTTCCCCATCAGCCTAAGGGAATGTTCTGCGCCTACCGTTACAAGCAGGCCGCATTCAGACAGTGGCGGGAAATGTTCGACAACGGGGAACTCGATGACATTCAGAGCGCCTTTTATCTCCCGCAGGGGGCAGAGGAGCTTTACGATCTTTCCTCCGATCCGTACGAGACTGTCAATCTTGCCGGGGATCCTGCCTTTGCCGGAAAACTGGAGGAGATGCGCGGTCTTCTGAAAGACAGGATAATGTCCGAGCAGGACCTTGTCCTGGTGCCTGAAGCATTCTGGCTGGACCACACGGACGACATTGTCGGCTTCAGGGAAAGCATCGGCAACAGACTGGGAGAATATTATGATGCTGCGGAACTGGAAAGAGGCCCGTTCCGCAAAGTCCATAAGGAAATCCGTGCCGCTCTGGACTCCGATGACCCGATAGTAAGATACTGGGCCGTTACGGCCTGCTGCGGTTTCGGAAAAGAGGCCCGCAGTCTGGAAAAGGAGATCAGGTCTCTTCTCGAGGATGACTGCACTGTCGTGAAAAGCCGTGCTGCCCTGTATTGTGTTGCAAACGGAATGGATGTGCCGGACAATGTCTTCAAGACCGCCCTTGCATCCTCTGAAAACGAAGCCGCCACACTGATGGTCCTGAACGATATGGCTTTTCTTTATGAAAATGTCGGAGGTTTCAGTGAAGAAATTTCCGAAATAGATCTGAAATACCTGCCTAACGCCTACGGCGAAAGACTCAAATTCTTTAAAAGACACAAATGATGACCGGACATCTTGCATCTTCTGTTACGGTGTGCGCAGCAGGTCTTGCCGCCGTGACTTCATGCGGTCAGAATGCCGGAAAATCCGGCTCCGACCTGCCGAACATAGTTTTTATCCTGGCGGATGACATGGGAATAGGCGATGTCGGCTGCTACGGGCAGCGGATGATCGAAACCCCGAACATCGACGCCCTTGCAGATGCGGGAGTCCGATTCACCTCGCATTATGCCGGCTCGACGGTAAGCGCGCCTTCCAGATGCTGCCTGATGACGGGCAAGGACACCGGACACTCGTGGGTGCGCGGCAACAAAGGTTCCGGCGGTTTCGATTTCCCTCTGGCATCGGAAGAGGTCACGGTGGCCGAGATATTGAAAGCCAGGGGCTATGCCACTGCCTGCGTCGGGAAATGGGGCCTCGGCGGAATAGGGGCGGAAGGGCATCCCAACAATCAGGGCTTCGATTATTTCTTCGGATATCTCGGGCAGGGAGCTGCACATAACTATTATCCGGACTACCTGTACGAAAATTCGGAAAAGGTCATGCTCGACGGCA
The DNA here is from genome assembly GCA_944322925.1 of uncultured Bacteroidales bacterium. Lineage (GTDB taxonomy): Bacteria > Bacteroidota > Bacteroidia > Bacteroidales > UBA932 > Cryptobacteroides. The sequence goes on from CALUQM010000008.1 coordinate 62,879, forward strand.
AGGTCTACAGCCATTTCATGATAGTCGAGAAAGGTCTGGACTTCATAAGGCGGCACAGCGACGGGCCGTTCTTTGCCTATTTCGCAGTCACTCCTCCCCATGCCGATCTCGACTATCCTGATATCAGCCGGTATGAAGGCCGCTTCGAGGAAGTCCCTCATGTCAACAATACGAAAAACGGAAGAGGCTACAAGAGCCAGCCGAAACCGAGGGCGACTTACGCCTCCATGGTATCGGAAGTAGACAGCAATGTCGGCAGTGTCGTGTCATTACTCGACGAACTCGGTATTCTCGACAATACCATAGTAATATTCTCTTCCGACAACGGCGTACATTGCGTAGGCGGCCACGACCCTGATTATTTCGACAGCAACGGACCGTTCAGGGGGTACAAGCGCGATCTTTACGAAGGCGGGGTGCGTACTCCTTTCGTCGTGAGGTGGGACGGCCATGTAGCTCCTGGTTCCGAGACGGACCATATTTCGGCATTCTGGGATTTCCTGCCGACGGTATGCGACATTGTAGGGGCTGAAGTTCCCGATTCGACAAACGGTATTTCATACCTGCCGACCCTGACAGGTGTCGGGAAACAGGCTGAACATCCATTCATTTACTATGAATTTTATGAAAAGGGAGGCAAGCAGTCCATCCTCAGGGACGGGTGGAAACTTGTGCGTCTGAACATGAGCAAACCGGAAAAAATCGTGGAGGAACTATATTATCTGCCGGACGATATCTCCGAACAGAATGATCTGGCCGGACAATATCCTGAAAAGGTGGCCGAACTCAGAGATCTGGCACAGTCCCACAGGGAGGAAAGTCCGGTCTTCAAATGGTGACTGGAACTGTTCCTCCTACCTTCTCAATCTTACGAATATGCTCAGGGGCAGGTTTTTCCCGAATCTGTCCCTGAGTACCAGTTCCCCGCATTCGAGTCCCGGCACTTCTCCCGAAAGTCCGAAAGCCTGTTTCACGACAGTCTCTCCGAGTACGGCCGAATAGCCGTTCGAGTAAAGGTTCAGTACCATGAAACTGTCTGACGGAGCCAGTATCCCGGCCACGCATTTCATTATGTCGAAAAGGCATTCGTCGAGTTTCCATTTTTCACCGTCCGGACCGTGTCCGTATGCAGGGGGATCAAGAATTATCCCCTGATATACATTTCCCCTCCGGGCTTCTCTCCTGGCGAATTTCAGGGCGTCTTCCACTATCCATCTGATATTGTCCAGACCGCTGAGCTCCATGTTGGTCCTTGCCCATGTGACTACCTGCCTTACGGAGTCGAGATGCGTGACATCAGCTCCTGCAGCCTTGGCGGCCAGGGAAGCCGCTCCGGTATATGCGAAAAGGTTGAGTACTCTTGGCCGGCTTTTCCCTTCGGCTTCAGCCTTGCGGACGAGTTCTGACGTGTTGGCGTAAATGTACTCCCAGTTCGGGGCCTGTTCCGGGAACACTCCGACATGTTTGAATGCCGTAAGTCCGAGTCTGAGGGACAGGTCAAGCCCTTTCTGCGCCCCCTCGTACCGGATTACCCACTGGTCGTCCATCCTTTTCCGCCTGTCCCAGGTGCCGCTGTCCTCCTTGCCGGCCTTGCCGAATCCGGCGCCGGGGCTGAATCTCACGTTCATGAGCTTTTCCCAGTCGGTTTCCGACATTGTCTTGTCCCACAATGCCTTCGGCTCGGGACGGGCCATGTGGAACCGTCCGAATCTTTCGAGCTTTTCGAAATTGCCCGAATCTACAAGTTCATAATCTTTCCAGAATTCTCCGGGAGTCTCTATTGTCATGATATCCGTATTAATCTCCTGACTTTCATTACGGCCGTGTCAGGGATGGCGTTATAATGTCTGTCGCGAGGGCAAAGATAAGAAGAAATGCGCAATAAGCATAAGATAATGAATTTCATTATTGTATTTCCCCGAAAATTGCTATTTTTGCAAGGATGTATTGAATCAGGGATTTAATCTATAACAACTTTTTATATGCAACAGAGTATTGATACTTACGATTTTTCAGGCAAGAAAGCCATTGTAAGGGTGGATTTCAACGTTCCGCTCAATGAAAAATTCGAAATCACGGATGACACCAGAATCCGGGCTGCCATTCCTACTTTGAAGAAAGTCCTTGAAAAAGGCGGTTCTCTCATCATAATGTCCCACCTCGGACGTCCTAAGGGTGTGACTGAAAAATTTTCTCTCAAACATATTCTCGGCAGGGTGGAGGAACTTCTCGGAGTGCCTGTAAAATTTGCCGACGACTGCATGTCTGCAGATGACAAGGTAGCCGCCCTGAAACCGGGCGAAGTGCTCGTTCTCGAAAACCTCCGTTTCTATGCGGAAGAGGAAGGCAAGCCGAGAGGCCTTGCAGAGGATGCCACCGACGAGGAGAAGAAGGCAGCCAAGGCTGCGGTGAAGGAAAGCCAGAAGAAATTTGTGGCCAAGCTTGCCTCGTATGCCGACTGCTATATCAACGATGCTTTCGGAACGGCCCACAGGGCACACGCTTCGACAGCCCTTATCGCAAAGTATTTCCCGGAAGACAAGATGTTCGGATATGTAATGGAAGGCGAGATCAAGGCTATCGACCGCGTCCTCAAGACTCCTGAGCACCCTGTTACCGCAATCATCGGCGGAGCCAAGGTATCTTCCAAGATAGGCATTATCGAGCATCTTTTCGATGTTGTCGACAACATGATCATCGGCGGCGGCATGGTATATACATTCGTAAAGGCGCAGGGCGGCAAGATCGGAAATTCCCTCTGCGAGCCTGACCAGACCCAGCTTGCTCTCGATACCATCAAGAAAGCCGAGGAAAAAGGCGTGAAACTTTATCTTTCCAAGGAAGTCGTCATCGCCGACGCATTCTCTAATGATGCCAACACCAAGATCTGCCGCAACGATGAAATTCCTGACGGCTGGGAGGGTGTAGATGCCGCTCCAAGCACTCTTGCCGTATGGGAAGATGTCATCATGAAGTCCAAGACCATCCTCTGGAACGGTCCTGTAGGCGTATTCGAATTGCCTTCATTTGCAAAAGGCACCAACAAGGTGGCTGAAATGCTGGCAAAAGCCACGGAAAACGGAGCGTTTACCCTTGTAGGCGGCGGAGACTCCGTAGCAGCCGTGACCCAGATGGGTTATGCCAACAAGGTAAGCTACGTGTCTACGGGCGGCGGAGCCATGCTCGAATATCTCGAAGGCAAGGAACTGCCTGGTATCGCAGCCATCCGTGAATAAGGCCTGACGGCCGTTGCTGACTGAAAAGATGACAGATACTCTTTTCATAAACTGGAATGTAAGCCCCGAGATTTTCCATATCGGGGCTTTTGCTGTCAGATGGTATTCCATTCTGTTCATTTCCGGCTTTATCCTCGGCTGGTTCATTTTCAAATGGTTTTTCAAGAGAGAGAATCTTCCCCTGAAACTGCTCGACCCCCTGCTTTATACTTTGCTGATCGGTACGATTGTAGGCGCAAGGCTCGGGCACTGCATTTTCTATCAGCCTGACTATTATTTCGGAAGCTGGCAGGGTTTCTGGGAGATTTTCATGCCGTGGAAAGGCGGACTTGCAAGTCATGGCGGAACCATTGCCCTTCTGATTGCGATGTGGTGGTATGCAAGGCATTACGGCCGGAAATACGATTTCGACATGCTTTGGATTCTCGACAGGCTGTGTATAGCCGTATGTTTCGCCGGTGCGCTGATCAGACTCGGAAACCTGTTCAATTCGGAGATTTACGGAGACGTTACCGATCTTCCGTGGGGCTTCATATTCGAGCGCAGGGGAGAGACTGAACCTAAGCATCCGACCCAGCTCTACGAAGCCTTGAGCTATACGATTCTCGGTGTCGTACTGCTTCTCATGTACAAATACAGGCTCGACAAGCTCAGACGCGGAACGATCATAGGAATTTTCTTCATAGTGCTTTTCGGCATGCGTTTCCTTATAGAGTTCATCAAGGAGCCTCAGGTCGGTTTCGAGGAAAACATGGCGCTCAACATGGGGCAGATCCTGAGTATTCCTTTTATCCTTGCGGGAATCGGTCTTCTTGTCTACAGCCTTAAATGGGGCAAGCCGGCAGGTATCGTGCATCCGGAAAAGCCGAAGCCGCAGCAGACCCACTATGCGAAAAGTCTCGGGAAATGACGGGAAATCCGAGAATCGACAGCACGCTCGCATTTCTGGAAGAGCATTCCATAGACTATGAGCTTTATGTACATCCTCCTCTGCCTACGATAGAGGAGGCTTTGAAATATTGGCGGAATCTTGATTCGACCCACTGCAAGAATCTGTTTTTCCGCAATCATAAGGGCAACAGGCATTATCTGGTCGTTCTGGAGTGTCACAAGGACCTCGATATTCACGGGCTCGAGCACCGGCTGCACCAGGGAAAGTTGTCTTTTGCCTCTCCGGAAAGGATGAACCGCTGCCTCGGCCTGTCCCCGGGTTCCGTATCGCCGCTCGGCCTTGTCAACGACATCGTCCCGGAAAATCCGGATCCCAGGGAACTGTATCCGAACGGTCACAGGGTGAAATTGTTTTTGGACCGGGATTTGCAGGCAGCGCCCCGTCTGAGTTTCCATCCTTGCGACAATACGGCAAGCGTCATCATCGGCAATGACGGATTCATGCGCTTTCTCGATATCTGGGGAGGGGAATATGAGTGGATAGACATCGGAACTCAGGATGTTTGACAAAGTGGATTTATGATTAAGGCAATTTTTTTCGATATCGACGGAACGCTTGTAAGTTTCAGGACACATCAGATCTCGAAAGCGACCATCGATACGCTGTATGAACTGAAAAGCAGGGGCATCCGGCTTTTTATAGCAAGCGGCAGGCACCTTCTCATCATGGACAATCTCAGCGGATTCCCATTCGACGGGTATGTGTGCATGAACGGATCCCTTATATTCGACAGGGGAGAGATGATTTACAGCCGGCCTCTCGACAGCGCCGATGCCGATGCGGTCATTACCCTTGCCGAAGAAAACAGGATACCGTGCGTCCTTTTCGCCGAAAAGGAAATCGTGATCAACTGCCATACCGAACTCACCGACAGGGTGTTCGAAATGATACACCTTCCCAAGCCGGAGCCTGTATCTCTTTTGCGCTATCTGGGAAAGCCGGTCAGCCAGTTCACCATATTCATCGACAGGGAAACGGAGGAGAAGACTCTTCTTCCGCTTCTGAGGCATTCCGTTACGGCAAGGTGGCATCCGGAATTTACTGATATAGACCCTGAAAATATATCCAAGGCGGAGGGAATTTCGAGGGTGATTGAGCGTTACGGTATCAGGCGGGAAGAAGTCATGGCATTCGGTGACGGTGGCAACGACATCGAAATGATCGAATACGCAGGCATCGGCGTTGCCATGGGCAATGCGGCTCCCGATGTCCGCAGTCATGCGGATTATGTGACATCGACTGTAGACGAGGACGGAATCGTGAATGCGGTCCGTCATTTCGGCTTGTTGTAATGATTTTTATTTTGTAAGAAATGAGACGATTCAGTATTTGTGCGTCCGTTTTTATCCTGTCCTCGGTTTTTGCCGTGTGCGGCAAGGCACAGGATACGCTGCCGGAGCCGGTCTGTATTACTCTGGATGACGCACTGAAAATTGCATTGAGCGAAAACGTCACCGTCAAGGTGGCTGACAAGGAAATAGAGAGGACAGGTTATGCCAGGAAAGGCACCTATTCCTCTCTTTTTCCACAGATAGATGTTTCCGGGGCCTATCAGCGCACTATCAAGAAACAGGTCATGTACATGGATTTCGACATGGATGCTCTCGGAGGCATGACAGGCGGATCCGGAGAGTCGGAGCAGGCGCTTGACATGGACGGCGGCCTTGAAGTCGGACGGTGGAATACATGGTCCGCAGGAGTGCAGGCATCCATGCCTCTTGTCAATGCCCAGCTCTGGAAAAGTATCGGAATTTCCGGCCTCGATGTGGAACTTGCGGTAGAGAAGGCCCGCTCTTCCCGCCTCGACATGGTGACTTCTGTAAAGAATGCCTATTATTCGGTACTTCTCGCCAAAGAGGCCTTCGACGTCTACAGGGAAGTGTATGAGAACGCCGTAAAGAATTACGAAGAGACGGAAAAGAAATACAATGCCCAGAAAGCCAGCGAATTCGATCTCGTAAGGGCAAAGACGAACGTGGCCAATGCTGTCCCCGATGTCTATAATGCCGAAAGTTCGGTGATACTTGCCCTGTGGCAGCTCAAGGCGGTCATAGGGGTTGACCTCGATGAAAATATAGACGTGACCGGATCTCTGATAGATTACTCCGAGGACATGAGTTATGACATAGGAATCACCGATTCTGTCTCGCTCGACCATAATACCACGATGAAACAGCTTGCCATCCAGGCCGAACAGCTTGCCGAATCCGTCAGACTGCAGAAATATGCCTATATCCCGACCCTGTCGGCGGCTTTCTCGTTCAGTCTCAATGCTATGACCAACGACTTCAAATTCAGCCAGTACCGCTGGACCCCGTACTCGTACGTAGGTCTGAGCCTTTCCATTCCTATATTTTCAGGAGGCAAGAGGTATAATGCCGTACGTCAGACCAAAACCCAGTACGAGCAGCTCGAACTTCAGACAATGGATACGGAAAGGAATCTGAGGATAAGCATCCGTCAGAGCCTTACCGAGATGGAGACCAATATCAAGAGCTATTATGCGGCAAAGGAAGCTGTCGCCTCGGCGCAGAAGGGATACGACATTGCAGAGAAGACATATCAGGTCGGCAGGAACACTCTCATAGAGCTGAATGACGCCCAGCTCGCTCTTACGCAGGCGCGGCTCGGAGTCTCTCAGGCCGTTTATAATTTCGTGACAGCCAAGGCCCGTCTTGAACAGACCCTGGGAATGGATTTTATTGACAATAAAGAATAATTTTATATGAAATCGATTGTTTTTCAGGCAGTATGTGCATCTGTCCCTTTTGCTCTGGCTGCCTTGATGGCGGCTGGTTGCGGCAATTCCGCATCATCCGGTTCCGTGACGGAAAATCCCGAGGATGAAGTCCCTTCAGTCGTAGTGAAACAGGTGTTTGTCGAGGACGTGCCGCAGTACGGCGTATACACTTCGACTGTCCAGCCGTTTGTCAAGAACAACATCGCACCTCAGACCAGCGGCAGGATCACTGAAATAAATGTCGAGACCGGAGATTATGTCACGGCCGGTCAGGTGCTTGCCGAAATGGATGACGTGAATCTCCTGCAGGCCAGGCTCAAGATGGTGAACGACTCGACGGAGTTTTCCCGCCTGTCCGGGCTGTATGAGGCCGGCGGTCTTTCAAAATCCGATCTGGACGCGATGGAACTCTCATACAACGTATCCAGAAGCAGTTATGAGAATCTTCTGGAGAATACCATACTGACGAGTCCGGTCGACGGTGTCATTTCCGCAAGAAACTATGACCGGGGAGACATGTTTTCTCTCGGACAGCCGATATATACCGTAGAGCAGATCGTGCCGGTAAAGCTCCTTGTCGGCATTTCGGAAACAGACTATACGAAGGTGCACAGGGGAGACAAGGTGGAAGTGACGGCTGATGCCTTTCCAGGCAGGACGTTCGACGGGGAAATCAACAGGATATATCCTACGATAGATCCGGCGACCCACACTTTTACCGTCGAAATCATAGTCCCTAACCGCGACAGGGTTCTCCGGCCGGGCATGTTCGCAAGAGTAAAAGTGCTGTTTGCAGTCAACAGGAGCGTTGTGGTGCCTGATGCCGCGATAGTCAAGCAGACCGGTTCCGGTGAAAGATTCATCTATGTCCTGAATCCGGCGGACAGTACCGTCACCTATCAGAATGTCGACCTCGGAGTCAGGATGGATACCGAATACGAGGTCCTGTCCGGTCTGAAAGACGGCGACATGATAGTGACGGAAGGACAGATCCGCCTGAAGTCCGGTATCAAGGTTTCAGTCAAGGAATAAGATCATGAGCATATACAGAAAAGCAGTCAACAACCCGGTAACGACGGCGCTGGTCTTTGCGACCTGTGCCATTCTCGGCATATATTCTCTCATGAATATTTCCATCAACCAGTTGCCGGAGTTCGATGCCAACGTCATAATGGTCATGTCTTCCTATCCGGGAGTCAGTGCGGAAGACATTGAAACCAACCTGTCCAAAGTTCTGGAAAACGCCCTTAACGGAGTCAGCGACCTGAAAGACATCACTTCCACTTCCAAGGAGAACATATCCCTGATAATGCTCGAGTTCGAATACGGGGTGGACATAGACGTGGCGACGAATGATGTCCGGGACAAGCTGGACCTTGTAAATTCGGAACTTCCGGACGGGGCGTCGGTGCCAGTGATTTTCAAGTTCAGTGCGGACGATCTGCCGATCATGATATTGTCGGCTACCGCAGAGGAAAGTCTCCCTGCTCTCGAGAAAATCCTCGACGACAAGGTCACCACCCCTCTTGCAAGGGTGTCCGGGGTCGGTACCGTATCAGTTTCAGGTGCTCCGCCGCGTGAAATACAGGTATTCTGCGACCCGAACAAGCTGGAGGCCTACGGACTTTCGATTTCTGCAATATCTTCTGTCCTTGCTTCGGAAAACAGGAATGTGCCGAGCGGGAACATCGACATAGGCACGGATACATATTCTGTCCGGGTGGAAAAGGAATTCGAGAGTGCGGAAGAGATGCTCGACGTTGTTGTCGGCTACAGCAACGGAAGCGCGGTCTACCTGAGAGATGTGGCCGTGGTCAATGACGGTATCGAGGAACGTTCCCAGGAAGCATATACCGATGGAGTCCAGGGTGCCCAGATCGTGATTCAGAAGCAGACGGGAGCCAATACCGTTAATGTCATCAAGGACGTCAAAAAGGCCTTGTCGAGAATCGAAAAGACCCTTCCGTCCGATGTGAAGATTTCGACCGTCATCGACAGTTCGTCCAATATCATCAACAGCATCAACAGCCTGAAAGAAACCATAATCATCACTTTCCTGGTTGTCATGCTCGTCGTTTACGTATTCCTCGGGCGGTGGAGGGCGACTTTCATAATCATTCTTGCGATTCCCATATCGCTTCTGGCTTCGCTCGTGTATCTGTTCGCGACTGGAAATACCCTCAATGTCATTTCCATGTCCGCATTGTCCATAGCGATAGGAATGGTGGTAGATGACGCCATAGTGGTCCTGGAGAATGTTTCGACCCATCTCGAGAGAGGGGCCAAGCCGAAAGAGGCAGCCGTGCATGCCACACAGGAAGTGGGTATTTCGGTAGTCGCTTCGACTCTCACCATGCTTGCCGTTTTCCTTCCGCTCACCATGATACAGGGTATGGCCGGAATAATGTTCCGTCAGCTCGGATGGATTGTCAGCATCATCATGATCGTTTCTACTGTGGGTGCACTTACCCTTGTGCCTATGATGTGTTCGAGGATGCTCGTCTACAAGCCGAAAACGAACAGGCTGCACCAGTTCATTTTCGGCGGCGTCAACAGATTCCTGAACTGGCTTACAAGGGTGTACGGAAACATCATAAACTGGTCCGTACATCACAGGACGGCAGTGGTCTGCATGGCCGTGGTCATATTTTTCTCGACACTCTTCCTTCTCGGCCCGAAAATCAAGTCCGAATATTTCCCGAAATCCGATTCCGGACGTATCTCGATTTCCATAGAGCTTCCGGTCGGGACCGCCCAGTACATCACGAGGGATTTCGCCGAAATGCTGTACAACCGCTTCCGTTCCGAAATTCCCGAGATCGTGGTATGCAGCTATTCTCTCGGACAGGCCGATACCGACAATGCCTGGGGCTCCATGCAGAATACGGGAACGCACATAATTTCCTTCAACATGGACCTCGGCAGCATGGAAGACCGCGAACGGTCATGCTGGGATATTTCCGCAATAATCAGGTCGGACCTGAACGAATATCCCGAGATCAAGAAATTCGAGGTTACTGAAGGCCAGATGGGGCTCGGAGGCACAAGTTCTGTCGATGTCGAGATCTACGGATATGATTTCAACACTACCGACAGGGTGGCTCAGGACATTGCCGCGGGCATGAAGGCAATGGGGTCATGTTCCGAAGTCGTCATCAGCCGCGATGAATATACCCCTGAGTATCAGGTCGATTTCGACAGGACCAAGCTGGCTGTCAACGGCCTGAACAGTACGACTGCCGCATCCTATCTGAGCGCCTGCATCAACGGCTCCATCCAGTCGTTCTACAGGGAGGACGGAGAAGAATACAGCATAAGAGTCCGTTATGCTCCGGAGTTCAGGAAAGATATAGAGGATATCGAGAATATCCTTGTCTACAATCAGATGGGACAGGGCATAAGGATCAAGGATCTCGGTACAGTCGTAGAGACGCAGACCCCTCCTTCCATCGAGAGAAAGAACAGAGAGAGGGTAATCACCGTTTCCGGCACTGTCGGTGACGGCTATGCCTTGAGCGACGTAGTGGAATCGACGCAGAAAGTCCTTGATTCCGTGGATATTCCTTCCGAGTTGAGCGTCGAGATTGCGGGAGACCTCGAAGATCAGCAGGATACGTTTTCGGATCTTTTCACATTGCTTATCCTGATTGTGATCCTTGTGTATATCGTCATGGCTTCGCAGTTCGAGTCGTTCATGAGCCCGTTCGTAATCATGTTTTCGATACCGTTCGCCCTGACGGGCGTCATCCTGGGCCTGACAGTCACCGGGACGCCTCTCGGTATCATGGCCCTCATCGGAGTCATTATCCTCATGGGTATCGTGGTGAAGAACGGTATCGTGCTTATCGACTATACGATTCTGTTGAGAGAGAGGGGCGTGAGCATAGCTGAATCAGTAGTAATCGCCGGGAAATCACGTCTGCGTCCTATTCTGATGACTACGTTGACGACAGTCCTCGGCATGGTGCCTCTGGCCGTCGGCCAGGGAGAGGGTTCGGAGATGTGGCGTTCCCTCGGTATGACAGTGTGCTGGGGTCTGACCGTTTCCACTCTTGTCACTCTCGTGCTTATTCCTACGATCTACTGCTCGTTTGCGACGATGCAGGAAAAGCGCAGACTGAAAAAGGCTGCTGCAAACTCTGTAAACGAATGAATATGAAAGCAATATTTATAGCATACAATCAGGCGTACTACATGGAGATAGTAGAGCTTCTCGAACAGAACGGCTGCCGCGGATTCACGATGTGGGAGGATATTTCCGGCAGGGGTTCGGACAAGGGAGAGCCTCATCTCGGGAATCATGCCTGGCCTACAATGAACAATGCGATTCTCACATTTGTGGATGATTCAGAGGTCAAGGCGGTCATGGCCGGGATAAGGGACAAGGACGAGGCAACTCCGGAACTGGGACTGAGGGCTTTCGTTTGGGATGTTGCGGAATCGTATTGAAAGATTGGCTCGGGGCTGCTCTCGGCTTCTGCGTATATTTGGCCTGACGGCCACATATACTGTTCACGCCTCGGCAGAGGGTGACATGTCACCCTCTACGTCTTTCTTCGAAAGACTGACCGTCTTAACCCCCTGCGCCCCCT
>CALUQM010000009.1 GCA_944322925.1 uncultured Bacteroidales bacterium
ACCCTTTTGAGGGAATACAACCACTGTTCCGTGACGGACCTGCAGTCCTTCAGTTCCCTGTCAAACCTGTTCAGTTCAACTGAAGATACAAAAAATAGTTTCATCGGGTACATCGAGAGATATTTTTTCTCTGAAAGTATATTCAGATATGAATCTGTCCCTCCAAAGCGTATCGGACCTGTCGGCAACTTCGGCGCTGCCTCCGAGGAGACAGATGAAAAATACCGGAGGAATGTCGTGCAGTTGTCCGTCTCCTTTTCTGGACCCGGCGTCATATACCTTTGCGGCATACTCGACACACCGTCTGAAGAGCCTGTCCTGGCGGTAGCACTGGACTTCGACGATAAAAGTGGTATTGTCGGCCGCGGTGCATCTGAGGTCGAGCCTGACGCTTTTGGTACTGAGAGCGAACTCCGGTATTGTCGGGACGGCACGCGATAATTCCGTCATGGTTTTCTATCAGGCCTGCTGTATCGGGGAGCGCGGATGATTTTTGATTTGGAAGGGATTGTAAAAAACAATATATTTGTGTGCACGTGCACGAGTGCCGCCGTTTCGGGAAAATCAGTAATTTTAAATAATTTAATAAAACCGGTTTATGAAAAGGATATTTTTTCTCAGCCTTATTCTGGCTCTGGCATTGACGGCAGATGCGAAGAAAAAGCAGTCTGTCCCGCCTTACAAGGATCCGTCTCTATCTGTCGAGACAAGGGTTGTCGACCTTATGTCGAGGATGACTCTTCACGAGAAGATCGCCCAGCTGAACCAGTACACTCTCGGAAGGAATGACAATGTAAACAATATTGATGAAGTCGTCAGCAAGATTCCGAGCGAAGTCGGGTCCCTGATTTATTTCGGTGACGGGGCCGATTTGAGGAATGCCATGCAGAAAAAGGCGATGGAAGAGACAAGGCTCGGAATTCCTATTCTCTTCGGTTTCGATGTCATCCACGGTTTCAGGACGGTGTATCCTATTCCTCTGGCTCTGGGTGCGTCATGGAATCCGGAACTTGCCGGAGAGGCATGCCGCGTGGCGGCTCAGGAAGCATACGATGCCGGTATCAACTGGACATTCTCTCCGATGGTGGATATCGCACGTGATGCCCGCTGGGGAAGAATCGCTGAAGGATACGGAGAAGATCCTTATCTGACCTCGGTGTTCAGCGCAGCTTCCGTGAAAGCCTATCAGGGAGACGATCTTTCACAGCCTTACAATATCGCTGCCTGCCTGAAACATTATGTCGGCTACGGCGCGTCTGAGGCAGGACGAGATTATGTCCCGACCGAAATCTCCCGCCAGACTCTGTGGGATACCTATCTTCCATCTTTCGAAGCCGGTGTCAGGGCCGGTGCCGCCACACTTATGAGTTCGTTCAACAATATCAGCGGAACCCCGGGATCTGCAAATCATTATACAATGACTGAAGTCCTTAAAGAGAAATGGGGACATGAAGGCTTCGTGGTGGCAGACTGGAACGCCGTCGTGCAGCTTGTCAACCAGGGGATGGCAAAAGACGGAAAGGAAGCAGCCATGTATGCAATCAATGCCGGACTCGACATGGACATGGTAGACAATCTGTATATGGAACATCTTGAAGCTCTTGTGAACGAGGGCAAGGTTCCGATGGAAAGGGTAGACGATGCGGTAAGACGCGTGCTGACACTCAAGTTCCGGCTCGGCCTTTTCGAAAATCCATATACGGAAGAAAAGCCGGAGAATGAAAGGATACTTCTTCCGGCAAGCCTTGAAGTTGCAGAGAGGGCAGCCGTGGAATCGATGGTGCTTTTGAAGAACGACAATAATGTACTGCCGTTGAAAAGCGGACAGAAAATAGCCCTGATAGGACCTCTTGCCAGAAATCAGGAGGATCTTCTCGGATCATGGTTCGGCCGCGGCCGCGCAGAGGATGTAATCAGCATTTTCGACGGACTGTCGGAAGAATCAGGCATTGAGGTCTCGTATGCCGCCGGCTGTGACTTCGACGGTGATGACAAAGCTGGATTTCAGGAGGCCGTGAATGTAGCTTCGCAGGCTGATGTCGTTGTACTTTGTCTCGGAGAAAAACGCAAATGGAGCGGCGAGAATGCTTCCCGTTCCACGATTGCTCTACCTTCGATTCAGGAAGAACTTCTGGCTGAAATCGTAAAGGCCGGCAAGCCTGTGGTCGTCCTTCTTTCCAATGGCCGTTCTCTCGACCTGACCCGCATTTCACCGGCAGCCGATGCCGTACTTGAGATATGGCAGCCGGGTGTAATGGGTGGAAAAGCCGTTGCCGGCATCCTGACTGGGAAATACAATCCTTCAGGCCGTCTGAACGTGACTTTCCCTTACACTACAGGCCAGATACCTGTATATTATAATCACAGGGAAAGCGGAAGAAGAGGCTCTCAGGGACTTTATCAGGATATTCCGAGCACTCCGATGTATGAGTTCGGCTACGGTCTCAGCTATACGACTTATGATTACGGGGAAGTGACGGTGTCTGCGGACCGCTTTACGGCAGAAGACAGGATTACGGCTAAGGTGACAGTAACCAATTCCGGCGAGATGGACGGAAAGGAGACTGTCCAGTGGTATGTCTGCGATCCTTATTCGACGATCACGCGTCCGGTCAAGGAACTCAAGTTTTTCGAGAAGAAACTGATTCCGGCAGGGGATTCGCATACTTTCGAATTTGAAATCGATCCGATGAGAGATCTCTCTTTCGTGAACGGAGAAGGCGAGAGATTCCTTGAACCGGGAGACTATTATATAATAGTGAAGGATCAGAAAGTGAAGATTACCCTTGCCGACTGATTAAAATATGTTTGCAATGAAAATATCTTCGACCATACTATGCACTGCCGCGGCAATGTTCGTCAGTGTTGCCGCTTTGGCACAGCGCACTGAAGTCCTGCTTGAAAAAGGCTGGAAATTTTCCCGCGGGGAAGAACTGGGAGCCTTTCTTCCGGGATTCGACGACTCGGCCTGGGAAGATGTGACAGTCCCTCATGACTGGGCCATTACCGGTCCGTTCGACAGGAACATCGATATCCAGGTCGTCGCCGTGAAACAGGATCTGGAAAAGCAGGCTTCCACAAAGACGGGACGGACCGGAGGGCTTCCGTATATCGGGACAGGAGTTTACCGCACGACATTCTCGGTCCCTGAAGGGAAAAATGCCGTCCTGCTTTTCGACGGTGCGATGAGTGAGGCCAGAGTCTTCGTAAACGGCAAGGAAACATGCTTCTGGCCTTACGGCTACAATTCTTTCTGGTGCGATGTCACTGACAATGTCGTACCAGGCGAAAACACTCTTGCCGTGAGACTCGAGAACAAGCCTTATTCATCAAGGTGGTATCCGGGTGCCGGTCTGTACAGAAATGTCCATCTGATACTGACGGATCCGGTGCATATACCTGTCTGGGGCACATATATCACTACTCCTTCAGTTACAGAGGAAGAGGCCATGGTCGAAATAAGGACAACGGTGGCAGCTCCCGAAATGCAGGGAAGCGTACGTCTTCTTACGAAAATATATGGTCCGGACGGTTCTGTAGCCGCTTCATCGGAGGAAGAAGTAAGGCTCGGTGCGAAAACCTGTACGGTGGAGCAGAATATCCCGGTCCGGAATCCGCTCCTGTGGTCTCCGGATTCTCCCAAGTTGTATAAGGCAGTATCCGAGCTGTATGCGGAAGACGGACGTCTTGCAGACAATTATGAGACGGTCTTCGGCATAAGGACAATAGAATATGTACCGTACAGGGGATTTTTCCTTAACGGCGTAAAGACAAAGTTCAAGGGAGTCTGCAACCATCATGACCTCGGTCCGCTCGGCGCGGCGGTAAATGAGGCGGCACTCCGCCGGCAGCTTGTCATGCTGAAGGATATGGGATGCAATGCTATCCGCACCACTCATAATATGCCTGCCCCGGAACTTGTCCGTCTGTGCGACGAAATGGGTTTCATGATGATGATAGAGCCTTTCGACGAATGGGACATAGCCAAGTGCGAGAACGGCTATCACAGGTTTTTCGACTTTTGGGCCGAGAAGGACATGGTCAACATGCTTCACAACTACAGGAACAATCCGTCTGTAGTGATGTGGAGCATAGGCAATGAAGTTCCGACGCAATGCGATCCGTCTGGTTATGAGGTAGCCTCCTTCCTTCAGGATATATGCCACAGGGAAGATCCTACAAGGCCCGTTACCTGCGGCATGGATCAGGTGGACTGCATTCTTGACAACGGTTTTGCAGACATGATAGATATTCCGGGTATCAATTACAGGACGTTCCGGTACGAGGAAGTATTCGACGCCCTGTCGAAAGGTTTTGTCCTCGGGTCCGAGACTGCATCAACCGTGAGCTCAAGAGGTGTCTACAAACTTCCGGTCATGAAACGTTACAGCGCTCTGTACGATGACCATCAGTGTTCCGCCTATGATGTGGAGGCGTGTGCGTGGTCGAATATCCCTGATGTCGATTTTGCATTGTCGGATGACTGCGACTGGATTCTCGGACAGTTCGTATGGACAGGATTCGACTATCTCGGAGAACCGAGCCCGTACGGCACCGATTCATGGCCGAACCACAGTTCGATGTTCGGCATCATAGACCTTGCGTCGATACCGAAAGACAGATACTGGCTTTACAGGAGTGTATGGAACGAAAAGGAAAGCACTCTTCATGTGCTGCCTCACTGGAACTGGGAAGGCCATGAGGGTGAAAAAGTCCCGGTATTCGTGTACACGAGCTGGCCTGAGGCAGAGCTTTTCATCAATGGAAAAAGCTTCGGGCGTCAGAAAAAAGGCAGGGATGGCTATGCCATACCGGTAGACAGCGTATGGGCATCGTCCTACACTTCGTACGCAGGAAATCTCGGAGATGTGAATACTCCGGCGGAGTCGAGATACAGGCTGATGTGGCCGGATGCAGTATATGAACCGGGAGAAGTGAAGGTCATCGCCTACGATGCTGACGGGAATCCGGTACAGGAGGAAACTGTCAGGACTGCCGGAGAACCATACAGGCTCGTGCTGGAGCCTGACAGGACGGAACTGGATGCTGACGGAAAGGATCTTTCCTATGTGACTGTCTCCGTAGTCGACAAGGACGGCAATCCATGCCCTTCGGCAGGAAACCTGGTGCGTTTCGAAGTTTCCGGAAACGGAAGTTTCAAGGCCACGGCAAACGGTGATCCTACCTGTCTGGATCCGTTCCATCTTCCCCGGATGCACCTTTTCAACGGCAAGCTGACCGTTATCGTATCATCTTCCGAGGTCCCGGGCAGTATTGTTCTGAAAGCTGTTGCCGACGGACTTGAGCCGGCTTCGGTTTCATTGTCCTCCGTCAGGGTCGATTGATACGGTCAGTCGGTAAGGATATTCCTGTAATACGGGAGATTTTCAGCCACCACGATGTCGATCGGCATCAGGTGGCTGATTTCCTTGTCCCTCTGTCCGTAAAGCAGGTATCTGATAACTGCCTTGACGGCATTGAAACCCTGAAGTTCCGGATGCCTGCTTATTACGGCAGAGATAGATCCTTCGGCAAGGCATTTCCTGTTGCCTGCTGTAAGGTCGAGAGCTACAAGCGGCATGTTCCTGATTCCGAGAGAACCGAGTATTCCGGCAATGACGCTGCCTCTTGAATTGATCACGGCCATTCCTGAAGTCTGCGGATGCATGTCCATGAATTTTTCTACTTCCAGACGGCATTCTTCCGGAGACAGAAGCGGCATCCCGATTTCGTGTATTGCTGCCGGCTGTCCCGCAGAGGTGAAGTATTCCAGAAGGCCGGCTCTGATTTCCGAGTCCGGATGTTTTTCCGGGCAATTCTCCGATAAAGAGTGGAAAACAGCCAGTTCTTTCCGTGTCAGCCTGTCATTATTTTGATGGGGGGGGGGTGACAATATATCCAACATCCTGCCGATAAGGCGCCCGCATGTCTTCCGGTCGGCTGAAAATGCTGCGACGGGACGGCAGCCTTCCGCTGCATCGTCCATGAAGATATAAGGTATTTTCTTCATGTCGAGGGATGAACAGAACTTCAGAATTTCATTGCGGAAAGTCCCGCCTATCAGTACTCCATCCGGAGAATGTTCCGCAACGTTTTCAAAAGCCGTCCTGCAGGAATAGCCGTCGGACTGGTCGTAGAAGGAAAACGAACAGTCGATGCTTATGTCCGAAAATTCATCGAGCGCATGGCTTATTCCGTCATGTATGGATCCCCAGTATTCGCCTTTTGAGGCTGCAGGCATGGCTATGGCTATTCTGTATCCCTTTCTCAATGCTACTGCGGAAGTATGTATGTTGTACCTGTATCCTGTTTCGGCAAGCACTTTCTCCACGACGGCCCTGGTCCCGGGAGCCACTCTTCCCCTGTTGTGGAGTATCCTGTCCACAGTGCCTGCGGAAACTCCGGAAAGTTTCGCTATGTCTTCTATAGTGATCTGTTTCGCCATATATGCGGTATTTTGCCGTTCATGCCTCGGAGGCAGTTAATAATCTGCGAATTTTGTGATTTTTATTGATTTTCCCAAAATTATATTGGAATATGATTTTGAATATTAAAAAAATAACTCTACTTTTGCACGCATTAGCTGAAAGTTAGATCTAAAATATTACAAAAATGACAAAGGCAGAGATTGTAAACGAAGTCGCCAAGGCGACGGGGATTGAGAAAATAACAGTCCAGACTGTTGTTGAGGCGTTTATGGAAAGTGTAAAGGATTCGTTGTCAAAAGGTAATCCGGTTTATCTAAGAGGATTCGGCAGCTTTATCATCAAACACAGGGCAGAAAAGGCTGCAAGAAATATCAAGCAGAAAACAACTTTGACTATTCCGGCTCATGACATACCTGCTTTCAAGCCAGCTAAGGTTTTCATGAATATTGTAAAGAAATAATCGTAAAATTTTTAGAATTATGCCAAGCGGTAAGAAAAGAAAAAGACATAAGATGTCTACACACAAACGTAAGAAACGTTTGCGTAAGAACAGGCATAAGAAGAGAAAGTAATCTCTAAGGACCGCCGTATGGCGGCCTTGCCGAACGAAGGGTGTGTCGGGATGGCACCCCTTTGTTGTTTGTATGCAAGTCAATGAAAAGATGGAGTCTGTAAAAGATCTTGTTGTTGATGTCAATTCAACTGAAATCTCGATAGCTCTGCTGGAAAACCACAAGCTCATCGAGTTGAACAAAGAGTCGACTCAGGGCCACAACTATTCTGTCGGAGACGTGTATCTCGGAAAAGTCAAGAAGTTGCTGCCTGCCCTGAACGCCGCCTTTGTGGACATCGGAGATGAAAAAGAGGCTTTCGTCCATTATCTGGATCTCGGGTTGTATTTCAATGCGTTCGACGAGTTCGTAAGGAAAATCAATCCGAATACCGATCACAAGACCCTGTATTCGAACATCAGGATAGGCCCTATCCTCCAGAAGGAAGGACGTATCGAAAATGTGCTTGCACCGGGTCAGATGGTGATAGTCCAGATCGTGAAAGAGCCGATTTCCACCAAAGGATCCCGACTGACCGCTGAAATTTCATTGGCAGGAAGAAACATAGTACTTCTACCATTTGCGGAGAAGGTGAGCGTATCCCAGAAGATCGCTTCCAAAGAAGAGAAGCGCAGACTGGAGACCCTTGTCAGGAACATCCTCCCCAAGAATTACGGGGCAATCATCAGAACGGCTGCCGAAGGCAAGAACGCCGCGGTGCTCGATGCCGAACTGATGTCCCTGATAGACAAATGGGAAAGTTCCTGGACAAAAATCGCCCGGTCCAAGACCATCCAGCAGCTGTTTACTGAATACAGCAAGACTACCACGATCCTGAGAGATCTTCTCAACGATTCGTTTTCGAATATTTACATCAACAACGAATCGGTATATGAGGAAACGAAGAAGTATATTTCCCTCATTTCGCCGGAACAGGAGAAGATTGTCAGACTGTACAGGGAAAGCCAGCCGATTTTCGACCATTTCGAGGTCACAAGGCAGATCAAGAGTTCGTTCGGGAAGGTAGTGCCGATAAAGCAGGGTGCATATCTTGTGATCGAGCATACGGAGGCATTGCACGTAATAGATGTCAACAGCGGAACACGCTCCAAGAACAAGGAGCAGGAGCAGAATACCTACGATGTCAACTGTTTCGCCGCTGAAGAGATTGCCCGCCAGCTCAGGCTCAGGGATATGGGCGGCATTGTGATCGTCGATTTCATCGACATGGAAAGCGCCGAACACAGGAACATGCTTTTCAAGCACATGCAGGAGCTCATGCAGAACGACAGGGCCAAACACAACGTGCTGCCGCTTACCAAATTCGGACTCATGCAGATCACCCGCCAGCGGGTGAGGCCGGCTACGGAGATCAATGTTACCGAAGTATGTCCCGTATGCCACGGCACAGGCAAGATTTCGTCGAGTCTGGTAATAGATGAAGCCATTGAACGGAAACTTTCCTATTTCGTTTCCGAAAAAGGGGTCAGATCGTTCATCCTCAAGACAGGTCCCATATTGGGGGCATATCTCAGCAGGGGATTGTTCTCGATCATGGGAAAATGGAAGAAAAAGTACAAATGCAAGATCAAACTGGTTGAAGTCTCTGACTTCACAGTCCTGCAGAATGAATTGTATGATGAGAAGGGAGGCAAGCTCGAATGAGCTGCCTCTCTTTTTTCTCAGGAAATATCTTCCGATTTAGGCGGAAAAAACTTAAATTCGCCAAGTTTTTTCAAATCGTAACAGGATGATTACCTTTTGTGTCGCTATTATTGCGCTGATAGCAGGATATGCTGTCTACGGCAGATTCGTGGACAGGTTTTTCGGTGCCGATCCCCGGAGGGCGACTCCGGCGGTCACAAAGGCCGACGGTGTGGATTTCAAGGAGATGCCTACATGGAAAGTGTTTGTGATACAGTTCCTGAATATCGCCGGTCTCGGACCTATTTTCGGCGCTGTCATGGGAGCAGCATACGGTCCTGCCGCATATTTGTGGATTGTTCTCGGCTGTATTTTCATGGGGGCCGTCCATGACTATTTTTCGGGAATGCTGTCTCTGAGGAACGACGGAGTGAACATGCCGGATCTGACAGGCAGATATCTCGGAAAGGGAGCCAGGACTTTCATGACGGTTTTCGTGCCTTTCCTTCTGCTTGCAGTCGGGGTATCATTCGTTACCGGCCCTGCGGACCTGATGCAGTCGCTTACAGGATGGGACAAGACATGGTGGCTGTACATAATATTCATATATTACATACTTGCGACTCTGCTTCCCATAGACAAGATCATCGGTTCGATATACCCGTTCATGGGAGCCGCCCTCCTTTTCATGGCAGTAGGAGTGGGCGGAGCAATGCTTTGGGGAGACATTACCGGCTCGATATCAATGACAGAGCTTACCCCTGCTTCGTTGAGAAACTATCATGCCGACCCTCAGAACAATATTCTGATACCGATGCTTTTCATCGTGATATCGTGCGGGGCGATTTCCGGCTTCCATTCCACCCAGTCCCCGCTTATGGCAAGATGCCTGAAGAACGAAAAGTACGGCAGGCCTGTATTTTACGGCGCCATGATAGCCGAAGGCATAGTCGCCATGATCTGGGCCAGTGCCGCAATGGCATATTTCGGGGGACCGGAGGGTCTAAACAAGGCTGCAACCGACGGGATGATGATCAACGGCGAACTGACCAAAGTCACCCCTGCGATTGCCGTTGACATGATATGCAAAAGCTGGCTCGGAAAGGTTGGCGCCATAATTGCCGTCATAGGCGTAGTCGTATGCCCTATAACTTCGGGCGATACCGCATTCCGCAGTCTGCGCCTGACTCTTGCGGATCTGTTCAGGTATGACCAGAAGAAGATCGGACACAGGCTCATAGTATCGGCTCCGATATTCATCGCAGCCTATTTCTTCTGCATGGCGGACTTTTCGACGGTATGGAATTATGTCGGTATATGCAACCAGATACTTGCAACTCTCGTCCTCTGGACCGTTACCGCATATCTTGCAAAATCGGGAAGGCCGCACTGGATAACTTCCGTCCCTGCGACTTTCCTGACATTCGTCTGCGTGAGCTACTTCATGATGGCTCCGTACAAGTCCGGCGGACTCTCTCTTGCTCCTGCAGCAGGCTATGCCGCAGGTGGAGTCGTGGCTGTTGCAGCCTTTGTCTGGTGCGTCGTTGCGGCAAGAAAGGCAAGGGTCAGACTATCCTCTTCTTCTTTGTAGGCCTTCCTACAAGCTGGATGTCTATGTGGTCTATGCTGTATCCGCGGAATCTGCGCTTGCCGAAGTGGTTTTCTATCAGTTCGACAAGTTCGTTGTCGACCACGTCCTTGTAAAGATGGTTTTCGCTGTCGTAAATGTGGAAGTGCTTGAAAGTATTGACATCGAAGTACATCTTGTTGTTCGAACTCAACCTGTGATGATATATGCCCAGTACGGCCATGTGGGTGAGGATGTTGTAAACGGAGGCTATGGTCACTTTGGTCGAGCCGCTTTTGCGTATTTCTTCGGTCACCATGTCGGCAGAGGCATGGCCGAGCCTAAGCATGGCTTCGTGCACGGCGAGCCTTTGGGGAGTGGCTTTCAGCGAGTGCGATTTCAGTGCATTCTTGAACTGCTCTATATTTGTCTTTTGCGTCTGATTGGTCATGATAAGCGATAATATCGGCGCAAAAATAGGAAAAAAAGCGTTTTTTGCAAAATAAAATTGAAATATTCAAAATTAAAACGTTTGTGGTACAATGAAATATGAAAAGTTGCCGTACGGAGGTTTTTCCTCTTATGCGCTTGTTACGGGAGCGGCTGGCGGGATGGGCAGGATTTATGCCGGGCAGCTTGCCGCCAACGGTTATAATCTGATACTCGTGGATATTTCCGGCGAGAAGCTCGAAGAAGCGGTTTCAGACGTGAAATCCATAGTGGACGGAGCGGATGGTCAAGTACGGGAAGACAAGTCGAAGTTCGATGTCATTCCTCTGGTCCGCGACCTGTCGGAAAAAGATGCCGCATCTGAAATAGCGGCAGCCGCCAAAGGCCTCAGGGTGGACATACTCATAAACAATGCTGGGCTTTTCTTTTTCCGCGAAATCGTTTCGACGGACAGAAAACTTCTGTCTACCATAATGATGGTGCATAATTATACGCCTCTGATGCTGTGCCGTGAGTTCGTGCCTCTGATGCAGGAAAGAGGGCACGGCTATGTCCTGAATATTTCGTCTCTTGCCGCGTGGATGCCGTGGCCTGCGGTAGGCATGTATGCCAATACGAAGAGATTTGTCAAGGCTTTTTCACGCTCGCTCAGGATAGAATGCCGCGGGACCGGAGTAAGCGTGACTACTGCATTTTTCGGGGCCGTAGATACTCCTTTGTATCCGCTGAAGCCTTCGCTGCGCAGACTCGCCGTGCGGCTTGCCGTGATGATACCTCCTGAAAAGGCGGTGCGGAAAGCCCTGAAAGCCATGTTCAGAAGGCGCAGAAAACTTATGCCGGGCCTGATAAATCATATATTCCTTCCGATTATCGCCACGCTTCCGGACTTTATACTTTCTCCGGTGTACGGACTGGTCAGGAAACGCATGGGGAATCTCTGAAAAAATTTTATATTTGCAAGTTAAAATCATAGGAATGGAAGAAATCAGATGCTTGATTGTCGGAGGCGGGCCTGCCGGATACACGGCTGCAATATATGCTTCGAGGGCCAATCTTTCTCCGGTCCTGTATGAAGGGATACAGCCCGGAGGCCAGCTGACCACTACAACCGACATAGAGAATTTTCCCGGTTTTGAAAACGGGATCGGAGGCCAGTCGCTGATGGACGCAATGCAGCAGCAGGCCAGACGTCTCGGCGCCGATATCCGCAGAGGAATTGTCGTCAAGGCGGACCTGTCGTCCAGACCTTTCAGTATTGAAACGGACAACGGTGACAGGATTCTTGCCGAGACTCTTATAATCGCCACAGGGGCTACTGCAAGGTATCTCGGACTGGAATCGGAAACCAGGTTCCGCGGAATGGGCGTGTCGGCCTGTGCCACCTGCGACGGATTTTTCTACAGGAACAGGGACGTAGCTGTGGTCGGAGGAGGAGATACGGCCTGCGAGGAGGCTTCCTATCTTGCCGGCATCTGCAGGAAAGTCTATATGATAGTACGCAGGGATGTTCTGAGGGCTTCTCCAGCCATGCAGAAAAGGATTTTCGAAACGCCCAACATAGAGATTCTGTGGAACTGCAATACCGAGGAAGTGCTCGGAGACCTTTCCGGCGTTACCGGGGCAAGGCTTTGCCGCAAGGATGGCGGGATTTTTGATATAGCTGTCGACGGTTTTTTCCTGGCGATCGGACATCATCCGAATTCGGAAGTGTTTTCCGAGTGGGTGGAGACGGATGCCGAAGGATATATCGTTACCGACGGCAGGACATCCAGGACGAATGTCGAAGGAGTCTTCGCTGCAGGTGATGTCCAGGATCCGCTTTACAGACAGGCCGTTACTGCCGCAGCTTCAGGCTGCAGGGCCGCGCTCGATGCCGAGAAATTCCTTAATTCGCTGAAATGATGATTCAAATGAAAAAGATACTTGTCCTTTTCCTTGCCGCAGGCCTTCTTCTGTCCTGCAAGACGCAATACGAAATGCTGTTGAACAGCAATGATGCCGACGAGAAATACGAGGCTGCATTCGCATACTACAATGACGGCAAATATTCAAAGGCCGCAGCGCTTTTCGAGTCCCTTTCCGTTCTGACGACAGGTACGGAGAGAGACGATACCGTACAATATTACTGGGGGCTGAGCAATTACCGTTTCCGTGATTATTATACGGCGGAAACCAATTTCGACCATTTCCTTGAATATTTCCCGAGAAGTCCGTTCGCTCCCGAAGCGAGATTTCTCAGGCTGGACTGCCTTTACCGTTCCACATTGAGGTATGAGCTGGACCAGACCCCTACATACAAGGCCCTGGACGCAATTTCCGAATACGTCCAGGAATATCCTGACAATATCCACATGGAGGCTTGCCGGGAAATGATGGACGACCTGGAGACCAGGCTCGACACCAAGGCTTTCGAGGCTGCGAGACTGTATTACAAGATGGAGGACTACAAGGCATCGCGGGTGGCGCTGCGCAATGTCCTGAAAGACGATGCGGACAATATTTTCAGAGAGGATATCCTGTATTATATTGCGATGTCATCGTACAAGTATGCACATCTCAGTGTTCCCGAGAAGCAGAAGGAGCGCTATATGACGTTTGTGGACGATTACCTCAATTTCAGGGGAGAATATCCCGAATCAGAATATTCGAGGGAACTCGATCTTCTTTACCGCAGGGCGCAGCGGGCTCTCGGCCGTTATGTCGGCGAGGAGAGTGCGGAAATAAATAAAGAATTGGAAAAAGAAATCCGAAAAACGGAAAAAATTTCCAAAAAGAGAAAAATTTGAAACCCGTATCGAAACCGGCGGTATATTTAAATAGAGAAATAAATTTTATCATGACAAAGAAAATACCTGTAAACACGATTACGAGAGATCTCTGCGATATCGCAGCCCCTACCGGAAATATTTACGAATCAGTGGTAATCCTTTCCAAAAGGGCGAATCAGATAGCGATTGCCGAGAAAAAGGAACTGACAAGAAAACTCGAAGATTTCAAGAACGACAGGGACACAATGGAAGAGGTGTTCGAGAACAGGGAACAGATAGAAATCTCGAAATTTTACGAAAAACAGCCAAAGCCTGCTCTTGTAGCCATCTCCGAATTCGAAGACGGCGACATATACTGGAGAATGGCGAGGAAGGAAGACGAAGAATAGTACCGGATGCTTAAAAGACTTTCCGTCAGGAACTACGTGCTTATAGACTCTCTGGAAACGGAATTTCCGGAGGGTCTGATCATTATTACCGGCCAGACCGGTGCCGGAAAGTCGATATTGCTCGGAGCCCTGTCCCTGCTTCTCGGTGCAAAGGCCGATGCTTCGATGATAGGCGAAGCTGCCGACAACTGCGTCGTTGAAGGCGAATTCGCAGTCGGCAGGGACGACATGGTACTAAAAACACTCCTGGAAGAGAATGACGTGGAGTGGGATGACGGAAACCTTACCGTCAGGAGGGTCGTCAACCCTACCGGAAGGTCGAGGTCTTTTGTCAATGATTCTCCGGTGCAGGTCCAGCTCCTTGCCGCCATGTCTTCCAGACTTGTGGACATCCATTCGCAGCATCAGACCCTGCTTCTTTCAGACAGGCGTTTCCAGCTTTCCGTCCTGGATCAGTATGCCAGGGACAAGGACCTGCTGGATACATACAGAGACGATTTCCGTACATTCAATTCCCTGAGCCGTGAACTTGAGGAACTCGATGCTTCCATAGCAAGATTGCGGTCTGAATACGACTATGACAAGGCCCGCCTCAGGAAACTCGAGGAGGCGCGACTGAAAGAAAATGAACTGGAGAGTCTTGAACTCGAACAGAAGCAGCTTGCAAATGCCGAGGAGATAAAGGAGGGGCTTTGTACTGCGGAGACCCTTCTCGGAACGGTACGTACTGGCGGGGAGGAAGTTTCCGTACCGGCTCTGCTACGCGATGTTTCCCGTCATCTTGAAAAGGTGTCCGGCTATGTGCCTGCTGTATCGTCCCTGGCTGAAAGGCTCGACAGCTGCCGGATAGAACTCGATGATATACTGTCCGAACTTTCGGATATAAATTCTGCTACGGAAGTCTCTGCCGGGCGTCTCGAGGAAGTCGAAGACAGGCTTTCCCTGATTTATTCCCTGCTCAGGGCATTCTCTTGCCGGGACGAGAATGAACTTATTGCCCTGAGGGATTCGCTGGCGGAGTCCGTTTCAGGAGCAGAGTCCTGTGAAGAACGGAGGTCTGCACTGCGGGCACGGGTGGAAGCCGCTTCGGAGAAGCTGGTTCGGTCGGCTTCAGCTCTGACCGATATCCGCAAGTCTGTTTCCGGCAAACTGTCCGAAGCGATAACCGCGACGGTCAGGTCCATGGAACTGCCTGATGCCGAATTCAGAATCGACGTGAATCCTGCCGGAATGACGGCCGACGGGGCAGATACGGTATCCTACAGTTTTTCCTCTACCGGAAAAAATCCGGCGGACATATCCAGATGCGCGTCCGGAGGTGAAATGTCCCGCATCATGCTTGCCTTGAAATCAGTCATGTCCGGGTTCGCCGACATGCCTGTGATGATTTTCGATGAAATAGATACCGGTGTTTCCGGAAGCGTCGCCGACAGGATGGGTACCGTTATTTGCGGTATGGGAAGCCGGATGCAGGTATTCGCCATCACGCATCTTCCGCAGGTAGCCGCAAAGGGGTCGGCGCACTATCTTGTCACGAAAACGGTTTCCGGCGGGCGGACCGTATCCGAAATCAAAAGAATTTCCGGCAGGGAGAGAGTCCTGGAAATAGCAAGGATGCTGAGCGGCTCGAGGCTTACCGATGCTGCTGTTGCAAATGCGGAATCCCTCCTTTCTTCCGGTCAGTAAGCCTGTTCTTCAAGGTTCACCGAATAGTCGGGCCCGTAAACTATCCGTCTTACGCCAGTATTGACAAAGCCTTCCGAGTCCGAGGTTCTTCTGAATCTGAAATTCGACTGCAACATGGACATGTCATTTCCTTCAAGGCTATTCAGCCAGTCCTTGCCTCCTTCGGAGCACTGTTTCAGGAAATAGTAAGTTATATCGTATCCCTGGAAAGCGAACGGTGTAGGTTCGGTGTTGTACAGGGCTCTGTATCTCTTTACGAAATCCTTGACTTTAACATCGTCGTAATCTACGTAATAGGCCGAAGAAGTATGCAGGCAGGTGTTGTGCAGGTTGTCCACTTCTATGGTCTCGAATCCCCTTATCTTGGAAGACCCGTACAGTACGATCTGGTACTCGTCGTGAATCAGAAGATTCAGGTTCCTGACCACGTCATTTACGAAAGCCTCGCTTTCCGAAAGGACTATTACCCGGTTGGCTGCTTCTGACGTCATCAGTTCCATCAGCGGCTTCTGCACGTCTCTTCCTTCGAGAATGCTGTATGAGAACGGCATGAATCTTACTCCGGCACTTTCGAGTATGCTGCTCATTTCCCCGAGTTCATCCGTGTTTTTCGTGCCTTTTTCATAAATAGCTATTACCCTTTCGGCAGGATTGCTGTCTTCCCTTATCCACCGTGCGAGATCTTCATACAGTTTCAGGGAAGACGCCGGAGCCTGGATGAAATTCGGATTTCCGCTGCACAGGTATTCGGCCCTGTGGTCGAGAGGGGATACCACCGATGCAGTTTTCGGACAGCCGGCAAGCAGTGCTTCCAGATTTGCAGGTGATATCGGACCGATTATGACATCGCTGTTTCTTATCTGGTCATCCATCGACGGCAGGATATTGCCGTCTACGTCATAAACATTCAGATCCACGTCGGAACCTTCGTCGCCTATCTGTTTTACGGCCATGAGCGCTCCGCAGTAGAAATCCATGCTTCCTTCATTCGGAACGGCCTTCATGGCATCGAAAGGAAGCATCATGGTAGCGGTTACACTGCCTTTGCCGTCATCTGCAGACAACGTGGCGGAATCCGCATCCGTTCCGGCATTCTGCGCCGGAATGGTATCGTCCGGCATCGTCTGTTCGGAAACAGTGTCGTACAGCGGGATTCTGAGCTTCTGTCTTCTTGTAAGCTTGCGTCCCGTAAGCCCGTTTGCAGACATTATGGATTGTACAGTCACATTGTATTTTCCCGCAATGACGTCCAGATCTTCGTACCACCGTACCGTATGTATTATGTATTTCCCTTCGTCTTCTGCCTCTACGGTTTTCCGATTGTCTTCCTGTACATTTTTCCGCTCATCTTTCAGATCATCTTTCTGCAGGACGGGAATCAGGATTATTGCATTTTTCCTGAGTCCGCCGTCGATCAGTGACGGATTGGCTTCATATAGCTGTTCTACCGTGACTCCGTATGCTTTTGCAATCGAATACAGAGTCTGTCTTTCCTGCACTATATGCGACAGGTATGTCTTCCCGTTCATTTTCACTTTTTCCTTGGATATGGTCACGGGGACAGGAGGGTAGTCCTGCGCGGATACCCATGTTCCTGATGCCGAAGCAATGATTATCGATATCAGTATTGGGAACAAGTGTTTCATGATGATGTCTGTTTTACAGTGTTTTGCAGAATCCGGTCAGTCCCGAGCAGAATGTTTCCCAGGATAGCAGTTTCTTTACTTTTCTGATATTGCCGATACAGTTTTCACGTATTTCCGGATCGGCGAAATATCTTTTTATTTCTTTTCTTATGGCTTCGGGTGAGATTTCTCCGGCGACGATTCCCGTGCCCGTGTCTCCTATGGTTTCTTTCAGGCCGCCGACATCGGTCACGATCATCGGCACCTCGAAATGATACGATACGGAACTTATGCCGCTTTGAGTCGCACTGCGGTAGGGAAGGACGGCTACATCGGCAGCCGAGAAATAGTCCGTTACCTCAGAATCCCTGACGTAATGCAGGAATGTGTGAATCCGTTCAGGACAGGACTTTTCTATCAGTGATTCGTATCTGGAAAAAGAGCCGTACGGTTCTCCTGCTATTATGAGCTGATAAGTTTCATCGAGCCCTGCAAAAGCCTCCAGCAGTATATCCAGCCCCTTGTATTCCCTGATAAGGCCGAAAAACAGAATATTCTTTTTCCCGTGTTCAAGACCGAGTTTTTCTTCCATCTCAAAACGGTCCTTGCGCTTTCCGAAATGGGAATAAAGCGGATGAGGCATGATTTTGCAGACAGCATCGGGTTTCAGGGCCAGCAGATCGCCTGCAACGGCTTCGCACAGCGTCACGTAACCGCTGCTGCCTTTCAGAAAATATCTTGTGAACGGCTTGTCGAAGAATTTGGGCTCGTGCGGTATGACATTGTCGAGGATGGATATTACCTTGCACTCCCGCTTCATCTTTCTGGTGATGAACCCGAGCGAAGGCGCGAACCAGGACATCCAGTATCTGACAACCAGCAGATCCGGCTTCCACCTTCTTATTTCCCGCAATGTCGTTATCCATGAAAAAGGATTGACGGTATCCAGCAGCCTGTCGCTTTCTATGCGGTCGGCTTCATCCTCCCCGGTGACATACTGCGTCTTTCCGGGGAAGAGAAAGTCCGGATACTGTCTTTTGAAATTGAATGCCCTGACAACGTGTTTCTTGCCCAGTTCTCTGTACAGACAGGCGTTGAACTGGGATATTCCTCCTCTGTAGGGGTAGAAACAGGACAGTAGGGCGATCCGCAACTATTTGTTGTTTTTGTTCTTTTCCTTGATGTATTCTTCGTTGAGGCGGGCTATCACGTCGTCCGTGATGTCGAGGGACGGGTCTGCCGTAATCACCGGAACGCCTCTCTGATTGGTGAGGATCATGGTGTACTGCTTTTCCTCGTTGTATCTGTTGATGAAAGTCTGGATGGCGTCGGCTATCTGGTTCATCATGACAGTCTGCTCCTCGATGACTTCATTGTTTTTCTGGTTTGCGTACTCGTTGAACTCGGCTTCCTTCTTCTGGAGCTCCTGGCCCTGGACGTTGGCGACAGACCTTGTAATCAGACCCTTGTCGAGCTTGTTCTGGAATTCGATCATTTCGTTCTCCAGCTGTTTCCCTCTCCTGTTGACTTCGTCCTGGATGTTTTTCACTTTGGTTCCTACTACGGCACCGAGATCGCTTGCCATGTCGTATTCCTGGATTATCCTGTCAAGGTCTACATATACGATTCCTGAAGTAGCCTTTGAGACATAAGTCGAGTCTGAATCTCCTGCAGACTGTGGTTTTTCCGATTTTGGACCATTCGTCAGGGAGAATACTCCGAACCCGGCAGCAACGACAACGGCGATGATGCTGAGAATAAGCGGTACGTTTTTCATTTAGATAGTGTTTTTATTTCAAGTTTTTAGTATTGTCTGCATGCATATCACTGTACGCATTTTACAAAGATAAGCAGAAATTTTCAACCGGCAGTCCCAATTCCGTCAAATTTCGGAAGAAGAACTTTCCGCACCGGTCCTGATGGCGTTCAGATATGCCTTTATCGTAGCTTCGAGGCCCATGTAGAGGGCATCGCAGATTATGGCATGTCCGATGGAAACTTCATCGGTCCACGGTATGCGGCTTATGTAATACGGGAGGTTGTCGAGATTCAGGTCATGGCCTGCGTTCAGCCCTATGCCGCATTTCCTTGCCGTTTCGGCAGCGGCTACGTACGGGGCGACGGCGGCTTCTTTTCCCGCGGCCCAGTTTCTGGCGTATGATTCGGTATAGAGTTCCACACGGTCGCATCCGCAGGCCGCCGCCCCTTCTGCCATTTCAGGGACAGGGTCGATGAAGATGGATGTTCTGATCCCGTGTCTTTTGAATTCGGAGCATATTTCCGTGAGAAAACTTCTGTTTTTCAGGGTGTCCCATCCCGCATTCGATGTTATGGCATCTTCTGCGTCCGGTACGAGAGTTACCTGGGCCGGAAGAACGGAAGTCACGAGATCGACGAATTTCGGTATCGGATTCCCCTCTATGTTCAGTTCCGTGGCGAGCAGCGGCCTGATGGCGATGACATCGGAATATCTGATATGCCTTTCGTCGGGACGCGGATGCACCGTAATTCCCTCGGCACCGAACCTTTCGCAGTCGACGGCGGCTTTTTCCACGTCGGGCATGTTCCCTCCGCGGGAGTTTCTGACAGTCGCTATCTTGTTGATGTTAACACTCAGTCTTGTCATATCCCATGTATCAGTTGAAAACAGTCGGCAAAAATAATAAATATTGGAAAAATTCATGGGTGTCTTTGAAATAAATGTAATTTTGCAGTCTGAAAATATTTCTGATTCTGAACAGGATTCGTATGAAAATAGCTGTCTATCTTAGAAACAGGCTTCTCGAAAACGACGCACGCTATCTCGGCCTTATGGAAAAGTTCAGGGCCGCCGGATCGGATGTATATGAAATCAAGGATGGCGGCAGGGTCGCGGAGGGAACCGATATTTTCGTGAGCGTCGGCGGGGACGGGACATTCCTGTCTTCTGCAGTGATTGTCGGCGATACCGGTATCCCCGTCCTCGGCGTCAATCTCGGCAGGCTCGGCTTCCTTTCGGAGAATACGCCCGACGAAGTAGTGGATGAGGTGATGTCGGGAAGGTATGCCATAGAGTCGCGCAAACTGCTCCATGCCTCATTTTCCGGGAGCCGCATGTCGGAGCTCGCCGGTATTTATCCATACGCCCTGAATGAAATTACAATTCACAGGGCAGGGCCGGCCATGCTCGGGGTAGACGTGTCTATCGACGGCAGCCCTCTGCCGACATATTGGGCCGACGGCCTTCTCGTGGCGACGAGTTCCGGTTCCACGGCATATTCCCTGAGTGTCGGAGGGCCTATCGTCATGCCGGATTCCGAAGTGCTGATAGTCTCTCCTATCGCTCCGCACAATCTCAACGTCAGGCCTCTCATCGTACCTGATTCATCCCGGATTTCACTGTCTTTGAGGGCGAGGGACGAAAAGGTTTTCCTGACTGTAGACAACAGGAGCAGGGAAGTCTCGACGGATCTGGGAATGGAAATATCGCTGGCACAATTTTCGCTGAGACGTGTCCGTCTTAGCGGATCCAATTTCATAAAGGCGCTCCGGACAAAGCTCTTCTGGGGCGAAGACATCAGGAATGGAAGATAACTTGTAACTTATGGATAAAATCGAAAACGTCCCCGGGCACGTCTCCATTATCATGGACGGCAATGGCCGGTGGGCGAAAGAACGTGGTCTCGAAAGATGTTCAGGCCATATCGAAGGTGTGGAAAGTGTCCGTGCCTGTACAGAGGCGGCTGTGGAATCCGGCGTGAAGTACCTGTCGCTCTACGCTTTTTCGGAAGAGAACTGGGGACGTCCGAGGGAGGAAGTCGAATCCCTGATGGGACTCATGCTCAAATCAGTTACCGGCGAATTGTCCAATTTCATGCAGAACGGGATACGTTTCATGGTCCTCGGAAACAGGGCAAGACTGAGTGACGGCCTGAATTCGGTCATAGATGACTGTATGAAGAAAACGGAGGGCAATGCCGGCCTTACGCTTATCATATTCCTGAGCTACAGCGGCAGGTGGGACATTCTCCAGGCTGCCAGGAAACTTGCATCGGAAATCGCTGCACGTCCGGAACTTGCGGCCGGTCTCGAGGATATGGATGCCGACGGATTCGGCAGATATCTCGTTACCTCAGGCATTCCCGATCCCGATCTTATCATAAGGACCTCCGGAGAACAGCGTCTGAGCAATTATCTTTTGTGGCAGGGCGCCTATTCTGAATTGTTTTTCACCGACACGCTCTGGCCGGATTTCAGAAAACCCGAGTTTTATTCGGCCCTTTGCGAATATTCAAAAAGGGACAGGCGTTATGGAAAAGTGAAATAAATGCTTATATTTGCATATTTGTAATTGATTTTGCACGTTTGAACTGATATAGAAAATGAGAATGGGCCGATTTTTTTCTTTCCTGCTTGCCGCGGCTTCTTGCCTGCAGCTTTTTGCCCAGGAGGCAGAGGAAGATATAACAGTAGATTACAATAATCCTCAGAAATATATCATCGGTGGGGTTTCGGTAGAAGGCAACAAGTACATCAATTCGGACCAGATCCTCAAGATTTCGGGTCTGCAGCCGGGATTCGAAGTGAATGTGCCCGGAGAGGAATTTTCAGCTGTCGTAAACCGCCTGTGGCTTCAGAAATATTTTGAAGATGTCACCATGGTCATCGACTCGATTGTCCCTACCAGGGATACGGCCTATTTCAAGATATGCGTCGTGGAGCGGCCGAGGGTGTCCCGGTGGACTTTTTCCGGAGTGAAGTCAGGCGAGCAGAAGGAACTTATGGACCGTCTGAATCTCAAGAGGGGAGGGGAATTTTCGGATTATGTGTCCAAGACGGCGACGGATATCATCAAGAGATATTATAAGGAAAAGGGTTTTCTCCTGACGGAAGTCGACGTGACGACCAAAAGGGACAGCCTTATCAGAAGCGCGATTACAGTGAATTTCGCTGTCGACAGGGGACAGAAAGTCAAAATCCAGAAAATAACGTTCGGCGACAGCCTGCATGTCAAGGAAGGGAAGCTCGTGCGCTCCATGAAAAAGACCAAGGACAAGAGGCTGATAAATTTCTTCAGTTCCAAGAAATTCAATGAAAAGGAATACGAGAATGACAAGAAGGGCCTGATAAGCGCCTTCAACGAGGCCGGCTACCGTGATGCAAGGATAGTCAAGGATACCATTTATTATGTTGAGCCGGGAAGGCTGGAGATAGACTTTACCATAGACGAGGGCAGGAAATATTATTTCAGGAATATTACGTGGACGGGAAATTCCGTGTATTCGTCCGAGGCTCTGAACAGCGTTCTCATGATCAACAAGGGCGATGTCTATGACATGGTGACCATGGAGCAGAGGCTTTTCGGCGGAGGGAAGCAGAATGAAATGGATATCACCAAACTGTACAGGGACCGCGGTTATCTTTTCTTCAATCTCGTTCCTGTGGAACTGAATATCGAGGGAGACTCGGTGGATGTCGAGATGCGTATTGTGGAAGGCAAGCCCGCGACTCTGAACAATATCATAATCAACGGCAACGATCTTACGAACGAAAGAGTGGTCAGACGTCAGATTTTCACCCGTCCGGGCTATCTTTTCAGCCAGACAGACTTCGAAAGGTCCATAAGGGAAATCGCTTCCATGGGGCAGTTCGATCCCGAGGCGATTTCGGATCCTACGAAAGGTTGGTCCATCCTGCCAAATCCGCTTGATAATACTGTCGACATAGCGTACAACGTCACGGAGAAGCCGTCGAGCCAGCTTGAGCTTTCCGGAGGCTGGGGAGGAAATACTTTCGTCGCTACGGTCGGCGTGAGCTTCAACAATTTCTCCACGAGACGATTCTTCGACAAGTCGGCCTGGCGTCCTGTCCCGCTCGGAGATGCGCAGAATCTTGCGATACGGTTCCAGACCAACGGTACATATTACACGAGCCTGTCGGCAAGTTTCATGGAGCCGTGGCTTTTCGGAAAGAAGCCGACATCACTCAGCATTTCCGCTTACTATACCAGACAGACGAATTCGATGCCTATATTCGACGTATTCAACAATGACGAGTTCTTCGAGGTATTCGGTTTCGCTGCCGGAATAGGAAACAGGCTTAAATGGCCGGACAACTACTTCGTGCTGTACAACCAGCTCAGCTGGCAGACATACAGACTGCAGCAGTGGCCGGGAAGTTTCATTTTCGATACAGGTATTTCGCACAACCTGAGCTATACTATAAGCCTTTCGAGAAATTCGACCGACCAGATGATTTACCCGAGACAGGGTTCTGAATTCAGCATGTCCCTGCAGCTGACTCCGCCTTATTCGCTGCTCAGGAAGAAGAACAAGGGCGTACTCGATGCCGAAGGCAATCCTACAAGGGCCGCTTCATGGAAGGATATCGACTATGATCTCCAGAGTTCCAGCGACAGGTACAAATGGATCGAATATCATAAATGGTCGTTCAAGGGAACTGTTTATACAAAACTCGTAGGCGATCTTGTCCTGATGGCGAGGGCCCAGTTCGGATATCTCGGCTACTACAACAGGAACTGGGGATATTCTCCGTTCGAAGGCTTCCTTGTCGGCGGTGACGGTATGTCGGGATACAATACCTACGGTCAGGAAGTTATTGCGCTGAGAGGTTACGAGAACTATTCGCTGACTCCGTATTCGCTGACCCAGTACAGTTCGCAGGGTACCTACATGTCTGGAAACGTTTATGACAAATTTACCGTGGAACTCCGTTATCCGGTGATCCTGCAGCCTCAGTCCACCATATTCGCACTGGTTTTCCTCGAAGGAGGTAACTGCTGGTCCGACATCAGGGATTTCAATCCGTTCCAGATCAAGAGGTCGGCGGGAGTCGGTGTCAGGGTCTTCCTGCCGGTGGTAGGTCTTCTCGGTGTCGACTGGGGATGGGGCTTCGATGATCCTGTCAACGGCGGCAGCCAGTTCCACTTCGTGATCGGACAGCAGTTCTGATTTGCATGATTTTTATTATATTGGCACATTAAATATCATAATATGAAAAAAACTCTTTTGATCGCAGCAGCTGCAGCATTTTTCAGCCTTGCTGCAACGGCGCAGACAAAATTCGCACATGTCAATTTCGGTGAACTCGTACAGCTGATGCCTGAAGCTGATTCGGCAATGGTCCAGCTTGAAGCCGCAAACAAGGAAGCCCAGGACACCTATGCAAGCATGGTTGCGGAATTCCAGTCCAAATACGAGCAGTTCAATGAGAAGCAGGCTACATGGACACCTGCGGTAAGGGAGAGCAAGCAGAGGGAACTCGGAGAGATCCAGAACAGGATCGATGAATTCAGTCAGGCTATCCAGCAGGACATGAACCAGCTCCAGAATACTCTGATGGCCCCTATCTATCAGAAAGCTCAGGAAGTTGTCAGAAATCTTGCACAGGCAAAGGGAGTGATCTATGTCTATGATTCTTCAAGCCTGCTCTATATCGACGAGACGCAGAGCATCAATCTGACTCAGGAGGCGCGCAAGGCCCTGAATATTCCGGATGACAAGACTATCGAATCCGTAATGGCTGCCCGTCAGGCTGCCGCCCAGGCCCAGTCCGCCCAGTAGCCGGCATGCCGGAAACGGCGGTTCGGTCTTTCGAAGAATGACGTTTGAGGGTGACCCGAAATCTTTTTGGGCCACCCTCTCCTGTTTTCTTCAGCGTGGTGTTGCCAGTGGCTGTACCGTAAATCGAAAAAATTTTTAAATTTGTATCCTTTGTAAAACGGACTATAGCATATTAATTAACAAAATTTCGAGAAATGCAACACAAAGTAATTGATGTAGAAGATGTTGTCATTCGATTCGCAGGAGACTCCGGCGACGGCATGCAGCTCACCGGCTCTCTTTTCGCGAACATGTCAGCAATCTATGGTAATGAATTGTCTACATTTCCGGATTTCCCCGCTGAAATCAGGGCCCCGCACGGCACTGTCTCGGGTGTTTCCGGTTTTCAGGTACATTTCGGCTCCGGTCATGTCACGACTCCCGGAGATTTCTGCGACATGCTTGTGGCAATGAATCCGGCGGCTCTCAAATCAAATGCAAAATGGCTCAAGCGCACGGCCCTCGTCCTGATCGACCAGGATACTTTCGACGAGGAAGGCATGAAGAAGGCCGGCTTCAGTACGATGGACCCCGTAACGGAGCTCAAAATCGAGGACAGAACAATAATCGTCGCCCCCATTACCTCCCTTACGGCAGAGAGCCTCAAAGACAGCGGCCTCGACATGAAGACCGTGCACAAATGCAAGAACATGTTTACTCTCGGCATGGCTTCCTATATCTACAACAGGCCTGTCGGGCATATTTATGAATATCTCGAAAAGAAATTCGGGAAAAAGCATCCTGAACTCATAGCGCCGAACAAGAAGGTCCTGAATGACGGATACAACTATGCTTCGAACATCCAGGCGATAGCCAATACGTACACCGTGGAACCGGCCAGGATGGAAAAAGGCACTTACAGGAATATTACCGGAAACCAGGCAATAGCATGGGGCTTCATTGCCGCTTCCGAAAAGTCGGGAAGGCCTCTTTTCTGCGGATCCTATCCCATAACCCCTGCTACGGGTATTCTTGAGGAACTTGCGATTCACAAGAATCTGGGAGTAAAGACCGTGCAGGCCGAAGATGAAATAGCCGGAGTTTGTACGGCCATAGGAGCCGCATACGCTGGAGATCTTGCCGTGACTACGACTTCCGGCCCGGGGCTTTCCCTCAAGTCCGAGGCGCTCGGCCTTGCCGTCATGACAGAACTGCCTCTTGTCGTGGTGGATGTCCAGAGGGCCGGTCCTTCTACCGGAATTCCGACCAAAACGGAGCAGACGGATCTTGCCCAGGTGTTGTACGGACGTAACGGCGAATGCCCTATGGCAGTAGTGGCCGCCCATTCTCCGGCACATTGTTTCGATGCGGCCTTTATCGCGTC
Source organism: uncultured Bacteroidales bacterium (assembly GCA_944322925.1). Lineage (GTDB taxonomy): Bacteria > Bacteroidota > Bacteroidia > Bacteroidales > UBA932 > Cryptobacteroides. The sequence continues at coordinate 26,034 of CALUQM010000009.1, forward strand.
CAAACTTGCCCTGGAGCACATGATGCCAGTCGTGCTGCTTTCCGAGGGATTTCTCGGCAACGGTTCAGAGCCCTGGAGGATTCCTTCCATGAAGGATTATCCTCAGATAAACCCGCCGTACGCTACTCAGTCCGATATTCCGTTCAAACCGTTTGTCAGGGATGACAGAACCTTTGTCCGCAAATGGGCTTTCCCGGGACAGAAAGGATTTGAGCACAGAGTCGGAGGTCTTGAAAAGTCGCCTCAGGGCGTACTCTCGTCAGATCCGGCCAATCATGAACTGATGGTCAGGAACAGGGCGGAGAAAGTGGCGCGCATAGCCGATGTCATACCAGAGCTCGAAGTAGACGGACCGGATTCCGGAAAGCTGCTTGTCGTAGGCTGGGGCGGGACATACGGACATATCCTTTCGGCAGTCCATGAAGTCCGCAAGAGCGGGAAGTCTGTCAGCCAGGTACATTTCGACTACATTAATCCTTTGCCTAAGAATACTGGTGAAATCCTTTCCCGCTTCGAGAAAATACTCGTCTGCGAACTCAACAGCGGACAGTTCGCGGACTGGCTCAGGGCCAGATTCCCGGGAAACGACTATGTCCAGTGCAACAAGGTGCAGGGACAGCCGTTCCTTGTACAGGAAATCACGGACGCTATAGAGAAGGTTTTATGAAAATAATCGGAAACAGTTATGACTAAATATACATTTCAGGATTTCAAGAGCGACCAGGAAGTGAGATGGTGCCCGGGTTGCGGCGACCATGCCGTTCTGGCTGCATTGCAGAGGGTAATGCCGAAAGTGAGCGAGGCTTTAGGATGCGAGAAGGAAGATTTTGTCGTCGTATCGGGAATAGGCTGTTCGTCGAGGCTTCCGTACTATATGGATACATACGGCTTCCACAGCATACACGGAAGGGCGACAGCTGTCGCTACGGGTATCAAGGTGGCCAATCCATGTCTTGTGGTATGGCAGGCCTGCGGGGACGGAGACGCACTCGCCATCGGAGGAAATCATTTCATACATGCCATCAGAAGGAACGTCGATCTCAACATAATCCTATTCAACAATCAGATATACGGACTTACGAAGGGACAGTATTCTCCTACGTCGAAGTTCGGCGCCATTACCAAGACTTCTCCTTACGGGACGGTGGAGCAGCCTTTCAATCCCGGCAGTCTCGTCCTCGGTTCAAAAGGCAGCTTCTTCGCGAGGAGTCTTGACAGCGAGCTGAAACTCAATGAGGAGATAATGTTTGCTGCAGCCTGCCACAAGGGGACGTCCGTAATGGAAATGCTGACCAACTGCGTGATATTCAACGACGGTGCGCACAAGGAAATTTCCGACCGTGCGACACGGGCGGACAGGACGATTGTGCTACGGCATGGGGAAAAGATGATATTCGGCAAGAACAGGGACAAGGGGCTCGTCCTCGAAGGTCTCGGACTGAAAGTGGTTACGATAGGCCGGGACGGCGTTACCGAAGACGACATCCTGACACATGACGCGCATAGCGATAACATAGGCCTTCATACCATGCTTGCCGACATGAAGGGGCCTGATTTCCCTGTCGCGCTGGGAATAATCAGAGACGTCAAGGCCGTCACCTACGATGAAGCCGTACAGGCCCAGGTGGAGGAAGTGAAGAGCAGGTCGAAGATCGGATGTATGGATGATCTTCTGCACAGCGGTTCCGTCTGGGAAGTAAAGTGACACAAACAGCCGTAAAGGCTAATCCATACCGCATTATGAAAACATCAGAAGTAATGACCAGACTGAGGTCCAAATATTCCGGAGAGAAGGAATATCTGCAGGCCGTACAGGAAGTCCTTGAGACTATTGAGGATGTGTATAACCGCCATCCTGAGTTTGAAGAAGCAAGAATCATCGAAAGACTCGTGGAGCCCGACAGGATCTTTACCTTCAAGGTGACATGGGTAGATGACAACGGCGACATCCAGACCAATACGGGATATCGGGTACAGTTCAACTCTGCGATCGGACCTTACAAGGGCGGTCTGCGCTTCCATCCTTCGGTAAACCTTTCGATACTCAAATTCCTCGGATTCGAGCAGATATTCAAGAACGCGCTCACCACGCTTCCTATGGGTGGCGGCAAGGGCGGTTCCGATTTCAATCCCAAAGGGAAGTCCGATTCGGAAATCATGCGTTTCTGCCAGGCTTTCATGCTTGAACTGTGGCGCAATATAGGACCGGATACGGATGTTCCGGCAGGTGACGTAGGCGTCGGAGGACGGGAAATAGGTTTCCTGTTCGGAATGTACAAGAAACTTGCGCGTGAGCATACGGGAGTGTTGACCGGCAAGGGAATTACATGGGGAGGCTCCCTGATAAGGCCTGAAGCTACGGGATACGGGGCCGTCTATTTCGTACAGCACATGCTTCATCTTCAGGGCAAGGATATCCGCGGGATGAAGGTGGCCGTTTCCGGATTCGGAAACGTGGCCTGGGGTGCGGCGAAAAAGGCTACCCAGCTCGGCGCCCATGTCATTGCGATATCAGGCCCTGACGGCGTTATCTACAATCCTGAAGGAATGAACGACGAGAAAATCGACTATATGCTCGAACTACGCAGGTCGAACAATGATGTGGTGGCTCCGTTTGCTGACAGATTCCACGATGCCACATTCTGTCCGGGAAAGAAGGCCTGGAGCATAAAATGCGACATAGCCATGCCGTGCGCATATCAGAATGAGCTGAACGGCGATGATGCCAGGGAGCTTCTGGCCAACGGCACCTGGTGCTGTGCGGAGGTTTCCAATATGGGATGTACGCCTGACGCTATCGCGGAATTCCAGAAGGCGCGCATAATGTTTGCGCCGGGAAAGGCCGTGAATGCCGGCGGGGTGGCGACATCAGGTCTGGAAATGACCCAGAATGCCATGCACATAAGCTGGAGCGCGGAAGAGGTGGACAAAAAACTGCATGGAATCATGGATAATATCCACAAGGCCTGCGTACAGTACGGCACGCAGCCTGACGGTTATGTCAATTATCTCAAGGGAGCCAATGTAGCCGGCTTCATGAAAGTGGCTACGGCAATGCTTGAACAGGGCGTTATCTGATCTTGACATGGAAAAGACCGCAGAAAAATTCAACGTGAAGCTGAATATTCTGCTTCCGCTTGTCATTGCCGTAACTCTCATTCTCTGGCTTGTCCCTTCGGATTTCTTCGGTATCGAAGGCCTGACCGTAGTGGAGCAGCGCACGATAGCCATTTTCGTCTTTACGGCTCTGATGTGGATGTTCGAGATTATCCCGACGTGGACTACATCCGTAATATCCATAGTGATAATGCTTCTGACCATTTCCGACAGCAGCGTCTGGTTCATGAAAGGTTCCGGCATCCCGGAGGAAATGGGGACTTTCGTAAGCTACAAGGCCATACTGGCGACATTCGCGGATCCTGTCATCATGCTCTTCCTCGGAGGTTTCGTCCTGGCCATCGCCACTACAAAGGTCGGCCTGGATGTCCAGCTGGCAAGAGCGCTTCTAAAGCCGTTCGGAAAGAAATCCGAATTCGTGCTCCTCGGCTTCCTGTTCGTGATAGGCACTTTCTCGATGTTCATGAGCAATACGGCTACGGCAGCCATGATGCTTACTTTCCTGGCTCCCGTGCTCAGAATGCTCCCTCCTGACGGCAAAGGCCGGATCGGACTGGCATTGTCTATTCCGATCGCCGCCAATCTCGGAGGAATCGGCACTCCGATAGGTACGCCTCCGAATGCGATTGCACTGGGGTATCTCAACGATTCTCTCCACATGGGAGTGGGCTTCGGCGAGTGGATGCTCGTGATGGTTCCGTATGTATGGATAATGCTCCTTATTTCCTGGGGGCTGCTCCTGTTCTTCTTCCCTTTCAAGCAGAAGACCATAGAGCTGAAAATAGAGAATACCCACAAGAAAACCTGGAGGACTTATGTCGTGTATGTTACCTTTGCCGTGACCATTATCCTGTGGATGCTCGACAGGGTGACAGGCATAAATTCGAATGTGGTTGCCATGATTCCAGTGGGCGTCTTCGCAGTCACGGGTGTCATTACCAAGGATGATCTGAAAGAGATAAACTGGAGCGTGCTGTGGATGGTCGCAGGCGGATTCGCCCTCGGTCTTGCCCTGCAGAGCACTGGTCTTGCAGAGCACCTTGTAAATTCGATTCCTTTCGGGCAGTGGCTTCCGCTTGTGGTAGTGCTCGTGTCTGGTTTCATAGGCTATTTCATATCCAACTTCATATCCAATACGGCGGCAGCGAATCTTATCGTGCCTATAATCAGCGCCGTGGGTGTCGGCATGGGAGACTCTCTCGTCGAACTCGGAGGGCTGAGGACTCTTCTCATCGGAGTGGCCCTTTCCACTTCGCTTGCCATGCTGTTCCCTATAAGCACTCCTCCTAATGCCCTGGCTCACTCTACAGGCCTGGTGACTACGAAGGATATGGCGAAGGTCGGCCTGCTGATAGGTGTAATAGGCTTCGCGCTCGGATATGCCATGCTGATTTTCATAGGAGTCTGAGAAAAACGGTAATTTTATCATGAAAAAACTCATTGCAGCCCTTGCTGCCATTTTGACCGTTCTGCCGCTTGCGGCTTCAGTTCCGTCGGACGGGAAGTCCGACGGGGCAGCAGGCGGCGAACTTAGGAATCATTTTAAATTCTATGGTTTCGTACGCAACTTCTTTGCCTTTGACACGAGGGAGAGCGTTGCCGGAACAGGCGATCTTTTCTATTATCTGCCGAAAGACAGACTGATGAATGAAGACGGTTCCCAGGATCTGAACGCACAGTCTTCTTTCAGGTTTCTGGCCCTGACTTCCAGGCTCGGTGTCGATGTCTACGGTTACAGGATAGGATGTACGAGTTTCGGCGCCAAGGTGGAGACTGATTTTTACGCGGGTCTGACAAACAAGATCAACGGAACTGCGCAGCTCCGTCTGCGCCAGGCCTATATGACGATAGGATGGGACGGTCTCAGGCTCGGAAAGGAGGGCAAGGCGGCAGTGGACATGAAGATCGGTCAGGCCTGGCATCCCATGGCTGCCGACCAGCCGCATGTCCTCGCATTGGAGACCGGTACGCCCTTCAATCCTTTCAGCCGTACTCCGCTTGTTCAGATGGACGCTTCGCTCGGGGACCATTTCGTGATTTCAGCCGCGGCTATCTGGCAGATGCAGTATCTTTCTGCAGGACCTGACGGTGCCTCGGCCGAATATATCAAGTACGCCTGTACTCCGGAAGGCTATGTCGGTCTGACATACAGGACCAAAGGCGGTTTTCTGGGAAGAATAGGTCTGGATATTCTGAGCATAAAGCCGCGCAGAACCGGACTGAACAATGACCTGGTCACTGTCAGGGTTTCGGACAGGATTACAACGATGAGCCCTTACATTTACCTCCAGTACAAGAAAGGAAAATTCGAGGCAAAGGCGAAGACCGTTTATGGTGCAGCCGGAGAACACATCAATCTTATGAGCGGTTACGGTATTTCGTCCAAGTCTTCCCCGGACGGACACCGGGAATATTATCCGCTTCATTCGTCATCGTCATGGTTTTCCTTTTCGTACGGAAAAAAATGGCAGGTGATGCTTATGGCAGGCTATGTAAAGAATTTCGGTACCCGTGATCCTCTTTTCGGGAACAAGGGGGCTTTTGCTCCTGATGTAATGGTGAACGGCAAAGAATATGTCAGTGCCGACAATATTTATTTCAATGCCAACGGCTCGCCGAATCTGAACGATCTTTGGCGTGTCGTCCCTACGGTAGCCTATAATTTCGGAAAGTTCACGATTGCCATGGAATGGAATGTGACGAGTGCCCGTTACGGAGAATACGGGGCCGCAGGAACGGATGAAGACGCCGGAATGCTCGTCGATGCTTCCACAGGCCTTGTCCGAGACAATCTTCACTGGGTGACGAATCACCGTCTTCAGATGATGGTCCGCTTCACATTCTGAAAATCTGGTTTTAAAAAGAAAAGGAGTTGCGAAAATTTCGTAACTCCTTGATTTTTATCCGCTCCTGAACCAGGACTTGAACCTGGGACCCTCTGATTAACAGTCAGATGCTCTAACCAACTGAGCTATTCAGGAATTTGTTTTCGGTTCCGATGTGAGGTTTATTTCTCATCGGGATTGCAAAGGTACAACAAATTTTCATTGCTGCAAATTTTTCTTTGCTTTTTTGTCTATATTTGTGAAAAATTTTTTCAACCCCGAGTTTTCATATTAAGAGCCCTCAGAAATTATGGATATAGATCTGTTGTCTAAAATGGTGAAGGAGATTATCCTTGTCGAGGATAAAGTGGTGTTGCCGGGACTCGGCACGTTTGTCGCCGAACTGATGCCGGCTACGTTTTCGGATAAGGGTTATACCATCAATCCGCCTTATCGCAGGCTGTATTTCAGACAGAGGGCGGAAAACGATTCTTCTCTGGCCGAACTTTATGCGGCGGCAAACAATGTGGACAGGGAGGTTGCAGGAAAGATCCTGGCGGATTTCCTGAAAGAACTGAAGGCGGTGCTGCAGGAAAAGAAGATTGTGGTTTTCCCGGGACTCGGGAGATTGAGGGCCACGAAAGAAAACAATTTCTTTTTCGTCCCTGATGAAACCCTCGATATATACATGGACGGGTTCGGGCTCGTTCCTATCTCCTTGAAAACACATCAGGAAACCGAGGAAGAGGTGTCGGAGGTAATTGAAAAAATCAGCGCCATTGCAGGACAGCAGCCGGAGGATTCCGGGCAGCGGGCAGCAGAACCTGAATCAATCCATGAAGACGAAGCTGTCATCGGCGCAGACGGACAGGAACCTGTACAAGAGGACGTACCGGACAAGGAAGCGGAGGTACAGGAATCTTTCCGGGATTCAGAGCCGCCGGTACAGGATGCCGTACCTGCTTCGGACGAGATCTCTGAGACGGCCGGAAAGAAAACAGGCGGGAAGATACTTGCTGTCATTGCCGTTGCGGCTGCCGCGGCAGTGCTGCTTTTTATACTGTACATTGTCCTGAACCGTATCTTCCCCGGTATTTTCGACAATGTGCTTTATGACAAGGAGCAGCTGCAGATTCTCGATTACTTCGGCGCATCCCGGAAATGACACGAAATCCGGAAAGTTGTTTCTTCCCGAATTAAATATTACTTTTGCGGTCTGAAATTTTTTATGGATAATATATTTTTACAGAAACTGCGTATTCCATGCTATGACACGGACATTACACAATCGATGAAACCGGTGTCATTCATGAATTATGCACAGGAAATCGCGAACTGCCATGCCACCATACTCGGCTTCGGCTACGACGACCTTATAAGGACAAGGACGGCATGGGTGCTCTCCAGAATGCACATAAAATTCCTTGAACTTCCGAAATGGAGGGATAATGTGAACCTCAGGACCTGGCATAAGGGTCCTGAGCGTCTTTTTTATATAAGGGACTACAGACTTACCGACGAGAAGGACGAAAAGGACCTGGTAGTGGCTACCACATCATGGCTCGTAGTCAATATCGATTCGAGGAGGCTTGTCCGTGAGACGCTGCTCGACGAGGAAAGCATCTGCCGGAACGATGCCATAACCCCTTCTTGCGACAAGATAAGAATACCGTCCGGTATAGCACAGGAACTGCATTCGAGCCATACGGTATCGTATTCGGACCTGGACATGAACGGACATGCCAACAATGCCATGTATCTCGTCTGGGCCATGGATGCGGCAGGTTGCGATGTCACCCTGCACAGACCTCTGAAGGAACTGAAGATAAATTTCAACCATGAAGCAAGGGCCGGGCAGACCGTCGACCTGTTCCTGAGCAGGGACTCTTCCGGGGACAGCCTCGTTTTCTGGGTCGAAGGCAGAATACGCGAGAATGACGGGGTATCTTCGTTTATAATGGAAATGACGTTCTGAATTTAGGAAAATAAGATATTATGAGAGATTTGTTTTTCGGACAGGGAACTGGACATTCAATAATGTTGCTGGCACTGGTCATAGCAATAGGACTTCTGCTCGGCAAAATCAAGATCAAGGGTGTGTCCCTCGGATCTACTTGGATTCTTTTTGTGGGAATTCTTCTGAGCCATTTCGGATTCAGGGCCGATTCTTCGCTGCTGCATTTTCTCAAGGAATTCGGTCTGATTCTTTTCGTATTTTCGATAGGACTGCAGGTGGGACCGGGCTTTTTCCATTCATTCAAGAGCGGCGGACTGAAACTGAATATGCTTGCCGTAGCCCTCGTCCTGGCAGGAGTGATAACTACATACGTAATCCATCTTGTGACGGGCGAGAATCTCGTGACTCTGACCGGAGTCATGTCCGGAGCAGTAACCAATACTCCGGGTCTCGGTGCCGCGCAGCAGACATATCTCGACGCAACATCCGGCTCTTTTGTCAATGAGATGACATCCACATCCGAAATAGCTTCTTCCCTTGCTTCAGGATATGCGGTAGCCTATCCGATAGGCGTCCTCGGCGTAATTCTCGTACTGATGCTCACCAAATCCGTTTTCAAGATAGATCTGAAAAAGGAATCGGACGCCATGGACAGCAAGGAAGTCGGCATGGATTCTCCGCAGCGCGTGGCCTTCTGCATCAAGAATCCGGCCGTGTTCGGCAAGACTATCCTCGAGGTCAGCAAGGCGATAGAAAACAAATTCATCATTTCGAGGGTGTACCGCAAGGGCAACATGATAGTCCCGATTGCCTCTACCGTCCTGGAGGAAGGCGATGACGTACTCGTGGTTACCGCGCAGAATTCCGTGGAAGCCGTGAATCTCCTTTTCGGCGAACTTATCGACATGCCTAAGGAAGCCTGGGACAAGATCGACGCTTCGATGTCGGTCAGAAAAGTGACCATCACAAGGACGTCCATGACCGGAAAGAAACTCAAGGAACTGAGGATAAGGACGAATTACGGAGTCAGCATCACAAGGGTGAACCGCGGCGGGATCGACCTTGTGGCCAATCCGGACCTCATAGTGCAGATGGGCGATACCCTTGTAGTCGTAGGCCATGACGCCGATATCAACAAGGTGGCTAAATTCGTGGGAAACTCCAGAACCGGACTTTACCATCCTAATCTTATCCCTATTTTCTTCGGCATAGCTGCCGGTGTGCTGTTCGGTTCGATTCCTATCATGATTCCGGGCGTGCCGCAGGCCATAAAGTTCGGACTTGCAGGAGGCCCGCTTATCATAGCCATACTGCTCGGATATTTCGGCCCGATGCTCAAGATAACGACATATACGACAATGAGCGCCAACCTTATGCTCAGGGAAATAGGCATTTCCATCTTCCTTGCGGCCGTCGGTCTCGGTGCGGGAGAGAATTTCGTCAGCTCCATTGTCAACGGAGGTTACTGGTGGATCCTTTACGGAGCCCTCATAACCCTTGTGCCGACACTTCTCGTGGCCATTCTCGGAAGACTTGTCTTCAAGCTCAATTTCTATCAGATATGCGGCCTCATATCAGGCAGCTGCACCAACCCTCCTGTGCTGGCCTTTGCGCAGAATGCCTACGGTACCGACTATACTTCCGTCAGCTATGCCACAGTGTATCCTCTGGCGATGTTCATGAGAGTGCTGATGGCGCAGGTGCTCATTCTGATAGCCGTAGCATAACATGACGAGGGAACAGATTGCCGAGACGGCAGACTTCATCGCACGCTATCTTTCGTACATGCTGGGTGCAGGCGTCCATACTTCGCGTGTGGTGCGCAACAGCAAAAGGCTCGGCAACGCCCTCGGCGTAGATGTAGCCATACATACTTCGCAGAAGACAGCCATGCTGACTGTCAGCGACAAGGACAGCAATGTCCTGAATACGCGGGTCGTGGACATTCCTTCTTTCCCCATAAGTTTCGAGTGGAATGCCGACCTGAGTGCCTTGAGCTGGGCGGCCCATGACAGAAAGATGACGCTTGAAGAAGTCCGCAGGGAATTCGACACCCTCGTTTCAAAACCGGGAATGAATCCGGTGTTCGTACTGTTCATGGTGTCACTGGCCAATGCTTCATTCTGCCGGCTTTTCGGCGGGGATATATGGGCCATGCTTGTCACCTTTACCGCTACGATGATAGGTTTTTTTACGCGCCAGCATCTGACAAAGAAGAAGGTCAATCACTATATCGTATTCATCGTTTCGGCTTTCGTCGCGTCGATATGCGCATCGACTTCTCTGTCTTTGGGCATACCGACGGCGGAAATCGCCCTTGCCACGAGCGTCCTGTACCTTGTCCCCGGAGTCCCGCTCATAAACGGGCTCATCGATATCACGGACGGGCATATCCAGACAGGTATCAGCCGCATAGTCAACGCGTTCATGCTTATCGTATGTATTGCAATAGGGCTGTCGATAACACTCATACTGGTTAAAAACAGTCTCCTATGATAATACTCGACATCATTTCCGACGGCCTTTTCGCAGCGGTGGCTGCCATGGGATTCGGATCCATTTCAGGACCGCCTCTCAGAGCTTTCCCGTATATAGCCATTCTGGCGGCCGCAGGGCATGCCTCCAGATATTGCCTTATGACGTTTCTCGGAATCGATATCGTATCGGCTTCGCTTGTCGCCGCCTTCATAATCGGCTGCGGAAGCGTACCGTTCGGGAAAAAAGTATTCTGTCCGATGACAGTGCTCTATATTCCGGCCCTGCTCCCCATGGTGCCCGGAACGTACGCCTACAAGACGGTTTTTTCTCTGATAATGTTTTTTCAGGAAATATCCTCCCCGACAAAGGGAAACGAATACCTGCAGGAAATGATTTTCAACGGGGCGGTCTCTTTCAGCGTACTGTTCATGCTGGCGGTCGGTGCGACGGTCCCTGTCTTCCTGCTCAGGGAAAGGGCCAATTCGATGACAAGAGGATCAAAATTCATATAGCATCCCATGAAAGAGATTTTCTGGAATACGATAGCTTCTTACAACGCAGCCACATGGCCGTGGCAGCTTGCATTCATAGCCGCGGCAGCCGTGCTGACGCTCCTCCTTTGGTTCCGTCCGCGCCGGTGGGTCAGGATAGCCGCAAAACTGTACATGGTAATCATCTCCCTGTGGATCGCTTTCGTGTATTATCTGAAATTCGCTTCTGCCAGGGAGCATTCCGAGGTTCTCGCGATATTCTGGTGCATGATGGCCCTTGCGTGGATATATGACCTTGTCACGAATTTTTCTTCCTTTTCGAGATCCGGAAAAGCCTCGTACTGGGGCCTGATCGTGCTTGTGCTCCCGCTTGCATACCCATTCATTTCCATATCCCGGGGTTTTGTCTTCCCTGGAATCACCATGCCTGTCCTGCCGAGCGCCGTTGCCCTTTACATGCTCGGCATGCTGATGACTTTCAACGAGAAAATCAATTTTTTCGCATATATTTTCATCCTGCACTGGTCCATTATTGCCATATCGAAGATTACCCTGTTCGATATACCTGAAGACATACTGCTCGCAGTGTCGAGTATTCCGGCTATGGTGATTTTCTTTACACGCTCGCTGAAGTCCATGTCCGGAAAGTTCAAGCCGTCCGACAAGACAGTCACTGTGCTTATATCCGCTGTCGCCGTACTTCTGGCCGGCAGCCTGCTTGCAGGATAAATCCTCAACAGTATTTTGCTATGATTGAACTCGTATATCCGGAGGAACCGGCTCCGATCATTCCGCCTTTGTCGAGCGGGACAAGAAACGAATATTTCAGCAGGACGGAATATTTCCCTGTAGTGGAACCGTCAGGTCTCGTCGTGGGCAGGGCCAGCAGGAAATATTGCCACGGAGGCAGCAAGCCACTGCATCCTGTAGTGCATCTTCATATCATGGACAGGACCGGAAGGCTTTATCTTCAGAAAAGGTCGATGCACAAGGATATCCAGCCAGGAAGATGGGATACGGCAGTGGGAGGCCATGTCGATTACGGGGAAAGCATTGTCGAGGCCCTTTTCAGAGAGGCGTCCGAGGAACTCGGGTTCACTGAATTCAACCCTGTCCCTATCATTGCATATACCTTCGAATCGGAAATCGAAAAAGAACTTGTGAACGTTTTTGCCGCAATCGGCAATTTTTCCCCTGTTCCGGACAAGGACGAAGTGGACGAAGGCAGGTACTGGAAACCGGAAGAAATAAAAGAAAACTTTGGAAAGTCGGTCTTTACTCCTAACTTTGAAAAAGAGTTCGTCATGATCGGAGACCGGCTGGCTGCTCTTTTGTGATTGGTTAACCATCTATATACAGTATTGTTTTGAAGCAATCATCCATCAGTTGCGGGCTCCCGTCCGGTGTCGCCATGCTGCCGGGAAGCCCTTTAATGTCATCGCATGCCTTGAAGAGGCTTGCAGACTCGATTTCAGACTGCAGCTATCTCTTTTTGTATCTCAGGGACGGGCTGCCGGAGTTCGGCATGACTGCCGTCGGGCGTATCCTTTCGATCGCTGAAGATACCGGAGCCGATATGCTGTATTCGGATTATTATGAAAGGATTTGCGGCAGTCAGGGGAATGCCGGGACGAGGAAGCATCCTCTGATAGACTGCCAGAGAGGCGCGCTGCGCGACGATTTCGATTTCGGCCCCCTTCTTGTTTTCAGGGCGGAGTCCTTTGTCAAGGCAGCCCGGCTTGTGTCCGACGGCTTCAGGTTCGGCGGACTGTATGCCCTGAGGCTTGCGATGGGCAAGATCGTGCACATCAATGAATATCTTTATACTTCGGTGGAGACCGATCTCAGAAAATCCGGGGAAAAACAGTTCGATTATGTCGATCCGAGGAACAGGGAAGTGCAGATGGAAATGGAAAGCATCTGTACGGATTATCTGAAACGGGTAGGGGCATATATCGGGCCGTCTTCAAGATGCGGGATGCCGCGGCAGGACGGCGGTTTTCCGGTCACGGCATCAGTGATAATCCCTGTTTTCAACCGTGCCGCTACGATTGCAGATGCGGTAAGAAGCGCGCTGTCCCAGAAATGCAGTTTCGGATACAATGTCATTGTGGTGGACAACCATTCTTCGGATGGGACCTCGGAACTGCTCGGGCGCATGGCTGCAGAAGACAGCCGGCTTGTCCTTCTCGTACCTGACAGGACGGATCTCGGAATCGGGGGATGCTGGAATTATGCGGTAAGGAATGACGCCTGCGGCAGGTATGCCGTCCAGCTCGACAGCGATGACGTATATTCATCGGAAACCGTGCTCGAAAGGATAGTCGGAGAGTTCGGAAAACAGGATTGCGCCATGGTAGTAGGCTCATATCTCATGACGGATTTTTCCATGAACCCGATACCTCCGGGCGTGATCGACCATAAGGAATGGACAGATGCCAACGGTCATAACAATGCCCTGAGAGTGAACGGGCTCGGGGCTCCGAGGGCGTTCTGCACTTCTCTTGTCAGGGAAATCGGCTTTCCGGATACGAGTTACGGAGAGGATTATGCCATGGGGCTCAGAATCAGCCGTGAGTTCAGAATAGGCAGAATATATGACGTACTCTATTTCTGCAGACGCTGGGAAGGCAATTCCGACGCGGCCCTGAGTCAGGAAAAGGTCAATGCCAACAATTTCTACAAGGACAGGATAAGGACATGGGAACTCGAGGCGAGGATAAGGCTTGCAGCCGACAGACATCAGGACAGACAATGAAAAAGGCGTACGATATCGGAAAATTCATCAAGGACCAGCTGTCCCTGTGGCCTGAGGCCTGCGGCAATTTCCGCTCTCTCAGGGATATCCGTGTGCGCATGTTCGATGTCGGCGGACTTCCGGTAGTGCTGCAGCACAATCCTGCACGGATCGTTTCATCGGCGGCGAAACTCGATGCCGGGACGCTGAAAAACAGGAAATGCTTTCTGTGCGCTGCAAACAGGCCGGAGGAACAGACCGGCCTTGAGTTCGAGGGCAGGAAAGGCAGGAAATACGATATTCTGGTAAATCCGTATCCGATACTCCGGAATCATCTCGTAATAGCGATGAAGGAGCATTGTGCACAGTCCATCTGGAGAAGATTCGTGGACATGCTCGATTTTGCTGCGGCATATCCGGATTTTTCAGTATTCTACAACGGGCCGCAGTGCGGAGCTTCCGCTCCGGACCATCATCATTTCCAGGCTGCGTCAAAGGGGCAGCTTTCACTGGAAAATGACGTGAATGCTTCTCTGGATACGTGCGCACGGTACGGGAAATCCGGGAATCTGGAATTCATGACGGCTTGTCTCGATGCGGACATGTTTCTGTACAGGAAATATCTTCCAGGGATATTTGTGATAAAAGGCTCCACGTCGAAATCCGTCGCCAAGCTTTTCTACAGACTCCTGGATTGTGCGGAACGGGATGCCGGCAGGCAGCCTGAACCGATGTGCAATGTCTTTGTCTGGCATTCCGGAGGCGAATTCCGCTGTATCGTGGTTTTAAGGTCGGCGCACAGGTCTCACCATTATTTTTCGCAAGGCGATGACCACCTGACGATGAGTCCCGGCTGTGCTGACATGGCCGGATGCCTCGTATCTCCGGTGGCTGCCGAGTTCGAGAGGACTGATGCCGGACTTCTGCGGGAAATGCTGGAGGAAGTGGCATTGGACAGGCAGACCGAAGCAGTGGTCTGCCGCAGGCTTGTGAGGACTCAGAAAGAAGTGTCGGTGGGCATAATGTCCGGGGATGAAATCGGATTCGAGATTCTCTCCGACGGCGCCGGACCGCGCAAGGCCGTGTTCAAGGCAGGCAAGATAGAATATGACGGGTCTCTTTTCGATGAATTGTATTTTGAAGCGAAAACCCTGTCGACGATGTTTGCCGAGCCTTCTTTCAGACTGTACGGCGTTACAATAGGTGTCGGCTTTCATTGGGAGCGCAGGGAAGACCAGCAGTTTGCCGGAGCCCTGAAGGTCATTGCCGGAGCCGGCAGTCTCGTGGCTGTCAATGTCGTGGGTGTGGAAGACTATCTTGTCAGCGTCATTTCGTCCGAGATGAAGTCTTCATCTCCTCCTGAATTCCTCAAGGCGCACGCGGTAATATCGAGGTCCTGGCTCATGAAGCAGATGGGCGGCCGGGACTTTTGCCGGCCTCGGATCGCGCGCGTGGCCGGCAATGAGGTGACGAGGTGGTACTGCAGGAGTGATCATGACCTGTTCGACGTATGTGCGGATGATCATTGCCAGAGATATCAGGGCCTGACGGAAGCTGCCTTCGCTGCTGCGAAAGATGCCGTGGATGCTACATGGGGACAGGTACTCGCATACGGCGGGAAAATCTGCGACGCGAGATTTTCCAAGTGCTGCGGCGGCGTGACGGAAAAATTCAGTTCATGCTGGGAGGACGTGGATTATGATTACCTTCAGGGGCTTTCCGATACCCCTTCTGCCGGCACTGCCGACCTGTCGGACGAGACGGCTTTCAGGACGTGGCTCTCCTGCGGGAATGACTCATTCTGCGGAAAAGCCTCTCCGGCCCTTCTTGCCAGGATTCTGAATTCCTACGACATGGAGACGGCAGATTTTTTCAGATGGCAGGTCAGATATCGGAGAGGGGAGCTGTCGCGGATCTTTGCAGCACGCTCCGGTATGGATATAGGGGAAATCCGGACACTGACACCGCTTTCGAGAGGGGCTTCCGGGCGAATCGTAAGACTGGAGGTCGCCGGAACCCTCGGAACTGTCATTATCGGCAAGGAACTCGAGATCAGGAGGGTGCTTTCGGAGTCCCACCTGAAGAGCTCCGCCTTCATAGTAGATTATGACGGAGACGACATTGTCCTGACAGGCGCAGGCTGGGGGCACGGAGTAGGCCTCTGTCAGATTGGGGCGGCTGAAATGGCTGCGGAGGGTTATGATTACCGCAGCATCCTCGCCCATTATTATCCGGGTGCGGAACTTGTGTCTTACAGTGAACTGGAGAAGCGGTCATGAAGACGGGAGGCATCAATCCATGGGCGTGGGTCCCTACACTTTATTTTGCGGAAGGCATACCGTATGTCCTTGTCAACACCGTTTCAGTCATCATGTTCAAGAAAATGGGGATGTCGAACGGTGATGTCGCCATGTTTACCGGACTGCTTTATCTACCGTGGGTGGTAAAGCCGCTCTGGAGTCCGTTCGTGGATATCGTCAGAACTAAAAGATGGTGGACTGTCTCCATGCAGATTCTCATGACGGCGGCAATGTTCGCCGCAGCCCTTGCCCTTCCCCGCCTTTCTGCCGGAACGATAGCTTCAGGCGCGGCACCGGTTTCTCCCTTTGCGGCCACGCTGGCCGTGTTCTGGATTACGGCTTTTGCATCGGCTACGCACGATATAGCTGCCGACGGTTTTTACATGCTGGCCCTGACCCGTGAAAGACAGTCGTTTTTCGTGGGTATCAGAAGTACGTTCTACCGGCTTGCCACGATATTCGGGCAGGGCGGGCTTGTTTTCATTGCCGGTCTGCTGGAGACGTCTCTGGATGACATACCTCTCGCCTGGACACTCACACTCGTAATCTGTGCCGTGATTTTCGGCCTGCTCTCCCTGTACCATACGTTTTTTCTTCCCAGACCGGATGCGGACAGGCAGCATCTTTCTTCCGGAGAAAGGTCCGAAAGGGCGAAAGACATATTGCGGGAATCGGGGAGGACATTCAGAACATTCTTTTCAAAGAAGAATATCCTGCTTGCGATAGCCTTCATGCTGCTGTACCGTCTTCCTGAGGCTTTCCTGATAAAGATGCTGAATCCGTTTCTGCTCGACCCGGCGGATGCCGGAGGCCTCGCTCTGTCGACCGAGCAGGTAGGTCTGGTCTACGGTACGGTCGGTGTTGCGGCCCTTACGGTCGGCGGAATACTCGGAGGCATGGCCGCTGCAAGGTGGGGGCTCGGAAAGGCTATGTGGCCGATGGCGCTGAGCCTTGCCGTCCCATGTTCCGTATTCGTATATCTGAGCATGGCGCAGCCCGAAAGTTTATGGATAATATCTGCATGCGTGGCTTTGGACCAGTTCGGCTACGGTTTCGGTTTTACGGCCTACATGCTGTATCTTATAATGTTTTCCGAAGGGGAATTCAAGACTTCGCACTATTCGCTGTGTACGGCTTTCATGGCCATGAGCATGATGGTTCCGGGGATGTTCGCGGGCTATCTGCAGGAATGGCTCGGCTATGTCGGTTTCTTCTGGATGGTCATGGTGTGCTGCATGGCGACAGTTGCGGTTACGGCATCCGTGAAATCTACCGTCAGATGGGCGGAGTCGGAAAAATAACGGGGATATGAAGATGAAAAACACTTTTATTGCATTTGCTGCTGCCGCAGCATTTCTTCTGTCGGGAGTCCTGATGCAGACGGAAGCTACCGAAAGACGCAGGGCCTCGTCCGGGGACGGGGTTGTTCCTGGAGTTGAAGTCCTTGTCAAGCGCGGATTTCCGGGGCTGAAAGGAAAGAAGGTGGGACTGGTCACGAATCCGAGCGGAGTGGACAGGAACCTGCGTTCCACGATAGATATCCTTTTCAATGCGCCGGATGTGGAACTGGTCGCCCTTTACGGGCCTGAACACGGTGTCCGCGGCGACGTATATGCCGGCGGAAAGGTATCAGACAATATCGACAAGGCTACGGGCCTTCCGGTGTATTCCCTTTACGGGGCTACGCGCAAACCCACTCGCGAAATGCTTGAAGGCATAGACGTCATGGTGTATGACATTCAGGACGTAGGGGCGAGATCCTATACTTTCATCAGTACTCTTGGGCTGGTTATGGAGGCATGTTCGGAGCAGGGGATCGAGGTGATGGTTCTCGACCGCCCGAATCCGCTCGGAGGCGAAAAAATCGAGGGAAGCTATGTCGAGGACGGTTATTTTTCCTTTGTAAGCCAGTACAGGATACCTTATGTCTACGGCCTTACGGTGGGTGAACTCGCTTTGCTGATCAATGAAGAGGGGCTGAACCGCGGACAGCTCGGAAACAGGGAGCCTGCCAGATGCAGCCTGACGGTCATACCGATGGAAGGCTGGCGCAGAAACATGACATACGGGGATACCGGCTTGCCGTGGGTGCTTCCGTCTCCGAATATCCCGTACCCTTCATCGGCCGTCAATTATTGTGCGGCAGGTATTTGCGGAGAGCTTTACGGTTTCCTGAATATAGGAATCGGATATACTCTCCCGTTCCAGGTTTTTGCGGAAGAATGGATAGATGCCGAAAGACTCAAGGAATATCTGGATGCCATGCGCCTGCCGGGAGTGGCCTTCAGAACAATATATTTCAAACCGTTTTCCGGACGCTCGGCGGGAAGGCTCGTCCAGGGAGTCCAGTATTTCTTTACCGACTACTCGAAGGCCAGGATTACGGAAATCCAGTTCAGGGTAATGGAAGCGGTGGCTGCCCTGTACCCGGGGAAAAAACCGTTTGAAACAGCTACCGGAATCGGACTTTTCGACAAGGTATGCGGCTCATCAAGGGTGCGCGAACTGTTTTCGTCCGACAACCGTTTCGAATCTGTCCGGGATTTCTGGCGCAAGGACGAAGAAGATTTCAGAAAACTTGCTTCCCGGTATTATCTGTACCGGTGACGATGGTCATGCGGTCATGAACATGGCGTAGGCCGCTTTCAGATTATCGTCAGGACCTGAAGACAGCAGTTCGACCCTGCCGTTTCCCTGACAGCCGTCCGGAAGTCCGTCTTCTTTCATGACATCGGCGAGGTGTTTGGCGACCGCAGGTGCCGGATCGATTACCGCAATCCCTGGCCCGGCTATTTTCCGGATCGTATCCATGAGAAAAGGATAGTGGGTGCAGCCGAGGACGATTACATCTGCCCCTGCATCGAGAAGGGGACGCAGGCTGGCTTCGACGACAGTCTCGGCGTTCCTGCCGGACAGTTCGCCTTTTTCCACGAGTTCCACGAAACCCTGGCCCACATGTTCCACCACTTTTACGGGACCGTGTACGAGCTCTCTGGTATTTCTGTATTTTTCCGCCTTGAGGGTTCCGGCCGTGGCAAGGACTCCGATCACCCCGGTCTTTGTGAGGCCGATGGCCGGCTTTACGGCAGGTTCCATTCCGATGAACATGATATGGTCCCGTCTGCCGCCGGAAATTTCCAGCGCCCGTTTCCTGACTTCGGGATCCGACCTGTCGGAATACAGCCTTCTCAATGCGGATATGGCTGCCGCCGTAGCGGTATTGCAGGCTACGACTATGATGTCTGCTCCTTTCCCGGCCAGTATCCCGGTAATCTGCACGGCCCTGCCGATTATGTAGTCTGCGGTTTTTTCTCCGTAAGGGCAATGGGCATTGTCGGAGTAATACGCGTATGATTCTCCCGGCATAAGTTTCCTTATTTCCCTGAATACAGACAGTCCCCCTATGCCGGAGTCGAAAATCCCTATCATAATTTTATCGGACAACAGCTTGTCAAGCGTTTTTTTTTGTAAATTCGAACTTACCGCAAAGTTATATAAAACGTAATAAACCATGAACGGAAAAATGTCATTCAGTGTCTTTTTTGCGGCAGTTTCCATTACAGCCGCCCTGACAGTTCCCGCAGGTGCGCAGGAGCCTGGCCCGGATCCGCAGATAATCAATGTCTCTGCAAGAAGCACCGTTTCCCTGGACGGTATATGGAAGACAATCGTGGATCCGTATGAAAACGGATATTACAATTACAGGATGAAGCCTCTGGATGCGGCGAAATCCTATTTCGCCGACAATGACTTCGACAAGGACAGGACAAAACTGTTCGAATACAATTTCAATACCGACGGGACTCTGCAAGTGCCTGGAGACTGGAATACGCAGAGGCTTCAGCTGTATTATTATGAAGGTACGGTCTGGTACAGAAATATTTTCAGATATTCTCCTGAACCCGGCAGAAGAGTCTTCGTATATTTCGGCGCGGCGAACTATGAAGCAGTCGTAGGCCTTAACGGAGAAAAGATAGGAAAGCACACGGGTGGTTTTACTCCTTTCAACTTCGAGATTACGGACAAGGTCAGGGAAGGGGACAATTCGCTTATAGTCAAGGTGGACAACAAAAGACACGCAGACGGCGTGCCGACAGTCAATTCCGACTGGTGGAATTACGGGGGCCTTACGCGCAGCGTCATGCTTGTGGAAACACCCGAGACTTTTATCCGCGATTATTTCGTCCGTCTGAAGAAAGACGATGCGGGAAAAATCGACGGGTGGATACAGCTTGACGGGAAGGATGCTTCCCAGACGGTTGTGATAGGAATTCCTGAACTGAAGATATCACACAAGGTCAGGACGGACGAGAACGGTTATGCGGAATTCGAATTCAAGGCAAAGCCTGAATTGTGGTCTCCGGAAAATCCCCGCCTGTATGAGGTGACGATCACTTCGGAAACGGATAAGGTTGCGGACAGAATAGGATTCAGGACAATAGAAACCGACGGCACAAGGATTCTGCTCAACGGCAGGGAGATCTTCTGCCGCGGAGTCTGCATCCACGAGGAAATGCCGTACGGTACCGGAGGCCGGGCCTACTGCAGGGAGCAGGACCTCGTCCTTCTGGGCTGGGCAAAGGAAATGGGCTGCAATTTTGTCCGCCTTGCACACTATCCGCACAATGAAGACATGATACGTGCCGCAGAAGAAATGGGACTGCTCGTATGGTCCGAAATACCGGTCTACTGGACAATCCAGTGGGAAAATCCGGAAACGTATGCCAACGCCGAATCCCAGCTCGCGGACATGATAACAAGAGACAAGAACAGGGCGAACGTGATAATCTGGTCCGTTGCCAACGAGACTCCCCACAGCGATGCGAGGCTGAAGTTCCTGTCTTCTCTTGTAGCCAGGGCCAGGGAAATGGATCCTACGAGGCTTGTCAGCGCCGCCATGGAGAAGGCCGTGGTCGGCAAGGATCTGCTGACAGTCCGCGATGATCTTGCAGATATCGTGGATCTTGTCAGTTTCAACCAGTATGTCGGCTGGTATGACGGTACGCCTGAAAAATGCGACAGGGTAAACTGGACATTCGACATCGATAAACCCGTATTCATCACGGAATTCGGTGCTGGAGCGGTTTACGGAAGACATGGAGACCGTACCGAAAGGTTTACGGAGGAGTACATGGAAGACATGTATGAACGCAGCGTAAACATGTTTAGGAGAATACCGGGGCTTGCCGGGACGACTCCGTGGGTACTGAAGGATTTTCGCTCCCCGCGCCGTCAGATGAAGGGAATCCAGGATGATTTCAACAGAAAAGGCCTGGTTTCGGACCGTGGCGGAAGAAAATCAGGCTTCTATGTGATGCAGAAATGGTATGAAGAACTGAAAGAGCAGTACGGTGAATGACACTCTTGCCGGGACCGCCGTCAGAACGTATGCCTGCGGATCATGTGGAAGTCGCACTTGACTTTTCTCATGGCCTTGTCGTGTATCATTCTCGCGGTCAGTATGCCCATCTGCTGGAAATCGGTGGAAACGGTCGTAAGTCCGTTGAGGATGATTTCGTTGGTAGGGGATTCGTTGTACGAAATGATACCTATCTCGCTTCCGATTTCGAAATTCAGTTCACGGGCACGCCTGACGAGCTCTATGAGTTCGGAATTGAGCTGGCTGTTGAGGATGAGATACACTTCGTTTTTCCTTATGATTTCCGGAGTGACTGTCGAATGGAACTCTGCCGGGATGTCGTGATCGTTGCAGAATCTGGCGACGGCTTTCTGGATATACGTGCCGTAAAGACTTGACGGCAGGGTTATGACATTGAGTCTCGAATATGTCTTCAGCCTGTCGAGTCCGTAATCCAGACCTTCGTATATGTCGTTTTCGAAATCCTGGTACACTGCTCCGAAATTGCCCGGCAGGGCTTCGAGGTATCTGTCGACGAGTATCAGTTTCCGGTTCGGTATCCGTCCGAGAAGTTTCAGCACCCTTTTCTGTGTCTTGTCGTCGAGAGGGAAATGAGGAGTGATGACATAGTAGTCATAATTGTCCAGACTTTCGTTTATATAATATTCGAGCAGGTCGATGCTCTGGTTGTGAAGCCTGATAGTGATTTCAGCCCCGTTTCCCATCTCTTCGGTAAACGAATCGAAAAGCACCTGCTTGTAGGTGCTCAGCTTGTCGAACAGCACCATTACGAGAAGCTTGCGTTCCTGGTTCTGCGGAGCGACATAGAATCCTTTTCCCTGCTTGGCTTCCACATATCCCTTGTCCCTGAGTACGGAATACGCCTTTTTTACCGTTTCCTTCGATATGTCAAGGTTCTTGGCAAGTTCATTCATCGACGGAAGAGCCTGTCCTTCCTTGTACACGTCTGAACGTATCATTGCCTCATAATGGTCGACCAGCTGCTTGTAGACCGGAATCCTGCTTTCGTAATTGACTGAAAATCGCTTCATGATAAATTATTGCAATAATTTTGTCTTAATCAAAAAATAAACTATATTTGCACCACACTACACAACACCCAATAATACTGCACAACACCATTATGTGACAAAGATAAGAAATACTTTCCACTCGAAATACATTAAATTTAATCAAAATGAACAAAAAACCCTTATTCCTTACATTGCTGTTTTTCCTCGCCGGAGCTCTCTGTTGCAGAGTAGAGGCCCAGCACTGGTCCCTGACGATGAAGAATATCCAGCTCAAGGCGCCTGACATGGAAGTGGCCGGAATGCTGGCCGTAGATCCTGCTGAAAAGAACCACCGCTGGTCCGTGGGATGCGAAACCCTCGATCGCGACTATGCCGATTTCTCGAAATACAAGGAGCATCTCGGCGCACTCGGTGTCGGCTATGCCAGGATTCAGAGCGGCTGGGCGAAATGCGAGCCTAAGAAAGGCAAGTATGATTTCGGCTGGCTCGACGAGATCGTGGACGGCATCTGTTCCTACGATGTGAAGCCATGGATGTGTCTCTGTTACGGCAATCCGATCTACGGGGCGCAGAAGAGTCTCGGTTCTTCGATTTTCGAGGATGAAGAGACAATGGAGGCCTGGTGCAAGTATGTGAAGGCTGTCGTGACACGCTACAAGGGCAAGGTGGCAATGTGGGAGATATGGAACGAACCCAATCTTCACGAAAATGTGAAGTATCCTGAAAAATATGCCAATCTCCTTTCCAGGACCGTCGATGTCATCAAGGCTGTCGACAAGGACGCCGTTATCATAGGATTCGGAGCTTCCCGCATCCCTCTCGAATATGTCAGGAGCGTGATGGACGAGATGAAGGCGGAACAGAAAACGGAATGTCTGGACTATGTGAGCTTCCATCCGTATTATGAGAATCCGGATGATGCCCTCCCTGAAATCCTCAGGCTGAAGGCTCTTGTGGAAAGCTACTCCGATGACATCACCCTTTTCCAGGGAGAATGCGGCTGTCCTGCAGTCCTCGAATGGGGGCATGCCCTCCGTTACAACGAATGGTCCGAGTACAGCCAGGCCAAATGGGATCTCAGACGTATGGCCAATGACTTTTCCATCAATATCCCTTCGAGCATCTTCACTCTCGTCGACCTGCAGTATCCGAACATGCAGCAGTCTTTCGGCCTTGTGAGGACAAACCTTCTGAAGGAGCCGGTGTACCGCAGGCCGTCGTTCTACGGAGTCCGCAACATGTGTACTCTTCTCAAGGAGGAATACATGCCCGACGGCGCCGTGGAATATGAAAGCAACGGTTCCCGCAAGATCAACACCGTGGCCATCAGGGACGGAGAAGGAAAACGCATCGGAGTGATGCTCTGGTTCGGGGACAGGATTCCTGACAGCTCTCTCGAAAGGACAGCGACGGATATCACTCTCAAGGGCGTCGAGTTCGAAGAGCCTCTGTATGTGGATCCTCTGACGGGAAAGGCTTACCGCCTGGACATAAAGAGAGGCGGCAACTTCGAAGGAAACCTGAAAATCTACAATCTTCTTCTTTGGGACTGCCCTGTCTTCATAATGGACAAGGCCAGCGTAAAACTTGTCGACACGACTGCCCAGAAGGCGGAAGGTACGACTAATGACATGCTGTATTAAAATTCAGAATCATGACACTGCTTAAACCTGCCGTAAAGGCAAAATCATACAAATGGGAAGTGCTGGCCCTTCTGTGGATGGCATATCTGCTCAATCAGGCCGACCGTCAGGTATTCAATACCGTATTGCCGCAGATCAGGGAATCCCTTGAACTGAGTGATGTCGCAGTAGGCTGGATAGCTACCATATTCAATCTTTTCTATGCGGTAATGGTCCCGATCGGAGGCTGGGTCGGCGACAGGTTCAGCAAGAAATGGGTCACTACCCTCAGCATACTCTTCTGGAGCATCGCTACGATGTTCACGGGCTTTGCCGGAGGTTTTCTCGCTCTTGTGCTTTTCAGAAGTGTTGCAACTGGCGGAGGCGAGGCTTTCTTCGGACCGGCCAATTATTCTCTCGTAGCCAAGTTCCACACCGGTACGAGGGCGACTGCAATGTCCATACACCAGACTGCCTACTATATAGGAATCATTGCCAGCGGCTGGGTTGCAGGGCATATCGCTGATACTCTCGGCTGGGAGTGGGCATTCACAATCTTCGGAGCAGCCGGTGTCATCTGGGCGATAGTCATGATGATAAGACTCAGGGACGGAGATGATGAAAAACCGGAAGAAAAGGCCGTACAGGAAAACAAACCAGGCTTTTTCGAAGGATTCAAGGCTGTGTTTACCACACCTACCGCTCTCATGCTTACCATAGGATTCAGCGGACTGATTTTCGTGATTACAGGATATCTGACATGGATGCCGACCTACCTTCATGAGAATTTCAACATGAATCTTGCCGGAGCAGGTTTCCATTCCATGTTCTATACCCATCTTTTCGCATTCTTCGGAGTCCTGATAGCCGGAGGCCTTTCCGACAGGATAGGAGTGAAGAACCCTGCAAGGAGGATGATGCTTCAGGCTGCCGGTCTTCTCGTTTCGGTGCCGTTCATCTACATGATGGGAAATTCATCCGCACTTTGGGTCATCTATATCGGCTGTGCCGGTTTCGGTTTCGGAAGAGCCTTCTTCGATGCCAATACCTACACTGTCCTGTATGACGTCACGCCGGAAAGACTGCATTCGTCGTGCTCCAGCGTAATGATCATGACCGGATTCGGTGTCGGCGCCCTTGCCCCGGTAGTGCTCGGTGCCATAAAGGGCTCCCTCGGCCTGTCGTTCGGCTTTACCTGTCTTGCCGGAATATGGGTAGTCTGCGGAATCCTGATGCTCATCGTCAGCCATACCCACTACAGGAAGGACTACAATAAAATAAACGGACAACGCCAGGGCGCTGCTTAATCGTAAATGAAGTTTAAAACAAGATATAATGAACAGAACTGAAAAAGCCGGAAAGGCTAAGGCCGGACTTCTGCTGATCGGATCTCCGCGTTTCAAGAATTTGTCGGGTCCCGAACGTGGAACCTACGGGGAAAGGAAAGAGAAAGCCGTAAAGGAAATTCTTTCCACCCTCGATTTTCTGGATGTCACATATCCGGGCATAACCTATGAAAGGGAAGACGCCGAAAAGGCTATTTCCATGTTTATGGCTGCGAAGGTGGATTTTATCATAGCTGAATTCCTGTCGTGGTCGGAAGATTTCGCATGGATCAGGTTTCTCAGGGACATGCCGCAGATTCCTGTACTTTTCGTCAATGTCGCCAAGGACAAGATGACCTTCGAAACCACGCTCGACGAGGATGATTTCATAGACTATCTGTGTGCCGGTACTCTGGTAGGATCCCTCGAAGCTTCCGGATCTGTCAGACGGGTCCCTCGGGAAAATGTCAAGGTCGTCATGGGCACAAGGGCCGAAGTCACTGAAAAAATACGTATTTTTTCAAGGGCTGCCAAAGCCAGGGCCGTTTTGCGCCGTTCCAATGTCGGTCTGATGGCCAACATGAACGAAGCCATGTGGTCCACATATTTCGACAATTACGACCTGTTTACCAGAATCGGCCCTGAAATCCATTATCTTCCTTATTCGGATTACGGCGAGGAGATAGCCTCTCTTGCGGACAGCGAGACGGAGGATTACTGCAGGGAACTCACGTCGGCGTACCGCATGATGGACGATGTCGAATACGACAAGTTCGTCGGCTGCGTCAAGGCATCGCTCGCGCTCAAGAAGATGGCGGAGCGCAATGATATCGATGTCATGGTCTATAACGACATCGACCAGGCCACATTCAAGGTGGCCGGCTGCCGTGCAGGCTTTTATCACAGGTGGTTCAACGAGAATGTTTCCGTGCTCGTCCCCGAGGCTGACATAGGGGCAGGCCTCATCACCTATGTCCTGAAGATCATGACGGGAAAACACGTCAATTTCCTCGAACCGTTCCACATAGAAGATGCTTACGGCACATTCGCAGGCGGACATGCCGGACCTAACGACCACAATGATCCGCAATGGAAGGACAATGTGATAATCGCCCGCGACGTCAGGTTCGCCAAGACCTCATGGAAATATGCCGGAGCTCCGTTCGCATGGTACAGGATCAGTCCGGGCATGAAGACGATCGCCCAGCTGCTCGAGGAAAACGGAAAATACAAGCTCGTCTGCTTCCAGGCCGAGTCCCTCCCGGGAAAACATCTTCTGGCCACTTACTCTCACAGCATATTCAGGCCTGTCGTACCGGTGAAGGAACTGTTCGAGAAAATACTCCGGATAGGAGCCACCCAGCATTTCGCGCTGGTGGACGGCGACTGGACCAAAGAACTCGAGGATTTCGCCTCAATCATGAATTTTGAATTTTACAACATAAAATAACGGGATATTATGAGTTTCATGTACAACCCCTTTCCCTACGATGACCCGAAGCCGGTCAATCGTCCGGAATTATCAGAAGATACGGTAAAGAGCGTGACGGCAGGCTCCGACAAGGCTGCTGCGGTGCTGGTTTCAGACATTCTCGGCAGAATGAAGGACGGAAGCAATGTCATTGTCGCCCTTGACGGATATACGACTGCATGCTGGAGAACATTCATCAACCTTGTCGGCCGCAGACTTTCACTTTCAGGAATCTCAGTGGAACCTGTGGATTTCGACAGGGAAGTCTTCAAGTCCGACGAGCAGATAAATGCCATAATAGAGCCTTTGCTCGAATGGGATACGAAGAAGGACCCTACTCTTCTTTTCGGCAAGATATACAAGGGCGGTTATGAAGGCTTTGTCGACAGCGGCAAGGCGGCAGAATTCAAGGCTAAGATGGAAGCTGCCGGCAAAGGTCAGGGGAAAGTCATCATCGTCTACGGCTACGGATGTCTCATCAGCGAATTCAGGGATCTGTACGATATCAAGTGCTATTTCGATGTCACTCCTAAGGAGTCCATACTGAGAATCAGGCGCGGCCGCTATGCGAATATCGGAAAATCGATGCCTGACCCTGCAAACAGGGTTATCCGCCGCTGCTACTACAGCGATTTCGAAGTTGCCGTACACAACCGCGGCGACCTTCTGCAGCATGACGTTCTGGACTACTATGTGGAATCCGACCATGAGGACGATGTCAGGCTCATACCGCGCAAGGCCCTTAACGAGATTTTCCGTTCACTCGTGAACTATCCGTTCCGCTGCAAGCCGGTTTACCTCGAGGGCGTGTGGGGAGGAACTTACATGAAAAAACTCCGCAACCTGCCTGATACAATGCGCAACTGTGCGTGGGTATTCGATTTCATACCTATGGAAGTCAGCGTACTTGTGGCGGCCGGAGACACTCTGATAGATTTCCCTTATTTCTCGTTCGTGCAGAAGGAGGGCGTCCGTCTCATGGGTGAGAAATGCGTCAGGAAGTTCCACGGATATTTCCCTGTGCGTTTCAATTATGACGACTCATACCACAGTACCGGAAACATGTCCATCCAGTGCCATTCAGGCGCTGCGTTCAACAAATCCGAGTACAATGAATTCGGACGGCAGGACGAGAGCTACTACGTAGTGGTTACGGGACATGACGCAAAGACTTTCCTCGGATTCAGGGACGATGCCGACATCGACCAGTTCTGCAAGGATATCGAAGCTGCTGATACCCGTCACGAGCCTGTCGACTATATGAAATACGTGAGCTATGAGGAGTCGAAACCGGGACTTCAGGTGATGATACCTGCCGGTACCGTACACTCTTCCGGCCGCAATCAGGTGGTTCTCGAGATCGGAAGCCTGACCATCGGTTCATATACCTACAAGATGTACGATTATCTCCGGCTGGACTTCGACGGCAAACAGCGCCCGATACATACTTATCTCGGAGAAAAGACCATAGTACGCGACAGGCGCACTTCCTGGGTAAGGGGCAACATCGTCCAGCAGCCGCGCCTTGCGGACAGCGGAGAAGGCTGGGAAGAATATATCATTGGCGAAAGCAGCCTTCTGTATTTCTCTCTGCGCAGGCTCGAGTTCGAGCAGACCTGCTGCCAGGACACCAAAGGCATTTTCCATGTCCTTACTGTCGTAGACGGCGAGAAGGTCCGCATCAGAAGCGTGGAGCATCCTGAAAGATGCTACGAGGCCGATTATATGGATATTGTGGTAGTTCCTGCCGACATGGGACACTATGTCATAGAAAATCTCGGAAAGGAACCGATCAGGATACACAAGACAATGCTTCGCGATGGATTCGAAAATGATCCGGACTGACGGAATTTTCCTTCTCCTTGATGTAGGCGGAACCTATATCAAGGAGGCTTTGTTCACTTCGGACGGAACGGCTGTGCCAGGCACGGCTGTTTCCGTCCCTATATCTTCAGCAGGTACTGCGGAGGAAATCAGGGCGTCGCTGAATGCGGCCTTGACGCATGCTGCCGGTTATGCCTCGAAAAATTCCCTGCATATTGCCTGTGTCGGAGTAGCCATACCAGGACCTTTCGATTATGACAGCGGCATTTTTCTGATGAAACACAAGTTTTCGGCCGTTTACGGGCGGAAATTTACGGATATTGCGGACTGCGGCATTCTTCCCGGGGCAGGTTTCCGTTTTATCCATGATGTCAACTGCATGCTTCTCGGAGAGCTTGTTTCGGGCAAAGGCAGGAATTACGCGAATGTGGCGCTTGTCGCCATAGGAACAGGACTCGGATTCACGGTCTGTCGGGACAGAAACATACTGCTGTCGCCAATGAAGTCTCCGGGCGTTTCCATTTACAACCGGCCTTACCGGGACGGGATACTCGAGGATTATGTCTCCAAAAGAGGTTTTCTGAGAATTTACGGAGAACTGACCGGATGCAATGAACCGGAACTGACCGTCGCTGAAATCGGACACAGGGCGGCTGAAGGCGAGGACAGTGCGGTGAGGACTTTCGAGACCGCCGGGAGCATAATAGCGGAAAGCGTCGCTCCGATACTTGCCGAATACGGTGTGGAATGCCTCCTGTTCGGGGGCCAGATATCGAAGTCGTACAGATTCATGGACAGTGCGGTGAAAGCCGGTCTTTCGTCTGTTTCATGCCTGAAAGAAGTAGGGCAGGTGTCCGATATCGACAATGCTACATTCAACGGTCTCTGCGTCCTTCTCGACGGGGGCGGGGCAGTCAGCCCAGAAGATAGTCGATCTTCCATTTTGCAGCCTCGCCAGGGAAGAGCCTGAGATGAATATAAGGTTCGGGGCAGACGACACGGTGATTCGCCCATATTTTCATGTATTCCATGGGCATGTTGCATACGGCTTCCACAGAGGAGCCGTTTTTCGTGTTTTCCAGTGTGAAACCATATCCGTCCGTATATTTCGATTTGGATTGCAGGCAGTCCATGGCTACGGTTTCACCCTTTTCCAAAGTCCTTGAAAAACGTATCCCGCTGTCGGTAAGCCGGACACAGCCGTAATTCTCCCTCCATTTTCCCGCAGGATGGAAAGGAAAACCGACCAGAGTGTCCGGACCGACATGTTTTTGCCCCAAAGTCCAGAAATTATGGTTGCACACGGATGTCTCGATGCTTTCCGGGCCGAGGTTCAGCAGCCTGCAGCTTATGGATACTGTTTTGCCGAGGCCGTCGACGCCAATTTCCTTTACATAGTCGTATCCGTACTTTTTCCCTAACAGAAAATGTCTGAACCTGACTGAATTTTTGGAATTCTCGACTGTCCGGGTACCGTAGTCGGCTATTTCGTACAGCCTGAACCGGTCGTAATCTCCGGTGTCGGGCCTTACGAGCAGCCCCACACCGATTTTCAGGAACGTATCGCCGGCACCGGCTTCCTCAAATCCTGTCTGCATGAATTCGTCCACAGGGCCGCATACGCAGTCGTGCCGGAGGGGATTGTAGTCATCGAACCATTCTTCGACATAAACGGTTCCGCCGGCCTGGATGCTGTGGAAAACACCAGCCCAGTCGAAGCGCGTGCCCCTGTAGTATCCCAGATCGCGGTCCGGAATGCACAGTTCGGCCTGGATTCCTGCGTTTTTCAGTTTCAGAAACATCTTGAGAAGGGATTATTCGGATTTTCTGTATATCAATACTGTCAGATCGTACTGTCCGAGCGTGACAGTCCTGCCGTCCTCGCCTGTTTCCGGTGTCCCGAGGCAGGCGCATTCGACATATTCGTATCCGGGTACGTCTATTGTTGCGGAAAGCCTTTCAGCCGAAGGGTTGGTGGCGACTACCGCCATTTCGTCTCCGGCAATGAATGCCCTTGCCTCGATTTTCCCGTTTGAAACGGTGAACCCGAGCACGTCATTGTAAGTGCCGCAGAGCAGCAGCCGCGAATAACGGTTCTTTATTTCGTTCGCCTTTGTCAGATATGCCTTGTAGACAGGTGTCTTGTCTATAAGGTCGCGGCACCTGTAGATTTCTATATCATTGATGATGCCTTTCATCAGGTACATGTTGACCCTTCTCTGCACATCGCTGTCGTCCCTTAGCTCCCTGTCAGAGAATATGATTTCAGGGAAGGTATATCTGAAGAAGTCCTGGAAACTGTCCGGACCGTAATTCCCGGGATAACAATGGATGTAGTCGCAGAACTGGGCGGTATAGTCCGTCAGCCATTCGGTCCCGAGCGCGAATTCCGGATCTTTCGCATTGATATGGTCGCGAATCTGTTTCAGGGCCTGTCCCTTGTCGTAAATCACCCTTATGTTCGGTACGGGATATTCACGGCTGAGGTCCCAGTCCGTGCACTGGTCTTCCGCATAGCCGAGCTGGTCGTAGAAAACGCTGTTCGCCCCGCATTCGTATGCCCTGTCGGCCATTCCGACGAGGATTTCACGCCAGAGGGAATCCCTCGTGTCGGCGATATGGAAGGTCCTTGCATCGTATTCTCCGAGCCATGTGCCCATCGACGTGAATTTGTAGTGGGCAGTGAGTTCCGCACCGGTATTGTCGGTGTACGGTATGCCGGCAGCCTGTCCGCTCGTATAGAACCTGCTTTCCCTGTCGATGAGTTTCCCGTTGTAGTACATGAGCAGTTTGCCTCCCTTTTCCCTGTATTTCCTGATGGCCTCGGCCCAGCCTGCATCTCCTCCCTGCGAATCATCGGGGGAGTAGTCGGGATTTCCGTTATCCATGCCTTCCTTCCACCATCCGAACGCGAGGACGGCATTGTTGCCGACTTCATTGCCCACGTCTGAAATCCTCCCGTACAAGTCTTCGTACCTGAAGAAATATTCTCCGTACTGATGCTTGAAAATGATGCGCTGCCAGCCGGTCATTTCCCTGACCCAACGGGGAGTGTCCCTGTGGTCCCACCATGTGTCGGCCCAGTCTCTGTACAGTTTTGCGGCACTGTGCCATGTGCCGCTGTATGGGGCCACAACGTTGGCGTCGCAGCTCCATGTTTCTCCGCAGAAGCAATGAGGATATTTGTAGAACCCGCATTCCAGCCTGTTGAAAGTTCCCGAACCGTCAGGATAAAGCCTGAGCCCGTGCCATGTGTCCTGGAACAGGGTGTCATGACTTCCGAAATACAGTCCCTGGGTGTCGCCGGCAAGGATAAAGCAGTTCATGGATACGCCTGAAGGGTATTTCATGTCCATCTGCCTGAAATACTGGGCCGGAGTCATGTACGGCTTGCTGTTGCTTTTCGCATATATCGTCCCCACAGGATCATCGTACCGCATCCCTCCCGTCTCGGCCGTAATGAGGTCATGGTCCTCGGGAAGGTCGATATTGCCTATCAGCGGATACTGGAACTCCCTGACCACGACGTGTTCTTCATTGTTCGAGATTTCCGATGCGAATCTGATCAGCCTGCCGTCGGGACGGATACGGAGCGTAAGGGAGATGTCGAGGGTGCTGCCGTCTTCTGAAACGAGTTCCGGATAATATACCTCGATTGTCCCGTTCCTGAGGCTTGTTTCAGCTTTCTGTCCGGCTCCGCCGATTTCGATTTCCTTGCGGTCCGGAGAGTCGTAATACATCCTCCAGAGATATTCCCCTGAGGCATAGTTCTGCCCGGTGGACAGATTGGAGAGAGCTGTCAGCCTTCCGTCCTCGGATACGGAGACGCTTACGATGCCGTTGCCTGAGATTTCCTCTGCCGATGCGGCGCCGGCAAGGCATAATGCAAAAAATGACAGGATGATGCCGTAAAGTTTCATTGCGGTTGCAGATTGAATGTCAGTACCAGGTTTTTGGCTGTGAGATTTTCATGTCCACGTAGATAGGGAAGTGGTCGGAAGCGAATTCCCCGTCATAGAGGGCGTCGTTGCATACGTACTGCAGAGGTTCCATGTCTTCTCCCCTGAAATAGATATAGTCGATTCTCCGGGCAGTTTCCATGTTCTTGTTGTGGTCGAAGCCGTTGTATGTGCCGGAAGGGCCGCTCTTCGATTTTTCAGGAAGGTACATGAAGGAGTCTTCCCAGTAGGTCCGCAGTACGGAGGACGTATAGCCGGTAGGGATGGCATTGAGGTCGCCTACGAGAACGGACGGCAGGTTTCCGGTATTGAACCTTTTTTCCTGTTCTTCGTACACATACGCGTATTTTTCATTAGTACCGCTGTTGAGGTGTCCGTGCGTCACCATGAAGAAGAAGCTCAGGTTGCTTCTCATGTTGTCTTTCATGACTGCACAGCATCCGCCTCTGCGATAGCTTCCGTTTCCTCCCGTATCATTGACCGTACATTCGTCAGGCGTATCCGATACCCAGAAGAACTGCCAGTTCTGAAGCGTAAAGTCGGGGCTCTTGTAAAATATCCCCTGTGCCTTGTCTCCGCTGCCTGCCTGTTTGTACGGACTGAAGAATCTGTATCCGTAGTTCAGCCCCGCAGCCTTGAGAAGCTGCGGCAGGTCCGACTGTATGGTTATGTCGGCCTCCTGGACTCCGAATACGTCGAAATCGTTTTCAGCTATCGACTGTACCAGTCTCTCGCGTCTCTGCTCCCATGAATTGATGCCCTTGTCGGTCGAGACCCTGAGATTGTAGGTGCCGATCCTTATCGTATCGGGCAGATCGGCCAGGCCTTCGGGGATTTCCGGTGTAGTGTTTCCTCCTCCGCCGTTGTCTTCCTTTTCAGTCTTTTCGCATGAAAATGCCGTCATCAGCGTCAGTGCGCAGAAAGTTATGATAAATCCGTTTTTCATCATGATTGGAAAAAACGGAGCGGGACAGTCATCCCGTCCCGCATCCGAAAATGTAGTAATGTTATTATTCTGCAATAGTTATGAGGATGTCATCCACGAAGAAACGGTAGTCTGCCTCTTCAGTGAGACCGAGATCCAGGAACGGTGAAGATGTGACTTCGGCACTGGTAAGAGTGAGGACCGTGCTCTGGTCTGCACCCTT
This sequence comes from uncultured Bacteroidales bacterium, assembly GCA_944322925.1. Classification (GTDB taxonomy): domain Bacteria; phylum Bacteroidota; class Bacteroidia; order Bacteroidales; family UBA932; genus Cryptobacteroides. The sequence continues at coordinate 59,681 of CALUQM010000009.1, forward strand.
GACGGTCATGGTGTATTCCTGAAATGCGTTCATGCTCAGGTCTGCATTGGCTATGGTGCCGTTTTCTACCGTACCGGATGTCGCCGTGAGTGTAGGAACCGCATCTACCGGGAAGTTGTAGGCCGTGGTGATACCTGCGCATTTGAATTTGACGGTAAGGTCTGCAGTGGCCTTGCCCATTTCCTTGAGTCTTTCGCCTACATTTATCGAGAAGCTGCCTTTTCCGTAGCCGGAGCTGGACAGATATCTTGCTACCAGGGCTTCGTCAGCGTATCCGACCTGAATGAATCCAGGCTTTTCGTAGCAGAGGTTGCACTCCATTGCCGGATTGGTAGGATTGTATGATCCAGGTGTCGTACCGGTTGTCCAGCTCTTCATGAAGCCTACAGGAATGTCGATATACATGGCGTTTACTCCGATTATGTCATCGAATCCTTCGGAGAATACGACAGTGCTGTTGTCCTGTTCAGGAAGGTCGGACAATTCCGCTTCGGCAGGGATGATAGCGATACCGTTGGAAATGGTCACGCTGTTGTCTGAATAATCGGCGCCGCAAGTGAGCTTTATCCACAGCCAGCCGTTTGCCGGAACTTTCTGTGCATCGGGAATGGTGAATTTCACTGACTTCCACATGGCTTCCGATTTGGCTGCTTCTGCAGGAGCTGAAAAACCGTTCCATGTCTGTCCCTCGTCCGAACTCCAGGTGTATGTCATTCCTCCTGCGTTTCCTTCTCTCCTTGAGCCGTAGCAGAATTTGAGGTCGCCGGACAATTCTTCCTTGACAGGTATCTTGATTGTCCATGAATCTCCGAGTGCCCAGTCATATCCGCAGATACCGATCTGGAAGCCTGCATACTTCTTAGGGTTGGTATGTGCAGGACAGGCGATGCGTATTTCACGGTCGGACTGTGCGAGATTGGACTGCTCGACGATGAGACCGTCCTTGAAAGTCACGGTGCGGAAATTGATTTCTGCATTGCTCAGGCCTTCGGCGAGGATTGCAGCCTTGCCTGACTCAACATCGAGGCCGGCATTGGTTTCCCATACTTCTACTATAGGGAATGAATATCCGGCAACTGCAGGAGGTTCAGGTTCTGCGGACTCCGGGTTGCCTGGCTGGGTGACGGTAATCGTAGCGGTCGCCTTCCTGTTCGAGGAGGTTACGGTGATTTTTGCCGTCCTTTCGTCTGCTCCCGTGTTTTCAAGCATCCTGGCGCCGAACGAGCCGTTTCCGTCACCGGACTGGGTGTCGGTCTGGAGCCAGTCGGCACCTGAACTTACATTCCAGCGGCAGTTGGCTGTCACGTCTACTGAAAATTCAGTAATGTTCCAGTCTTCAGCAGTATAAGATTCAGGGGATACCGTAATGGAGGCGTCTTCCCCTTCGGTAACTTCTTCTGTCGGTTCCGTACATGCGAACGGTACCATACAGAGAGCCATTGCTAACAATTTCAGATAATTTCGTTTCATATTGTTTGATTTGGTTAATATGTGTTCTTGCATCAGTTCCACTGCCAACCGTTGTTCTGGCCGATATCAGGATTGACATTGAGGGCGGTTACAGGTACCGGCTTGGTGTACATCTTGTCGTCCCAGGTCATCTTGTAGTTGTACACCACATAGCCGTGATCTCCCTCGGAGAAGGTGAAGTTCCTGTCGGATGTGCTGGAAACTATCTTGTAGCCAGCATCACTGGTACTTGCATTCGTGCCTACCATGTATCTTTTTCCGTTGATAATGAAACCGGTGCGGGTCTCTTCTTCCGTTACCCATATTCCGGCCCATCCCTGGTGGTTGTACCTTCTTTCTATCAGGTCTCCGAGATGCCATCTCATGAGGTCGTTGTATCTCGAGTCGTTTTCCATAAAGAGTTCCGTAGCCCTTTCACGTCTGATTTCGAGGATGACGTCGCTCAATTCCGATGAATGTTTCACATCCTTCGTATAATAGTCCCTGAGCCACTGGTCCTGTACATATCCGCCGTCTTCAGGGTAGATGCTTGTGACACCGGCTCTTCTGCGGAGTTCTCCTATGGTCTCATCCCATATCTGCGAGTTCATTTCCCCGAGTTCAGCCACCGCTTCAGCATAGTTCAGCAGCACTTCGGCATATCTGAAGATAGGAATTGCATTGTTGGACTGGTCGTTGCTGACGCTCCATGCGATTTCATTGGTCTGGCACCATTTGAGCCACTGATATCCTGTCTTTGTCCATGTGAAGTTCGGAGCGAATTCTTCGATGGCGCCCGACATGGTGGTATATGTCTGGCCCGGAGCGAGCACGCAGGCGGCAAGTCTTGCATCCCTGTTGTTGAATTCTTCCGTTACAGACACTTCGGCAGAAGCCACAGGAGTACCGTCGGTTTCGAGGAACATGTGTACGAAATCCTTGGTAGGGGAGTACTGCTGTCCGGCAGTGGCTGAATAGAATTCGTATGTCAGATTGTGTCTGTACTCGTCATTGAATGAGCGTCCCCAGATCACTTCGTCCGCAGGCAGGGTCGTGCTGACGAAAAGTTCGCGGTAATTGTTGTGCAGATAGAAGATACCTGTCCCAATCAGCTGTTTGGAATAGTCGCGTGCCAGTTTCAGGAAGTCTTCGGAAGTCTCGTATTCGTTTGTCCAAGGCTTGCCGGTGGACGGATTGGCCGTATGGTATTTCCTGTAAGTGCCTTCGTAGAGGCAGAGGCGGGAAGCAAAGGCGAGGGCGACATATTTGTTGATATATATTCTTCCGTTTGAGTTGATGCCTGTCCCGTCGGTAAGGCAGTTGTCTACGGCGAATTTGAGGTCTTCAGCCACCATGTGCATGACATATTCCCTGTCGTCGCGCGGCGCGTAGAGTACAGTCGAGTCTTCAGGCTGGATGGTCTTCTCTATCCAGTATGTGTCGCCGAAGTCCTTGACCTTGTTGAAAGTAGCGTATGCCCTCCAGAAGCGTGCTACGCCTTCGTAATGGTTGTAGATTTCGTCTGAAACCTTGCCTTTGGCGTTGTGCATGTTGTCGAGCATGTAGACGCATCTTCTGAGAAAACTCCAGTTGGAATACGACCATCCGGAAGCCGTACTTGCCGTATAGGTGTCGGAGTAGAAAGTCTTGGACTGTTTCGTCCCGCAGAAGTCCGTATAGGCATCCTCGCCCAGGGTAAGGTTGCTCACGCTCGGCATTGCCGCCTCGATAAGTCCGTTGGCATACAGTTGGAGGTCCGTTTCGGAAGCGAAGAACGAAGTCGTGGCGAATTCGTCTTTCGGGGTCCTGTCGAAGAAATCCTCGCAGGATGTTGCCGCCAGAACAAGGGCGAGTCCGACCGAAATTGTTTTTATTGTATTCATAATAATATGTTTCATAACGTATGGTTCTTCATTAATGTCGTTAGGCTCCCGTCAGAATGAAATTGATACTCCGAGAGTGAATGTCCTGAGCATAGGGTAGCTGTAACCCTGTCCCTGGGTGGAAGTGGCGCCGTGGAAATCGCTGTCTCCTGTACCGATTACCTCAGGGTCGAACATCTTGGTGTGCTTGAACAGAGGAGAGAATGTGAAAAGGTTTTCTCCCGAGAGGTATATCCTGAACTGCTGAATCTTGGCCTTTTCGAGCAGATGTTTAGGTATGGTATAGTCGATTGTCAGGTTTTTGAGTCTGACATAGGCGGCATTCAGCAGATAGTGCGTGTTCGGGAAGGAGAGTGCACCGCGCTGGCTGTTGGCGACGCTGTATGTACGGCGTGTCCAGTAAGGATTTTCGTCGGCGTTGGTTACTACCCAGTTCTCGGTGGATGTGTCGATGTGGACGTAGTTGTCACCGCTCTGAGTCTTGAGCGCATGGGAGTATGCACGTCCGTAGCCTCCCCAGAAGAATCCCGTGTTGATTGCAGGATACCAGTCTCTCTGGCCGACTCCCTGGAAGAACATGCTCAGTCCTATGTTGTTCCATCTGAAGTCGAGATTCAGACCGAACTGGTAGCGCGGACTTTCATTTCCGATTCTTTCAAGGTCTCCGTGATCCTCGAGCGTATATGAGCCTATGCCGATTTCACCGTCGTCGTTCGTGTCGAGGAACCGCAGGTCTCCTGCGTACGGCGTGCTGCTCTGTCCTGCATACCAGTGGTATGTGTCTGGATACCATGCCGCAGCTTCTTCATTGGAAAGGAAATATCCGTCCGTCTTGAAACCCCAGATTTCGCCGAGTTCCTTGCCGTCATAGTATGTGAAGATGTTTCCGGATTCGTTGTAGTAGGATGTAACCCAAGTGCGTGAATCCCACAGGCTTCCCTTGATGGCATAATTGAAGTCCTTGCCGGCGAGCTTGAACGAATCCTTCCATGACAGGGTGAGTTCCCATCCCCTTGTCTGGAGAGCTCCGTAATTTCCCTTAGGAGGTGTGACTCCGTAGATTGCAGGAAGTTCAGGTCCGGTGATGAACAGGTTGGTAGTGTTTCTGACATAGTAGTCTGCGGAAAGCGAAAGCCTGTTCCTGAGAACGTCCATGTCGAGACCTACGTCATAGGTTGTGACTCTTTCCCATGTAAGGTTGTCAGGTACCGGAGAAGGGACTCCTACATAGTAGGCAGGATTTCCGTCGAATATCACATCCGACTTGGCTATGGACATGGTCTCGAGGAAAGAATAAGGCGCGATGGTACCGTTGCCGAGAGAACCTGCGTTCGCCCTGAACTTGAGGTTGTTGAGCCAGTGCTTTGCGGACTGCATCCAAGGCTCCTCGGAAATCCTCCATCCGATAGACCCTGAAGGGAAGAAGCCCCACTGCTGGTTTACAGGGAATTTCGAACTGCCGTCATACCTTGCCGAAACTTCGAAAATATATCTGTTGAGCAGGGTATAGTTGGCTCTTGCGAAGAAGCCCACGAGTCCGTAGGAGTTTCCGTCTTCCATAAGAGTGATGTCGGTGCCGTCGAAGAGTTCCAGTGAAGTGTATCCCGGATACATGAGGCCTGTCCTGTGGATGCCGAGTCTTTCGTAGTCATAGTTCTCGAGATTCCATCCGGCCACTACGTTGAGATTGTGGTTCTCGTTGAGTTTAGGAGTCCATGTAAGGACGGCATTGGCCGACATGTAGTTGGTCGTGTAGTCGTAGCGTCTCTTGTATGTGTCCACCTGGCTGATGTACGACGTAGGTTCGCCTCCCGGTGCCGTGTAGTATTCCACCGGTCCGGTGTATCTTTCGAGGGTTCTCCTTATTGTCTTGTATGTGAAGTCTCCCCTGAATTTGAGCACGTCCTTTATCGGTTCGATGTTGACGCCGAGAGTTGTGGCGACCGTAAGGTTCCTTTCTTCCTGGCTGGAGTTCCCGTCGTTGAATGAAGCGTAACCGCTCATCGCGGCTCCCGCAGTATATTTGCCGTCTTCCGTGTAAACAGGGATGACAGGCGTTCCCTGCATTTCGATCTGCCACAACTGGCTGCCGACACTGTCCTGTCCCTTACTGAAGATAGGCTGGATGTAGTTCATGCTGTAGAGGGAGGTGTTGTTGTCGAAGGAAAGCCACTTGTTGGCCTTGACTGCAATTTTCGACCTCAGATTGTATGAATTGAAGGCTTCGTTTCCGATTTTGTAGATTCCGTCCTGATTGTAGTATCTTCCAGTAATGGAGTATGACACCCTGTCGGAAGATCCGCTGACGCTCAGATTGTGGGTCTGGGTCATGTTGAATCTCTTGTAGAACATTTCAAGGTAGTTCTCGCTTCCGAAGTACAGGTAGTTGCTGCCGTTCATGTCATATTTGCCTGTATTTCCGGCGGCACGTCTTTCCCTGAACATCTCGAGATAATTCGACGGGATGGTGTAGGTGTTGATTTTGGTCGGAAGGTCGCCTGCGTATGTCGGAGTCTTGGAATAGCCCTGGAAGAATTCGTAGAATGTCTCCGTATAGGCAAGACCGTCGGTTATGATTCCGTCTTCCCAGAGTACGGTTCTCTGGTTGAGGGAAACGGAACCGTTGTATGTTACGGAAACCCTGTCTTTCGTAGCGTCCTTGGTGGTGACGAGGATTACTCCGTATGCGGCCCTCGCTCCGTAGATGGCCGCCGAGGATGCGTCCTTGAGTACGGATATGCTTTCCACATCGTCAGGATTGACTGTGCTCAGGTCTCCCTCCACTCCGTCGATCAGAACGAGTGCGGCTCCTCCCTGTCCGATGGTCTGTTCGGACTTGGATGTCGACGTAGGATTTGTCCTTGCTGTGTATGAGGTATTTCCGCCACGGATGTAGATTGCTCCTCCGTGGGTCGGCTTGCCGTCCGACTGGATGATGTTCAGACCTGGAATCTGGCCCTGAAGCGATCTGGTGATATCCGAAGACACCCTGTCTTCAAGAACATCTCCCGAGACGCTTTCCACCGAGCCGACAAGCTGCGATTTTTTCAGCGTACCGTAACCGACTACCACAGTTTCATCCAACTGGTAAGTGTCGATCTTGAGCTCGAAATTGATTACACCTCTTGAGCCGACGACTTCCTCGATGTCGGAATAGCCGAAGCAAGAGCAGATAAGAGTGTCGCTCGCAGAGACTTCGATGGAATATTTGCCATCCATGTCCGCTACTACACCGTTCGTAGTTCCTTTGACGAGCACAGTGGCGCCCGGTACGGATTCCTGAGTCTGTGCGTCAGTAATGCTTCCTGTCACTGTAATGCTCTGAGCAAAAACAGTTACACCCGTGAAAAGGATCGAGAGTGCAAGAATAGTTTTTAATTTCATTTTGATAAATATGAATGTGTTTATTTCAATTCCAGTTCAGCATATATGGCACAGTGGTCGGACGGCCAGATGCTGTCGTACTGCGTGTCGACGCATTCGTAGGCAAGAGGGGTGATTCCGCCCCTGAAGTACACGTAGTCTATCCTTCTGGCTTTCTCCATGTCCCTGTCGGAGTCGTGCCCGTTGAAGGTCCCAGCAGGACCCTTGCGGTTTTCTTCTCCTACGGCCGAGAACGAATCAGTCCAGTATTCCCTGAAATGTACAGATGCCGGATTGTCCGGGCGGGCATTGAAATCTCCTACGAAGATTGCGGGAAGGCCGGCCGGATTGTATTCATCGTATTTTTTCATGACGACATCCACGCAATTCCGGCTCGCCTCTTTCCCGAGCGGAGCATGTATCACCATGACGAAGAAATCCTTGCCTGTAAGGCCGTCATTGAATGTGAAGCAGCAGGCCCCTCTGTTGTACTTCTTCTCGTCCCATGCGGAACTCATGACGTCAGGGGTCTCGGAAAGCCAGAAATAGTGGCTGTCTTTCATTGTGAACCGTGTCGAATCGTAGACGATACCCTGGGCCTTGTCTCCTTTCCCGTCCTGGGAGTAAGGGCTGAAGAACCACCAGGAATATTTGTCGGTGTAGCGGCTTACGAGTTCCGGAAGTTCGTCCTGTATCCTGAGGTCGGCTTCCTGTATTCCGAACATGTCGAAGTCAGTGTCGGCGATGGACTTTGCAAGCAGGTCTTTCCTGTGTTCCCAGGCATATTCGTTCTTTCCCAGATCCGAACGCCACAGGTTGTAGCTTCCGATTCTGACGGGCTGGTTGTCCTGAGAACTGTTGCAGCTTATCGTCAGCAGTGAGCCGAATGTCGCTAAAATGTAAGCAAATCTCTTCATTATATTTTAATGTGACTGGTTTCAGACAATTTCAGTGTTGTGTGGTGTGGTGTGACATTGCAAAATTAGAAAATAAAATCTAATTCACAAATAATAGTTGGTTAATTTTATATTAAAGGGGATTGCTGCAACGGAAAGAGGGTGGCTCCCTGCCCTGCAATGCTTGCAAAGACTGAGAGTCACCCTCTTCAGGATGTATGTGTGAGGCCTGCGGCTATTCGCGTCCGCCGCCGAGAGCCTTGTACAGTGTTACCGTGTACTGGAGCTGATTGTATTTGTCAGCTATTACGCTGAGCTGTGCATTCAGAAGCGACTGCTGTGCGGTGAGGAGTTCGAGATACGAACCCGAGGCCGATTTGCGGTACAGCATGTCGGCTGTCTTGACAGTCCTTTCGAGGTCCTTGCACTGGGCCTTGTGCTTCTCAAGCATGATGCCTGCGGTTTCAATGGCGAAAAGTGCGTCATTGACCTCCTGTCCGGCATTGAGTATGGTCTGCTTGTAGTTCAGCCTTGCAATTTCTTCCTCGGCCTTGGACACTTTCAGATTCGATCTGAGCTGGCCCTTGTTGAATATCGGCTGGGCGAGACTTGCGACTGCATTGAGCAGGACGCCTCCCGGATTCGATACCATCTGCCCGAGGTTGTTCGTCCATCCGGCGCTACCGGAAAGGGTGAGTTTCGGGTAGAAGGCCGATCTTGCCTGGTTGGTCGTGTAGTATGCCGCGGCAAGAGCCATCTCTGCCTGATATACGTCCGGCCTGTTCGACAGAAGCTGCAGAGGTATTCCGGCACTTACGGTTTCAGGAAGCATCTGTTCGTTGAGAGTCCCTCTTGCGACAGTCCCGGACACTCTTCCGAGGAGCGAGCACAGGGCATTCTCCGTTTCCTTCTGCTGCTGCTTGAGTTCCGCATTGGAAGCCTCAAGGCCGTAGAGGTTGGCGCGGGCCTGGGTTACCGCATTTTCATTCACGGTCCCGACACGGAGGTTGGCTTCCAGTGTCCTGACCTGTTCTTTCCATATCACGACGCTTTCATCGCTTATTCTTACCTGCTCGTCCATCATGAGGAGGGCATAGTAGCTTGTGGCGATCGTTGCAATGATCTGCGATCTTACGGCCTGCCTGTAGGCATCCTGCTGCAGAAGTGTTGCCTGAGCTTCTCTCTTGGCATTCAACAGCGAGCCGAACAGGTCGATATCCCAGCTGACGCTTCCGCCGAGATCATACCCGAATGATGCCTTGTTGGCGTCGATACTCGTTACGGTACCCTGCGGCGAGAGGTTCAGCGACGGCGAATATGCCCATTTTGCGGCGTACAGCCCTGCCTGAGCCTGTTCAACTCTCAGGATAGCAGTCTGAAGGTCGGTGTTGTGGACGAGTCCGCTGTCTATCAGATCCCTCAGATAAGGGTCTGTAAACAGTTCTTCCCATGGTATGTTGCCGAAAGATGCGGTATCCTCAGGTTCGGCCATGAGTTCGGCCCTGTACAGGCTGTCGACATTGACCTCCAGATTTTCCGGTCTTTCGTATTTGCGGTAGATGGAGCAGCCGGCCGCCATTACCGCTATCATTGCTAATATTATTGCTTTTCTCATATCTCACTCTCCTGTAACTCCCTGTCCTCTCTTCTCTTGCCCATTACCTTCTCTTCGATGTACTGGAAGACTACGAAGAACATAGGCGTGATGAACAGCAGGGCTATTGTTCCGATTATCATACCTCCGACGACACCTACGCCGAGCGACTGGTTGCCGTTGGCTCCGACTCCTGATGCAGTCACGAGCGGAAGCATACCGAATATCATCGTAAGCACGGTCATGAGGATAGGCCTCAGTCTGACAGATGCAGCCGATACTGCGGCATGGCTGAGCGACATTCCGTGTTTCCTCCTTTCCGTCGCGTACTCGGTGATAAGGATGGCTGTTTTCGAAAGCAGACCGATAAGCATCACGACGCCGATCTGCATGTAGATATTGCTTTCAAGCCCCCACATCCTGGCGAACAGGAAACTTCCCATGATACCGAAAGGTACGGAGCAGATGACGGCGAACGGCAGGAAGAGACTCTCGTACAGTCCGCAGAGTATCAGGTAGATGAAGACAATCGCTATAATATATATTATGGTAGTCGAGTGCGACTCGGCAAGCTGTGCCTCCTCCCTTGTCATGCTTGAGAATTCATATCCGAATCCCATCGGAAGCGCTGTCTTGGATACTTCCTGGATGGCTGCGATAATGTCTCCGGAACTGTATCCGGCCGCAGGCATACCCTGTACCGTAATCGACGGGAACATGTTGAAACGGTCGAGGTTCTCTGCCCCGTATGTCTTGGTCAGGGTGACGAACTGGCTGACAGGGGCCATTCCGTTGGCTGTCTTTACGAAAATGTTGTCGAGAGACTGCAGGTCGTCCCGGTATTCCGGCTTGGCCTGGAGCATGACGCGGTACATCTTGGTGAATCTGTTGAAGTTCGATGCGTACATGCTTCCGAGATATCCCTGCATGACTGAAAGCACCTGGTCGCTTGTGATTCCGGCACGCAGACACTGGGCCGCATCCACATCCACCTTGTACTGAGGGAAGTTCGCGCTGAATGACGTATAGGCCATCTGGACTTCAGGCCTCTTGTTCAGTTCCGCTATGAAGTCCTGGGTAACGTCGAACAGTGTGGACATTCCTTTTCCGGACCTGTCCTGAAGACTCACGAAGAATGAGTTTCCGGTACCGTATCCGGAAATCATAGGCGGTGCGAATACGAAAATCTGCGCATTCTTTATATGCGATGTCCTGGCATATATCATGTCGGACACGGCCATGTTGCTGTTTTCCTTGCCAGGCCTTTCGTCCCAAGGTTTCAGTTTGATGATCATCATACCGTGGGATGCTCCCGAACCTCCGAAGCTGAATCCCGACACCTGGTTGTAGACGAGAATCTGAGGCAGGTCCTCGATGCTGTGTGCCAGCTCGTCGAGTATTTTCGTGGTTTCATGGAGAGAACTTCCAGGAGCGGCGTCGACGCTGACGAAGAGTGTTCCCATATCCTCGTTCGGCACAAGGGAAGTCTTGCTGGTGCTCATCAGGTACATGAGCGCTCCGATTGCGACAATCAGGATAAGGCCTGCGGCCCATTTGTTCCTGATGAAGAATGTCACTCCATGCTTGTATTTCTTGGACATGCCCTGGAACGCCGCGTCGAACGCAATCCTGAATCTTGTAGAGAATTTCTTTGGCTTCTCCCCGGGTTTCACCTCTTCGTTAGGATGCAGGATAAGCGCGCACATTGCAGGCGAGAAGGTCAGCGCGTTGACTGCGGAAAGACCTACGGCTACCGCCATGGTAAGACCGAACTGGGTGTAGAACACTCCGGAGGTGCCGCTCATGAAAGAAACCGGTATGAACACCGCCATGAAGACGAGGGTCGAAGTCACGATTGCGGAGGAAATTCCGTTTACGGCATCTACCGTAGCCTTGTACGGAGACCTGTATCCGGCATCGAACCTGGCCTGTACCGCCTCTACCACAATGATCGCGTCGTCGACTATGGTACCGATCGCAAGCACGAGGGCAAACAAGGTCAGAAGGTTGATACTGAAGCCTGCGACTATAAGGAAGGCAAACGTACCGATAAGGGATACGAAGATACCGAGTGTCGGAATGATGGTAGCCCTTATGTTCTGGAGGAATACGAGCACCACCAGCACTACGAGGAGTATGGCCTCGAACAGGGTCTTGATAACCTCGTGGATCGATGCGTCGAGGAAGTCCTTTGTGCTCATTATGTCCACCAGAACTATGCCCTTAGGCAGATTCTGTGACACTTCCTCAAGGTATGCGTCTATCTCGTTGATGATTTCGTTCGCGTTGCTGCCCGATGTCTGGTTGATCATACACTGCACTCCCGGGGCTCCGAGCACCTTTCCGGTGTAGGAATAGCTGACGGCTCCGAGCTCGATGTCCGCAACGTCTTTCAGACGTATGATACTTCCGTCGGGAAGGGCTTTAAGTACGATGTCGCCGAACTCTTCTTCGGTACTCAGACGTCCTCTGTATTTAAGGGTGTACTGATATACGTTTTCAGAGTTCTCTCCGATGGAGCCCGTGGAGGCTTCGATGTTCTGGCTCGAAAGGGCTGCGGATATGTCCGACGGCTGGAGTTCGTACTGGGCCATGACATCAGGCTTCATCCAGATACGCATCGAATAGTCTCCTCCCATTACGTTGGCCTCTCCGACTCCGGATATACGCTGTATTTCCGGCTTGATGTTTATGGACAGGTAGTTGGTGAGGAATGTCTCGTCGTATGTCCCGTCAGGACTGTACAGCGCAAATATCTTCAAGGTACTGCTCTGCCTTTTCATGGTCTCCACACCGACTCTCGTGACTTCGGCCGGGAGGAGTGAGGTGGCACGCGATACCCTGTTCTGGACGTTGACGGCAGCCATGTCCGGATCCGTTCCCTGCTTGAAATATATGCTTATGGACGCGCTTCCGGAGTTGCTGGCCGAGGATTCCATGTATGTCATGTTTTCCACGCCGTTGATTGCTTCTTCGAGAGGCACGATCACACTGTTCTGCACCGCTTCCGCATTGGCTCCGCTGTATGTAGTGCTGACCCTTACTGTCGGCGGTGCGATGTCAGGATACTGCTCTACCGGCAGGCTGACGAGACCTATCAGACCGAGCAATACGATGACTACCGAAATGACGACAGACAGGATAGGCCTGTCTATGAAATATTTAAGATTCATCTTCTATTCTCCTTCTTTTTCACCTTCATCAGCTGCGGCGTCGCCGGCGGCAGCCGTATCTTCAGCGGCCGCATCGGCAGCAACGACCAGCGTTCCCTCTCTCATGAGACCGGCACCGGTAGCGACGATGACATCGCCTTCAGACAGTCCGCTCTCGACGATGTATTCCCTGCCGTTGTTGATGCCGAAAACTTCTATCATTGCGGATGTGGCCTTGCCGTCCACGACCTTGTATGCGAATATCTTGTCCTGGATTTCGAATGTGGCCTCCTGCGGAATCACAATGCAGTTTTCCCTTGTGTAAGGTATGGAAATCGTTGCGCTGCTTCCGTTGATGAGAAGTCCGTCCGGATTGTCGAAAATTGCCCTTACTCTTATGACTGAGTTTTCCACGATACCGCTTATCGCGTCGATTTTGCCCTTGATTTCATAAGTGGAACCGTCGCTGAGAATAAGTGATACCGGCGGATATGAAGCGATGGTCTTTTCTATCGAACCGTACTGCCTGATAAGTCTGAGCGCTTCCTTTTCCGTAAGCGAGAAGTATGCGTACATGCTGGAATTGTCCGTCACGGTAATCAGCGGTTCGGCCATGGATGAACTTACCAGAGTCCCGACACGGATTGATGTCATTCCTGCTACTCCGGTGACCGGACTGGACACTTTCGCGAACGAAAGGTTGTTGGCAGCGCTTATTTCCTGGGCAGTAGCCTGTGCCAGGGCCGCCTTTGCGCTGAGATATGAGTTTCTCGATGTCTGGAGTTCGAAATCGGAAATCACATTCTCGCTGTACAGTTCCTCCTGTCCTTCAAGCGTCAGTCTGGATGTCGCTTCCTGTGCTTCCGCAGTGGCTACGGCAGCTTTGGCCTGCTCGTATGCTGCAGCGTACGGAATCGTGTCTATAATGAACAATGTTTCTCCTTTTCTGACCTGTGCGCCTTCATTGACAAGAACGTCCGTGATGAATCCTGACACCTGCGGACGGATTTCAACATACTGTTTGCCTTCGAGGACTGTCGAGTACGTAGTAGAAAGCGTCCTGTTTTCAGTTTTCAGCGTCAGTAACGGATAGGCGCTGGCTTGAGGCTGCTGGCTTACTTCTTCTTTGCAGGACACAAGCCCGGCGAGAAGACACAGCATCGGAATAAATACTTTCAATACTTTCATCTTTTTAGTTATATTTTAATAATTATTCAGTTTCAATTTTTGCGGTGCAAAAATACCGTTTACTTTTCATACTCCATTTGTAAAAATGTCGTATTAATTTGTTAAAATATCACAAACGGGTCCGAAATTTGTTCGCAAGTGCAAAATAATTGTCTGAAAAGGACATGTTTTGTATATTTGGCACATGAAAAGAATAAATATGCAACAACTGTGCTCGTTTGCGCAGGATGTACGTAAAATAGACGATAAATTCGTCCTGATCAATGCCGACGACATATCTCTTGTACAGAAGTTCTCGCTGATCGGCTGCCGTGTAATGCTTCTTGTCTTCTCGGGAAAGATGGAAGCGGCTGTCAACGGAAGGAAAGTCCTTCTGGACAGGTGCGATTTCCTCGATATACTTGAAGGCACAAGTTTCAATGTCGTGTCCTTCAGCCCCGACCTCGATTTCTACTGCATGGTCACGACAAGGGAGTTCATAGCCGAAGTCCTGCAGAATATCGTACCCGGGACGAAAGACTATTTTTCCCTTCTGCTCGTGAATCCGGTGCTGCATATTTCTGCCAATGCCACTTCCAAACTGTTCAAGCAGATGCGCCTGATTGCGGACATGCTTGCGGATCTCGACCATAACTACAGGTCTGAAATGGTAAGGACTTATTTCAAGGCCTACGTTCTGGAACTCGGGAATCTGCTGATCAAGGAACAGCATTTCCCTGAACCCGAACGCCATGTTTTCGCCAAGAAAGACACGCTCATGGCCAGTTTCATGGATCTTGTCTGGAAGAATTTTCGCGAAAGGAAGGAAGTCTCGTTCTATGCCAAGGAACTCTGCATATCGACCAAACATCTTTCAAGGGTGGTCAAGTCCTGTACCGGAAAGACTCCGCATCAGGTCATAGATGCCGAAGTCCTCGGTCTGGCGATACAGCTGCTGAAAAATGACGATATCATGATACAGCAGATCGCGGATATCCTGCATTTTTCAGACCAGGCCGCCTTTTCCAAATTTTTCAGGAAATACATCAACATGTCCCCGATGGAATACCGGCGGAATATCGACTGATTTTCTATGGAATTTCACTAGTGTCCGGAGAAAAATTCTCCGACAATGTTTTAATTATTAAACATCAATAAGTTACAAGCATCAGAAAAT
>CALUQM010000010.1 GCA_944322925.1 uncultured Bacteroidales bacterium
TTCGTAGTGGGTAGGGGAATCGAACCCCTATTGCAAGAATGAAAATCTTGAGTACTAACCGTTATACGAACCCACCATTTTATTTCCTCTTTTTTCCCGGCGTCGTCCGTCCGTTGGAATCCGCCCTGAAAACAAATCCGGAAATACTCTTAAAGAACTGTTCCCTTTTTTCAATCGGGAGTGCAAAGGTATGTAAATATTTTTTTACTGCAAAATATTTTTACTCTTTTCTTCCGGAATTATTCCATTCGAAAGAATAGAGTATCGATTCGACCTCGCGCATGTAGTTGCGTTTGTCATATTTGGGAGCATAGACGAAGCCGTCCAGGACTATGATTTCCTGCCCGTCCTGGCTGTAGAATGCCTGTGAAACGAACGGTCCTCCCATATAGTCGTTGAATACTTCCCAGAATCCTCTCATTTCGGCAAAATCGCGGCCCCTGTACTTGAGATACTCGACTGACGGAGTTATGATATTGCTCGTCGTCATATATGTGTTCTCGAACATTCCGGGAACATTGTTCTTCAGGTATTCATTCCTTTTTTCGAGAAGATTCTCCGGACTGAAATCATCTTCTCCGGTTACAGGGAACTTATATACGAGAATATGCTGCTGCACCTGGGTTTTCGTGCCGTATGCTATCCAGATGAAATCGTCGGTCTGTTTCAGGAGTTTGTATCCGGACGGAAAATAAGGAGAGCCTCCGGCAAACTGGCAGACAACCGGCCTGAGCGCTGTTTCCTCATATCTTTTCGAGTTGGTGATTATGCGGTCCCGCTCAGCCTGTTCTATCATGGTCTGGATATCCCTGCCGCGGCTTTTGACCAGTCCGACGGCTGATTCTCCGTCTTTTGCCACTATGCTTATCACGCATTGCGGGCTGGCCCAGACATCCGATCTGAATTCCACTCTGGATGAATCGGTGCCGTGGTCGATGTCTACAAGAAGCAGATTGCGGTGTATCTGGAAAATATTGGTGAAGTTGCCAGGAGTGATATTGACCAGAGTGTAGAGCGGTTCCTTCTGAGGAAGGAAAGGGCAGTCGCTTGCGAGAAGATCGCGCAATTCATTGCCGAGTTCCCCTTCCCATTCCGCCTGGTCAATCACGACAATGACTTCCCCGGCTTTTCCGCTGACATTGGGAAGAAGCTTCTTCCCGCTTCCCCCGCAGGAAACCATCGATATAAGGGCGGCAGCAATGGCTGTAAATGTCCAAAAGCGTTTCATAGTATTTTCATTTAAACGGTATATTCTACGAAATTAGCAAATTTTCCGATTATCTAATCAGTCTCGATATGTCATTTCCGAAAGCCAGGACCATAAGTCCTATAAGGAGAACCATGCCGATTATCTGGGCGGCGGTAAGGAACTTGTCGCTCGGCTTCTTTCCCGTTATGATCTCGTACAGGGTGAACAGTATGTGGCCTCCGTCAAGAGCAGGAATAGGTATGAGATTCATTACGCCGAGCATTATGGACAGCAGGGCAAGGATATTGAGGAAGGCGTACCAGTTCCATGCGGAAGGGAAAATCTGCCCCATGGCGATAAAGCTCCCGACAGACTTGTAGGCTTCGGTGCTCGGCGTAAACACCAGTTTCAGGTCCTGGATGTATCCTCCGATAGTATTGAAAGTATGTCTTACTCCGGCCGGAATCGCTGATACAAGTGAATATGTCCGGGTCTTTACCTTGTCCGTCCTTGCGGGATATACTCCGAGAAATCCGTTCGTGTCTACCTGGACCGGAATCTGCAGAGTATCCTTGTCCCTTATTACCGTGACATTTATGTCCTGTCCTCTGTTCTGGTCCAGAAGTTTTCTCGAATCCTGGAAAAACTCTGCCGGCTGGCCGTCTATCGCAGTGATTCTGTCTCCTTTCATCAGACCGGATTCATAGTTCGGCGATGTCGTCATGATCGAGTCCACTATCAGCGGCATGGCCAGGTCGAATATCCCCTGCGAATTGAGAACGTCCTTGATCATGCTCTGGTCGATGTATACGTCAGTCGTATCTCCGTCACGCAATACCGTCACTTTCTTTACGGATTTCCGGACAAGGTCTGCCGTCAGCATTTCAAAACGCTCGGGAGTGTAGTCGTCCATCTTCAGTATCCTGTCCCCGGTGCGGAATCCCATGTCTTCGGCCAGTTCGCTGGCGTATATCGGAGTATTTTCATTGCTGATGTACGATTCTCCCCATCCTGCCATCAGACCTATGTAGACAATGATGGCGAAGATGAAGTTGAAAAGTACGCCGCCGGCCATCACGAGAAGTCTCTGCCAGGCCGGCTTGCTCCTGAATTCCCATGGCTTCGGTTCGCTTTTCAGGGCTTCGGTATCCAGGGATTCGTCTATCATTCCCGAAATCTTGCAGTATCCTCCGAGCGGGAGCCATCCTATCCCGTATTCCGTATCGGAATTTTTCGGTTTGAATCTGAACAGTGCGAAACCGGCATCGAAAAACAGATAGAACTTGTCGACCCTGATCCTGAACAGTTTGGCAAAGCAGAAATGCCCGAGTTCATGTACGAGAATAAGAACCGACAAGGCAAGGATGACTTGCAGTATTTTGATTAATACGACCATTTTAACTGATGTGCTTTTTTAGAATCTCTCCGGCTCTGGCCAGAGCTTCGTTGTTTGTCTGATAAATAGTATCGAGGTCGGGCTCCTTTACAAAATCCACGCCATCCATAGTCTCTTCTATGATGCGCGTAATGTCATAGAATCCTGTTTTCCCGTTAAGGAAAGCTTCTACGGCAACTTCGTTGGCCGCATTCATTATACATGGCATGTTCCCTCCTTTTCCTATGGCGGAATATGCGAGAGAAAGGGCCGGAAACCTGTCCGTGTCAGGATTGTAGAAAGTCAGTTGTCCGAGCTCGGCGAAATCGAGTTTCCTGTTGTCCAGTGTCAGCCTGTCCGGATATGAGAGCGCATATTGTATGGGTTCCCTCATGTCTGGATGCCCGAGCTGCGCAATGACGGCTCCGTCTTCGAATTCCACCATCGAATGAATTATGGACTGGGGATGCACGACGACTTTTATCCTTTCGGGTTCTATCCCGAAAAGCCATTTGGCTTCTATCACTTCAAGCCCCTTGTTCATCATGGTCGCAGAGTCTATGGTGACCTTGCTCCCCATGTTCCATCTCGGATGATTCAGGGCTTCGTCTCTTCCCGCCTTGGCTATCTTTTCCTTTGTCCAGCATCTGAACGGACCTCCGGATGCTGTCAGGTGTATCTTTTCGAGCCTGGCGCCGAATGAACCCTGCAGGCACTGGAATATGGCGGAATGTTCGGAATCTACGGGCAGTATGGGGACGTTCCGGCTGCGGGCCAGTCCCGTTACGATGGCGCCTGCGGCAACGAGGGTTTCCTTGTTCGCCAGAGCTATCGTTTTTCCGGCTTCCAGGGCTGCTACCGTAGAGCGGAGTCCGCTGAAACCTACCATGGCCGTCAGCACGATATCTATGCTGTCGCTTGCGACAAGGTCGCATACGGACTGCATCCCGGCGAAAACCTTGATGAAACGGGGTTGCAGTGCATCTGCCACTTCACGGTATTTGTCCTCGTTGCAGATGACCACGTTGTTCGCTTCGAATTCTATGGCCTGTTCCGTCAGGAGCCGGCTGTTGTTGTTTGCAGTGAGCAGTTCCACTTCGAAAAGATCTCTGTGCCGGCGTATGACGTCAAGGGCCTGTGTGCCTATGGAGCCGGTAGACCCGAGAATTGCTATCCGTCTTTTTTCCATCATTTCAGAAATTGATATATTTTGTAGGGTCCACGGCTTCTCCCCTGTACCAGAGTTCGAAATGCAGATGGTCTCCCGTAGTCAGGGCTCCTGTATTTCCCACTACGGCGATCGGTTCTCCCGCAGTTACCTTGTCCCCCACTTTCTTGAGCAGTTTCTGATTGTGCTTGTAAATGGAAATAATGTCTCCTGAATGCTGGATCTGGACAGTGTATCCTGATTCGTCGTTCCAGCCGGAAGCTATTACAGTCCCGTCAAGGACGGCATAAACCATTGAATTTGCAGGAGCCGTGATGTCTATGAACGGATGGATGGCCTTGTCGTAGCCCTGTGATATTATACCTTTGAGCGGGCAGAAGAAATGCATGCCTTCTATCGGGAGATTTCTGGTTTCGGCAAGAGAAAGTTCGAACTGCTCTTCGTTGGTGACGTTCAGTCTAAGAAGCGAATCCTGTTCCCTTGCCTGTTTCTCTGTCATGGCGCTCCTTTCTGCTTCTGCCTTTTGCCTGATAAGGCTGTCGATCCTTACAGGTTCTTCGCCTTCGAATACGCGCCGGAGGTTTTCCGAATACAGATCCCATCTCGATACGATCATTTCCAGGGAATCTATCCTGATTGCGTTCTGGATTGCGGCTCTCTTGGCCCTGGCGTCCGGATATCCAGGAATCAGGGTCCTTACGGGAGTAAAGGCTATCAGCATGTATATGATCAGGAAAACCGATACGGCGGCTATCACGGCGGCAACTATGAAACTTGTCCTGGAGAACCGCATTGCCATCAACGGCTTATGAGTCTCGTCCTCTATGAGGATAAGCCGGAAATTCCTGTTTTTTTTCGTTTTATTTTGACGGGCCATACAATTTTGTGTTACCTTTGCATCCGATTATGGACAGAATCATAGGCATAGATTACGGCAGGAAAAGAGTCGGTGTCGCGGTCAGCGATCCGCTCGGAATCTTTGCGTCCGCATTGGATACAATACATTCTGCAAAGATAATAGATTATCTTAAAAATTACACCGAAAAAGAGAATGTAGTGCTCTTTGTCGTGGGTTATCCAATGAATATGGACAACCGTCCATCGGAGGCTGCAAAGGATGTCGATGCCTTTCTGAAACTGCTGAAAAAGAATTTTCCGGACATTCCGGTGGAAACCGAAGACGAGAGATTCACTTCCGTTCTTGCCCACAGGGCCATGATAGACGGCGGCATGAAACTCAAGGACAGAAAAGACAAGGCTTCCGTGGACAGGATAAGTGCGGCGATCATTCTGCAGACCTATCTTGACCGCAGAGGCAATACATTAGTAAAATAGGAGATACGAAGATATGAAATTACCGATATTTCTGTATGGTTCCCATGTACTCAGGGAACCGGCAGCAGAGGCTGATCTGGAGAAAAAGGATGATATCAGGGCTTTGATAGCCGATATGAAGGAAACGCTGGCTTCCGCAGACGGCTGCGGTCTGGCCGCACCTCAGGTAGGCGTGCCGACAAGGATTCTGATTGTGGACGGGCGTGAACTTGTTGATGCGTATCCGTATCTCAAGGATTTTACGAGGGTCATGATCAATCCGGTTGTCGTGGAAGAAAGCAGCAGGACATGCGAATACTCCGAAGGCTGCCTGAGTGTGCCCGGAATTTATGCGGACGTGAGACGTCCGGAAAGCATAAGGGTGGAGTATTTCAACGATAATTTCGAAAAAGTCTCCGAAACATTCGACAAGTTCGCCTGCAGAATGATACAGCACGAACTCGATCATCTTGACGGCAGGATTTTTGTCGACAGGGTCGCCCCGATAAGGAAAAAGATGATAGCGAAGAAGCTCCTCAATATTTCCAGAGGGAAAGTTTCCGCAAGATATAAGACAAAACTGGACTGATTATGGGTGCATTTCATGCTTACGACATCAGAGGTGTCTACAATGTCGATTTCGACAAGGATACGGTTTACCGGACAGGATTTTTCCTGCCGGAACTTCTGAAGACCGACAAGGTCCTGGTCGGACGGGACTGCCGCGTTTCGTCTCCTGAGATTCATGAATATCTTGTAAAGGGCATTACGGATGCCGGAGCGGATGTCTGTGATCTCGGTCTGTGTACTACTCCGATGGTTTATTTCGGTACTGCCAAGTACGGATTCAAGGCGTCGGTGCAGATTACGGCTTCTCACAATCCTGCCTCGTACAACGGTATGAAGGTGTCCATGGAAAACGCTCTTCCGGTAGGCTTCGACAACGGGCTCGGACAGATAAAGGAATGGATTGACGAAGGCAGGGAATGCATACCGGCAAAAACCAGGGGAAAGGTGCATGAAATGGATATCCGTGAGGACTATCTGGAGTTTCTGCTCGGATACAGGGAGGACTATTCGGGACTCAGGCTGGCATTCGATCTGTCGAACGGAATGTCGGTATTGTTCGCCAGGAGGATTTTCGGAGATTCCCCTGCATATATTTTCGATGAGATGGACGGACGTTTCCCGAATCATGAGCCGAATCCTCTTGTGCCGAAAAATATCGTGTCGCTGCAGTCTCTCGTGAAAGAGACCCGGGCCGATATCGGCGTGATATATGACGGGGATGCCGATCGAGTGATGTTTGTGGACGAAACGGGTGCATTTATTTCACCCGATCTGATGATTGCGGTTCTCGGACATTATTTCCTCGAGTCCCGGGGCGACAGAGGCATTGTCCTGCAGGATATCAGAAGTTCGAAGGCTGTAGGGGAGTATCTTGTTCCGATGGGGGCTGAAATGCGCACATGGAAAGTCGGCCGGGCCTTTGCCGCTAGAAAACTCAGGGAACTTGACGGCGTTTTCGGCGGAGAACTTGCCGGTCATTATTATTTCAGGGATTTCTTCTATTCGGACAGCGGACTTCTGGCTTCGATCCTGATTCTCAACGTAGTGGCGTCCATGAAAAGGAAAGGGGTTTCAGTGAGCAGTCTCATATCGCGTATCGCAAGATACAGGAATTCCGGAGAGATTAATTTCAGAGTGGAGGACAAGCAGGGGGCGATGGATGCTGTAAGGGAATATTTCGTGTCGAAAGAAACCCCGACGGCGAGCATGGACTTCGACGGATACAGGGTAGAGTTCCCTGAATGGTGGTTCAATATCCGTCCTTCGAATACGGAGCCGTATCTGCGCTTTATATGCGAAGCAGTCTCCGATGACCTGCTTTCAGAGAAAGTGGCGGATGTCCGGAGGATACTGTCGGAGAGATTCGGGGCCGTGCAGGAATAACGAAGGCTGAAAATGAAAAACGGAGACTCAAAGGCAATCCTCTGAGTCTCCGAAATTTTATTAACCTTTAACAGTTCTATTATGAAAAACTTATTTTGCGCTTTCAACAGAAACTTTCCTAAATTCTTTCATAAGTTTCATGATGTTCAAAGCTGCTTTACGTGCACGTGCTCCGGCGGCCTTGTTGCCTTTTTCAACCTGAGCGTCAGCATTTGATGCAAATGCTTCGTACTCTGCCTTGATCTGATCTACAAGCTCTTTCATTGTGTTGATATTAATTATATGTTAAACTTTAAGTGCTAAGCATCAAAACTTTGTGCAAGATATGAATAAAAACTGAAAAAACAAGACAATAAATAAAAAAAGTTTGAACGCCTGCATTCGAGTTGCAATGACCCGTATGTAATTTTGCAGAAAAATCACGACAATGACTGAAAGGAAAACGATAAAGAAGATGACCTGTCCTGTGCTCGGAATGAGCTGTGCCGCATGTGCTGCAAGAGTCGAAAAGACCGTGTCGGGACAGCCGGGGGTTGTCCGGGCGGCGGTAAATTATGCGGCGGCCACCCTGACTGTGGAGTATCGTGAAGGCGAGAGCAGTCCCGCTTCTCTGAAAAAGGCAGTAAGGGATGCCGGTTACGATCTTCTCGCAGACGGAGGGGACGATGCGGCCGATAAAGCCTCGAAAGCGCATGAAGCCAGATACAGGACTCTGAAAAAAAGGACGGTCTGGGCCGCCGTACTTGCGCTTCCGACAGCGGTTATAGCCATGTTTTTCCCCGACATGCAGTATGCGGGCGTTATCATGTGCGTACTGTCGACTCCCGTAGTGTTCTGGCTCGGCCGGGGCTTCTTCATCAGTGCCTGGAACCAGCTCAGACACGGGACTGCGAATATGGATACCCTTGTGGCGAACAGCACAGGCATTGCCTATCTTTTCAGCATGTTCAACATGTTGTTTCCTGATTTCTGGCGGTCGCGCGGTATCGAGCCACATCTGTATTTCGAAGCGTCATGCGTGATAATCGCATTTATTCTTCTCGGACGTCTTCTCGAAGAAAGGGCCAAGGGCCGGACATCGGATGCCATACGGAAACTGATGGGGCTCCAGCCGGGGACGGTAACCGTGGCTGACGGCGAAAATTTCAGGGAAATACCGGTGAACCAGGTACGCGAGGGCGATATCGTAATCGTCCGGCCCGGGGAACGTGTCGCAGCGGACGGGACAGTGACCGAAGGCGGCTCATACGTGGATGAAAGCATGTTGAGCGGCGAGCCCGTACCCGTGGCAAAGCATCCCGGCGACAAGACATTCGCCGGTACGATCAATCAGAAAGGAAGTTTCAGATTCAGGGCCGACAAGGTCGGGACGGACACGTTGTTGTCCAGAATAATAGCGATGGTACAGGATGCCCAGGGCAGCAAGGCTCCGGTGCAGAAACTCGTGGACAGGATAGCTGCCGTATTCGTTCCGGCAATCATGGGAATCGCCGCCCTGACATTTGTCATCTGGTTAGTTTCGGGGGTGGAAAACGGATTTACCTACGGACTTCTGGCGATGGTTACGGTCCTGATCATAGCGTGTCCGTGCGCCCTGGGACTTGCTACCCCTACGGCCATTATGGTAGGAATCGGCAAGGGGGCCGGGCGCGGTATTCTGATAAAGGATGCCGAGAGTCTTGAAATAGCCAGGAAAATAGATACAGTAGTTCTCGACAAGACGGGTACCCTGACCTGCGGGAAACCTGAAGTGGTCTTTCTCGAATGGTCGGAACAGGCGTCTAACGCGTCTCGGAATACATTGTTGGCTGGCATTCTCTACAGTATGGAAAAGATGTCGGAACATCCTCTTGCGGATGCCGTAGTGAAATATCTGCACGGGGCAGACAGCGTGAAGATTGAAAATTTCGAAAGCATTACCGGGGCAGGGGTAAAGGGGACTTTCAACGGGGAGACCTATTATGCGGGGAACAGGAAGCTGATGGATGCTGGCGGCGTGGATATCGGACGCGGATTTGCGGACAGGGCTGCCGCATGGGCCGATTCGGCATATACGGTGATATGGTTTTCCGACAGAAGGGAAGTCCTTGCGGTCGCTGCGGTGACAGACAGGATAAGGCCGGATTCCGCAAAGGCTGTAGCTGCCCTGGAAAAGCAGGGAATGGAAGTCTGGATGCTGACGGGAGACAATGCGCGCACTGCCGCGGCCGTTGCCGGACAGGCCGGAATCCGTAATTTCAAGGCCGGAATCCTTCCTCAGGACAAGGCCGCTTTCGTTAAGGGACTGCAGAGCCGGGGACGCAAGGTCGCAATGGCAGGTGACGGAATCAATGACAGCGCCGCTCTCGCACAGGCTGACCTGGGCATTGCAATGGGGAGCGGAAGCGATATAGCCATGGAAGCGGCCAAGATGACGATCATATCGTCCGATCTTTCCAAGATATCCGAAGCTGTCCGCCTGTCCGCGCTTACTGTAAGGACGATAAGACAAAACCTGTTCTGGGCATTCATATATAATATGATAGGAGTCCCGATTGCTGCCGGTGTCCTGTATCCTGTCAACGGTTTTCTCCTCAATCCGATGATTGCCGGGGCTGCGATGGCATTCAGCAGCGTTAGTGTCGTGACCAACAGTCTTCGCCTGAAATCGAAGAAAATAGCGGAAGACGACGATACCGGAGGGGACGGGGTTTGCAGCACCGGATGCCGGGACCGGATTGCCGGAAATAATTGTATTGTATCAAATGATATTGTTATGAAAAAAGAATTCAAGGTTGATGGCATGATGTGCAATCATTGCTGCATGCACGTGGAAAAGGCGTTGAACGCTCTTGATGGTGTGAAGGCGGAGGTGACGCTGGACCCTCCTGTGGCGCATCTGGAATTTTCGGGCAGGGAATATACTCTTGAGGAACTTCAGAAGCAGGTTTCGGAAGAGGCTGGAGAATATACTCTGAGCGAGTAACGCAGATATCTTCCTTCCATGCGGAAAACAGGACAGAACAGATTGTTGAAAATGGTTCAGGACGGGCTGCCGATGTCTCTCGGACAACAGCTCCGCCTGACTGTGGAACTGAGTATCCCGGCCATAATCTCGCAACTGTCCTCGATTCTGATGCAGTTCATAGATGCTTCGATGGTAGGCAGTCTCGGGGCCGAGGCTTCGGCCTCGATCGGTCTTGTTTCCACGACGACATGGCTTTTTGCCGGAATTTCCGCCGCAGCCGCCACTGGCTTTTATGTTCAGGTATCACATCTGCTCGGGTCGAAAGACACTGCCAATGCCAGGAGCGTCCTCAGGCAATCCATTGTCATGACGATGATTTTCAGTGCGGCCGTTGTCGCCACAGGCTGTGCAATAAGCTGGCCGCTGCCGCGCTGGCTCGGAGGAGAGGAAGTCATACGGCATGACGCGTCGATGTATTTTCTGATATTCATGCTTTCCCTGCCGGCCCTGCAGCTCAACATGCTTGCAAGCGGGATGCTGAGGAGCAGCGGCAATATGATTACTCCGAGTCTCCTGAATGTCATGATGTGTCTTCTGGATGTGGTTTTCAACTTTTTCCTGATTTTCCCGACAAGGAGCGTGGAATTTCTGGGGATGGACATCATGATGCCGGGGGCCGGACTCGGAGTTACGGGAGCGGCCCTCGGCACGGCGCTGGCTTCAGCGGTCGTGGCTGCCATGCTTATGTATTCCCTGTGCGTGAAGTCTCCGGAACTTGCGATAGCCGGGGAAAAAGGCAGTTTCCGCCCTACCGGGCAATGTTTCAGGAATGCAATAGGCATTGCCTTGCCGATGGGGTGCGAAAGGGTCATAATGTGCGGCGCCCAGATCATGTCGACAGTCATTATAGCCCCGCTCGGTACGATAGCCATAGCTGCAAATTCCTTTGCAATAACGGTAGAGAGCCTTTGCTACATGCCCGGACACGGGGTTTCCAATGCGGCCACTACCCTTGTCGGACAGAGCATCGGAGCCAGAAGGAGGGACCTTACATGGCGGTTTGCACACATTTCTGTGCTGATGGGCATTGCCGTCATGACCGTAATGGGCATAATAATGTATGCGACATCTTCATTCATGATGGGAATAATGACGCCTGATGCAGCAGTCAGGGAACTCGGGGCGACCATCCTTAAAATCGAGGCTTTTGCGGAGCCGATGTATGCGGCTTCGATTGTCGTCTACGGGGTTTTTGTCGGGGCCGGCGACACTCTTGTGCCGAGTATCATGAATCTTTGCAGCATCTGGGCAGCGCGGCTTTCTCTGGCTGCCTTCCTGGCTCCGGAATTCGGCCTCGAAGGCGTATGGGTGGCAATGTGCGTCGAGCTTTGTTTCCGCGGCATCATCTTCCTGATAAGACTTTACAGGAAAAAATGGCTCCGCGTTTCCGATTTCCGCTGATCTTAGTATCTTTGCATAATCTGAAACCGATGCCAGTCATGAGAATTTCGAATAAGTACAAGGTCCGCGAAATGGCCGGACAGCATGTAGTCATAATACAAGGCAGGAACGGCGAGGACATGACCAGAATCATATCCCTGAACAAGACGTCGCTGTTCCTGTGGAACAGTCTGTACGGCAAGGATTTCGAGATCGGAGATGTTGCCTGCGTCCTGATGCGTGAATACGGCATCGATGAAGATCTGGCGATGAAAGATGCAGGTGACTGGTGCGCCAAGCTGGAAGAATGCAAACTTCTGGCGTAGTTCTCAGATGGATTTCAGGACCATATTCTCAGTCGTTCCAGACCGTTTCAGGAAGAAAGGCTGGCTCGTGGCGGCTTCCCTGTTTCTGAGGGCGGTCCTCGATTTTGCAGGAGTAGTTGTTTTCATACCGGTACTTGCCCGTGTCCTGGAAAAGGACGGCACCCCGCGCTCTGTCCTTCCGGTTGCTGCTGCGGCTCTGACATTCATAATCGTCAAAAGTCTGGCAGTCGTCTTCCTTGCGAGATTCAGAAGCCGCTTCGTCTTTTCCCTTTATGCCGGCCTGGCGGATTCGGTATTGATGAATTTTGCAGGAAGAGGTCTTCTGTTCGTAAGGCAGTCGGACAGTACGGACCTTGCCAACAAGGTGAATTCCGTGACGATGACTTTCACCTCGGGGGTGATTCTTGCCCTGCTTAACGTCCTTTCGTCGGGACTTCTGCTCGTCATACTCCTGGTTTCGCTTTTCATTTATAATCCTTTGCCTACACTGGCCATTGTGGCTGTAATCTGTCCGCTGATGTTTCTGTATTCCTTTTTCATAAGGAAAAGGATGAAACGTCTCGGAACTGAGGAAAACGAGGCGAGACGTGGGCAGGCGAGAGCCGTATATGAATTTTTCAGAGGCTATCCGGAGTACTATGTCAATAA
This sequence comes from uncultured Bacteroidales bacterium, assembly GCA_944322925.1. Taxonomy (GTDB): domain Bacteria; phylum Bacteroidota; class Bacteroidia; order Bacteroidales; family UBA932; genus Cryptobacteroides. The sequence continues at coordinate 12,361 of CALUQM010000010.1, forward strand.
TGCCGAAGATCATCAGTTTTCGGTGTTCCGTTCTCAGCTGTCGCGAATCAGGGATGTCAGAACGGAAGCCGAATCATGTACGGCGGCATCTTCAGGCTTCATGGAAATTACGGTCATGCTGTCGATTGTCCTGCTTATGCTGCTGTCCATGTCGCCTGCCTGGGGAATTTCAATGACTTTCGGAATATTCGCCTTGTCTGCCATGAAGATACTTCCGGCAGTGCGGTCGATAGTGGCCGGCTGGCAGAGTATCCAGTCGTCGTATTACAGTGCAGGGATTCTGAAGGATATTCTCGGCTGGGGCCATGATTCCAGCCAGGTGCGGGAGAAGTCCGGAACCCTTGCATTTTCCGGCAGTTTTTCCCTGCGCTCAGTCTCGTTCAGTTTCGACGGGAATTCCGCCTGTATTTTCAGGGATTTCGATCTTGAGATAAGGAAAGGGGAGTATGTCGGTATCAAGGGACGGTCCGGAATCGGAAAAACTACGCTCTTCAATCTGCTGATGGGTTTTTATGTTCCCCGGAAGGGCGGCCTTTATGTAGATGATGAAAAGATAACTCCCTCCAGCCTTCCGGCATGGCAGGCCATGATAGGGTATGTTCCGCAGGATGTCTTCCTTGTCAACGGTACCTTTGTACAGAACGTAGCGTTCGGAACAGATCCGCTTGAGGCCGACAGGGAAAAGATCGGACGGATATTCAGAAAGGTCGGATTGTGGGAGTGGATTTCTTCTCTGCCTCTTGGCATGGATACAAGACTGGCAGAAGCAGGCCATTCGGTCTCCGGAGGACAGAAACAGCGTATAGGTATAGCCAGAGCGCTGTACAAGGGTGCTTCAGTCCTGTTTCTCGATGAAGCCACGTCTTCCGTGGATGCCGAGGCGGAGTCCGGGATAAATGCTTTCATTTCCGAACTTTCGGAAGAAAATCCGGCCCTTACCGTTGTAGTCATTGCGCACAGGCAGGAGACTCTGGCATCATGCCGGCGTATAATAGATCTCGATACCTTGTAATATGAATTCATTGAGCATCAATTTATCCGGTCCTGCCGAAAGGCGGATTTCAGTCGCGGATCTTGTTTTTTCAGTCACAGGGGATCCGTTCGCTGACTTTATCGACAGGTGCGGGGCTTTCGGGAATTTTCTTACTGAAAACACTCCTGATTTTCATCTGGAATGCTGTCTGGACGGGCAAAGTGTCCGGGAATCGGAAGCATACGGGTGCCGCGAAAGCTGCTATGAAATCAGCTTCGAGGGAATAGACTGTTCGTATGGCAGGGCAGGCGGAGACATTTATTTCGAAATGCAGTCTCCGGACAGGAAGTCCGTGCTTGTACTTTTGTGGAAACCGGGATCCTGCGAAGTGAAATGCACCTGCGGGAAATATCCTCCGGCAATGACGAGATTCGGACTGTGGATGGCATTCAACATGCTGAGCATAACGAGGAACTGCGCAGCGATACACAGTTCGGTAAATATCTGCGGCGGGGAGGCGGCGATGTTCCTCGGGGAATCGGGGACAGGAAAGAGTACCCACACCAGACTGCTGCGAGAGAGGTATCCGGAGATGTTTCTGCTGAATGACGACAGCCCTTTCGTGAGGGTGCATGAAGACGGGACCGTTATTGTGTACGGGTCGCCCTGGAGCGGAAAGACACCATGCTACAGACAGGAGAAATATCCTTTGAAAGCGGTCATAAGACTGAGCCAGGCTCCATTCAACAGGATACGCTCCCTTTCTCCGCTGCAGGCGATAGGAGCTCTCCTTCCTTCCGCCCCGCCTGCATTCAATTATGCAGGAGAGACAGCCGACCTGATCTGCTCCCTTGTCTCGGACATAGTGTCCGTGACGCCTTTGTACCATCTCGAATGTCTGCCTGACAAGGCTGCGGCGGAATTGTCGTATAAAACGGTTTTCGGCAATGGGCGCTGATACGGACAGGATACTTGTCATCCCGAACGATGTCTTTTTCTCCCGGGTCTGCGAAAGTCTCGGGGAGGGCGGTAAAGTGACTTTTACCGTAAAGGGACACAGTATGTTCCCGTTCTTGCGCAGCGGTAAGGACAGGGTTTGCGTAGTGAAGCCTGAAAGCGGCGGCCTGACCGCAGGGGATGTAATCCTGTTCAGATTCCGCGGGAATTATATTCTTCACAGGATATATCGAATCAGAAAGACTCCTGACGGAGCGCCCCTGTATGTGACAATGGGTGACGGGAATACCAGAGGAACGGAAACTGCCGTGCCTGCTTCCGTAGCGGGAGTAATGGTGAAAAGAATTACTCCCGAGGGGAGGGAATGGGAATGCGGCTCCCTGTCATGGAAGTTCTGCTCGCTGGTATGGATGAAATTACTGTTTGTCAGGAGATGGTGTCTTGCTGTCCTGAGGCGTATCTGCCGTTGAGATTTTCTTCGGTCTGGCATTGACCGTGTTCATGGCCCTGTCAGGGCCTGCCGTAGCAAAGGTCTTTATTCCGGTAATGACCCTGTCGCAAATTTCAGGCATTTGCTTCATCTCGTCTTCTCCGAGTTCCCCGAGCACAAAGTCTATCTGTCCTCCGCGGCAGAAATCATTGCCTATGCCTACTCTGATTCTGGCATATTCCTGGCTGCCGAGCATCTCTGTTATGTTCGTAAGCCCGTTGTGTCCTCCCGCGCTGCCGTTTTTCCGCATCCTTATGGTGCCGAACGGAAGGTTGAGGTCATCCGAGATGACGATCAGGTTTTCAAGAGGAAGCCCGAGTTCGTTCATCCAGTACCTTACGGCCTTCCCGCTTAGATTCATGTATGTGGACGGCTTGAGAAGAGTGAATTTGCGTCCCTTGTAGGATATTTCGGCAGTGCTTCCGTATCTGCCGGACTGAAAAACGATATTGGATGCCTTTGCCCAGGCATCCAATACCATGAAACCCATATTATGTCTGGTATTCGAATATTCTGCGCCGATATTTCCGAGACCGGCAACCAGAAATCTGTCCATACCTCAGACTTTCGGAATTATGCGTTCTGAGCCTGTGCGGTAGCACGTGTAGCTCTTACGGAGCAGATAATCGTGGCCTTAGGCGATACGATGTTGATCTTGTCGTAGTGAAGGTCGCCTGCAACGATCTGCTTGCCTATCATGAGGTTCGTTACATCCACTTCGAGAGTATCAGGAAGGTCCTTGATAAGGGCGCTGATACGGAGTTTGCGGGATGAAACGAGGAGTTTTCCTCCGAGCTTGACACCCTCGGAATGTCCGGTGATGACGATAGGTACGTTGATTACAACCGGTTTCTCTTCTGTAACGGCGAGGAAATCCACGTGGAGAGCCTCGTCGGTGACAGGATGCCACTGTACTTCGTGAAGTACGGCCTTGTATTTCTTGCCGTTGTCGAGCTCGAGGTCGACGATATATGAATTAGGAGTGTGCGTGAGAGATTTCAGGTCCTTTGCAGTCACTGTGAAAAGTACGTTCTCTATGCCTGAACCATAGATGTTGCAAGGAACGAGACCCTGCTTGCGGATGCTTTTTACTACGGCTTTGTTCCCGACCTCGCGGACATTGCCTTTCAATTCGATGTGTTTCATTGCATTAATTTTGAAAATGTGTTACTCAGTCCGTCTCCGGACCCCATTGCACCAAAAGCCTGAGGCTTTTAGGGGCTGCAAAGATAGTAAAAATTTCGGAAGCCGGTCAAGAATCAGGATTAATTTTTCCTGAAAGCCTTTGTCATGGTCTTCCCAGGCTTACATGGAAACGTAGTCCGTAGCCCTGTTCCAGGCAAAGTCCAGATAATATTCATCGAGGATTTCCCGCGCCTGTTTGCCGGCTGCATTCGGAAGATACATGCTGAGGCCTGAAAATGTGCCGATAGTCAGGTTGAAGAATTTTTCCGTATGGGCCTTGTATGGGATACATGCTTCCAGGGCCGCATCCAGAGCCGACTCCTCTTCAGCCGAGAGGCCGAGCTGTCCGATGATGTCCCTGAAATCATAGAAGAAGTCCGAAGAATGGTTCAAGGACTGGACGCGGCTCGGATTTATGTCCTGGAGCTGCTCCCTGTATTTGCTGAAAATATCCCTGCATACCCCGGCAAGGGCATCGAGCCCCTGACAGTCGACCACGGATATGGTCGCGGACTGCTCGATTCCGGTCTTGGAGTTGTAATGGTTGAAGAAGTCTTCCGCAACTCCGGTGACATTTGACGGATATTCTCCCAGCAGCCTTCGGGTAATGTTGACATAGTCGAAGCCGTCTGCCAGTATTTCTTCCTGGGAGAAGACTATGCGGTCGCATTTCTCTCGGAGTTCGTATGCCACTTCTACCCCTCCGGCAAGACATGAATCGAAAATCATGTATTTCATGTGCATGGGAATCGCTGCCGCGAAATCCTTGACATCCATTTCCTCTTTGGTGCCTCCGTCCTGGCCGAGACTTTTCTGCGGACCTCCGGCCGAACCCGACCTGGCATACGGATAGTCCGAAACGTCTCCGTCGAGAGGGAACTCAGGCGGAAGCCATCCGGTGGCATGGGATGAAAATATGAGTCCGTATTCCCCGGAACTGAAATTGTCCCTGATATAGGTCAGCACTTCTCTGAATGTATCGGGATCCACGGCCTTCGTATCGGAAGAATATGTCAGGATAGTGTCCCGGTATATCTTCTGCCCGGCGCGCGAGATCCTGATAAGGTGAGGGGCCGACGGCTCCGTCCAGTTGTAGTCCGATCCTGCAGTATGGTGCGAGAAGATGAACAGGTTGTCCCTGTACTTGCGGTCGCCTGCAGGAAGATAGTTGTCGCAGATATCCTCTATGTCGTCCAGCAGTTCGGAAGACAGGCTGTTGTACCCGGCCGAATACAGTATCATCGTCCTCCTGTTGGCGACATGAGTGTCGGGTGCGAGGCTGTCTCTGCATGATGAAAACATGGACAGCAGCAGGCATGCCGTAAAAATCTGTATCAGTGACCGGGCCTTTTTCATGACTTTTCGTTCTGCGGCAAATTTAATGTTTATTTTTCTTATTTTTGCAACCGGTAAAAATTTTCGGAAAAATGATAAAAACAGGAAAAATGATCGCTTTTTTGGGAACGGTTGCAATGATGGCATCGTGCGGAAATGCAGACAGGAAAGCAGATGGAGAATTCAAGTATCTGATCGACGAGTTTGCCGATCTTAAAATCATGCGTTATCAGATCCCCGGCTGGGACGATCTGACACTGAGCCAGAAAGAATACGTGTACCACCTCGGAGAGGCGGCAAAATACGGAAGGGATATCATCTGGGTGCAGAACTGCGAGGCAAATCTGCCTGTGAGAAAGGCTATCGAGACCATTATCGCCAAATATGAAGGAGACAGGGAGTGCAAGGATTTCCAGGATTTTCTCGTATATGCCAAAAGAGTATTCTTCAGCAACGGCATACATCACCATTATGCCGAGGACAAGTTTTTCCCTGAGTGCCCGAGGGAATATTTCGGTTCGCTAATGGAGTCTGTCGGTCTCGGGGAAGGCTCCGGACAGCTTCTTGACATAATATATGACCCGGATATTTTCCCGCAGAGAAAGTCTACCGACAAGTCCGGCGACATAGTGGCGGAATCGGCTGTGAACTTCTATGACAACGTGACAAGGCAGGAAGTCGAGAAATTCTATGCGGACATGGCCGATCCGAATGACCCTGCACCGGTGTCATACGGACTCAACAGCAGGCTTGTCAAGGGAGAGGACGGCGTCATCAGGGAAGAAGTATACAGGATAGGCGGACTGTACGGCCCGGCTCTGGAAAAGATAGTCTCGGAACTTGAAAAGGCGCAGGCAGTGGCTGAAAACGATACCCAGAAGAAATACATATCCCTGCTTGTCGAATATTACAGGACCGGAGACCTCAGGCTTTGGGACGAGTACAATATCGAATGGGTGAAGGATACGCTCGGCACCGTGGATTTCGTCAACGGTTTCGTGGAAGACTACAATGATCCTCTCGGGCGGAAGGCCACCTGGGAAGGTCTGGTCAACATAAAGGACCATGCCGCATCCGAGCGCACCGAAATCATAAGCGAGAACGCCCAGTGGTTCGAGGACAATTCGCCCGTAGATCCGAGATTCAGGAAACCTGTCGTGAAAGGCGTATCAGCCAAAGTCATAGACGCTACCACCCTTGCCGGGGACTGCTACCCGTCCACTCCGATCGGAATCAATCTTCCGAATGCGGACTGGATAAGGCGCGACCATGGCTCCAAATCGGTGACCATAGCGAATATCACGCATGCGTACGACCTTGCCGCAGAGGAATCCCCGAACAGCACGCTAAAGGAATTCGCATGGTCCGAGGACGAAATCGCGGCTGCCAGGAAATATCTTCCGCTGACAGACGAGATCCACACTGACCTGCATGAATGTCTCGGCCACGGTTCAGGCCAGCTTCTTCCGGGTACACCTGCAAATGCGCTGGGAGAATACAGTTCCACCCTTGAAGAAACGAGGGCCGACCTTTTCGGCCTGTATTATATCGCCGATCCGAAGCTAGTAGAACTCGGGATACTTCCGGATGCGGAAGCATATAAGCCGCAGTATGCCAACTATATAAGAAACGGCATCATGGTGCAGTTCACCAGAGTCGAACCGGGCAAGAAGAATACCGAGGCGCACATGCAGAACAGAAAGCTGATTGCCGAGTGGTGCTATGAGGCTGGCAGGGCCGACAATGTAATAGAAAAGAAGACAAGGGACGGCAAGACGTATTTCGTGGTGAACGATTATGAAAAGCTCAGGGGCCTTTTCGGAAAACTTCTTGCCGAAGTGCAGAGAATCAAGTCGGAAGGCGATTACGAGGCAGGCAAGGCTCTTGTCGAGAAATATGCCGTGAACATCGATCCTGAACTGCACAGGGAAGTGAAGGCAAGATACGATGCCCTGAATCTGAAACCTTACGGCGGCTTCGTCAATCCTGAAATCGTACCTGTGGAAAAGGACGGGAAGATAGTGGACTACAGGGTAGAGTACACTGACGACTATCTCGGGCAGATGATGGAGTACGGCAGGAAATATTCCACTCTTTAGGACATGCTGTCCCCGGGACAAATAATTCCTGAATACGGCTCGTATCTGAGAATAGAAAGGGCGATGTCGGCAAATACCGTATCTTCATACCTTTCTGATCTGGAACTTTTTTTTGCCGGAACGGAATCGGTCCCGGAAGAGGTCACTGCCGATGACATAGTGGCTTATTTTTCAGGCCGGCCGGAAATATCGAAGAGAACGCAGGCGCGCATACTGAGCGCCTTGCGTTCTTTTTTCAATTATCTGATAATGGAAGGCTATGTCGCGGACAATCCATGCGACAAGGTAGATGCTCCGAAAATCGGACGCAGGCTGCCGGAGGTGCTTTCGGTCGAAGAAGTCGGGGACATGATATCATCTGTCGGGACTGATGACTGGAAGGATCTCAGGGACAGGGCGCTTCTTGAAGTGATGTACGGATGCGGCCTGCGAGTCTCCGAGGCCGTAGGGCTTAAAATCCGGGAGATATATTTCAGGGAGGGCTTCGTAAGGATAACCGGGAAAGGGGACAAGCAGAGGCTCGTGCCTATGGGCGACATGGCTTCGGAGGCGCTGCAGTCATATCTTCAGGCCCGTCCCGAACCGGATGACGGCAACAGTGCCGCCTATGTTTTCCTGAACGCCCGCGGCGGCAGACTGTCGAGGGTCGGCGCCTTCAATATCGTCAGGGCAAGGGCCCTTGCGGCCGGGGTGACCAAACATATCTCGCCGCATTCCCTGAGGCATTCATTCGCCACACATCTTATTGCCAACGGAGCGGATCTGAGGGCCGTGCAGGAAATGCTCGGACATGAAAGCATCCTTACGACGGAAATTTATACGCACATCGATGCCGGTACATGGCAGAATACCATCAGGACCTGCCATCCGAGGAAATGACCGGCGGGACTGATCAGCAGCTCCGTTTCTCCGCTTCCGCGGCTATGGCTGCATTGTAGCAGTGACGGCACAGCGGCTCGTAGACATCCTTTTCCCCCAGCACTACCAGGCTGTCATCGTGCGAGAGCCTGTGCGAATTGTTCGCCGGACTTCCGCACTTGACGCATATCGCATGCACTTTCTGGACATCTTCAGCTACGGCCATCAGTGCCGGCATCGGGCCGAAGGGCTTTCCCGCAAAGTCGGTGTCGAGGCCTGCCACTATTACACGTATCCCTCTGTTGGCGAGGGTCTGGGCCACTTCTACTATAGTGTCGTCGAAAAACTGGGCTTCGTCTATCCCCACCACGTCAGCATCGCTTGAAAGCAGGAGCATGCTGGCCGGAGTGTCGATGGGAGTCGACGGGATACTGTGCGAATCGTGCGAAACCACCTGGTCCTCCGAATACCTCACATCTATCGCCGGCTTGTATATTTCGACTTTCTGATTCGCGAACTGGGCCCTTTTCAGCCTTCTGATAAGTTCTTCGGTCTTGCCTGAAAACATGGAGCCGCATATCACTTCGATCGAACCTGCTTTTTTTACGATTTCTGAAAACATTTCCTTAATTTTGTATTTCCGGCAAAGATAAAAAGAAGCCGAGAGCAATGCAAACTTGTTTGTGATGGGAAAACTTTTCATAGTGCCGACTCCTGTCGGAAATCTCGAAGATATGACGTTCAGGGCCGTGAATGTGCTGAAATCCGTAGATTTGATACTTGCGGAAGACACCAGGACAAGTTCCGTGCTTCTGAAGCATTACGATATCGGCGGCAGGCTGGAATCGCATCATAAATTCAACGAGCACAGGACAGTGTCCGTGATAAAGGAAAGGATACTGGCGGGTATGGACGTGGCCCTTATAAGCGATGCCGGTACTCCAGGCATATCGGATCCGGGATTCCTGCTTGCCAGGACCTGCATAGAGGAGGGAATCGAGGTGGAGACCCTGCCTGGAGCCACGGCCTTCGTCCCGGCCCTTGTGAGTTCGGGCTATCCTTGCGACAGATTCTGCTTCGAAGGTTTCCTTCCCGTCAAGAAAGGACGGATGTCGAGGCTTGCGGAACTTGCCGGCGAGAGGCGTACAATGATTTTTTATGAATCTCCGTACAGACTGGTAAAGACATTGCAGCAGTTCGCTGAAGTTTTCGGGGAAGACCGCGGCTGCTCCGTGGCAAGGGAAATCTCCAAGAAATTCGAGGAGCACAGACGGGGACCTTTGGGAGATGTGGCCCGATGGTACTCAGAACATGAGCCGAAAGGCGAGATAGTAATAATCGTGGAGGGGGCTCCCGAAAGGGAGAAAGTGAAGGAGAAGAACAGATGGAAACGGACGGAAGAAAACCCGCAGACGGAAAACGGGGACTGAAATCTTCTTTTGCGGCAGGAATCGCCGCACTTGTATTTATCGTAATCGGCTACCAGTCGGCCCTGTTCATCCACAGGGCGGCGGTGCTCGGGATATTGGACAGGAAGGATGTTCCGGACACCGTTTTCGTTATCGACAAGACCATGGCCGGAAGAATCCTCGATGCCGTCCCGAAGGAGCAGCTCGTGAACCATGAGCAAAAGCTCCGCGGCAAGGACGTGTATGTCATCAGAAAAAATGCAGTCCATGAGCCTGAAGTGGAGGCTGTCAGGCAAAAGGCGGCTCCGAGAATTGTCGAGAGCTTCAGATTCAATCCCAATACCGTTCCTGTCCCTGATCTTGTACGGCTCGGCTTTTCAGAAAGACAGGCCGTATCCATAGACAATTACAGGAAAAAGGGCGGGATATTCAGAAGAAAGGAAGATTTTGCGGAATCATACGTTGTCGCGGACAGCGTATATGCCCGTCTCGAAACGTATATCGATATCCCGCTGATCGATCTCAATGCGGCAGACTCGGCGGCTTTCGACATGCTGCCGGGAATAGGAGGCTACTTCGCGGCGAAAATGGTGGAGTACAGGACCAGACTCGGCGGTTCCTATTCGTACAAGGAACAACTGATGGACATATACAATTTCGACAGGGAGAAATTCGACGCCCTGTCTGATCTCATATCGGTGGATCCGGAGAATATAAGGCCCTATCCTCTATGGAGTCTCCCTGCCGATTCTCTTAAAAGGCATCCGTACATAGGTTCCTATGCCGCAAGGGGAATCGTCCTTTTCAGGGAGAACAATCCAAGTTCCGAATGGTCTGTAAAGGCTTTGTCGGAAGCCGGAGTAATCAAGCCCGAAATGGCCGGGAAGCTGGAACGCTGCGTCATAGCCGGCCCTTAGTCAGCAGCCTGACCGCGGAGCCGGCTGCATTTATTTCAGGAATTTTCTGATCAGCCTGTCTTTCAATGCAGTGTAAGGCTGGTAACGCATCGGAAGATCCAGCCAGAAGGGTTTGTCCACGATACTTTTAAGATGGGAGAAAGTCTCGAATCCGTATTTCCCGTGATAATGTCCCATGCCGCTTTCCCCTACACCGCCGAACGGCAGGGTCTCGGAAGCGAGATGTATGATTGTGTCGTTGACGCAGCCTCCTCCGAAATGCAGTCTCTCGAGGAGCATCCTTTTCATTTTCCGGTCGCGAGTGAAGATGTATGTTGCCAGAGGTCTGGGATGGCTGTCTATGTAGTTTATGACATCTCCGATGTCCGTGTATGAGAGTACGGGCATGAGCGGACCGAAAATTTCATCCTGCATGATGCCCGGCCTGTCGCACTCCGGGTCGGCTATGTCGCCGAGACTGATGACGGTCGGGCTGATCCTGTGCGTTTCGGGATTGTCCGCGCCGCCGAAAATGCATTTGTCCCTTACTTCATCGAGCAGGCCTTTCAGCCTGTCGAAATGTTTTTCGTTTACTATTTTTCCGTAGTCCCTGCATGCCAGGGGGTCGAGTCCGTACATGCCGAGGATTTCCCTTTTGCAGGCTTCCGTAAATTCCTCCCTTATGCTTTCATGTACAATGACATAGTCCGGGGCTACGCAGGTCTGTCCGCAGTTGAGGTATTTGCCGAAAACTATTCTTGCGGCCGATACCCGGATATCCGCCGACGGAGTGACTATTACGGGGCTTTTCCCTCCGAGTTCGAGGGTGAGAGGCGTGAGATGACGGGAGGCCTTTCCCATTACCAGCCTGCCTACGGTCTTGCTCCCGGTAAAGAATATGTAGTCGAATTTCCGGTCCAGAAGATCGGAATTCACGTCGCGTCCGCCTTCGATAACGGCTGCGGTTTCAGGGGAGAATGCGGAGCCGACGATTTTCCTGACGACTGCCGATGTGGCAGGCGAGTAGGCGCTCGGCTTTACGATTGCCGTATTTCCGGCCGCTATTGCACTGACAAGAGGGGAGATGCAGAGCAGGAACGGATAATTCCACGGACTCATTATCAGCACGTTGCCGTATGGCTCTGGAATGATCCTGCTTCCGGCAGGGAACTGGGCGAGCGGAGTCCTGACTTTGCGCGGCCTGCTCCACCTGCGAAGATTGCGTATGGCCGACGACAGTTCCGACAGGACCATCCCCGTTTCGGTCATGTAGGCCTCTGTCGGGCTTTTACCGAGATCGGCCGCAAGGGCTGAGGCGATTTCATCCTCACCGGCGGTTACAGCAGCCCTGAGACGTTTCAGACAGTCGATCCTGAAACCGGCAGACAAGGTCCCTCCTTCACGGAAGAATCTTCTCTGCCCTTCCAGTATTTCTGACGGACCGGTATTCATTTTGAATCAGAAAGCCTTGAATCCAATGGCCTTTTTTACCAGGGTGAGGGTTTCAGATGCGCTTGCGCGTGCCTTTTCCCGTCCTGACGCCACTACTTTCGAGAGATATGAGTCGTCATTGTAGATGGCGTCGATTCTTTCCCTTATCGGCAGTGTCATTTTGCAGATGTCTGCGGCGAGCTGCTTTTTCAAGTCTCCGTAGCGGATGCTGCAGTCGTTCCATTTCTCCGTAAAGTAGTCTACGGTGGACTGGTCCGAGACGAGCTTCAGGAGGGTGAACAGGTTTGCTATGACTTCCGGCATAGGGGAGTCAGGCTCCACAGGTCCCGAGTCGGTCACGGCTTTCATCACCTTTTTGGTAATGGTCTTTTCGTCGTCGTAGAGATAAATGCCGTTTCCGTTGCTCTTGCCCATTTTCCCGCTTCCGTCCAGCCCAGGCACCTTTACGGCTCCTCCGGAAAATATGAGATTGTGCGGTTCCGGGAACAGTTCCACTCCGTACATGTTGTTGAACCTGCGTGCGAACACCCTGGCAAGTTCCAGGTGCTGTTCCTGGTCTTTCCCGACCGGAACCCATTGTGCGCGATGAATGAGGATGTCGGACGCCATCAGTACCGGATAGGTCAGAAGTCCGGCATTTACATTGTTCGGGTTCTGACGCACTTTTTCCTTGAACGTGACGGTCCGCTCGAGTTCTCCTACGTATGCTATCATGTTGAGGAGAACATTGAGTTCGCTTATTTCGGGCACGTCGCTCTGGATGTATATGGCCGATTTTTCCGGATCGAGACCGGCAGCCAGATATTCCGCAAGAATGATCTTTACGCTTGAATGGAAATCGTCCGGATGAGGATGGGTGGTCAGCGAATGAAGGTCCGCTATGAAGAAAAAACATTTGTATTCGTCCTGTATCCTGACGAAATTTCTCAATGCTCCGAAATAGTTGCCGAGATGAAGATGTCCCGTGGAGCGTATTCCGCTCAATACCGTATCCATATCCTTAGTCTTTCATGTTGGCCATAGCTTCCCTGATCTTTCCTTCTATCTCTTCGCTCAGTTCCACGTTGTCGGTGAGAAGCTGTTTGACCGCTTCGCGTCCCTGCGCGAGTTTCGTGTCGTTGTAGCTGAACCACGAACCGCTCTTCTTTATGATGTCGAATTCCACTCCGAGATCGATGATTTCCCCTATGTGCGAGATACCTTCTCCGAATACTATGTCGAATTCCGCTTTCTTGAAAGGAGGGGCGAGCTTGTTCTTGACGATTTTGACTCTTGTTCTGTTGCCGAGGGCTTCCTCTCCGTCCTTGATCTGGGTGGTCCTTCTTACATCCACGCGGACGGAAGCATAGAATTTCAGCGCGTTTCCTCCGGTAGTCGTTTCCGGATTTCCGAACATTACGCCGATCTTGTCCCTGAGCTGGTTGATGAAGATGCAGCAGGTGTTGGTCTTGCTGATGTTGGCCGTGAGTTTTCTCAGAGCCTGGCTCATGAGTCTGGCCTGGAGCCCCATCTTGGCATCTCCCATTTCGCCTTCGATCTCGGCTTTCGGAGTCAGGGCGGCCACGGAGTCTATGACTATGATGTCTATCGCCCCGGAGCGGATCAGGTTGTCCGCTATTTCGAGGGCCTGCTCTCCGTTGTCCGGCTGTGATATCAGGAGTGTGTCGAGATTCACTCCAAGATTCTTGGCGTATGTCCTGTCGAATGCGTGCTCGGCGTCTATGATGGCTGCAATCCCGCCCTGTTTCTGCGCCTGTGCTATCGCATGGATGGCAAGAGTGGTCTTGCCGCTTGATTCAGGTCCGTATATTTCGATGACCCTTCCTCTCGGATAGCCGCCTATGCCGAGAGCATGGTCCAAAGCAATGGAACCGCTCGGAATCACGGATACTTCCCATTTAGGCTGATCGTCCCCCATTTTCATGATCGCACCTTTCCCGTAGTCTTTCTCAATCTTGTCGATGGTCGCCTGCAGAGCCTTCAGTTTGGCAGCGTTCACATCGGCCGTTTCCTTTTCAACTTCCTTAGCCATAAATGTCTGTTTTATTTTTCGTTTTCCGGCTGTGCGGACATTCCGGCAGCCTATCCTACAAAGATATACAAAAGCCGAAAGCATAGCAAATGTTTTTTTGATGCAGTTATAAAAATCCTCAATAATGTCCGCAGGTGTGGAATAATTCTTACATTTGCATGGATATATAGCGGATTTTATGAAGATCAGACTGCTTGGAAAGACACCTGACGAACTGAAAGAAATCGTAGCCGACGCCGGCCTGCCGGGATATGCCGCCGGACAGATCGCGCGCTGGATGTATGTCAACAGGGTCCGGTCCATAGATGAAATGACGAACATTTCCAAAGCCGGAAGAGAGCGGCTTTCGGAGAAATACGAAGTAGGCGTTACCGGATATGCCGGTCTGCAGGCATCGTCGGACGGGACGAAAAAATATCTGTTCCCTGTCGGGAGCGGTGCCGTGGAGGCAGTGATGATTCCGGACGGAGACAGGTCCACGCTGTGCGTCTCCTCGCAGTCCGGATGCAGGATGGGATGCAGGTTCTGCATGACGGGAAGACAGGGCTTCCACGGACAGTTGGCGGCAGATGTCATTCTTTCCCAGTTCATTGCCGTGGATGAAGCCGACAGGCTCACCAATGCGGTCTTCATGGGAATGGGAGAACCTCTGGACAATTATGACAATGTCATGCGCGCCATAGAAGTCCTTACTTCGGACTGGGGCTTCGGGTGGAGCCCCAAGCGTATTACCGTGTCGACGATAGGGGTGCTGCCGGCCCTGAAAAGATATCTCGATGAGAGCCGCTGCCATCTTGCGGTCAGTCTTCACAATCCTTTCCCGGAAGAACGCCTGTCGGTCATGCCTGCGGAAAAGGCCTTCCATGAGGAAGATATCGTCAGGCTCATAAGACAGTACGATTTTTCCGGCCAGAGGCGGGTGAGTTTCGAATATACCATGTTTTCAGGCTTCAACGACAGTATCCGCCACGCCGATGCCCTCAGCCGCATGCTCAGGGGCCTGGAATGCAGGGTCAATCTGATACGTTTCCACGAAATACCGGATTTTCCGTACGGCTGTCCTCCGGATGCAGTTATCAGAAGATTCCAGGAAAGACTGAACGCCAACGGCATACTTGCCACCGTAAGGGCATCCCGCGGGGAGGACATCATGGCCGCCTGCGGAATGCTTGCCGGCAAATTCAAGGAGGACAGGTAGCTTTTACAACCGGAAACAGGATTTTCAGCCATTATGAACAGAGTCTTTGCTGCCATAACATCTATTCTGACTGCGGTCATTGCTTTGTCCGCCTTCGCTCAGGACAGGGCCGTCTCCCCTTTTGTCCCGAAATCCTATCCTATGTCGGCCGCTGATTCTTCCGCAGTGTCGGCCATCCGCTCGAGAATGTATGAAATCCGGAAAACGAGGCCTGTCGTCGCCCTT
Organism: uncultured Bacteroidales bacterium; assembly: GCA_944322925.1. GTDB lineage: Bacteria > Bacteroidota > Bacteroidia > Bacteroidales > UBA932 > Cryptobacteroides. Next base: position 27,470 of record CALUQM010000010.1, read on the forward strand.
GTTCTGAGCGGGGGCGGAGCCAAGGGGGCTGCGCATATAGGCGCGATGAAATATCTCGAATCCATAGACATGCCGATAGACATGGTCCTGGGTACGAGCATGGGCGGACTTATCGGAGGCATCTATGCCCTCGGCTATTCTGCAGATCAGATAGATTCCATTATAAGGACCGTAGACTGGGAGCTTGCAATGAGCGATGCCGTCCCGCGCGAGTATGTTTCATACGCAGAGTCGAAATACAGGGAAAAATATGTCCTTTCCATACCCTTCTATTACGACACCGATTATTACAGGTTCCTTCTCGAAGACGAGATGAAATATGTCGACACCAAGAGACACGAGGAAATGATACAGTTCGGAGCCGATGCCGGCAAGACGACAGACCTGTTCAAAAGCAACTTTCTCGGAAGCCTTCCGTCCGGATATATTTTCGGGCAGAATGTCTACAATCTCATAAACGGTCTTTCGGTAGGCTATCAGGACAGGATCAGTTTTGCCGATCTTCCGATTCCTTTCGCCTGTGCCGCCACGGAACTTGTGAGCGGGACCGCAAAATACTGGCTCGACGGTTATTTCTCGACTGCGATGCGTTCCACGATGTCGATTCCTGGGGTCTTCGCTCCTGTGAAGGTCGACGGCATGGTCCTGGTCGACGGAGGAATGCGGGATAATTATCCTACTACCCTTGCGAGAGAGCTCGGGGCCGACATCGTCATAGGGGTAGAGGTCTCGACCGACAGGAAGCAGTACAATGAAATAAACAATATCGGAGACATAATAAGCCAGGGCATCGACATGCTCGGCCGCTCGGTTTACGAGTACAACATGACTGTTGCCGACATAAATATCCACCCTGAACTTCCGGAATTCGACATGATGAGTTTCGACAGGGAAAGCATCGACAGAATCATACACCTCGGCTATGTCGCGGCATATCAGAATGAGGACCGTCTGCTTGCCATAAAGGACAGGATCGGAGCCGATTCTACGGTTCTGCACAACAGAAAGGCGATAGACATAAACATGCAGGCCGTAGCCATTTCCGGGATAGACATAAGGGGTGTGAGCGAAAAGGAGAAGGCCATACTTATGCGCCGCATAGACCTGCAGCCGGGGGACAAGGTGGACAAGGCGCAGGTAGAGCATATCGTGGCGGATATTTTCGGAACCCAGTGCTATGACTATGTGACATATGAGATGGAGGGTAGGGAAGAGCCTTTCAATCTCGTGATAAACTGCAAGCCGGGACCGGTGCACCAGCTCGGACTCGGTGTCAGGCTCGATTCGGAGGAACTCGTGTCAGTACTCGTGAATGTCGGGCTGAATGCACACAGGCAGTTCGGCTCGAAGTTCGGTTTTACGGGCAGGATAAGCGTGAACCCTTACTTCCAGTTCCATTATTCATACGATGCCCCCAAGACACCTACCCTGAATGCCACGGCTTCGGTGAAATGGACGGACATGAGTTTCACGAGTTTTCTGGACAATTCTTCCGACCGTCTCAACCTGAGTTATCTGAACGTCAGGGAAGAATTCTATCTGTCGAATCTTAAATGGTCCCTTTTCGACCTCAAGGCCGGGATAAGGAACGATTATTTCGATGTAAGTTCCGTGCTTTCCTCGGGCAACATATTAGGCGATTACGACCTCAGCCAGTTGAGGAACGACTACCTGTCGCTTTTCATGGACGCGAGGACTGATACCTTCGACGACGGCTATTTCCCTTCCAAAGGCTATTCCGCCGGACTTTCCTACGGATGGACGTTCGCGGGTTTCCCTCAGAAATTCAATAATTTCCATTCGGTGCAGCTCGACGGGAAGATCGTCGTCCCTGGAGGGAAGGTATTTGCATTCATCCCTTCGGTCAATTTCCGTTTCCTCTTCGGAAAGGATGTGCCACTGGCTTATATAAACGCCATGGGCGGCAGCATCGCAGGCCGCTATGCTGACCAGCAGATACCGTTCATAGGCATCAACAATATTGCCGCGATGCGCAATATGCTGACAGTTTTCAGAACTGATTACCGTTTCAGAGTGGCGAAGAACCATTATGTCACGGGAATACTGAACTATGCAAGGGACTGCAACGACTTTTCCACCTATACGAAGGGTCTCGGATATTTCGGCGCCGGAGTGGAATACTCTTTCGATGCTGTCTTCGGGCCGGTTTCGGCCAATCTTCACTGGTCCAGTCTGACCAAAAAGGCGGGATTCTATATCAACATAGGCTATTATTTTTGATCATGGAACAGAAAGAAATCCTCGACAGGATGAGGACCCTGTGCGCGAAAAGGGAATATTGCGAGACTGACATAAGGAAAAAACTTGCGAAACTGTACCGGGACCTGAACGGCCCGTTTTCGGAAATGTCTCCTTCGGACGCCCGCGCCGCCGACGAAACAGTGGCTTCATTGAGGCAGGACGGCTATATCGACGATTACAGATATGCCAGAGCCTTTGCAAGGGACAAGTCTTCGCTTTCCGGCTGGGGAAAGGTCAAGATACGGCACAGTCTCGCCGCGAAGGGAATTCCGAAAGAGTGCATCGACGCCGCCCTTTCGGAAATCGCTGAAGGAGCCGGTACGGAAAGGCTTGCCAGAGCCCTGGAGATGAAGGCTGCCTCACTGCGCGAGGACCCTCACTGCAAGTTCAAGCTTTTGAGATTCGCTCTCGGCAGAGGGTATGAATATGCCGAAATCAGGGATCTGGTGGACAGAATAATGGAAAAACAGCAAGAATCATGAAAGAATATCGAAGACTTACGGCGGATGAAATATCCGTTCTCGAATCCCAGATGTGTTCCGCAGCCGACTGGAACGATGTCGAAGTGTCGGAAGGTTTTTTGCCTGAATATGTCTGGACGACCAGATTTTCAGGCAGGGTGAAGCTCGGAAAATTCACCAGAGTGTTCGAAATGCCCGGAGGAATAAGGAAACATTCCGGCGTGTACCATACCACACTGCACAATGTCAGCGTAGGCGATGACTGCTATATAGAGAATGTCAAGAACTATATCGCCAATTACGATATCGGCCACGATTCCTTCATAGAAAATGTGGATATCATTCTGACTGACGGGCGCAGCAGTTTCGGAAACGGTGTGGAAGTGTCCGTACTCAATGAAACTGGGGGCAGGGAAGTGATGATTCATGACAGGCTTTCCGCCCATCAGGCGTATTTCATGGCTCTTTACAGACACAGGCCGGAGCTGGTTTCCGCCTTGAAGAAAGTCGTGTCGGACTACGTGGAATCGGTTTCATCCGAGACAGGTACCATAGCACCGAACTCCACGATAGTGGATGCAGGCTATATCAAGAATGTGAGAATCGGAGAATACTGCAAGATAGAGGGAACAGCGAGGCTCAAGAACGGAAGCATCAACAGCAACCGCTTTGCCCCTGTCCATGTGGGCGTAGGCGTCATCGGGGATGATTTCATCATCAGCAGCGGCTCTTCAGTCGAGGACAGGGCTACCATTTCCAGATGTTTTATAGGTCAGTCCTGCCATATCGGGCATACGTATTCAGCCTCGGATTCCCTGTTTTTCAGCAACTGTCACGGAGAGAACGGAGAGGCCTGTGCGATTTTCGCCGGTCCTTTCACCGTCACGCACCACAAGTCCACCCTGCTTATCGCCGGAATGTTCTCGTTCATGAATGCCGGTTCCGGGTCCAACCAAAGCAACCACATGTACAAGCTGGGCCCTATCCACCAGGGTATCATGGAACGGGGGGCAAAGACATCTTCCGATTCGTATCTGCTGTGGCCTGCAAAGGTGGGAGCCTTTTCCCTCGTGATGGGACGCCACGTGACTCACCAGGACACGTCTGATCTTCCGTTTTCATATCTTATAGAAAACCAGAATACCTCATATATTTTCCCGGGAGTCAACCTGCGCAGCGTCGGCACCATAAGGGATGCCCAGAAATGGCCGAAAAGGGACAAACGCACCGATCCAGACAGACTCGACTGCATCAACTACAATCTCCTCAGCCCGTACACCATACAGAAAATGCTGAATGCAAGGGAAATCCTGCTCAACCTGATAAAGGTCTCGGGGGAAACTTCGGAACAGTATTCATACCAGAGTGCCAAGATCAAGAATTCCTCACTGAAAAAAGGGCTGCACTTCTATGATCTTGCAATAAACAAGTTCCTCGGAAACTCCCTTATAAAACGACTGGAAACGGTCTCTGACGGAAATATCGAAGCCATAAGGGAAAGGCTCCGTCCCGATACGGAAACCGGCAGGGGCCAGTGGGTGGATATTTCGGGACTTATTGCCCCGAAATCGGAAATAGAGGCCGTGATCGATGAAATCGTATCCGGCAGACTTTCCACGGTAGAGGCGATCAATGATAGATTCGTCAGGATACATGCCTGCTATTATACATACGAGTGGACCTGGGCCTACGACAGGATAATCGAATATTACGGACTCGATCCGGAAAATATCACAGTCGACGACATCATAGCCATAGCGGAGAAATGGAAGGAATCTGTCGTGACACTCGACAGGATGGTCTATGAAGATGCGAAGAAGGAATTTTCCCTGTCTGCGATGACGAGTTTCGGCGCCGACGGGGACAATGACCAGAAAAACCGGGATTTCGAAGAGGTCAGGGGCGGATTTTTCGAATCCAATACGTTTGTCAGGGCCGTTCTCGACCATATCAGGGTGAAGACGGCGCTCGGAGACGAATTCCTTGCCAGGATGAAAAAGTGATCAGAACCTGTCCCTGATGTTGTATTTGTTCCTGTCCTGGCTGCTGCGCGATATCATTTCCGCCACGAATCCGGACAGGAACAGCTGTACGCCGATTATGAGGGCGACAAGGGCCAGATAGAAAAGAGGTTGGTCGGTGACCGGTCTGAATTTCAGCCCGTTGGCCTGTGCAATCAGTTTGGATATGATAAGCCACAGGGCGATTATTCCGCCCGCCATGAAGGTAAGGGTCCCCGTGAGCCCGAAAAAGTGCATCGGCTTTTTTCCGAAAGTACTGAGAAACCAGAGTGACAGAAGGTCCAGGAAGCCGTTGATGAAGCGGTTTATGCCGAACTTGCTTTTCCCGTATTTCCTTTTCTGGTGGCGGACCGGCTTTTCAGTGATTTTGTCGAATCCCGCATTCTTCGCGAGGTAGGGAATGTAGCGGTGCATTTCCCCGTAGACTTCTATGTTTTTCACGACCTCGTTCCGGTAGGCTTTCAGGCCGCAGTTCATGTCGTGCAGCTTCAGTCCGGTGATCAGTCTGGCCGTGGCGTTGTACAGCTTCGAAGGCAGGTTCTTTGTCAGTTTGTTGTCCTGGCGATGCTGTTTCCATCCGGATACTATATCATAGCCCTGGCCTGCCACCATGGCGTACATTTCAGGTATTTCTTCCGGCGAATCCTGCAGGTCGGCATCCATTGTCACGACAACCCTGCCCGTGGCGGCTTCGAAACCGCAGTACAGGGCGGCCGACTTGCCGTAGTTCCTTCTGAATGAGATTCCCCTGATATGCCTGTCTTCCGCAGCCATCTGCCGGATTTCCGCCCAGGAGCCGTCCCTGCTGCCGTCGTCCACCATGATGAGCTCGTAGTCGTACCCCTCCTTCTCCATGACTTTTCTTATCCAGGCCACGAGTTCCGGCAGGGATTCGGCCTCATTGTACAGTGCTACCACTATCGACAGATTCTTGGGATATTTGTTGCTTGCGTACATGTCAGTCGTTTTTGTTCATGAATTCTGCAAAAGGGTCGTTGGCGGCAATGTGCCGTGCCAGTATAGATGACAGTATTACTCCGTACAGGTAGCTGTAGACCAGTGTCGAGACGAAGGTCACCTGGGGATACATGTCCATTGTCTGCCGCAGCGCATTCATGGTATTAGTGTCGATGCCTGTCCCGTACATCTGGCTGAACATTTCCATCATCATGCCTGTCCTGGCTTCAGTGGATGCAGGATCGATGACCAGCATATAGCACAGAAGCATCGCCGAGAATACGAAGGCCGAAAGCAGGGCGGTCCGCCTTCCGTATCTTGCAGTGTCCGCCGTTCCGGCATCGGAGTAGCGGCGCGAGAATTTTTCCATGCAGTATTTCATGAACCAAAGGCAGCCTCCGAATTTCACTGCCCAGACTATGCAGCAGAGTATCGCCATGCCTGCAGAGCCTTCGGCTATCGTCATCCGGTCTATTAGAAGGCGGCATGCCGCGGTGAAAAGGCCGAGAACCAGTCCGTCTCTGGCGGCGTTGTCCCATAAAATTTTTGATGGAAAGGGGTTGTTCATAAAAATCAGAGTAAGACAGCGCAAAGATAGAAAAAAAATTGTACCTTTGCAGCCTTGTAGATTAACATGATGACAGATATGATAAATGTAACATTTCCTGACGGCAGCGTGAAGTCTTATGAAAAAGGAATCACTGCATATCAGATAGCTCAGGGCATCAGTCCGAGACTTGCGGCGGAAGTGCTTGCCGCAGAGGTGAAATTCGCGGATGATGCCGCAGGAAACGCCATGACATACGATCTTGACAGACCTCTTGACAGGGATTGCTCTGTCAGGCTGTTGAAATGGGATGACGACGAAGGAAAGCATGTGTTCTGGCATTCTTCGTCCCACCTGATGGCGGCTGCTCTCGAGAGCCTTTATCCGGGTGTGAAGTTCGGTATCGGCCCTGCCATAGAAAACGGGTTCTACTATGACGTGGATCCGGGTGACAGGCAGATAACGGAAGCCGACCTGAAGGCTGTCGAAGACAAGATGATGGAGCTCGCGCGTACCAAGGAGCAGTTCGTCCGCAGGGAAGTGCCAAAGGCCGAGGCCCTGAAGACTTTTGAGGCCAAGGGCGACGAATACAAGTGCGAACTGATAGGAGAACTCGAGGACGGGACGATCTCGTTCTATACCAACGGTGATTTCACCGACCTTTGCCGCGGACCGCATCTGAAGGATACGTCTGTCATCAAGGCCGTAAAGCTCACGTCCATAGCCGGCGCCTACTGGAGAGGTGACGAAAACCGCAAGATGCTTACCAGGATATACGGTATCACGTTCCCGAAAAAATCGATGCTCGACGAATATCTCGCCATGCTCGAAGAAGCCAAAAAGAGGGATCACAGGAAGCTCGGGAAAGAAATGGAACTTTTCACTTTCTCTTCGCGCGTAGGCCAGGGGCTTCCGATGTGGCTGCCCAAGGGGGCGGAACTCAGGGAGCGTCTCGAAAATTTCCTGAAAAAGATACAGAAGTCGTACGGCTATCTTCCGGTCATTACCCCGCATATCGGAAACAAGGACCTTTACGTGACCTCGGGCCACTATGCAAAATACGGCAAGGATTCTTTCCAGCCGATACATACTCCGCAGGAGGGTGAGGAATTCCTGCTCAAGCCGATGAACTGTCCTCACCACTGTGAAATCTACAGGTCCAAGCCGCGTTCATACAAGGACCTTCCTTTGAGATATGCCGAATTCGGAACGGTTTACCGTTACGAGCAGAGCGGGGAACTGCACGGTCTTACCAGGGTGCGCGGCTTTACACAGGACGATGCCCATCTGTTCTGCCGTCCGGACCAGCTGAAGGAGGAATTCTGTAAGGTTATAGATATTATCCTTTATGTGTTCAAGACCTTGAATTTCAACGAATACATAGCTCAGGTGTCGCTCAGGGACCCTCAGAACAGGGAAAAATACATCGGCAGCGACGAGAACTGGGCCAAGGCCGAGCAGGCGATAATAGATGCCGCCGCAGAAAAGGGACTCAAGACTGTCGTGGTGCCCGGAGAGGCCGCATTCTACGGTCCGAAACTCGACTTCATGGTGAAGGACGCCATTGGAAGAAGGTGGCAGCTCGGAACGATCCAGGTCGACTACAACCTGCCTGAGCGCTTCGAACTCGAATATACAGGCAGCGACGGAAAGAAACACAGGCCGATAATGATACACAGGGCTCCGTTCGGATCACTCGAGAGATTCGTTGCGGTACTTCTCGAACATACCGGAGGAAAACTTCCTCTCTGGCTTACTCCGGAGCAGGTCAAAGTGTTGCCAGTCAGCGAAAAATTCACCGATTATGCAAAAAAAGTTTGCGATTTGATGAATAATTCCGATATTCGCGCCTCAATTGACGACAGAAACGAAACCATAGGAAAGAGGATAAGGGAATGCGAGCTGCAGAGGGTTCCTTTCCTCGTAATCGTCGGAGAAAAAGAGCAGGAGAACGGTACGGTATCTGTCAGACGTCAGGGAGGGAAGGATGAAGGCTCGATGAAAACGGCTGACTTTATCTCTTTGGTACAGAAAGAAGTGGACGAGATGCTTTCATAGGCGTCCGCCACTCGCAAAGCGGCAGGGGGATCAAGATTTTTTCGGATTTCGGAGAAATCCTTGACGGTGTTCGGCGGATCCCCTCTTGCCGGAAGTATAATAGATTCGCCGGACATCATAGATTGGGAGGATTTTTTTATCGCAGCACCATTTAAACCATCTGCTCCGAGATTCTCGGGACCGAGACCTAACGGTCCTCATGGAGCGGGACGTCCCGGCGCTAACGGACAGAGGCCGAAAAAGGATGGAGATGAATTGAGAATCAATGAAGAGATCACTGCTCCAAGGGTCAGACTTGTCGGAGACAATATACCGGAGCAGGGGATATATTCTATTTCAGAGGCTTTGAAAAAAGCCGATGAACTTGGACTTGACCTGGTTGAAATTACGGCGAAGGTAGATCCTCCCGTGTGCAAGATAATAGATTACCAGAAATATCTCTACCAGCAGAAGAAGAAGGCCAAGGAGATGAAGGCCAATTCCACCAAGGTAGTGATCAAGGAAATAAGATTCGGGCCGAACACCGACGAGCACGATTTCCAGTTCAAACTCAAGCATGCCATCGAGTTCCTGCAGGAAGGTTCAAAGGTCAAGGCTTCGGTCTTTTTCAAAGGCAGGGCCATCCTCTATGTCGATCAGGGAGAGAAGCTGCTTCTGAGGTTTGCTGTCGAACTCGAAGAGTACGGACGCGCGGAGCAGATGCCGAAGCTCGAAGGCAAGAGGATGATGATGATGATTGCCCCGGTCAAGAAAAAATGATCCGGATGTTCCGGACACTATATTATTAACGTCAAAAAGTTTAACTATGTCAAAGACAAAGACCAACTCCGGTGCAAAAAAGCGTTTCAAGCTTACCGGAACGGGAAAGATCAAGAGAAAGCACGCTTACAAAAGCCACATTCTCACCAAGAAGACCAAAAAGCAGAAGAGGAATCTTACGCACGTAAGCCTTGTCAGCCATGCTGACGAGAAAAGAGTCAAAGCTTTGTTGGGTATCTGATAATTTTATGTCAAACTTGGAATGCAGTAGAAAAGCTCCGATAGCGGACACTGCCTCCATAAAACAGTTAAATTTATGCCAAGATCGGTAAATTCAGTTGCCTCAAGGGCACGCCGCAAGAAAATTCTTAAAAGAACCCGCGGTTATTTTCTGTCAAGAAAAAATGTTTGGACGGTAGCCAAGAACACCTACGAGAAAGGTCTTACATACGCTTACCGTGACCGTAAAACCAAGAAGCGCAATTTCCGCGCTCTGTGGATCCAGAGGATCAATGCCGCAGCACGTCAGTACGGCATGACTTATTCCCAGTTCATGGGTAAGATCGGAAAACAGAACATCGGTCTGAACCGTAAGGTTCTTGCAGACCTTGCCATGAATAATCCTCAGGCATTCGAGGCTATTATCAATTCAGTAAAATAGTTCTTTGAATGGGCTGGAAGGAATTTTACCATAACAGGTGGACGAGGTTCGGATTCTGGGCCTTGCTGTATCTGCTGTGGGTCATCTGGCTTGGAAATTACTGGTGGCTTCTGGGACTTGCCGTCATTTTCGACCACCATATCACCCGCAAGGTGAAATGGATATTCTGGAAGAAAAACTACAAGGAGGGCGAGAAACGGAATCCGCTGTATGAATGGCTCGATGCCATCATATTCGCTGTCATCGTAGTGACATTCATAAACACTTTCTTTTTCCAGGCATTCAAGATTCCTTCATCCTCGATGGAAAGCTCCCTGATGACGGGAGACCATCTTTTCGTCAGCAAACTGACATACGGTCCGCGGATGCCGCAAACGCCTCTTACCATACCTTTTACCCATAACGTACTTCCGAACGGGAAGGAATCGTATGTGACGTGGATCCAGAGCAAGTACAAAAGGCTCAAGGGATTCCGTGATGTAAGGAGAGGGGATTACGTGGTTTTCGGTTTTCCTAACGGCGATACGGTGCTGACAAGATATCCGGCTCAGGATTATTATGCCGAGTGCAGGACTATAGGACGAGAGAATGTCATTTCATATTTCGGACCTGTCAAGGCCCGCCCGATGGACAAGAAGGACCATTATGTCAAAAGGTGCGTAGCCGTTCACGGCGACAGCCTCGAGATACGGGACGGAATCGTCTATGTGAATTCGCGGCAGCTGGAAATATATCCGGGAGTCCAGAATTCATACAGGGTGGTCACCGACGGAAAGGAGATCAATGAAGTTTTCCTCGACGAACTCGGACTCAATATCGCCGAGCTGAAGTTCGACAAGACTCTCCCGGGCTATCCTTACATGCCTCTGACAGCAGAGAGACTGGAGATGCTGAAAGGATATTCCAACGTACTCTCAGTGGAGCCGAATATCGATGTATATCCTCCGGATGATCCGGATTCGTATCTGACGATCTTTCCTTTTTCCAAGGATTACAGATGGACCAGGGATAATTTCGGTCCGCTGTGGATTCCTGAAAAAGGCGCGACCGTAGCCCTCGATTCCGTGAGTCTTCCCCTGTACGAGAGGATCATCACTGCCTATGAGGGCAATGATCTTGAAGTCGGGCCGGACGGGAGGATATTCATCAACGGGGAGGAAGCCCGGAACTATACTTTCAAGCAGGATTATTTCTTCATGATGGGCGACAACAGACACAATTCGCTCGATTCGAGATACTGGGGCTTCGTACCTGAAGACCATATCGTCGGAAAGCCTGTAATCATCTGGTTGTCCACGGACAGAAATAAGCCGTTCCCAAAGAACATAAGGTGGAGTCGCTTCTTAAAAATCGTGTAAAACCTTGTTTTTTAGTTTTTTTTTAGCGATATTTGCAGCCCCTTAAAATGAAAAATTAAAAAAGTTATATACAATGGCAAAGGTTTGTCAAGTTACCGGTAGGAAGAGAATGGTCGGAAACAATGTTTCCCATTCCAAGAGACGCACTAAGCGTACATTCGACATCAATCTGAAGACCAAGAAGTTCTGGTCGGAAGAAGAGCAGAGGTTCATTACCTTGAAGGTTTCATGCAAAGGCATGAAGAATATTGCGAAGAACGGTCTGGATGCAACAGTCAAGGCTGCACAGGAGAAGGGATATATCAACATTGTTTAATTCCGTGAGTTATGGCAAAGAAAGCAAAAGGTAACAGAGTGCAGGTTATATTGGAGTGCACTGAACAGAGAGAGAGCGGTGTACCTGGAATGTCGAGATACATCACGACCAAGAACAAGAAGAATACAACCCAGCGTCTTGAGCGTATGAAATATAATCCTTACCTCAAGAAGGTCACTCTTCATCGCGAGATCAAATAATTAAGAGGAACAGACTATGGCAAAGAAAGCAGTTGCAACCTTCAGTGCCAAGGCAGGCGCTAAGACTATGGTTAAATGTATCCGTATGGACAAGTCTTCCAAGACAGGAGCATACATGTTCAAGGAAGAGCTTGTTGAAGCAGACAAGGTCAAGGATTTTTTCGCCAAGAAATAATCCTGTCAGCATATCGGTTGTCGCAGGGGGACGATTCGAAAGGAGACTTTTGAACCGTCCCCCTGCCGTTTTTTGCGCCCGGGCTGGCCGGACGGCCTCTTTTGCCTCTTTTGAGGCGGCTCTATTTCTTTTTTCGCCAATTTTAAGTACCTTTGAAAGTTTGTTACACGAAAACCGATTATGGGAATATTCGATAAAGGAGTACAGAAGACCAAGCGCAGTTTTTTCGAGCGTATTTCCAGGGCTGTCGTCGGCAAGTCCAAGGTGGACGAGGATACTCTCGATGCCATCGAGGAAGCTCTCATAGCTACCGACATGGGAGTGGATACCACTCTGAAAATCATCGACAATCTTGAGGAGAGAGTTCAGAAGGACAAATATGTCTCATTCGACGAACTCGTGGATCTCCTTCATGATGAAATCGGCAAACTGCTTGAAGTTTCCGGTGACGGGACGCCTGCGGATTTCGATTCCATGCCGTTCGATTTTTCCAAAAAACCGTACGTGATCATGGTCGTCGGCGTCAACGGGGTAGGCAAGACGACTACCATCGGCAAACTTGCAGCCAGGCTCAGGGCCTCGGGAAAGAAGGTGATTCTCGGTGCGGCCGATACTTTCAGGGCGGCGGCGGTGGACCAGCTGACCATCTGGGCGGAGCGTGCCGGGGTAGACATTGTCCGGCAGGGAATGGGGGCGGATCCGGCTTCGGTTGCCTACGATACCGTAAAGTCAGCCGTTGCAAAAGATGCGGATGTCGTTCTTATCGACACTGCGGGAAGACTGCACAACAGGATAGACCTGATGAATGAGCTGACCAAGATAAGGAATGTCATGCGGAAAGTCATTCCGGATGCTCCGCACGAGGTGCTTCTTGTTCTGGACGGCTCCACGGGGCAGAATGCCTTTCAGCAGGCAAGGGAGTTTTCAAGGGCTACCGAAGTCACGTCGCTGGCCGTCACGAAACTCGACGGTACGGCCAAGGGCGGTGTGGTGATAGGTATAGTGGACCAGTTCAGGATTCCGGTAAAATTCGTGGGAATTGGAGAAGGCGTGGACGATCTCAAGGTATTCGACAAGGGAGAATTCGTAAATTCGCTTTTTTCAAAGGAGGATTTACAGTAAACCGCAGCCGGGTAAGGTTTCTTTTAACGGGGAATGCCCCTTTAAAGTCGACTTCCGGGGCACCGCTTGATTGTTAGATTAAAATTAAAGACAGATATATGAAAGTAGCGTACAAATGGCTTAAAGATTACCTTAAATGCGATCTCGGTCCAGAAGAGATTGCAGCGGCTCTGACTTCGATCGGACTCGAAGTGGATGCCGTAGAGGAGGTGGAACAGATACCTGGCGGACTTGCAGGTGTCATCGTGGCTGAAGTGGTGGAATGCTATGACCATCCGGATTCCGACCACCTTCATGTCACCAGACTGAATACTGGCGAAGGGGAATTGCTGCAGGTAGTCTGCGGTGCGCCGAACGTGGCTGCCGGACAGAAGGTCCTTCTTGCTACAATCGGCACCGTACTCGGAGGGGAATTCAAGATAAAGAAATCGAAAATCCGCGGAATCGAGTCTTTCGGCATGATATGCGCTGAAGACGAACTCGGGATCGGCACTTCTCATGACGGTATCATGGTGCTCGACCCGTCCGCTGTGCCCGGTACTCCGGCAAAAGAGTATCTGCACCTGGAAAGCGACGCTGTCATAGAAATCGGCCTTACGGCCAACAGGGTGGATGCCGCGTCCCATATAGGAGTGGCCAGGGACCTGTACGCTTATCTGAAACTGAACGGTATCCCTTGCTCTCTCGAATTGCCTGACGTGTCTGCTTTCAGGGAAGGTCCTGAAGGCCTGTGCTCTTCGGAATCCGGAGAAATAGACGGCGCGATACCAGTGACAGTCGAGGCTCCTGACGGCGCTCCGAGATATACCGGAACTACAATCAGGGGAGTGAAGGTCGGACCTTCTCCTGAATGGCTGCAGGAAAAACTGCTTTCTGTAGGACTGAGACCGATAAACAATGTGGTGGATGTCACCAATTTCGTCCTGATGGAAATCGGGCAGCCCCTCCATGCTTTCGATGCGGCCAGGATCAAGGGCAACAGAGTGATAGTGCGCAGGGCTGCGGAAGGAGAAAAATTCGTAACCCTCGACGGGGTGGAGAGGACACTTTCCGCGAATGATCTGATGATTGCCGACATAGAGAAGCCGATGTGTCTTGCCGGGGTATTCGGAGGTGAAGATTCCGGAGTAACGGAGACTACTTCCGATGTCTTTCTTGAAAGCGCCTATTTCAATCCCGTATCGATCAGGAAAAGTGCAAAGAGGCACGGGCTGAGTACGGATGCTTCATTCAGGTACGAACGCGGGGCCGACCCTCTCGTGGCTGAATATGCGGCAAAAAGGGCTGCGCTTCTGATCTGCGAACTGGCAGGTGGCCATGTCACGGGCAGGATGCAGGAATTTTATCCGGAGAAGATAGAGAAGAAGACAATCAGTCTCGATTATGACAGAATAGAGGCTTTCGTGGGGAAAAAGATAGGGCATGACGTCATAGAACGCATCCTGACATATCTGAACTATGAATTCCTTTCGCGTGAATATGCCGCCGACGGTACAGTCGGGGGAGCAGTGGTGGCTGCACCGTCATATATGATTGACGTGTACAGGGAATGCGACGTGGTAGAGGAGATACTCCGCATATACGGGTACAACAACATAGAGCTCCCTTCCGGAGTCAGGATGTCGGTGAATACCTCCGAAAAGCCTGAGCCGGAACTCGTGCGCAATACGGTTTCCGATTTTCTTGCCTCATGCGGTTTCAACGAGATAATGAACAACTCCCTTACGAAGTCCGAGTATTATTCCAGACTTGCGACTTTCCCGGAGGAGAAATGCGTCAGAATACTCAATCCGCTGAGCTCTGATCTCAATGTCCTTAGGCAGACTCTGCTTCTGAGCGGTCTCGAGGTCGTGGCATACAATATCAACCGTCAGGAAAACAATCTCCGGCTGTTCGAATACGGTTCTGTGTATTCTTTCAACCCGGGCACTGACGGAAAGACTCTCGACTCATACAACGAAAGTACGGCCTTCTCCCTGTTCATTACCGGCCCGGGCGAAAAATTCTGGAGGGAAGGGCAGAGAAAGAGCGACTATTTCGAACTCAAAGGTCATCTCGAACATCTGTTCAGACGTTTCGGGGGCAACATATACAACATGGAATATGAACCCGCTCCGTCGGACATGTTCTCCGAGGGCCTCGTCTACAGGCTGCCGGGGAGTTCGCGCCCTCTTGCTGTCATGGGCACAGTTTCACAGGCAAGGCTCAGACAATTCGGCATAAGGCAGCCGGTATATGCCGCCGAGATCAGCTGGCCGGAACTGTTCGCTCTTGTGAAGAGAGACAGGATAAAATACACGGAAATGCCTAAATACCCGGAGGTCAGACGTGACCTGGCTCTGCTCATAGATGAATCGGTATCATATTCAGACCTTTACAGATGTGCGTGCAGGACAGGGAAAAAACTGCTCAAGAGCGTATCCCTCTTCGATGTGTACAGAGGCGACAAGATCCCTGGAGACAAAAAGCAGTATGCCTTGAGTTTTGTGCTTCAGGATACGGACAAGACCCTGACGGACAAGGATGTAGAGAATGCGATGTCCCGTTTCGTCAATGTATTCTCCAAGGAGTTCGGGGCAGTATTGAGATAGTTTTTTGCAGAACAGACGTCGGAACATGCGGAATTTTATCGGACGGACATATTTTTACCTGCTGTTGATCGGTTGCGTACTGGCAGTTTCGTGCAGGAAGGAGGGAAAGATCATTCCCAAGGGGAAGATGTCCGAAATATATGCGGACATGTTCGTTGCGGACCAGTGGCTTTCCCAGAACTACAGGGCTGCGCGTGTCGCCGATACCACATTTGTCTATGAAGCCGTGTTCAGCAAATACGGTTATGACATGGATGATTACAGGGCGAGCGTCGATCATTACATAGAAGATCCGGAACGTTTCGCAAGGATATTGAGAAAGACGATAACCATTCTCGATGACCGTATTGCTGAGCAGAAGCAGGATCTCAAGGAGCAGAAGTCTCTCGAGGCCGGAAAGCCGACCTCGCCTGTCAGTTTCGACTTCGACCGGATATGGATTTTCGAGAAGGGGTATCCGCGCCTTGTCCCGAGAGACAGTCTGGACTTTTTCAGGGACAGGAGCGAATATTTCATACTGGATCTGAAAACATTGTTCGAACCGGTCGTATATGATTCATCCGTATATTTCCCTCAGAAGCCGGAAGATGCCGCAAAGGATACTTCCGCAGTACGCGATACAGTAAAAACATCCGATGAAAACAAATAGAACAGCAGCTGAATTCCTTTATACGGGACTGGATCCGGAGCCTGTAAGAAACGGTTACGTCGAGTACGGTGATGACGGGACTATCGTTTCTGCGGGTATCTGCGATGATATCGCTGCCGAGCCGGACTACCGGAAGGGGGCCATTGTCCCGGGATTCGTCAATTCCCATTGCCATCTCGAACTGTCTCATCTGAAAGGCAAGTTCAGGAAAAAGACAGGAATGTCCGGCTTTATAGACCAGATCAATGAACTGCGCGACTCTACGTCTGCGGAGAACAGGAAGGCCGAGGCATCGAAATGGCTCGATATCCTCTGGAAGCAGGGCGTATCCGCCATGGCCGATATCAGCAACTGCGACGATACTTTCCTTGTCAAGGCTGCGAGTCCCCTGTATACCAGGACTTTTCTCGAAGTTTTCGGGACCGAGCCGGAAGATTGCCAGGCAGTAATAGACGGAGTGAGAAAACTTGCATCCGAAGCCGCGCAGGCAGGCATCGATGCGGCTCCGACTCCTCACGCATGCTATACCATGAGTCCTGAACTCGTGACGGCGGCTTCCGCCGAAGGACTTGCTGCCGGTTTTCTGTCTTATCATTCGGAAGAAAGCCGGGAAGAGGAGGACCTCATGATTTACGGCACGGGCGCGCTTGCGGACAATTACAAAGGGCGCCGTCTCAGCACTCCTCCCGTGACCGGGAAGCCTTCGCTCTGTTATTTTACCGACAGGCTCCTTCAGGTCCACGAGCCTCCTTTCGACGAACACATCCTTCTCGTACACAATGTGTGTCTGACTCAGGAAGCCCTCGATTATGCTTCGCAATATCTGAAAAACGTGTGGTGGGCGGTCTGTCCGCTTTCCAACATATTCATACACGATGCCCTGCCTCCAGTGGATCTGATGCGCAGGAATCATCTGAGAATAACTGTCGGCACTGATTCCCTGTCGAGCAATGATACTCTGGATATGACAGCTGAAATGTACTGTCTCCAGGAAGCATTCAAGAATGTGCCTTTCGGGGAAATCCTCGGCTGGGCGACATACAACGGGGCTTCTTTCCTGTCCAAAACCGACCTTCTCGGGTCTATCTCCGAAGGGAAAAAGCCCGGGATAGTCTGGATAAGGAATATCTCCCAGGACGGAAGGCTTACGAAGGAAAGCGTTTCTGAAAGAATAATATGACATTATTATATGCTCAGGTTCCATAATACTGTATTCGGACCTATTCACAGCCGAAGGCTCGGGTCATCCTTGGGTATAAACCTGCTGCCCGAGAACGGAAAACTTTGCAATTTCGACTGCATTTACTGCGAATGCGGCTGGAACAGGGACGGACAGGGCGACAGACATCTGCCATCGTCGGACGGTGTTGCATCCTGTCTCAAGGCAAAATTGTGCGAATGCGTCTCGGACGGCGTCCATATAGACTCGATTACTTTTTCCGGCCACGGCGAGCCTACCCTCAATCCGGACTTTCCTGAAATAATAGACAGGACACTGGAACTGCGCGACAGGTTTTATCCTCAGGCCAAAGTGTCGGTGCTTACAAATGCCACGACCGTGTGCAGGCCGGAGATCTTCAATGCCCTGCGCAAGGTGGACAATCCGATCATGAAAATCGACGCCTCGTCTGCGGACGGCATAGCTACGGTAAACAGGCCTTCAGGCCATTATGACCTGAACGAAATAATGGCAGGCCTGGAGAAATTCGACGGTAATTTCATCCTCCAGACGATGTTTCTCAAGTCGCCGTCATTCGACACTTCGTCTCCCGGGAATCTTTCCGGATGGATGGATATAGTGAGGAAACTCAGACCGAGAGAAATCATGGTCTATACGCTCGACAGGGAAACTCCGGAAAAGGATCTGACCAAGTTTACGGTCGACCGGATGGCGGAATTCGTACGCCCTCTGACGGAAGAGGGATTCCAGATTCAGATAAGGGGGTGATTCATGAGAACGGTAGTGCAACGTGTGGGCAATGCCTCGGTTTCAGTTCCCGCAGAGAATTATGAAGCCTCCGTCGGGCCGGGCCTTCTTGTGCTTGCGGCATTTGAAGACGGAGACGATGCCCGGGATCTGGACTGGACGGCAAGGAAAATATCTGCGCTCAGGATATTCGACGACGAGGCTGGCGTGATGAACCTGTCAGTAAGGGATGTAGGCGGGGATGTGCTGTGTGTCAGCCAGTTCACCCTCTATGCTTCTACGGTAAAAGGTAACAGGCCTTCGTATGTGAGGGCTGCCGGACCGGAAATTTCCAGACCTCTTTACGAGCAGTTCTGCAGGGCCCTTGAAGATTATTTGGGAAAATCTGTCAAAAAAGGTATTTTTGGTGCGGACATGAAGGTTTCTCTCCTTAATGACGGTCCGGTGACGATTATTATTGATTCAAAAATAAAGGAATAATGATTATGACTGACTTGTTGGAAAAATACGGCTACGATCTGGACAGCGACACTATTGAACACGATCTCGATCTCATCGTGAAGAATGTCGGAAACGTAATTTCACCGGATGTGCTCAGGCAGTGCCTTTCAATGATAGACCTTACTTCGCTGAAGACAGACGACACCCCGGCATCGATATCCAGGCTTGTCGGCAAGGTAAATGAATTTCACAAGTCGTTCCCGGACTATCCTCTTCCGGCGTCGATATGCGTTTACCCTAATTTTGCAGCGACTGTAAAGTCAGCCAAGACATGCGATGATGTCCATGTGACAGTGGTTTCCGCATGTTTTCCGTCATCCCAGAGTTTTCTCGAGGTCAAGCTCAGGGAATGCGAACTTGCAGTGCTGGACGGAGCCGATGAAGTAGATATCGTGCTGTCTCTCGCCGCCTTCCTTTCCGGGGACTATGGAGCCGCCGGAAACGAGATCAGGGCCGTAAGGGAAACTGTCGATGCGGCTGCCGCTTCACAGGGACGCAGGGTGACGCTCAAGGTCATTCTCGAAACGGGACTTCTCATGACGCACGAAGACGTCGCAAGGGCATCTTTCCTTGCAATGGAGTCCGGAGCGGATTTCATCAAGACGTCGACCGGGAAAGTCAGCGTAAACGCGACTCCGGCAGCGGCTTACGTGATGTGCAGCTGCATTGCAGCCTATTACAGGGCTACAGGCCGCAAGGTCGGATTCAAGCCTGCAGGAGGCATATCTACCTCGCTCGATGCCGTCTGCTACTATTCTATAGTTTCCACGATACTCGGCAGGGAATGGCTGAACAGGAATCTGCTCCGTTTCGGCGTCAGCCGTCTTGCCAATACGGTTCTCTCGGATATCGAACAGCGCACGGTAAACTATTACTGACAGGCTACAGCCCGAAAGAATAGAGGCTGATACCGTCGAAGACCGAGCTGGCTATACCGAGGGCCAGAATTCCTGCAAGACAAAGAACCAGACCGATTCTGGTGCTGCGGTCGCTTCTGAACGGTGCGACAGGGTTCTCGTTCGGTGTGATGAACATGGCTTTCACAACAAGAAGGTAGTAGTAAAGCGATATTACCGTATTGATGAGCGCTATGAACACAAGTACGTGGAAACCCTGGTCGAATGCCGCCGCGAATATAAAGAACTTCGAGAAGAATCCTGCGAACGGAGGTATTCCTGCAAGGGAGAAAAGCGCGAGCATCATGATTACGGCAAGTTTCGGATTTGTCCTGTAAAGGCCGTTGTAATCGTCCATCCCGACTTTTCCTCCGCTGTTCTGTTCCACTGCCGAAATCACGCCGAAAGCCGCAAGATTGGCAACCATGTACACGAGTACATAGAAAACGAGAGACGTCATTCCGTACGGAGTCCCGCTTATTACCGCAAGCATGATGTATCCTGCCTGCGAAATAGACGAGAAGGCAAGGAAACGTTTGAGATTCTTTTGCCTGATGGCAAACAGATTGGCGACAGTGATGCTCAGTACGATCACTATGTAAAGAAGCATCTGCCAGTATTCCGTCATTGGAGCGAAGACCTTTATCAGGATGACCATGAGGGAGAATGCGGCTGCAGCCTTCGAGACTACCGACAGATAGGAAGTGACCGAGGTCGGCGCCCCCTCGTATGTGTCTGCCGTCCAGAGATGGAACGGAACGAGGGATATCTTGAACCCGAGTCCGGTAAAGAAAAATACCAGAGCCAGAATCTGAAGGGCGCTTCCGTTTATTCCGGCTGACATGTCATCGAAATAAAGTGTCCCTGTCGTCCCGTACAGGAAAGAAATGCCGTACAGCATCAGTCCGCTTGCAAACAGGGCGCTGAGAATGTATTTCGCCCCGGCTTCGGCCGAATTGTGCTTGTATTTGTCGAATGCCACAAGGCAGGCCATGGGAACCGAGGCGAGTTCAAGCCCGATGAAGAACATAAGGAAATGCCCTGCGCTTACCATGAAATCCATGCCGAGCAATGTCGAAAGGGTCAGTACGTAGAATTCGCCCCTCTTGAATTCCGTATCTTCTTTCCGCAACCATGAATCCGAAGTCAGGAAGACTATAAGGGTGCCTGCGGCAAGAACGCTCTTGACTATAACGTACATCGGATCGTAGACGTACATGCCTCCGAATATGGAAGCCGTTTCCTTGTGGAAAGGAAATGCCGTGCCTGCGGTGAAAAGCAGAAGGACGGTACACATTATGCCGTGAAATGCCCTGCGTCCCTTCTTTCCTGCGATCAGATCGTAGAGAAGGGCCGCTACGATAATGCCGGCAAGGGCGATTTCAGTGTACATGTATGAAAATATTGCAGAGTAGTCCATGTCAGTTCAGAATATGAGAAATTATAGGATATACGCTTTCGTTTATCATGTCGCTCATCCACATCGGGGCGAGTCCGAGTCCGGCGATTGCGACTATAAGCACCGTGACAGCCAGTCTTTCGTCCCATGTCGCATCGGTGAGTTTCAGATGAGCCGGATTGGTGCAGGTGCCGTAGAGAATCTTCCCGACAAGGCGGAGTATGTACACGGCGGTTATGACGATGGAAGTGCAGGCAATCACGGTTACTGTCCTGTGGAAAGTGTCGTTCTCCATGAAGGCCCCGTTGAAAATCGTCATTTCGGCTACGAATCCGCTCAGTCCAGGAAGTCCGAGATTGGCCAGTCCTGCTATCACATAGCATACGGAAAGGAACGGCATGATTTTCATCAGACCGCTCAGTTCGCGGATATCCCTCGTATGAGTGCGTCCGTATATCATTCCGATAAGTGCGAAGAAAAGAGCTGTCATGAGACCGTGGCTGAGCATCTGAAGTACTGCGCCTGTAGCAGCAGTGGTATTCATCATCAGTATGGCGAAAAGCACCAGACCGCAATGCGACACGGAAGAATAGGCGTTTATGTATTTCAGATCCGTCTGAACGCATGCCGAGAAGGCGCCGTAGACTACGGACACTGTCGTGAGGACAATGAAAATCCAGCTTAGCTCCTGGGCGGCTTCAGGGAGGAGGTACATTGCGATGCGGAAACATCCGTAGCCTCCGAGCTTCATCAAGACGCCGGCATGGAGCATGGATACGGCGGTAGGCGCCGACGCATGACCGTCAGGGCTCCATGTGTGAAACGGAAACAGGGCTCCGAGCACTCCGAACCCTATGAAGACTATCGGGAACCATATCCGCTGCATGGATACCGGGATATTGTGGAGACTTGCGATTTCAGTTATGTCCATCGTAGTGGCTCCGGCGCCGAAGTAGATGCCGAGGATGCCGATCAGTATCAGTGCCGAACCTCCCATGAGCATCAGGGTGAGTTTCATCGCCGAATACTCCTTGCGTCCCGTACCCCAGACTCCGATCAGAAGGTACATCGGTATAAGGGCTATTTCATAGAACATGAACATCGTGAACATGTCTACAGATATGAAGAAGCCGAACACTCCGACACTGAGAAGGCAGAACCAGATGAAAAACTCCTTGACGTCGGAAGTCATTTTCCATGAGGCGAATGTTCCGGTGAAAACAATGATTGCGGACAGCAGTATCATGGCGACCGATATGCCGTCCACTCCGACTGCATAGCGTATGTCCAGCGGTTCATACCAGACGAATCCGGCTGTCATCAGCATTTCCGCCGTCTCTCCCTCTGCCCTCAGTCCGAGGTATCTGAATACGAGGAAAACGGCAAGGGCAAGAAGCAGCGAGGCTCCTGTCACCATGACGGCATGGATCTGTCTGGTGTTTTTCGAAAGCCACAGCCCCAGCATCATCAGTACCGGAATAGCCGGAAATATTGACAGTATATTCATATTTAATCTTCCTATCTATTCTATAATAAACGACAATTTCAGATCAGGAGCAGTACGATGGTGAGTCCGAGCGCACCTCCGAGAAACCATATCCCGTATCTCTGCACGTATCCGCTCTGCATTCCCCTTATCATCCATGACACCTTGTTGGATATCCAGGCCAGCAGGTTCATGAACCCGTCGACGACATGCCTGTCGAACCATGCCACAGGCGTCGAAATACATGCGAAGATGATCCTGTGCGTGATGAACTGGTATATTTCATCTATGTAAAAACGGTGGTATGCAGCCTTGTGCAGTCCGCTGAACCGGGAGGCAAGTCCGTCCGCGATCTTCCTGTCTTCTCGAAGATACATCCATGTGGCCAGGGCAATGCCTGCGGCAGCCACGCAAAGACTTGTTGCGGCCACACTCCAGTCTATATGGATCCGATAGGCCTGTCCGTTGCTGCTTACGAATTCTCCGAAAGGAATCCAGCCGGCAAGCAGCGTGACAATGGCGAGGAAGACCAGTGGAACGGTCATTGTCAAAGGCGCTTCATGCGGTTTGTGTTCTGCATGGAGTTCCTTGTTTTCCCTGCCCCAGAATATGCAGTAGTACAGCCTGAACATATAAAAAGCCGTCAGACCTGCAATTGCCGTCATTATCCAGCCCATGACGGGACTGAAGCCGAAGCAGGCGGCAAGGATTTCGTCTTTGGAGAAGAAGCCGCTCAGAGGCCAGATGCCGGCGATGGCGAGACATGCGACAAGGAATGTAATGTGGGTCACAGGCATGTATTTCCTGAGTCCGCCCATTGCGGACATTTCGTTGGAGTGCACTGCGTGTATGATGCAGCCGGCCCCGAGGAAAAGAAGAGCCTTGAACATTGCATGGGTGAAAAGGTGGAACATGGAAGCCATGTAGCCGAGTCCTCCTTCATGCGGATCGGCAGAGGTACAGACTCCGAGAGCCACTATCATGAAACCGATCTGCGAGATGGTACTGAATGCCAGCACTCTCTTGATATCGCTCTGGACACATGCCACTACCGCAGCGTACAGTGCAGTGAATGCGCCGACATAAGCCGTGATGTGCAGGACCTCAGGAGCATATCCTATGAAAAGTGGGAACATCCTTGCCACGAGGTACACTCCGGCGACGACCATGGTTGCGGCATGAATGAGAGCCGATACCGGAGTCGGGCCTTCCATTGCGTCCGGAAGCCATATATGGAGAGGGAACATCGCACTTTTTCCCGCACCTCCTATGAACATCAGGCCCAGTGCAAGAGGAAGGAACACCCTGGCAGAGCCGATGACAGCGGAATCTGGCGTGAATGAGAACGATCCGGTATAGAATCCGTATATCAGGATACCGACCAGAAAACCCAGGTCGGCGAACCTTGTTACGATAAATGCTTTCTTCGATGCCGCTATCGCTTCCTTCCTGGTGTAATAGAAACCGATCAGAAGGTATGAACTTACGCCGACAAGTTCCCAGAAAATATACATCTGGAAAATATTGGTGGCGACGACAAGTCCGAGCATGCTCATCGTGAACAGCGACAGGAAAGAATAGTATCTCTGGAATCCCGTCTCGCCCTTCATGTATCCGAACGAATATATGTGCACCATGAGCGATACTGTGGAAATCACTACCAGCATCATCACGGAAATGGGATCGAGAAGTATTCCGATGTCTATGTGCAGGTTCCCGCCGAAAGGCAGCCACTCCATGTTCCACGGTATCTGCACTGGAAAGATGCCGTCGGCATTTCGTCCGGCGCCGAAATACGAGAAAGCCGTCAGGTAGCTCAGTGCCGCCACGATTCCTGTCACGACAGTGCCGACCGTGCCGGCTGCGACAGGTTTCAGTTTTGTCCCGAGCAGTCCGGTCAGGATAAAACTGAGGAAGGGAAGCAGAAGTATAAAAATCGTATATTCCATATTCTCGAAATTATTACCATTTCATCTTGTCCAGATTCCTGACCTGGATGTTGCGCATGTTACGGTATATGTTGATGATTATGGCTATGGCCACAGCAGTTTCCGCCGCACTGATTCCGATTGCGAAAAGAGAGAAGAAGAAACCCTCGAGCTGTCCCGGGAACAGGAAGCGGTTGAATACCACGAAATTGATATCTACCGAATTGAGTATCAGCTCTACCGCGATAAGCATCGCCAGCAGGTTGCGTCTGGTCAGGAATCCGTAGATCCCGACGAACATCATTATCGTGGATACGATCAGGTAATATTCCATCTGTATCATAGAACCTCCGTTTTATCTTTTTCTTGCGATCAGGATACCTCCGATGATGCAGGCCAGCAGCAGTACGCTGATTACTTCGAACGGAAGTACGTAACCGTATTTTTCAGTGCTCATCAGCGCATGTCCTATTTCCCTTACCGGGAGTTCTCCGTGTTCGAATACCTGGTTGAGGAACTTGTGCTTGAGCATCACGAAAAGGCAGATGCCGAGAGCTGCCAGAGTAGCCGCGAGCCCTGCGATGAATTTGCCTTTTTTCAGTTTTTCCGCCTGGTCGCCTTCGCTTGAAGTCAGGAGTATCGAGAATACGTAAAGTACGGTGATGCCTCCCGCATATACCAGAAGCTGGACGGCTCCGAGGAAAGAGTAATTGAGCTGGAAATAGATGCCTGCGGTGCCGATAAGGACAAAAAGCAGGTATGTGGCCGCGCGCAATATCCTTTTCGTGGTGACGGCCATGACGGAACTCACCACTATGAACAGGGCGAGTACGACAAATACAATCAGATCGAGTGTTATTTCCATGACTATTGCTTGTTCAGGGTTTTGATGAGTTTGCTCCTTGTGAAAACGGCATGTTCGAAGGCCGTGGAGAACTCGATGGCCTTGTGCGGACATGCGTTCACGCACAGGTGGCAGAACATACATGAGCCGAGGTCATATTCGTACCTGACGAGACGTTTCCTCGGCTTTCCGGTTTCAGGGTCTGTCACGGTTTCCGAGGTTATGCTTATCGAGCCGTTCGGGCAGGCCATCTGGCACAGACCGCAGGCGATGCATCTGTTGTTTCCGTTCTCGTCGTGAGGCATGGTCAGTTCTCCGCAGAATCTTTCATTCATCTTCAGGACTGCCCTGTTCTCCGGATACTGTTCGGTGATTTTTTTCGTGAAATACTCCCGGAATGTCACTTTCATGCCTGTAAGGAGCGAGCCGACACCGCTGAAAATTCCTTTTATATAGCTGCTCATAATTAAAAATGCAATTTGAATACGACTACGATTACCATCAGCAGAAGGTTGCAGAGCCCTATCGGTACGAGATATTTCCATTCGAGAGTGAGGATCTGGTCGATTCTGAGTCTCGGGAAAGTCCATTTTATCCACATCAGCAGCCACACTATGAAGAATGCCTTGGCAAAGAACCAGACAAAGCCGGGAATCGCATCCATGACGGCATTGAAACCGTCGAGTCCAGGGATATGCAGAGGCATCCATCCGCCGAGGAAAATGGTAGCCGCAATGCTGGAAATAACGAACAGATTGACGAATTCGGCCACATAGAACAGACCGAAGTGCATTCCGGAATATTCAGTATGGTAGCCTGCCGTTAGTTCGGATTCGGCTTCGGGAAGGTCAAAAGGCCCCCTGTTCACTTCGGCGTTGCCGGCTATGAGGTATATGATGAAGGCAATGACTGCCGGAACGTGTCCCTTGAATATGAACCAGCCGTCGGCCTGCCTTGCCACTATCTCTGAAAACTGCATGGTGTCCGTAAGCACGACGATCGTCAGGATGGACAGGCCTACGGAGAGTTCGTAGCTTATCATCTGTGCTCCGCTTCACATGGCGCCGATCAGGGAAAACTTGCTGTTGGAACTCCAGCCTGCAAGCAGGATTCCGACAATCCCTATCGACGAGGCTGCCATGAAGAACAGCACTCCGACGTTGAAGTCCAGAATCTCAAGCCCGCGGCTTATCGGAATGCAGGCGAATGCAGTCACGGATGCCAGGATCACGAGATAGGGTGCAAGGTTGTACAGGAACCTGTCGGAATGCCTTATCGTTATGATTTCCTTCGTGAGCATCTTGAAGACGTCGCATATTACCTGTATGCTTCCCCACGGCCCGACTCTTGTCGGCCCGAGCCGGCACTGGAATGCCGCACATACCTTGCGTTCCATGTAGATCATGATTATTGCTATCACCACGTAAAGCAGCAGCAGGCAGATTCCGATGAGGACGCATTCCAGAAAAATCGCGAGACTCTCCGACATGACGGCTGTCAGCTGCGTATGGATCCAGTTTGTAACAATACCGAAATCAAACATATTCTGTCCTTTTATCTGTCAATATCAGGAATTACATAGTCCAGTGTGCCGCCGATTGCAATCAGGTCGGCGATCTTGGCATTTCTCGTAATTGTGTCGACGCAGGCTACCAGAGGCAGTCCGGTAGAACGGAACTTGACCCTGTAGGGATATTTGTCGCCGTGGCTTTCGATGAATACCCCGAATTCGCCGCGGCTTCCTTCCACGGCCGAATACCAGCTTCCTTCCGGAAGTTTGACAACAGGTTTGACCTTCATCTGGTATTCGCCTTCAGGTATGTTGTCTATCAGCTGTTCGATGATTTTCAGGCTTTCCCCGATTTCCCTGATCCTTACCATGTAGCGTGCGAAGCAGTCGCCTTCGGTGAAGGTGATTTCATTGAAATCCACCTTGCCGTACATGGCATACGGATGTCTCTTGCGCACGTCGCAGGCCCAGCCCGATGCCCTGCCGGTTCCTCCCGTAGCTCCGAAAGAGATGGCGTCTTCCCTCGAAAGTACGCCGGTGCCGATGAGTCTCTGCCGTGCAATGACATTGCCGGTGAATATCTCATGATACTCTTTCATTTTCGGCCGCATGTACCGGATGAATTCCTTGACTTTCCTTACGAAATCAGGATGGATGTCTGCCTGCACTCCTCCTATGGTGTTGTAGGTCTGTATCAGTCTTCCGCCCGTGGTCTGCTCCAGGATGTCGAGGACTTTTTCCCTGTCCCTGAAGCCGAAGAAGAAGACCGTAAGCGCTCCCATGTCCTGGCAGAGGCAGGAAATGTAAAGGAGGTGCGAGTCTATTCTCTGCAGCTCGTCCATTATCGTCCTTATGTACAGGATCCTTTCCGAGACTTCGAGTCCGAGGGCTTTTTCTATGCACATGCACAGTGCGTGGCGGTTCTGCATGGCTCCGAGATAGTCGAGCCTGTCGGTGAATCCGAGGGTCTGGGGATATGTGCTTGTTTCGCAGAGTTTCTCGATGCCCCTGTGTATGTATCCGCAGTGAGGGTCGATTTTCTTGATGGTCTCTCCCTCGAGGGAAACGCAGAATCTGAGTACGCCGTGGGTTGCCGGATGCTGAGGCCCGATATTTATGACATATTCTTCTTCTTCGAAAAGAGGATGCCTTTTCAGGATGTAGCTACCGTCCTTCGTCATCTCGTAGCTCGGTGCGTCATCCTCCGGAACCTCGTTCTCCATGTTCAGCGGATTGAGTGATTCGTCGTAGTCCTTGCGGAACGGATGGCCTTTCCAGTCGTCTCGAAGGAAAAGCCTTCTTAGATCCGGATGACCGATGAACTTTATGCCGAAAAAGTCGTAGACTTCGCGCTCGTAGAAATTCGCCCCTTTCCAGAGGTCATGCACCGACGGCAGGCTTGCGTTGTCCCTGTCCTTGTCAGCGGCGGCTATGACTATGTTTTCTCCTGTCGAGGTATTTTCCAGATGGTAGACGCATCCGAGTCCTTCTTCGCCCCAGTCCATTCCTGTAAGGCTGCGCAGGAAATCGAATCCGCATTCATTCCTGAGAATTCCGGCCGTCTGTCTGAGATTTTCCGCCGGTATCCTGTAAAGACCGTCTCCCGCTTCGGACCATATTCCGCCCGATGCTTCCACTTTCTTCCTGATATCGATAGTGTTGTCCATATATCCGTCCTGTCTTTATGCAAGTCCTGATTCGTCGTATTCCCTGTAGTCCTCCGCCGTATTCGTGTCGGCCTTCATCAGTCTTTCATATTCCTTCTCGCTGATGCCCCTGTTGATCCCTCCGAGGAATTTCTGTGCCTTGACCTTGCGCTGGAGCTGCATCAGCCCGTAAAGCATGGCTTCGGGGCGTGGCGGGCATCCCGGAATGTACACGTCTACGGGAATTATCTTGTCGACACCGTTGACCACATGGTATGATTTCTTGAACGGGCCGCCGCTTATGGCGCATCCGCCGGTGGCCACGACATATTTCGGGTCAGCCATCTGGTCGTACAGACGTTTCAGTACCGGAGCCATCTTGTGCGTGATGGTTCCGGCCACCATGATGAAGTCGGCCTGGCGTGGCGAGGAACGTGCGACTTCGAAACCGAATCTCGCGAAATCGTATCTTGCCGCTCCGATTGCCATGAATTCGATGCCGCAGCAGCTTGTGGCGAATGTCAGCGGCCAGAGACTGTTGCTCCGCCCCCATTCGATGACATCGTCGAGACATCCGACAATCACGTTGGTACCGTTCTCCCGGAGCTCTTTCAGCATTTCCTCTATATATTCGTTGTCGTTGAAATCCTCATATTTCATCGACTTTATGTTGACGTTTCTTTTCATTGTCTCCGTTGTTTATTTCCATTCGAGAGCGCCTTTTCTCCAGGCGTATGCAAGACCGAGTACGAGTATCAGCAGGAAGAACAGCACGCTGACCAGACCATAGACCCCGAGATCCTGTACGACGACGGCCCATGCGAAAAGGAAGACCGTCTCCACGTCGAACATCAGGAAAAGAATGGCGAACAGATAATACCCGACCTTGAACTGCATCCAGGATTTTCCCCTCGTAGGAATACCGCATTCATACGGTTCGCTTTTCTGGGGATTGTAGGAACGCGGTGCGATAGCCTTTGCTATTCCTACTGCAGCTGCCACCATAATGACGGCAATAAGAATCACTACAACCAATAAAATGAAATTCATGACTGCGTCTTTTTTGTCCGGGTTTCCGGATTTTTCGGGCGCAAATTTAAACAAATAATTTTTCGGGCTGACAGAAATTTCCGAAAAAATCATTTATTCAGAAATGAAGACGGCGAACATCCCTTGTAACGTCTGAAAACCCGGCTGAAATAAGCCGTATCGTTGAATCCGCTTTCGTAGCAGGCTTCGGATACGCTGCATCCCTTGTGGCGAAGCATCTTGCATGCTATGTTTATTCTGTACGAATTCAGGTATTCGGTAAACGTAAGTCCTGTCTTTCTCCGGAAAAACACGCAGAATGCCGACCGGTTCATTCCGACATGTCCTGAAATTTCATCGATACTTATCCCGTGGCGGTACCTGCATGCTATGTATGCGCGTATTTTCTCCAGACGGAGTTCTGCCTGGTCCGGCCTGTCGTAAGGTTCGAACAGGATATCCCTACTTCCGGCACTGTCCATGCTCCGGCACAAGGCATATATCAGCCTTACCATCAGTACGGCCCTTGCCGCTTCATTCCCGGATTTCATCCTGCGGAGCAGTCCCCCTATCTTGCGTGCGGTTCCGGACTTGAAATAAACACAGTCCTGTATTCTGCGGAATCTGTCCAGATCATCTGCCAGGGGAGGCAGCATTTCCGCCAGCTGGTCCAGAAAAACATCTTCGACCGTTACGGTTATGTTCTCTATGTATCCGTTCCTGTCCGTATCCTTGTCGCTGAATTTCCAGCAATGTGGTACCCCGGGAGGAATCATGACCACTTCCCCGCTGGAAAATGGTTCGGTCTTTCCTCCGATGATATGCCTGCCGCTGCCGGTCACGATATGGCTGAGTTCCCATGATTCCTGGGTGTGCAGCGATATCTGCGTCTGCGGAGGAATGCAGACATGATTGAAAGAGTACGACGGAGCATCCATTTTTATATGTATCGATTTATATGCAACGACTGCATGTGCAAATATAAGTCAAATTTTAATAACGATAAGTCAATATGGTTACAGTCGGGGGCGATAACTTTGTGCTGTTTTTTATTAATCGGGATAATGAGCATGAATCAGAAGAATGTTTACCTTTCATCGAAGCCCAGATATGAGATCCTGGACGGATTGCGCGGAGTGGCTTCTGTAGCCGTAGTATTGTTCCATCTTTTCGAGACTTACGCTTCGTCGGCTGCGACGCAGATAATCAATCACGGATACCTGGCAGTGGATTTCTTTTTCGTGCTTTCAGGCTTCGTGATCGGCTACGCGTACGATGACAGGTGGGACAGAATGTCGATCGGAGGCTTTTTCAAGCGCAGGATAGTCAGGCTCCATCCAATGGTTATAGCCGGTACGGTAATAGGGGCGTGCCTGTATTTCTTCGGACAGGGCGAAGTCTCTCCTGCAATAGGCAATGTCCCTGCATGGAAGATAGTCCTTGTGTTCTTCATGGCGTGTCTCATGATACCGTGCGGCCAGAAAATGGATATCCGAGGATGGAACGAAACCAATCCTCTCAACGGACCGACCTGGTCCCTGATGTGGGAATATATAGGGAATATCCTGTACGCCTTCGTATTCAGGCGCTTGCCGAACATTATGCTCGCCATTCTGGTGGCGTTTGCCGGATTCTGCACCCTGGACCTGTGCCTGAATCTCAATGTATTCGATCTTCTTACCGAAGCCCGCGGTTCCAAAATCTATACTCCGATAGGGGGCTGGAGCCTGACTTCGGAACAATTGTACATAGGTGCGACGCGGCTTTTCTATCCTTTCCTCTGCGGCCTGCTTTTGTCCAGGCTGAAATCTTCCATCAAGGTAAAAGGGGGATTCTGGTGGTGTTCCGTCATGCTTGTCGCAGCATTGTCTGTCCCTTGCGTGGGCGGTCCGGACAATATCCTCAACGGTGTCTACAATTCATTCTGCATAATAGTGCTTTTCCCCCTGATTGTCATCATCGGAGCCGGCAGTGAAATAAAAGGCGGCCGAAGCGCCGGGATATGCAATTTCCTCGGGGAAATCTCCTATCCTCTGTATCTGACACACTATCCTCTGATGTACATGCAGATGGAATGGGCACTGTCTCATCCGGAGATGCCTCTGTATGCGCATGTGATGACAGGAGCCGGTGTCTTCGTACTTTCGATATTCCTGGCCTGGGCCTGCCTGAAACTTTACGATCTGCCGGTAAGAAACTGGCTGAAGGAACACTGGCTGATGAAGCGGACGGTAAACGGATAGGTTGTCAGGCCTGTTCGAAATCCGTCCTGAAGGTGCGTGGAGACGTTTTTTCTCAATTAAACGTTTAAAACTTCATAACACCCTTGTCTCAATCTACTTTTGCACAGTAATCATTGCCGGAGGCTCTGAGCCGAAGGCGTCAAAACGAATGAATTATGTGCAGATTGATCGGATTGTTGATTTTGTATGCAATGCTGGCGGCTTGCAGCAAAGACGGTGTTGACTCCGGCGGATATTCTGCCCCTGTGCAGACTGCCGGAACATTGTCCCACGGGATGATAGTGCTCGGAGACAGGCTGGAGAACCCCTACCGGACAGAGACGATAAGGGATGCTGTCGTTTCTCTCTATCCCACCAAGTCAAGGAACGAGATAGAGACATCCCATCTGTATGTGAGATTCCTGCCCGAGAATCAGGAAGAGTTCGACTTTCTTGTTTCATCCGGGTTGGATCTTCTGGACTATCCCGTCGACTATGAGATTCTCGTCGACGGAGACTATTACCACGACCCTTCCGTCGCGGAAGACAGGATCACGTGGCAGTATGCCGTCGTCCCGGCGGATTATGATTTTCCGGATATACGCCATGAGATCATCGATGAATGTGTGATAACGGAGTATGATCCCGTATCCAGATCATCAGACGGCATAGACTGGGAGGCGGTGGAAGCCGAAGCCTACCGTCTTTCTGGCAACGCCGGCATGCTCGTATCGGGGACCAAAGGCCCCAAGACCTATCCCTCGGGAAGAATTACCATTGTCGATGAGGATGCCAACGGAGGAAAGCCGTTCGGACTTGCCGGAGTCAAGGTACAGTGCAATACCTTCGTGAAATTCGCGTCTGCCTATACGGACAGGGACGGCTATTATTCCATGCCGAAAAAATATTCGTCACAGCTGAAGTACCGTCTGGTGTTCAAGAATGAAAAGGGATTTGCGATAGGATTCAATCTGATTCTCCGTCCGGCGTCCGCATCTACATTGGGGAAAGGACCTGCGGAAGGCATAAGCGTAACTGTTTCTGAAGATTCGGACAGAAAACTCTTCCTGCGTTCGGCTGTAAATAATGCAGCATACGATTACATTTCGAGATGCGCTTCTACGGACATGGACCTGACCCTGCCTCCCGGAGATCTCAGGATATGGCTTTTCCCGAAACTGAGTGCAAGCAGCGCCGTAATGGTGCATCACGATGCTGTCACTTCCCATTCCTCCATCAAAAACCTCATCGGCGTTTTCGGCTCCATAATTTCGTTTTTCGCTCCCGATGTCACCATTGGTACGGCAAACATGCAGAGTTATGCCGATGTCTACAGGGCCGTATGTCATGAACTCGCCCACTGCAGTCATTTCTCTCAGGTCGGCAAGGATTACTGGAACAGATACATCGAATATATCATAGCGTCATATCTGAAATCGGGCGGAACTACATACGGGGACGGGACGGCCGAGGGAGCAGGATACTGCGAAGTCGGCGAGATGTGGGCCTACTATCTGGAAAGCGTCATGTATCAGGAAAGATACGGCGGGCCGATGCCCCAGTTCGGGACACAGTACTGGTTCAGTCCGCAGATTTTCCGTTATCTCGACGACAGAGGGTTTTCCCGCTCGGATTTCCTGAATGCCCTGCAGCCTGACGTAACGAGCCTCGATGCCCTGCAGAACAGCCTGACGGCCGCCCATCCGGACAAGGCCAGGACCCTCGAACAGGTTTTCTTCAGATACAGATGACATGAAACGGATCCTGATTATGGTTGCCCTTCTTCTGGCAGCCGTGTCTTCCGAGGCCAGACGCTATTCCGTATCGACCAACATACTCGGCTACCTGTATCTCGGTACGATCAACATGGAAGCCTCTTACGGCCTGTCGCAGCACTGGAGTGTCAATGCCGGAGCCAGATTCAATCCTTTTACCTTCCGTCTTCCGGGAGACGGAAGGCAGTTCCAGAACAGGCAGCAGTCGTACGATCTCGGAGTGAGGCTCTGGCCGTGGCACATATTCTCTGGCTGGTGGGTGGCTGCAAAAGTCAAGTATGAGGAATACAATGCCGGCGGTATCTTTTCTCAGGAAACAGAGGAAGGGGACGGTGTCGGGATAGGCCTTTCGGCAGGCTATTCCTATATGTTGCATCCCAATCTGAATATCGAATTCGGCGTAGGCCTGTGGTCCGGAGTGAAAAAATACACTGTATATGACTGTCCTGCGTGCGGGCTGACTGTCGATTCGGGAACAAAAGGCTTTATAATGCCCAATGAAATACTCTTGTCGCTCGTATATGTTTTCTGAATGTAAAATATTTATACTGACGGCAGTGTTGTCGGCAGCTCTGGCGGTTTCATGTTCATCCGTCCGCAGATATTCCGGCGACAGCGGGATTTACGGACAGCTTGCACTGACGCTGCCGGAAGACGAATCCCGCGAGACAGACGAAGAAGATCCTCTTCCTGTAGTGGATTCGTCTGAAATCCATGAAGGTCCGGTGATAATGAAAGCTGTCAGAGACAGCCGTACCGGCGAGATGACGGCAACGGATGTCATCAAGGCATCCAAAGTCGTCGCGAGATTCAGAAACGTGGCTGAAAGGGGAGGGAAAATATCCCTTGTCTTCGATATTACGGTACCGGAGGATCTAATATCATCGGATTTCCAGCTCAGGTTTTCGCCTGTTCTGGATGCGCATCAGACACGGTCGGTACTGGAACCGGTCTTCATTACCGGAGAGCGGTACAGGAAACGCCAGCTCAGAGGGTATGAGAGATACCGGAATTTCGTGGAGTCGATTGTCACCGACAGCCTGTTTTTCATAAGGATGGACCAGCTCGAGAAATTCCTCGAAAGGTACTTCCCTGAAACATACGCCATGAAGAACGACAGTACGGTGGTTTCCGAGCCTGAGGCTGAAAATCTTTTCGGCGTAAACCAGGCATCCGCCCTTGTCCATTATACGAGACATGCCAGGAAAAGGCGCAATGCCATGAAAGAGAGCATGAAGGATGAAATGTTCAGACGGTTCGTGAAGGACCCCTTCAGGTCCGGCGTGCGTCTCGACACGGTAATGACTGACGGAAAGGGCTCTCTTGTCTACCGGTATTCCCATTTGATGCAGTCTTTTCCTGGTCTGAGGAAAATAGATGTCAGCCTTTTCGGGACGGTGTTCAGGGACGGTGAACAGGTTGCGGAAATGCCCTCTCCGGAGAAACTGACGTTTTATGTCAGTTCTCTTTCTTCGCTTGCCGACAATACTCCGCGGTACATGTTCAAGGTTGTAGACAGGATCGTCAGGGACAATACGGCAGCCTTTCTGGATTTCAGCCAGGGCAGTGCCGGCCTCGATACGCTGAGGGAAGGCAACTCTTCCGAACTTGCCAGAATACGGGGCTGCTTCAGGGATGTCTGCTCCAGAGAGGGACTCGTCATCGATTCGATAGTGGTTACTGCATCATGTTCTCCGGAAGGCAGGTGGGAGTACAATACGAAACTGGCGGAAGCCCGCGCGGAAACGGTGAGGTCATACGTAAGGGACAATATCTCCGGCGTGGATGATTCGCTGCTCAGATCCAGATACATTCCCGAAAACTGGGAGTATCTGAAGCGCATCGTGGCCGGAGATACCCTTATTTCTTCCGAAAGCAAGAGACTCGTTGCGGAAATAGCCGGAATGCAGGACAAGGACAGGGCGGAAGAAGAGTTGTCGCGCCTTCCGGAATTCATCCATATCCGCACAAGGATATATCCTATGCTGAGAATAGTGGATTTCAGCTTTTTCATGCACCGCCCGGACGTGAAGAAGGATACTGTCCATACCATGGAGATAGATACTGTCTATATGAACGGACTTCTCGCACTTAAGAATCTGAACTACAAGAAAGCGGCTTCGGTCCTGTCTCCGTATAAAGACTACAACACGGCTCTTGCCCTTGCTTCGTCCGGATATGACGACAAGGCTCTGGAGATACTTTGCGAGATAGACAGTCACGATGCAAGGTCATACTATCTGGAAGCGCTGCTGCTGTCCAGAATGGGGGAAACGGAAGCCGCCGAAACGGTATTCAGAGAATGTGTCAGAAAGGATCCGTCCATGCGTCACAGGGCAAATCTTGATCCGGAAATGGCCTCGTTCGTGAGACAGGAACCGGATGAATGAGTTTATACACATTGTTTTAATTTTTTATTTTATGAAAAAAACATTTTACAGGAAAATCCAGGCTATCCCTGGTATGGCAGCCATGCTGATTGCGTCCGTACTGGCGCTGTCATGTGAAAAGGAAAAAGTGAGTGTCCGGGAAGTCATTTCCGGCGACAGGATCCCGGTAACAGTATCCGTCCCGTCTCTCGAAACCAAGTATACGGGTACGTCCGGAGAGGCGCAGGTGTCCGATCTGCAGATTCTGGTCTTCCGTTCAGACGGAACACTCGACGCATACGCGAAATGCGAAGACGGGCTTTCTCTCGAACTCGACTGTACGGCAGGTGAAAAGGAATTCGTCGCCGTCGTGAACGGAACCGACCTGTCCGGCATATCGTCGAGATCGGATATGAACGGCCTGAAGACCGTACTTTCTGAAAACGTCCCGGGAAAGATGATAATGACAGGCTCGGTGAAACAGAATGTCACGACCGGCGAAAACGAGGTATTCATAACTGTGTCGAGGCTGGTGGCGAGAGTCTCCATCGCCAAAGTCACAAATGCCATCACCAGCAGCGCTTATGCGGATTCTCCGATAAAAATAACCGCAATATATCTGTCGAATGTAACGGGAGACAGGCCGTACATGAGTGTCGGCACTCCTTCCGTCTGGTATAACAAGTTCGGCACCCAGGCCGATCTTCCGGCCCTTCTGCACAGCGGCAAGCTGTCTGTCGAGGTGCCGAAAGGGTCGAGCGGCAATACAACTCATTATTTCTACTGTTTCCCGAATTCCACCTCGAAGGACTCTTCGTCTTCAGTCTGGTGTCCGAGATATACGAGGCTCGTAGTGGAGACGGAGATAGCCGGTCAGACTTATTATTATCCTGTTTCATTCCAGAACATAGAAGCCAATCACAGGTATCATATACGCGATCTGAAGATTACGAGGCTCGGATCGGAATCGCCGGATGAGCCTGTGCAGGTAGGAACGGTGACTGTCACCATCGAAGTAAAGGGCTGGGACGAAGGGAGCGATTCTGAGGTTACGATATGAGACCGGCAGTACTTGCTGCATTCATGGCTGCAGCGGCATTATGTTGCGGATGTTTTGTCAAGGAGGACAGGAGCCTGTGTCCCTGTATTCTCGAACTGGATTTCAGCAGTGTCGGGACAGCCGTGATTTCAGAATCGGGATTGCTTGTAGAGACGGCTGACGGTTTCTTTTACCATGACTCCGATATTGCAGCAGGTTTGTCGGAAATCGCCCGGGACGGCAGGCAGCTCCGTCTGTACAGGGTCAAGATACCGAAATCCCGGGCTTTCATATCCGTAATATGCGGTGCGGACAGGCAGTATTCGCATGAGACAGGAATCATTATCCCGGAAGGAGAGGAGTGTCCGCCTTTGTTCATGTTCCATGCGGAGGCCGATGCTGTCGGTGAGATTCACAGGGAGACTGTCTGCATGTACAAGGATTACTGCAAGATAACCGTACGGATTCTTGACGCGGAAAGTCCGTACCCGTATCTTCTCAATGTAAGGGGAAATGTCGGCCGTGTCATGCTGGACAGGTCGGTTTCGGGAGGAGACTTTTCATTTTCATTCATGCCGGACAGTGACGGATGCGGTTCCGTCAGGGTGCCCCGGCAGGTCGACAACAGTTTGGTGTTGCAGGTGGTCGATGACGGCAAAGTGTTGAGGGAATTCGCTTTGGGAGAATATATCGCAGAGTCCGGATATGACTGGACAAAGGAAAATCTGGACGATGTGACAGTGGAGATAGACTATGCGAACTCATATATGACGGTGGAGATTGCCGGATGGACCGGAAACTTCGAATTCGAAGTGATAATATGATTTTTTTGTATTTAAAATTTTTGTATTATCTTTTCACTACTTTACTGTGGTGCAGGTGGCGAAATTGGTAGACGAGCT
>CALUQM010000011.1 GCA_944322925.1 uncultured Bacteroidales bacterium
AACGGAAGGACCGGATCAGAGATAATTCTGACCCGGTCCTTTTTGTTTTGGAATACCGGTATAAAATCATAAATTTGTAGTTTGTTCCGATATTTTTAACGAACTTGAATAAACGGATGTTATTATGATTGTAATGAAATTCGGAGGTACTTCGGTAGCTGATTGCCAGGCAATCACCAGAACTATCTCTATTATTCGCGGCAAACTCCCCCAGAAGCCGGTCGTGGTCGTTTCAGCACTGTCGAAAGTGACGGATCTGCTGTACAGGATTGCTGACCAGGCTGCTGTAAGAAACCGGATGGAAACGTCCGAACTCCTCGACCAGCTCCGTTCCAGACATATAGGTCTCGCTCATGATCTCATGTCGGATTCCCCCTCCTTCTGTCATCAGGCCTGTGCCAAAGTCAATGATATATGTGACAACCTGGGTTCTTTTGTCGGAGCCGTATGTTCGCTGGGAGAACTTTCCGACAGGAGCAAGGCAATAATAATTTCTACGGGAGAATATCTTTCTTCAAACATTATATGCTGCGCGATGAACGCCCGGGGGATAAGGACCGGCTTCATGGACGCGCGCAGGATGATTATAACCGACAGGGATTTTCTCAAGGGCGAACCGGATTCCGATGCCATAAAGGCGAAAGTCCCAGGCATCGTTTCGGCTGCCTATGAGGGGAATGACGCTGTCATAACCCAGGGTTTCGTTTCTGCTACGGCGGAAGGAGAGCCTACGGTTCTCGGCCGCGGCGGATCGGATTACTCGGCTTCGCTTATAGGAATGGCAATAGATGCTTCCGCCATAGAGATCTGGACGGATGTCGACGGTGTCAGAACCGCTGATCCGAGAAAGGTGGAAAATACAAAATGTATCGAAAGGATATCATTCGAGGAAG
The DNA here is from genome assembly GCA_944322925.1 of uncultured Bacteroidales bacterium. Taxonomy (GTDB): domain Bacteria; phylum Bacteroidota; class Bacteroidia; order Bacteroidales; family UBA932; genus Cryptobacteroides. Next base: position 894 of record CALUQM010000011.1, read on the forward strand.
CGGCGGAAATGGCGCATTTCGGAGCGAAGGTCCTTCATCCTCTTACAATAGAACCGGCTGTCAACAAAAATATTCCGATATATGTCCTCAATTCGATGAACCCGGAGGGGAAGGGAACCGTTATCCTGCAGAGCAACATGATAGATGACGGTGTGAAGTCGGTCTCGTTCAAGGAGAATATACTGGTTATCAATATCTTCTCTACGAAGATGATAAATACTTCCGGCTTCCTCAAAAAGGTATTCGAAATTTTCAGCGTGAACAAGGTTTCAGTCGACCTTATCAGTACGTCGGAAGCGAACATATCCGTGACGGTGGATTCTTCTCAGAAAATCGACAGGGTAGTGGAAGAACTGTCTGGATTCGCGGATGTATATGTCGACAGGAACAAGTCCCAGATTTCTGTCATAGGCAAAAATATCACCAACCTCAAAGGTCTGTTGCAGAAGACGTTTGCCCCTCTGTCAGACTGTAAGATATACATGATTTCCCAGGGTGCCTCGTATGTCAACCTGAGCTTTGTGGTGGACAGGGACAATATGACGGATGCCGTAAGACAGATACATAAATATTTATTCGAAAATGAAAGTTGTAATTAGCGGATACGGGAAAATGGGAAGGATGGTGGAGAAAGTCCTTCTCGAAAAAAATATAGAATGCGCAGGGAAAAGCGAGGATATTGCAAATTTCGACAAGGACCTCGCCCGTGAATGCGTCTGCATAGATTTTACCGTGCCTGAGGCTTTCAGAGCCAACTACAGGTTCCTTGCAGAGAATTTCAGGGCAGTGGTTGTCGGAACTACAGGATGGAATGACATAAAGGATGAAGTAGTGTCGTATTTTGAAAAATGCGGGACTCCGATGATCTATGCCTCGAACTTTTCGATAGGTGTCAACGTCTTTTTTGCCGTGACCGATTTCATATCGTCATTGCTCGGAAAAACGGGGGGATACAGCCCGTACATCGTAGAAAAGCATCATTGCCACAAGCTGGATGCTCCGAGCGGTACGGCAAAAAGCCTTGCAGCCATTATAGACAGGAACATGGATCTGAATGTCGATATCCAGGCTGTACGCTGCGGTGAAATCCCGGGGATACATACCATAGGCTTCGAAGGCGTGAACGACAGGATCACCATGACACATGAGGCGTTTTCACGGGAAGGGTTCGCAAGAGGCGCCGTAGAGGCGGCAATAAAGACGGAGACGGTTTCGGGAGTTCATGAATTCAAGGAAATCGTATTCAAATGATAATTGTCCGACATCCATTCATACAGGAGGTATATTATGCTGACGAAAAAATTATACGGTTGCGGAACGGCTCTTGTGACTCCATTCAGGGACGGCAAAGTCGATTATGATGCCTATGCCGCGCTGGTCGACAGGCAGATAAGGGCCGGTATCCATTTCCTGGTACCTCTCGGAACGACGGGAGAGACGCCTTGCCTCGATGCGTCCGAACGTTCCGGAATACTTGAACTTACGATGGAGCACAGGGGAGACAGGCCAGTAGTGGTAGGCTGCGGTACGAATTCCCTGACTCAGACTGTCAGCGGAATCAGACAGCTGGAGCAGTATTCTCCCGATGCCTTTCTTGTAGTAGTCCCGTATTACAACAAGCCTACTCAGACAGGAATGTATGAATATTTCAAGGCGGTGGCCGAGTCTACGGACAAGGGAATCGTATTATACAATGTTCCCGGCCGGACAGGGACGAATCTCAAGGCAGAGACAACTCTGAGACTGGCGGAAATCCCGAATATCATTGCTGTCAAGGAAGCATCCGGCAATTATTCGCAGATATCCGAAATTGTCAGGAATGCTCCTGAAGACTTCTCTGTCCTCAGCGGAAATGATGACGAGACCTTGTCCCTTATGGCTACCGGGGCTGACGGCATTATCAGTGTCGCGTCGAACGTGGTTCCTGAAGATATGGCGAGGCTTGCCGAAGCTCTGCTTTCCGATGATATCAGAGAGGCAAGAAAACTGCATCACAGGCTTGCTCCTCTTTTCAGAAATCTTTTTCTGGAAAGCAATCCTATTCCGGTCAAGGCGGCCATGTCGCTGATGGGCCTGATGGAAAATTCCCTGAGACTTCCTCTGGTTCCGGCATCGGCGGATACCTGTGCGGCATTGGAAGATACTTTGAAAGGACTCGGATATTTGAACGTTTAACATGAACATAATATTTTTATGAAAGCAGTTAATATTTTTGTGATTCTTACAGTTGCGGCAGTGTCCGTATCTTGTCTGAACAGTGTAGGGTTCGAAAGCAAGTTTCAGGCAAACGTTACTCTGGATGAATTTACGGATACTTCGGAAGGAGATATTTTCGAAGGGGGGAAAGTCTGCCTCGACCGTTCTTTCCTGAGCCAGTCGATATTGTTGTGCAACAAGGCAAGTGAAGACAATACATACGATTTCGGAGGCTTTGCCCTTTCCAAGGCTACGTCCAAGGACGAACTCGAAGTTCAGGATGAGAGATATGCTGTAAACTGCGAGTCTGCAGCCTCAGGTACTGTTTTCGCGGTTTTCCATAATAATCCGGATGTCGAACTCGGACAGCACATTATCTTCTATGACTATCAGTATCAGATGAGCACCTGTTTGCCGGTGTCATGCATGGTCAATAATACCAAGACCGTAGCGGAAAGCATCAAAAAGTACAATGAGACTCACGACACGCCACTTGAAGTAAAACTGACAGCTACCGGATATACGGCAAGCGGCACGGAGACAGGTTCTGCCGACATCCTTCTTGCCGGACCAGGCAAGACTGAGGAAGCCAGGGACTCGATAGTAAGTTCGTGGACGGTCTTTGAACTGAAAAAACTCGGAGACATAGATTATATAAAATTCGATATCGAGTTTTCTGACCAGGTATCCATTCCTGAACTTTTCTGTATGGACAATTTTGTGGCTGATGTCTACATCAAGTCTGACGATGAATAACGGATTCGGTTATGGAAATTTCAGAATTCAACAGAATTTTCGACAGGGTAGTGGCTGATTATCACAAGACGGACGATGTCAACGCCGTTTGTCACAACCCGTTCCAGCCAGGTACATTGGATTTTCTTCTGTACGGGAAATGCTGGATCGATGCCGTGCAGTGGCATCTTGAAGATATTATAAGAGATCCCGGAATTGATCCGGCGGAGGCTCTTTCCATTAAAAGGTGGATCGACAGGTCGAATCAGGAGCGTACCGACATGGTCGAGTATATAGATTCGTATTTTCTCGACAAATTCAAGGATGTCGTTCCGGCTGCGGATGCCCGTATCAATACTGAAACGCCGGCATGGGCTATCGACCGCCTGTCCATTCTTGCCTTGAAGATTTATCACATGCAGGTGGAGGCCTCGAGAACGGATGCTTCCGAAGAGCACCGGAAGAAATGCGCGGGAAAGCTGGAAGTGCTCCTTCAACAAAGATCGGATCTGACGTCGGCTATCGGAGAACTGCTCGATGAAATCGCTTCGGGCTCCAGGTACATGAAGGTTTACAAACAGATGAAGATGTACAATGATCCGAGTCTGAATCCTGTTCTGTACGCTGACAAAAAATAGTTCTTTCGGAGGATGAAACCTGTAGGAAGCAGAAAGGACCATATCCTGATAGTCCGTTTTTCGGCCATGGGGGATGTGGTCATGAGTATTCATGCCGTATCGCAGCTGCGAAACACGTATCCGGAGCTGAAAATAACCGTAGCCACGAAACCGAAATTCGCAGGATTCTATGAAAAGATCCCTGATGTGGAAGTCCTCACGCTCGATCGGGAAGGGTCTTTCAAATCGCTGCTGCGTCTTGTCAGGGCAGCCGGTGATTCGGGGGTCAATTCGGTTGCTGATATCCATAACTCATTAAGAGGCAAGATAATAAGGTTTTGTCTCGCCTTTCGTGGTGCAAGGACGGCCGCATTCAGGAAAAACAGGAAGGAAAGAGCTTCCATAAAAGGAAAGGGGCAGTCTATTCAGCCTCTGCGGCATAACGTGTTGCGGTTCTGCGATGTTTTCGGCAGGCTCGGCTACCCTGTGCCGGAGCCTGTCCCTGTAAGATACAGGATGCCTGTTCCTGAAGTTTTCGGCATCAGGACCGGACGATGGGCGGGATATGCTCCATTTGCAAGCAAGGCAATGAAAATTTATCCGGACGCTTTGAGCAGAAAACTGGTGGAGGCCTTGTCCGGCTCGTTCGACAGGGTGTTCATATTTACAGGCCCTGGGCGGGAACAGGAATTCGCGCGTGAAATGGAAGCCGGTTTCCATAATGTGACAGGGGTCTTCGGCAAGACGGATATTTTCGGAGAGCTTGCACTCATGTCCGCTCTTGATGTGATAGTGACCATGGATTCTTCCTCCATGCATCTGGCTTCGCTCGCCGGCACTCCTTTAGTGTCCGTATGGGGGGCGACTCATCCTTCCGCAGGTTTTATGGGGTATGGATATGATATCGGAAAGAATTGTATCCAGCTGGATATGGCCTGCAGGCCGTGTTCGATTTACGGTGAGGGAAAATGCCGGTTCGGAGATTACCGGTGTCTTTCAGGAATTTCCCCGGAGATGATCATGCAAAAAGTCCTGCAGGTATCTTCATCTTCAGAATGGAATTCCGTTCGTCGATAGATTCTATCAGGTTTTCGTGAAGGGGAACGAGGACTTCTCCCTTGTCTGCAGCTATCTCGAGACACGGATTTTCAGGAATGTCGAGAAAACCGCTTATTTTTCCCATGACGGTGTCGTTTTCATCCGTAAGGGTCCAGCCTGTCAGGAATGAAAAGTCTTCATCGTCTGCGATGTCCACACTGTCGCTGTCGGCGAATATGTCTGCTCCCGAGATTTCGTCCGCATCTTCCAGAGATCCGATTCCTGTCATTCTTACGAGAGCCTTGTTGTTTCCCTTGCCGGTTACGGATTCAAAATAAAAGGGAACCGGAAGCCCATCGAAATAGATGAAAACCGGTTCCCTGATGTCTATGTCTTCAAGCGCAATGCCGTACAAACTTATTACAAGTTCCCCTTCAGTACCGTTTGATTTCAGTACCTTGGCTATTTTCAGCATCTTATGCGCCGAAGGTAGCATTACGCCTCGGCTGGTGCGGCAGTGTCTTCAGAAGCGCTTTCTGCTTCTGCTGCTTCCTGTGCAGCCTTTTCTGCTGCAGCTGCTTCGGCAGCGGCTCTTGCAGCCTCTTCTGCTTCAGCTTTCTTCTTTGCCAGAGCTTCTGCCCTTGCCTGGTTTACCTTTGCTTCGGCAGCTTCGGCAGCCTTTACGGCTTCTGCTTCAGCTTTGGAAATGCCTTCTTTCTTGGCAAGGATCTTGGCGTCGTGCTGAGTTTTCCATGCTTCGAATTTCTGATCAGCCTGCTCCTGTGTGAGGGCTCCTTTGGCTACTCCGCCCTGAAGATGCTTTCTGAGAAGCACGCCTTCGTAAGAGAGGATGCGGCGTACGACCAGTGTAGGCTGTGCACCTACATTGAGCCATGCGAGTGCCCTTTCTGAGTTGAGGTTGATGGTAGCAGGATTCGTGTTAGGGTTGTATGTCCCTATCTGCTCGATGAAACGACCGTCACGCGGTGAACGTGAGTCTGCCACGACAATGTGGAAGAATGCGAAATTCTTCTTTCCGTGGCGCTGGAGACGCATTTTAACAGCCATTGTAAATCTGTTTGATAAATTAATAATAAAACCTGTGCTTTCCTGCACGAGGAAAAGCGTGCAAATGTACGAAAAAAATCCGGACATCAAATATGCAATCCCGACTTTTCCGGTTATTTTTCACTCAAAGACCTTCAGGAAGGTGCCGGGTGGCGAAAAATTTGCTATATTCATGACCGGTTATCTTAAAAACTGGAGACGATGAGAAAGATGATGTTTTTACTGGCGTTTGTCTGCGCCGCAGTTCCCGCTGTTCATGCTGCCTGCGCCGATGATGATCCTGACCGCATTGTCGGTATTTATTCCGCGAAATACGAGGGCGAGGAAAGCAAGGTTTCCATTTTCAGGAATTCTGACGGTTCCTATTCCGCTCAGGTCATCTGGGTAATGAATAAATATGACGGGGACGGCAATGTCAAGACCGACGACAAGAATCCCGACAAATCAAAAAGAAATACCCCTTGCGACGAAATAGTGCTGATAGAGAATATGAAATATGACAGTAAAACCGATTCCTGGGGAAAGGCTAAGATTTATGATCCCGTAAGGGGGCTCAAGGCAAATGTCAACTGTTCATTCGATACTCCTTCGAGGCTCAAGGTGCGCGGTTCGGTCATGGGAATCGGCGTTTCCGTTTACTGGGACAAGCTCGAATAAATTTCCGGAGTGAAAAATGCGGAATTTCTTTAAAAAATATTTGTTTGTAAGAAAAAATGCATATCTTTGCAATCCCAATTCAAGCGGATGTGGTGAAATGGTAGACACGCCACTTTGAGGGGGTGGTGGGCGTTAGCCTGTGCGAGTTCGAGTCTCGCCATCCGCACCAAAACGAAGAGAGGGTGACCAAGGAATTTCCGGTCACCCTCTCTTCGTTATATGTGGCGGTTCCGATGGTATTTTCAGTTCCGGACTATGATAAGCGGGAAGTCGCCGTCATTGTTGGTTTCATAGATCCATCCGCTGCCAGCCAGTGCAGAGTTCATGGCCGTCATGGCCGATGCCCAGCCGCTCCCGTCAGTTACTTTTATGGCATTTTCGTCAGTGCCGTTTACGTCGCCGATACCATATTGAGGGGGATTCCCGCCTGCAGCTCCCGGGGAGATGCTCCAGTAGCAGGCAGATGCCGACCCTCCACTCTGTCCTCCGATGACTCCTCCGACCCGGTCATATCCGCTCACATCGCCGTCGGCGAAATAGGACGCCCTAATATGCGCTCCTAAGGTACTACCGACCACTCCTCCGACACTACCCATACCATCCATACCATCCAAAGGCTTTGAACCATGGATGTTTCCCGAGGCATAACATGCAGTTATGTTTCCGCTATTATTGCCTGCAACGCCCCCAGTCCACGTAAATCCTGACACTTCACCGGTAAAACTGCATGCCGTCACCGAAGCATTATTGCATCCCACAATTCCTCCTCCTGCCATACCGATCTGCATGCTGATTACAGCACTGCCTGTCACATGGCAATTGATAATATCGCACACTGATGCTCCTGTAATAATATCGAACGTTGATGCTCCTGCAATTGCCCCTGCAAAAGCTAGTTTTTCATTTGCTATGTTTATCACAGGTGATTCCAAGTTCAGGTTCATGACTGTTCCGGATAATATGCCGAAAAGACCGTAATATCCCAAAGGGTTTCCTTCGGTTACAATCATGTTTTTTATCGTATATCCGCCGCCATCAAATGTGTATCCGCCGCCATCAAATGTGCCGGGAAAAGAAACAGGCTCCCAATTGTCCGGATTGCCGTTTTCCGGCTCTGGAAGCGAGATGTCGCCTGTCATTTTGAAGAATCCGCTTGAATATGAAATATTGCCGGCATTCACCTGTTGTCCGAAATAGTAGAGGTCTTCGGCAGAGGATATTATGTAGGGGTCCTTTTCAGTGCCGCTCCCGGATAAGCCGATAGTTACGATGAGCCTGTACGTGTCGGTCACTTTCCCGTTGTCCAAAAGCGTAACTTCCACCAATGCTTCGGAGCCGATCCCCATTCCTCCGGCAAATACGAATATCCCGTCTTCGTCTTCGACGGACCAGCCTTCCCCTTCGAGGATGCGCACGGAGACTTCGCCGTCACCCGTTACCGCGTATGATATATTTCCATTTGTAATGTTTATCTTTTCCGACAGGTCTGTAAGGAGTGTTCCGTTCATATAGAAAGCGATACCGTTTTCTATATATTTCGGGACATTGAATGTCGCCCCGTCGGCCAGGGTGAAAATGACGTAATCCTCGTTCGAGGAATCTACTGAGAGGAAAAAGGAATTAGCGTTCTCTATGGAAATCCGCTCCCATGTCTTGCCGTCATCCATACTCAAATATATGGCTTCTTTTACAATCTCCTGATTGCCTGCGTCAGCTGTAATGCCTTGCAAAATGAGATTCTCTCCGGTGGAAAGTCGGGGAACAATGTCGTTGACCCGTAACGGATTGCCCTGACTGTCGGTCAGAAGTTTACCGTCCAAAGTCCAGTACCAGTTTCCGTCATCCTGCTGTGTGATACTGATTTGCGGAGTCTCTCCGTGATAGATGGTGACAGGTTCGGAGTTCAGGAATGAAATTGTATAGCCGATTTCCTTGTCTCCCTGCATGACCGGTGTCACTTCGGTAATGTAGTTCGTAGTGCTGACGAGCTGCTGCAGGGAGGCGATATTGCCGTTGGCCTGTTCCTGCCATTGCTCCAACGATTCGATACGGTTTTCATGGTCGTTTACAGCATTCCAGAGGGCGCTGTCGTCATACTTGCAACAGGCACTTATGATAATGCCTGCAGCTGCAATAATTGCCATGGGGGGGGGTAAAACGCCAAGGCGCAATTCAACAGTTGTCATCATTGTATTGTCTTTTGGTTTTTGTGCGGGGTAAAATGTTGCTGCCTATTGACTCAACACACATAATAAAATAAAAAAGAAGAATGGCTCAAGCCATTCTTCAATAGCTTTAAGGCTAATCTTGAAATAAATTTGAATTTAACTTAGAATTCAGCCCCTCAAATGTCTTTTCTATTTATTCCGGAATCAGAACGGCAGGTCGTCTTCGACCTGGTCTGCCGCAGGATCCGAGCTGCCTCCGACGTAGCCGTGGCCCGTACTGGCGGCATCGACAGGATCAGGCGCGAAATTGTTGCCGGAGCCTTCGGCTCCTGTAGGTGCAAAGCCTGTAGTATAGTTTTCCGGTGCCGGTGTTTCCGCTTCTATTTTCCATGCGCGCAGGTCCGTGTACCATCTGCCGTTGTATTCCCGGCTGTTGGCGTTGAAAGAGACCTTGACCTTGTCTCCGATCTGGTATTTCTCGAGATCCTTGACCCTGTCGGCTCCCCATACGCTCAGACATACCTGGGAAGGATAGTTGCCTTCCTGATATTCCACGATAAACTCCTGTTTCGACCATTCGCCTCTTGCAGAGGTGCCGCTCTGGACATTGAGTTTACGTATGATTTTACCTTCTATTTCCAACGCCATGACAGAAACTATTTTTTATCGGTTTTATCTTCTTTCTCGACGAATTTGTTGACTTTGGCAAGCTCTACATCGAAAACAAGGGTCGAATTCGGTTTGATAAGACCTGTTCCGCGGCTGCCGTATCCGAGCTCGGCAGGTATGTAAAGCTTGATTCTGCCGCCTTCGCCAATGTACTGCAGACCCTCGGTCCAGCCTTTGATCACGCGGTTCATAAGCATGCGTACAGGATCTTTTTCACGGTCTGAGGCATCGAACTCGGTGCCGTCGATAAGAGTTCCGGTATAGTGTACGTAAACCGTATCCTTTTCGCCCGGCTTGACATCGTTGCCTTCGGTGACAATCTCATACCTGAGCCCGCTTTCGGTAGTTACGACCTGATCGTTGGTGGCGGAAAGATTCTTCAGGAAAGCTTCCCCTTCAGCCTTGTTGCTTTCTGCTTCGAATGTGTTTTTCTCGGTAAGGAATTCATTGAAGATCCTGTTCATTTCCTCAGGATTGATGTCGAACTGTTCGTTGAATTCCGGAGAATTCATCTGGCCTTCCGCATTGATATAGTCGATCATTCCTTTCTTGATCTTGGCGAAAGAAAGCTCGGAAATGTTTTCGGCGAAGCTGTTGGCCTTGATGAAGTAGCCGAAGTTCACGCCTATCAGGTAGCTGACAGAGTCTACGAGAGATGCTTTCGGAAGAGAATATGTTACCTCTTCCCCGTCTTTTTCTACAGTAATGCTTTTCGGTGCACTGTTGCATCCTGCCGCCATTGAGGCAACGACTGCAGATGCCATTAGGATTTTGATTGCTTTCATGTCTGTTTTATTTTTTGTTTATATCGTTTTCTTCGCAGAATATAGCGTAGATTCTGCAAATATCGTAAATTTATTTCAGACTTTTGTTTGCGGAGGTGAAAAAAAATTCTAACTTAGTATGAATAAATCGGGGTTATATGGCTATCAATTCAGACATCTTGCATTCTAAACTAAAGGAATTCTTCGGCTTCGATTCTTTCAAAGGCGATCAGGAGGCCATAATATCGCATCTTGCCGCCGGCAACGATGCTTTTGTCCTTATGCCTACGGGAGGAGGCAAATCCCTTTGCTATCAGCTGCCTGCGCTTGTGATGGAAGGAACGGCGATTGTCATATCCCCCCTCATAGCATTGATGAAGAACCAGGTCGATGCCATAAGAGGATTCGTCTCGGGAAATGACGGGATTGCGCATTTCCTGAATTCGTCATTGTCAAAGACCCAGATAAACGAAGTCCGCGAAGACCTTGTTTCCGGGGTGACCAAGCTGCTCTATGTGGCGCCGGAATCCCTGACGAAACAGGAGAACATCGATATTCTCAAGGAGATAAGGATTTCTTTCTATGCCGTCGACGAGGCTCACTGCATATCCGAGTGGGGACATGATTTCCGGCCGGAATACAGGCGCATAAGGAATATCATAGAGGAGATTGGCGAGGCTCCGGTCATAGCCCTGACGGCGACTGCGACTCCGAAAGTGCAGAGCGATATTCTCAGGAATCTCGGCATTCCTGACGCCAGGGTTTTCAAGTCGTCTTTCAACAGGCCCAACCTGTATTATGAAGTACGGGACAAGTCCGATCCGAAAAGGGATATAATCAGGTTCATAAAGCAGAATGAAGGGAAGTCCGGTATCATATATTGCCTGAGCAGGAAAAAAGTGGAGGAGCTTGCCGAACTTCTGAATATCAACGGAATCAAGGCCCTGCCTTACCATGCCGGCCTGGATGCGAAGACAAGGGCGGAGAATCAGGACCGTTTTCTCATGGAGGAGATAGATGTAATAGTGGCGACAATAGCTTTCGGGATGGGGATAGACAAGCCTGACGTGCGTTTTGTCATACATTACGATATTCCGAAAAGCATAGAAGGCTATTATCAGGAAACCGGAAGGGCCGGACGTGACGGCGGGGAAGGCAAGTGCATAGCGTATTACAGTTACAAGGACATAGTCAAGCTGGAGAAGTTCATGCAGGGAAAGCCTGTCGCCGAGCAGGAAATAGGGAAACAGCTGCTTATCGAGACCGTTGCTTACGCCGAATCCAACGAGTGCCGCAGGAAACTGCTGATGAATTATTTTGGGGAAGATTATCCTCATGACAACTGCGGCGCCTGCGACAACTGCCTCAATCCGAAAAAACGTTTTGACGGCCAGGAGGAGATGACACTTGTAATAGAACTTATAGAAGCGATGCCGGAGCATTTCAAGACCGAGCATCTTGCGAATATCCTCGCCGGAGAGACGAATTCCCTGATAAAGTCGTATGAACATGACAAACTGGAATTTTTCGGGGCCGGAAAGGACCATTCCTCACGTTTCTGGTGCGATGTCATACATCAGGGTATTGTCAGGCATTTTCTTGAAAAGGAGATCGAATCATACGGACTCATATATGTTTCCGATACAGGAAGGGAATTCTGCCGGCATCCGTATCCGATCATGCTTACGGAAGAAAGGCATTTCGTGGACGGGGAAGATGACGAGGAAGATGTTTCCGCTTCAGCTGTCAGGGGAGGCGGCGGAGGCGACCAGGTTTTGCTGGCAATGCTGAAAAATCTCAGGACTGAACTTGCCGGAAAACTTCATCTGCAGCCGTGGATACTTTTCGGAGACCCGGCTCTTGAGGACATGTCAATAACGTATCCCGTCACTTTGGCCGAACTCAAGAACTGTCAGGGAGTGGGAGAGGGCAAGGCCAGAAAATACGGGTCGGAATTCATCAAACTGATAGCCCGATATGTGGAAGAGAACGACATCGACCGTCCTGAAGATTTCGTGGTCAAGTCGGTGGTCAACCAGTCTTCCGCCAACAAGGTTTATATCATCCAGGGAATAGACAGAAAACTGCCGCTTGAAGATATAGCAAGCGCCAAGGGACTTGAGATGGATGAACTGATGACAGAAATAGAGACCATAGTGGCATCCGGAACGAAACTGGATCTGAATTATTATATATGCCAGACTGTCGATGACGATGTAGTCGAGGAGATTTACGATTATTTCAGGAATGAGGCGAAATCGGATTCCCTGTCCGATGCAATGGAAGATCTGGGCCAGGACTACGACGAGTCCGAGGTACGGCTTGTCAGGCTGAAGTTCCTCTGCGAAGTCGCCAACTGAGTCTGGGCGTGCTGCCGTACGGTCAGATTTTTTCAAAGACGATCCTGCGCCTGCTGAAATGTGCCGTATATCCGAAACCGCAGGATTTTATGAAGTCCGCAAAATAGCTGAACTTGTCTCCGGGACGCTCGGGATTATGGGAGTCGGAGCCCAGGCTTATGGCTTCTCCTCCCAATTCCCGGAATCTCAGGAGGATATTCCTGTCGAGAACCGGAGTGCGGCCATTGTAATCCTGATAGGTTTTCGTATTGATTTCAAGAGCCTTGCCATGTTCGGCAAGGTATTTCAGAATGCTGTCGAAAATGTCCGGGAAGTCATTGTAGAAAATACTGCACTGAGGATAAGGTGCGTATCGGGCGACATAATCGAAGTGTCCGATGATATCGAAGTCTCCGAGCCAGGACATTTCCTCGAAAATGGTTTCCAGATAATGCCCGTATGCCGTTTTCCAGTCCTTGTCCCTGTAATATCCGCCCCAGAACGGATCGGTATCGTCGAGATAATGCACTGATGCGATGACCTGGTCGAACGTGTTTTCCGACAATAATGCACGGATCTGCTCCCTGCATCTGATTTCCAGCCCGATTTCGATCCCCTTGAAAATCCTGAAGTCGGGCATCAGTTTCTGAACCCTGTCTATTTCCTCCTGCTGCGCCCTGATGTCGAACTGTTCCGGAATCAGATGTTCGAATTCCGCTTTCATGGCAGGAACGAAAAAGTCGCAGTGATCCGTGAAACATATCCCGGCCAGACCCTTTGCGGCAGCTGCGCGGGCCGAAGTCTCGACAGAGGCTTTGGCACCGTCGAACGAGAACTGGCTGTGGTTGTGATTGTCGTAAAACTTTCTCATGATGATCAGCTCAATCCGTCGATATGCCCGTCCACTATGTCGATATGCAGGGCCTGAGGCACTTTCGGAAGGCCTGGCATCCTTATTATGTCCCCTGCAATCGCCACGATCATCCCGGCGCCGGTATTCACGACTATATCCTTGATTTCGAAGTTGAAACCTTCCGGAGCCCCGTATTTTCCGGGATCCTGGGAGAATGAATATTGGGTCTTTGCTATGCAGACAGGCAAGTTCCCGAGGCCGAGCTCTTCGGCATGGCGGATTTTCCTGAGACTCTGCGAACTGAATGAAACCGAACCGGCTCCGTAGATTTTTCTGGCTACGGACTCTGTTTTTTCCGCAATGCCTGCAGAGTCAGGATAGGTGAAGCGAATCGGACCAGAAGGATCTTTTTTTATGATTTCCACTACCTTGGCCGCAAGGTCCTCGGCTCCCGCCCCTCCGCGGGCATAGGCATCGTTGATGGCGAAATATACACCAGTCTCCCTGCAATGCTCTTCTACCATACTGATTTCGTCTTCCGTATCAGATGCGAACCTGTTGAAGCAGACCATGACTGTCTGGCCGAAACCCTTGAGGTTCCTTATGTGCCTGTCGAGGTTGGCAAAGCCTTTTCTGATACCTTCGGCATTCGGTTCCCTGATCTTTTCCAGAGGTACGTCGCCGTGCATCTTGAGTCCCTGCAAAGTGGCGACAAGCAGAGTCAGTTTCGGCTGGAGTCCGCTTTTGCGGCATTTTATGTTGAAGAATTTTTCCGCACCGAGATCGGCTCCGAATCCCGCCTCTGTAATGACGTAGTCCCCGAATGTCATGGCTTCTCTGGTGGCAATTACGGAATTGCACCCGTGCGCTATGTTGGCGAACGGTCCGCCATGTACTATTGCAGGCGTTCCTTCGGTCGTCTGGACGAGGTTGGGCTTTACTGCCTCCGTCATCAGGGCCGTCATTGCCCCGGCTATGCCGAGGTCGTTTACAGTGAAAGGCTTGTCATCGAACGTGTAGCCGAGGGTTATGTTTCCTATCCGTCTCTTCATGTCGTCGAGATTGTCCGACAGACACAGTATGGCCATGATTTCCGATGCCGGAGTAATGTCGAAGCCCGATTCTGTCGGAATTCCGTCCGTTCTCGGCCCGAGTCCGGTGACGATATGCCTGAGCGACCGGTCATTGACGTCCAACACGCGTTTCCAGACTATTTCCTTCAGGGCGAATCCTTCCTGCCGGTGCTGGTACAGGTAATTGTCCAGAAGGGCGGCAATCATATTGTGTACGGATGTCACAGCATGGAAGTCTCCGGTAAAATGCAGATTGATCTTTTCCATCGGAAGCACCTGGGCGTACCCTCCTCCCGCCGCGCCTCCTTTCAGTCCGAAACACGGCCCGAGAGACGGTTCCCTCAAGGCTACGATTGCATTTTTCCCTATTCTGTTGAGTCCGAGGGCGAGACCTATCGAAGCCGTGGTCTTGCCTATTCCCGCCTTCGTCGCCGTGATGGCGGTGACAAGAATAAGGTTGCTTTTCTTCATCTTTTCCCTGTCTGTGAGTTCTACCGGAATCTTGGCCATGTAGGGACCGTACTGTTCGATGCTTTCTTCCGGAATTCCGATGCCGGCTGCGACGTCGGTGATCTTCCTCATTTCGGTGCTTCTTGCTATTTCAATATCGGACTTCATGATGTTTATTTTTCCCGAAGATGTAATTGTTCGTGACTGTGGACGCGAAATTAGTAAAATTATTTATAATTTTGCAGTTTATTGTACATCATAAAAAATTCGCGATATGATAACATTCGGTTTCAGAAATAAGCTCAGCGGAGTGGCAAGGGCTTCCATTGCCATCATTCTCGGTCTGATAATGATAATTTGGCCGGACAGCATCCTGCCTCTGATCGTAAAAGTGATTGCGGCCGTCATGATAGCTTCCGGCATCGTTTCCCTGGCATACGGGATTATCAACAGGAACAACGGGGCCCTGGGACTTTCCGCCTTCAATACCGTGGTGGACATTGTCATAGGTATCCTGCTTTTCATATATCCGAACCAGGTCGCTGATTTCGTGGTCATTCTCATAGGCATAGCGCTTACCGTTTTCGGAATTTTCCAGGTCATAGCCCTGGTAAGTACGTCCGCACTTCTTCCTGTGGGGTTCTGGGCGCTCTTCCTGCCGGTGATTTGTGCGGTGGGCGGTCTGCTTCTCATAGGCCTGCTTTTTATCGGAAATCCGTCTGAAGCCACGGCAACGCTGACCATGATAGCAGGTATAGCCGTTGTGATTTACGGCTTGTCGGAACTGATGACTTCATGGAAAATGTCGAAAGCGATTCACGAATACGAAATCAAGTTCCCTTCCAGAGACAAGGAAAAGGAGAAGACCGGTGCTTTCGATTATGATGACGTGAAGGATGCCGAATTCGAAAAAGCCGGCAAGGATAAGGAATAGTCGGAATGATTCCCCGGGAAACGGTCGAAAAAATACTTGATTCGGCCCAGATTGTGGATGTCGTAGGCGACTTTGTCTCTCTGAAGAGGCAGGGAGCCAATTTCATTGCGTGCTGTCCTTTTCACAATGAGAAGACTCCGTCTTTCTATGTATCCCCGGCCAAAGGAATATTCAAATGCTTCGGATGCGGAAAATCAGGTACTGCGGTAGGGTTCGTCATGGAGCATGAAAACCTTACTTATGTCGAAGCACTCAGATATCTTGCGAAAAAATATCATATTGAAATAGTCGAGAAGGAGGAGACTGCGGAGGAGATTGCGGGAAGGCAGAGAAACGAGAGCCTGATGCTCGTATCCGAGTTCGCGTCCGGATTCTTCCAGAAAAGCCTGAAGACTCCGGAAGGGCGCTCCATAGGTTACGCCTATTTCAAAAGCAGGGGGCTGGAGGATGCTACCATAGAGAAATTCGGCCTCGGATGGGCGCCTGTAAGCAGGCATTCTCTTGCCGATGCTGCCAGGGAGGCCGGCTATAAGGAGGAGTTCCTCGTCGATACGGGACTGTGCGTCAAAAGGGATGACGGTCATCTGTATGACAGGTTTTATGACAGGGTGATATTTCCTATCCATTCCCCCGGGGGCCGGGTGATAGCTTTCGGAGGCAGGACGCTGAAAACGGACAAGACAGTTGCCAAGTATGTCAATTCTCCCGAAACGGAGATTTATGTCAAGAGCCGTTCCCTTTACGGTATATGGTTCGCAAGGAACGAGATTGTCCGGCAGGACCGGTGTATTCTCGTGGAGGGATATCTGGACGTGATTTCGATGTACCAGCTCGGTATCCATAATGTGGTGGCTTCGAGCGGGACATCCCTTACAGTGGACCAGATACGTCTCATAAGGAAATATACCGGCAATGTCACCATAATCTACGACGGGGATTCCGCAGGGATAAAGGCTGCATTGCGGGGGATAAACCTCGTTCTCAAGGAGGGGTTGAATGTCAAGGTGGTCCTTCTTCCGGACGGCGATGATCCGGATTCGTTTTCCCGCAAGCACACTCTGGATGAGGTCAGCGCTTTTCTGGAAAACCGTCAGCAGGATTTTATCGGATTCAAGTCCGACATCCTTCTTGCCGAGGCGGGGAATGACCCGCTGAAGAAAGCGGAACTGATAAACGACATAGCGGACACCGTTGCCATGATTCCCGATGCCGTGAAGCGTTCAGTATATGCGGAAACATGCAGCGAAAAGTTCAACATATCGGCGGATATCCTTTTCGACAGGATAAGAAAGACGAGGGACGACATGCTGATCGCGGACAGGAAACAGGAAGATGCGAGGAAACTGCATGAGAGGATTGCCGCAATGCAGACCTCCGGCATGCCGCAGCAGGACAGCCGGATACCGGCATCTGCGGAGCAGCCGCGTTTCAGCCTCGAGAATCCGTATCTGGCTCCGTGCGAGAGAGAACTTCTCGGATTCATTCTCGAGCATGGCTGTACGTACATGGAGTTCGACAAGGATTCCGAATTCCGTGTCCAGGACGGAGAAAGACCGGATACGGTGGCTGAATTCATCGGGAATGCCCTCGCTGACGATGATGTGCATTTTTCCAATACGGCGTTCAGGAAGGTCTATGAAAAATATTTCGAACTGTACGACCGAGGCATGACCCAGGAGCAGATACAGACGAGACTTATGAACAGCCAGGATAACGACATAGCTTCCGTCACCGCAGATATCCTGGTGGACAAATATATCCTTACGGTTGAAAATTACCGTAAGTCTCTGACTGCCGTTGCGACACAATTGGTTATCTTTGTACCGAAATCCCTTCTTGCCTATCAGGGCCGGAGGCTCGACGAGATGACGCGCGAACTGTCGGCAAGGCTCGATGACTCCCCGGAACCGCAGGAGCAACTGCGGATACTCGAGAAAATGAACATGCTCAACAAGGCGAGAACCAGGATCAACAACAAACTGGGAAGAGTTTAGAATAAAAGTAATTGCTGTATATGAATAAAGATTGTAAAAGAATTCTCGTAACATGTGCGCTTCCGTATGCCAACGGTCCGGTGCACATTGGACATCTTGCCGGAGTCTATGTGCCGGCAGACATTTATGTAAGATATCTGAGAATGCGCGGGAATGACGTCCTGTTTATCTGCGGTTCGGATGAACACGGCGTCCCGATCACCATAAAAGCCAAGAAGCAGGGCTGCACCCCGCAGGACATAGTGGACAAATACCATAAGATAATAAAAGAGTCGTTCGCCGGCTTCGGAATCAATTTCGACATATATTCGAGGACGACTTCTTCAGTCCATGACAGGAATGCCTCGGAATTTTTCCGCAAACTTTACGACGACGGCAAGTTTATCGAAAAGGAGTCCGAGCAATATTATGATGAAGAGGCAAAGACTTTCCTTGCCGACAGGTACATAGTCGGGACCTGCCCGAAATGCGGCAATGAAGGGGCCTACGGAGACCAGTGCGAGAAATGCGGCAGCACTCTCAGCCCGGACGAACTGATAAACCCGCGGTCTGCCCTGAGCGGAAGCCAGCCTGTCAAGAAAAAGACGAAACACTGGTATCTTCCGCTCGACCTTTATGAGCCGTGGCTCAAGGAGTGGATTCTCGACGGCCACAAGGAATGGCGGTCAAACGTGTACGGCCAGTGCAAGTCGTGGATTGACGGCGGCCTTCAGCCGAGAGCGGTAAGCCGTGATCTCGAATGGGGAGTGCCGGTCCCTGTGGAAGGGGCGGAAGGCAAGGTGCTGTATGTCTGGTTCGATGCCCCTATAGGCTATATATCCAATACTATCGAACTTTTGCCGGAAAGTTGGGAGAAATGGTGGAAGTCCGAAGACACGAAACTCGTGCATTTCATAGGGAAGGACAATATCGTCTTCCATTGCATAGTTTTCCCGTCCATGCTGAAAGCATACGGCGGCTACATACTTCCTGACAATGTTCCGGCAAATGAATTCCTGAATCTCGAAGGAGACAAGATTTCCACCTCGAGGAACTGGGCCGTATGGCTCAACGAATATCTGCAGGAGTTCCCCGGACAGGAAGACGTGCTGAGGTACGTGCTGTGCGCCAATGCTCCGGAGACCAAGGACAACGATTTCACCTGGAAAGACTTTCAGGCCAGGAACAACAGCGAGCTTGTCGCCATTCTCGGCAATTTCGTGAACAGGGCTGTCGTCCTGACGCACAAGTATTTCGGCGGGACCGTTCCGGGCAACCCTAAGCCGGAGCCTGTGGACGCGGAAGTGCTGTCGCAGATACCGGAACTCAGGAAGGCTGTCGAAGAGAATCTCGAGAACTACAAGTTCAGGGAAGCCCTGAAAGAAGCCATGAATATCGCCAGACTCGGAAACAAGTATCTGACGGATACGGAACCGTGGAAAGTCGCCAAGACGGATATGGACAGGACTGCTTCCATCCTTAACGTATCCCTGCAGATATGTGCGGATCTGGCAATAGTTTTCGAACCGTTCCTGCCGTTTTCTGCAGAGAAACTCAGGACTATTCTCAATGTCGGCATTTCCGCCGGATATGATCATCGTGCCGGTGAAAACGGTACATGCGGGGAAAATATTTTCAGGGAAGGCGAGTCGGCCGCCCTTCACACCGTTCCTTGCGATGCCGGAAGCTGCATGAAAGGAGACACGGATGCCTCCGGTGTAATCCTGTCCTGGAATAATCTCGGCGACAGTCAGCTGCTTCCTGAAGGACACAGGCTCGGAGAGGCTGTCCTGCTCTTCAGCAAGATTGAGGACAGCGTGGTTGAGGCTCAGGTGAACAAGCTCAATGCGACAAAGGCCGCGAACGAGGCTGCAGCCAGGGAAGAAGAGTCCCATACGGTCGCACCGCAGAAATCGGAGTGTACGTTCGAGGATTTCGAAAAAATGGACATCCGCACGGCAACCGTACTCGAGGCCGAGCGCGTGCCTAAGACAGACAAGCTGCTGAAACTCACGATAGATACCGGAATCGACAGGAGAACCATCGTTTCAGGCATTGCCGAATACTATACTCCGGAACAGATGGTCGGAAAGCAGATCTGCATCCTTGCAAACCTTCTGCCTCGCAAAATCAGGGGCATAGAGTCCAAAGGCATGATACTGATGGCCCGTCAGCCTGACGGAAAGATGCGTTTCATCACTCCTCAGGAAGTCCTTGCAAACGGTTCTGAAATCGGATAGAATGAATATCAGCTGGAATCACAGTCTTCTGAAAGAAAACACGTTCGGAATGGATGTGTCGGCTGCATGCCATGTCGACTATTCCACGCCGGAAGAGCTGACCGGTTTTTTTGCGTCCGGCAGGCAGTTCGATCTGCCGAAACCGTTTCTGCATATCGGCAAAGGCAGCAATCTTTTGTTTACCGGGGATTTTCCCGGCACGGTCTTTCATTCGTCCATAAAATACATTTCCCGGCTGTCCGACGCGGACGGACGGGTGCGTGTCGAGGTGGGTGCAGGTACGGACTGGGATGAATTCTGCCTGTGGTGCGCATCCAATGAACTGTGGGGTCCGGAAAATCTCTCGGGCATACCTGGCGAAACCGGCGCTGCGGCAGTGCAGAACATAGGGGCGTACGGGGTCGAATTCAAGGATATTGTCACGGAAGTGCACTGCTTCGATGCAGTGACATGTTCAATCAGGACAATCAGCAAGGATGATTGCCGTTACGGCTATCGCGATTCGATATTCAAACAGTCCGCGAAAGGAAGATACATAGTGATTTCGGCAGTTTTCGTACTGGAGAAGGACGGGCTTCCGCGTCTTGAATACGGACATGTCAGGGCGGCGGTCGAAAACATGTCTGGAGATGCGCACGGCCGCATTACTCCGGGGCTCGTAAGGTCGGCAATCCTCGGAATCAGGAATTCCAGGCTTCCTGACCCTTCTGTCACCGGCAATGCCGGAAGTTTTTTCAAGAATCCTGTCGTTCCGAGGTCGATGTATGAGAAAGTAGCCAATTACGCCCGGTCCAAATACGGACCTGACTATCAGGTGCCGCATTTCGATGCCGGGTCGGGTTTCATAAAGATTCCGGCAGCCTGGCTGATCGAACAGTGCGGATGGAAAGGATATGCGGAAGGAAATGTCGGGGTGTATTCGAAACAGCCGCTGGTGCTGATAAATGCTACCGGCAAGGCTCTTCCGTCGGAGATCATCGTTCTTGAAAAGAAAATCATCGTATCTGTTCTGGACCGTTTCGGCATAGAATTGAAGCCTGAAGTGGACCATATATGAAAAAAAGGCAGCCATGAGTTCGTTTGTCATAGAAGGAGGTTATAAACTGTCAGGCGCAATACGGCCGCAGGGAGCCAAAAACGAGGCTCTGGAAGTAATCTGCGCCGTTTTGCTGACAAAAGAAGAAGTCGTCATTTCCAATGTGCCTGAAATCCTTGATGTCAGGAATCTGATTCTCCTGCTCGAGGGTATGGGCGTAAAAGTCAGGAGACTCGAAAAGGGCAGATATTCGTTCAAGGCGGACGAAGTCGACCCGGCTTATGTGGAAAGTGCCGAGTTCGTGCGCAAATGCGCGGCGCTCAGAGGGTCGGTCATGATCGCAGGCCCTCTCCTGGCCCGTTTCGGCCATGCCTATTTTCCAAAGCCTGGCGGGGACAAGATAGGCCGGCGCAGGGTGGATACGCACATTGCCGGAATGACCAGTCTCGGAGCATCGGCTCATTATGACCAGCAGAAAAAGGCATACTATCTTCATATTCCTGCCGGAACTAGGCTGAAAGGCAGTTACATGCTTCTTGACGAGGCTTCTGTTACCGGTACTGCAAATATCCTCATGGCCGCCGTACTGGCGGAAGGCAGGACCGTGATCTACAATGCGGCGTGCGAGCCTTACGTCCAGCAGCTGAGCAAAATGCTGGTGAAAATGGGGGCCAGAATAGAAGGCATAGGTTCCAATCTGCTTACCGTTACCGGCGTAGACTCACTCGGAGGGACATCCCATACGATCCTGCCGGATATGATAGAGATCGGAAGTTTCATAGGAATGGCGGCAATGAACAGGAGTGCGGTGACGATCAAGGATGTTTCCTATGATGATCTTGGCATCATTCCTGAATCATTCCGACGTCTCGGAGTAGATCTGGAGCAGAAAGGAGACGATATTTTTGTCCCTGAGCAGGAAAGTTACGTGATAGAGTCCTTCCTGGACGGCTCTATCATGACCATAGCGGATGCGCCTTGGCCGGGCCTTACTCCGGACCTTCTCAGCGTAATGCTCGTAGTGGCCACGCAGTGCCGCGGGAGCGTGCTGATTCATCAGAAGATGTTTGAAAGCAGGCTTTTCTTCGTGGATCATCTGATAGACATGGGCGCCCAGATACTTTTGTGCGACCCGCACCGGGCCGTAGTGATAGGCCATGACCACAAGTTCCAGCTCAAGGCCAACAACATGTCCTCGCCGGACATCAGGGCCGGTATTGCCCTGCTGATAGCCGCAATGTCTGCCAAGGGGACAAGTGTCATCGGAAATATCGAGCAGATAGACAGGGGATATGAGGACATCGATCTGAGGTTGAACGCGCTCGGTGCGCACATATCGAGACAGTGAAACGGAATCCGGATTCCGGCGGAATTTCCCATTACAGTTTTTTTATGAAATTGAGTCCGTCCCGGACAGGGATGATCACTGATTCTACCCTCCGATCCCCGGCAACCATATCGTTGAATCTGGAGATCCCGAGCGTCTGTCTGTCTTCAGGCATCGGCTGCTGCCATGGTTTCCCGTCCCAGAGGACATTGTCTGCAAGTATGTAGCCGCCGGGCCTTACGATGTCGAACACGAGGTCGTAATATTCCGGATATTCCCTTTTGTTGGCATCGATATATACAAGATCGTATGCCGGGCGGCTTCGTTCCGCAAGAATCTCTCTGCGCAGTCCGGCCAGGGTCTTTTTCGCATCGCCTGTAATCAGGTTGATTTTTCCGTCCAGCCCGGACCGTCTGAATCCTTCGAGTATCAGATCCTCGAGTTCGTCATTTATCTCCAGCGTATCCAGCTGCCCGTTTTCTGGCAAGGCCATGGCAAGGCATACTGCGGAATATCCGGTAAACGTGCCTATTTCAAGGATTCTTTCCGGATTTATGGCCTGGGCAAGCATCTTTATGAACCGTCCCTGTACGGGGCCTGTGAGCATCCTTGAATGATTTGTCCTGATATGAGTCTGTTTTTCAATCCATTCCAGGGCTTCGGTCTGCGGAGAAGAATGCCCGGCTATGTATCTGTATGAAATATCCATAATATATCGTCATTACAGGAAAACCAGTCTGGACAAGGTTTTCCTGTCGAATATCTTTTGTGCGGCTTCGCGGATCTGTTCCGCACCGACTGAGTTGATTTTGCCTTTCGTGCTGTCGTCCTGAAGAACCCGGCCGTAGGCGAGGAGGCTTTTCCCCATGGCGAGACATTGCGTTTCCCCGTTATCGGAACTTATGGCCATCTGGCCCAGGATCTGTTTCTTCGCTGCGGCGAGTTTTGCAGGAGACATCAGATCTGTCTGAAGCCTGTCGATCTGTCTGTCTATCAGCCTGCAGCATTTTTCGAGATTTTCCCTGTCGCAGCCGAGGCATACCGCCACTATCCCGCTGTCGGAATATTGGGTGTATGTGCACTCCACACCGTAAACAAGCCCGTTCTTCTCTCTCAGTTCATAATTCAGTATGGAATTGTTGGCAGGTCCGCCGAGGATGTTGCACATGAGTATCGCCGCTATCCTTTCCTTTTCTTCATACAGTGTAGGACCCGTATTGCCGATAACGCAATTCGCCTGGTGGTTCTTTTTGTTTACGGTTTTTTCAAAGCCTGCCGCGACCCTGAATACCGGATGTGTCACGGGGCTTTCCATGACCGGCGCCACGGCCCCGGGAAACCACTTTTCTGCAAGCCTGCCTACGAATTTTTCCATTTTCCCTTCATCCAGATCTGCGACAATGCTGAATGCCATCCGGCCTGGAGTAAACTTCTCGCGGACGAATCTCAGCAGTTCCTCTTTTTTTATTTTCCTTACGGAGGCTGCGGTTCCGAGAATAGGGGAGGAAAGAGGATGGCCGCAAAACAGCATTTCTTCGAATTTGTCGTAAATGTCTTCCGAGGGCGAGTCCTTGTATGAATTGATTTCATCTATGACTACCCCTTTCTCGATATTCACTTCCGAATCAGGAAAGACCGCCGAGGTGGCAAGCTCGAAAAGCAGATTGGCCGCTTTCGGCAGATCTTCCTTCAGTACGGTGGTATGAAGCACGATTTCTTCCTTGGTGGTGAAAGCATTGAGTTCGCCTCCCAGCCTGTCGAGAAAACCGTTGATTACCGATGAACTTTTTTTCGTCGTGCCCTTGAAAATGGTGTGTTCCGTGAAATGCGCTATGCCGGAACTGTATCCTTCTTCGTCACGGGTCCCGCATCTGATGCTCAATGCACAATATGCCACAGCCGAACCTGACTTCCTTACCGCATACTGTATCCCGCAATCCGTCCTGCCGTATATCATTTTTCTTCTTCCGGTATTATCTGGCCGTTATCCTGTCCATGTCTTCTTCGAGGAATCCCGGTCCGGAATTTTTCGTAATTCTGTGTCTTCTGAAATAGTACAGTTCGTGAGTCCGGGCATCTATGAGCATTTTGTAGCAATAGGATCCGCGAGCCTTGTCCGAAGGGTACACTGTGAAACTCACTACGGCATTCGGAGTGTTTTCAGCCATTATGGAATCTGCAGTATCGGTATCCGTCACTATTATTCCATGGTCCTTGTATTCCTGCATTATTTCAGGGGTGAGTCCTTCTGAAAGATCTTCTTTTGCGAATATGATGTTCCTGTTTTCTGCAAGTATGATCTCGGTATTATGGCTGCTGAGCCCCGAGTATGCCATGACATCGCTTTCCATCGACTTCAGTATGTGGTCCTGAAGGATGTCGAGAAGGGCCGGAAGAAAGACGAATTCTCTTCCCGTCGGGTCTTCCGTGGACATTATCGGGACCGTCACCACGTCAAGCATGCTGCCGATTCCCTTGTCGGCTCCCTTGCCGCCTTTCACGACTGAAAGCATTGTAAGTCCGGGTCTTACCTCTTTGCGGAACTGTCCTTTCACCACCATGAGGAAATAATGGTTTTCATCGTCCTTCATGTTTTCGAATTCATCGAGAGTGCAGAATTCGAACGGCGATATTCTCCACCTGTTGCTGACCTCGTCCTTGAATACCTGATCGAAAAACATGTTGCCGGTCAGCACTACTTCCGTGACCTTTTCGGTAAAATCTTCTATTTTCGCCATCTTGGTGTTGATCTGCGCCTGTGCGTTCATGAGTACCGGCGCCAAAATGGCCGAGACGGCGGCTATAAGTATCTTTCTCATCATTTTGACATTTTGCACCGCAAATTTACAAAATAATACTTACTTTTGTAAGTTGAGGTCATGATCTCCGAATGAAAAACTGAAGAATGTCGCAATATATCGTATCAGCCAGAAAATACAGACCGGACAGCTTTGAATCGCTTGTCGGACAGGAAAACATAGCCAGGACCCTCAAGAATTCCATCATGCGCGGCCAGCTTGCCCATGCTTATCTGTTCTGCGGACCGAGAGGCGTAGG
The DNA here is from genome assembly GCA_944322925.1 of uncultured Bacteroidales bacterium. Lineage (GTDB taxonomy): Bacteria > Bacteroidota > Bacteroidia > Bacteroidales > UBA932 > Cryptobacteroides. The sequence continues at coordinate 26,088 of CALUQM010000011.1, forward strand.
CAAGACGAGTACAGCCCGTATTTTCGCCAAGACCATAAACTGTACCGATCCCGGACCGGATATGGAGCCTTGCGGGAAATGCGAATCCTGTCTTTCCTTCGCCGAGGGCCGTTCCTACTGTATCCATGAGCTCGATGCCGCTTCGAACAACGGCGTCGACGACATCAAGGCTCTGATAGATCAGGTGCGGATACCGCCCCAGACGGGAAAATACAGCGTGTACATTATCGATGAGGTCCACATGCTGAGTTCGGCTGCCTTCAATGCCTTTCTCAAGACACTGGAAGAACCTCCGGCATACGCCATATTCATTCTTGCCACGACGGAAAAACACAAGATCCTGCCTACGATACTGTCGCGCTGCCAGACATACGACTTCAACAGGATTACGGTGGAAGGAATTGTCGGGAATCTCAGATCCATAGCAGGAAAGGAAGGAGTATCCATAGATGACGAATCTCTCCATGTAATAGCGATGAAGGCCGACGGAGCGATGAGGGATGCTCTGACTATCTTCGACCAGACGGTCGCATTCTGCGGAAAGGAAGTCAGGTATGAGGATGTTATCAAGAACCTCAATGTCCTCGACTATGAATATTCTTTCAGCCTGACAGATGCTTTCCTTGCCGGAGACTATGCCACGGCTTTCCTGAAATTCGACGAGATTCTCTCCAGGGGATTCAATGCCCTGCATTTCGTAGCTGCCCTGAGTTCTCATTTCAGGGATCTGCTCGTCGCCAGAACGTCCGGCCTCAATGCTCTTCTCGAATTGCCGGACAGTCTGAAGAAACGTTACCGGGAACAGGCTGACAGATGTTCCCTGCCTTTCATTTATGAGGCGATGAATATCACGATGCAGTGCGAGTCGTCGTACCGTTCAAGTATCAATCCGAGATTTCTGATAGAATTGTCCCTGATGAAGCTGAGTACCTTGTCGGGACGTCTTTCCGGTCAGGCGTTGCCTTCTAAGACCACCGTGCCGCAGGAACAGAAGGTACTCGCTGCCAGGCCGGAAATACGGCCGGAAAAGCAGCAGGAAAAACATCCTGGCAGACCTTCGGAAAAACAACAGGAAGCTCCTGCACCGGAGCCGGCCGGCAGGCCGCAGGTCAGGACGGCGGCAGAGGAGCCGCCCCGGCCGAGAAAGGCATCCGGAAGCAGGTCGTCTTCATTTTCCCTTCATTCCATGCTGCAGGATCCGGAAGGTCCGGGCGTGAAGGAGAGCAGGCAGGAAATGCCTTCCGGAGAACTTTCCGATGATGAAATTATGGCCAAATGGCAGGACCTTGCCGCAATGTATGCTTCGAAACCGCGTCTGAGCAATACTTTAAGCGCATCGAAACTTTCGATGTCCGGCAAGGACGGAGACCGTTGCCTTACTTTCAATGTTTCCAATGCGGCGCAGAAAGACTGGATAGAATCGAAGCTCCTTCATGAACTCGAAGGAAATTTCAGAAAAATCACTGGTGTGGGCAATCTTCTGCTCAGAGTGGATATAATACCTGAGGAGGAACGGCCGCAGACCGTGTATATGCCGAGCGACAAGGCAAAGGACCTGATGGCCAGGAACGACGAGGTGAGAAATCTTGTCTCTGACTTCGGTCTCGATGTAAAGTAGTGCAGGGTGCAGAATATAAAACAGATAAAACGATATGAAACTTCGCTGCGAGAATCTTGTAAAGAAATATGGAGTCCGGACAGTGGTGAAAGGCGTTTCCATGGAGGTGGAACAAGGAGAGATCGTAGGCTTTCTCGGTCCTAACGGAGCAGGGAAAACCACCAGTTTCTATATGATAACCGGACTTATCGTTCCCAATGCAGGCAGGATATATCTCGATGATGAGGATATTACAGGACTGCCGATGTACAAGCGCGCCCAGAAAGGCGTCGGATATCTTGCCCAGGAGGCTTCCGTGTTCAGAAGGATGACTGTTGAGAACAATATCATGTCCGTTATGGAAATGTCATCCTTTACCAAGGCGGAAAGGAAGGAAAGACTCGAATCCCTTATCGACGAATTCAATCTGCACAAGGTCCGCAAGAGTCTCGGCATCCAGCTTTCAGGAGGAGAAAGACGGCGTTGCGAGATTGCGAGGGCGCTGGCTATCGACCCGAAGTTCATCCTTCTGGACGAACCTTTTGCAGGAGTCGATCCGATAGCAGTGGAGGATATCCAGCATATTATCGCCAAGCTGAAATACAAGAATATCGGTGTTATCATCACCGACCATAACGTGGGCGAGACGCTTGCGATTATCGACAGGGCCTATCTCCTGTATGAGGGCAACATTCTTCAGAGCGGGACTCCGGAGGAACTGGCTGCCGACGAGGAGGTCCGCACGAAATATCTCGGATCCACCTTTGTCCTCAAACGTTCCGCGGCAGTAAAATAGTGAACGTAACAATAAAAAAGAGGGTGAAAAAGGGGAATTTCAAGCGTAACGAAGAAAAGTACCCTTTTTTCACTCTCTTTCAAATGTTTTTCCACGAAAAACGCGTGCTTATTTTACACGCTCTCCGTATGACCTGTCGGTAGTGTTCACCCTGATTTTCTCTCCCTGGTTGATGAAGAGAGGAACCATGATTTTCGCTCCGGTTTCGAGCGTAGCTTCCTTGAGCGCGCTTGTTGAGGCCGTATCGCCCTTGACGGCAGGTTCCGTGTAGGTGACTTCGAGCTCCACGTATGTAGGAAGTTCGCATGTCAGGCATCTTTCCTCGTCTGCAAGGAACATCATTTCCACATGCTGTCCTTCTTTCATCAGGTCTGCATTGTCTACCAGATCAGTGTCGAGATGTATCTGCTCGAAAGTTTCCTCGTGCATGAAGTTGAATCCGTCCTCATCCTTGTAAAGGAACTGGTATGGTCTTCTTTCAACATTGATTGTCTCGATCTTGGCGCCGGCAGTGAAAGTGTTTTCAAGGATACGTCCGTTTTCAAGGTTGCGGAGCTTCGTCTTTACGAAAGCAGGTCCTTTGCCCGGCTTTACATGCTGGAACCATACGATTGAGCATGGCTTCCCGTTGTAGTTGATGTAAAGGCCGTTTTTAAAATCAGCTGTTGTTGCCATATAATTTACGTTTAAATGATTATGTCTTTAAAACCGGCTGCAAAAATATAAAAACGGATTGTTTCTGCCAAAAAACTCATTCATTATTATATGACAATATGTTATTGGCTATGTCTTCCAGCAGCCATTTGGGTGTGGATGCAGCCCCGCATACGCCGACCTTGTCGTCTTCCCTGAACCATTCCTTCCTTATTTCATCCGGAGTCTCTATGTGATAGGTGCGTATATTGAGCGATTTGCACCTGTCGCACAGGACCTTGCCGTTGGAACTCGCTTTCCCGGACACGAATATCAGGATGTCGTGCTCCAGGGCGAACTTCGAAAGTCTGGCATGCCTCGTGGCTACCTGGGCGCAGATCGTATTGTGGACTGTCAGAAGCCCTCGTCCTGAAAATCTCTGCATCGGAAGTTCGTTTTCCTTTGCCATCATTTCTTCGAGCCTCGAACAGATGGATGCATACTCCGCAGGGTTCTTGGTCGTCTGCGAAAAAATTTCGACATGCTTTTTGAGGTCTATCCTTTTCCCGTAAACGGCTTCCTCGAGCATCTTCATGTTTTCTATTACGAGAGCATGACCTTCTGCCTGCCCTACAAGCCCCAGGACTTCGGCATGGCCGATTTTGCCGAAAATTATTATCTGGCCGTCCACTGTTCCGTCCTTGATTTTCGAATAGGCCTCCCTTATACTTTCCTGAAGTTTCAGGACTACGGGGCATGTACAGTCGATGATATTGAAATGCACCTGCCTGGCCTTGACATACGTCGACGGCGGTTCGCCATGCGCCCTTATAAGCAATGATTCTCCTCCGGCATCCTGCATTTCTTCAAGGTCTTCCTTGTCTATGGTGACAAGGCCCTTTGCTTCGAGGCGGGAAAGTTCGGCATCGTTATGCACGATGGCTCCGAGCGAATACAGCCTGCCCTCAGGTCTGTCGAGCTGTTCCTCTGCCTTCCTGATGGCCCTTGTCACTCCTGCACAGAATCCTGAATTTGCATCGATGTCGACACTGAGTTTCATAGTATGTCGTCTGTTCTACGAATATTTGGTTAAACATTAAGCTTCCGCACTGCCGTCATTTCCCGGAGTACCGAATTTACGGGCAAGCAGCTCCTTCAGCCACACCATCTGCTCCTCGATAGTCATGTCCGAATTGTCCAGGACAATGGCATCATCCGCCTTTGACAGCGGCGAAGCTGCCCGGTTGGAGTCGATATAATCCCTGTCGGTCACGTTCCTGAGCACTTCGTCGAATGTTACGTTTTCCCCCTTGCCCTGCATCTCTTTCATCCTGCGCATCGCCCTGACATTCCTGTCTGCAGTCATAAATATTTTCAGTTCCGCATCCGGAAATACGGTGGAACCTATGTCGCGACCGTCTACGACTATTCTTTTTCCTTTCCCAAGGTCCCGGATACGTTTGTCGACATATTCGCGGACGACAGGCAAGGTCGCTATCGGGCTGACTTTTCCGGATACGCCCAATGTCCGGATCTCGTTTTCGATGCACCGGTCTCCCATGAAAGTCATGGTTTTCCCTCCGATATTCTCGAAATGGATGTCCAGGGTTTTCAGGGCGGCAGCCAGTTTGTCCTCCCGTATGTTATTGCCGGAATCGATCAGTCCGTTTTCCATGGCAAACAGGGTCACGCCCCTGTAAAGGGCTCCGGAATCCAGATACAGGAAGCCGGATTCCTTTGCTATCAGTTTCGCAAAAGAGCTTTTTCCGGTAGATGAATATCCGTCTATGGCAATGATTATGTCAGGTATCTGCATTTCCAGAAGTGTTAGCCAAGCAAAATTACAAAATTTTGTCGAAACTGGCAGAAAATGTCCGATATTTGTATCTGCCAGCTGATTTTGTGAAACTTGCGAAAATAATCTGTTACAATGAAAATACTTGTCATAGACGATGAAAGGGCCATAAGGAATTCCCTGAAAGAGATTCTGATGGATGAAGGATATGAAGTGGACGTTGCTGAAGACGGCATCGAAGGATGCGAGATGGCGGAAAAGGAGAAGTACAGCGTTATTTTCTCCGACATCAAGATGCCTAAAATGGACGGGATAGAGGTCCTTTCAAGGCTCAACGAGGCGGGGGTGGATTCAGCTGTCGTAATGATATCGGGACACGGAGATATCGATACGGCAGTAGAGTGCATCAAGAAGGGAGCATTCGATTTTATTCAGAAACCCCTGGACCTCAACAGGATATTCATAACGATAAAAAACGCGACCGAGAAGGTTTCCCTTGTCAAGGAGACCAGAATACTGAAGAAAAAGGTCTACGGCCAGCAGATGATAGGGGATTCCGAGCCGATGCAGCACATAAGGGCGATTATCGATAAGGTGGCGCCGACCGATGCCAGGGTACTTATAATAGGGGCCAACGGTACAGGAAAAGAACTCGTGGCCAGAAGCCTGCACCAGAAAAGTCACAGGTCTTCCATGCCGTACATAGAAGTGAACTGTGCGGCAATACCGTCGGAACTTATCGAGAGCGAACTGTTCGGGCACGAGAAAGGGGCATTCACCTCGGCCATAAAGCAGCACAAGGGAAAGTTCGAGCAGGCTGACGGGGGAACATTGTTTCTTGACGAGATAGGTGACATGAGCCTTGCCGCCCAGGCCAAGGTCCTCAGGGTCCTGCAGGAGAAAAAACTTTCCAGAGTAGGTAGCGACAAGGATATTACCGTGGATGTGCGCGTGCTGGCGGCGACCAACAAGAATCTGAAGGCAGAGATCGAAAAGGGCAATTTCCGTGAGGACCTGTACCACAGGCTGAGCGTGATTGTCATAAACGTACCGTCCCTCGATGAAAGAAAATCCGACATTCCGATGCTCGTGGACTATTTCATAGATCAGATCTGCGACGAAACCGGGATGCCGAAACGGAAAGTGGAGCCGGATGCCATGCAGCTGCTTGTGGACAAGTCATGGTCGGGAAATATCCGCGAACTCAGGAATGTCGTGGAGCGTCTTCTCATTCTTTCCGGCGACAGCATTACGGCTCAGGATGTCAGGGATTACGTGTATTGATCCTTTTCCTTGGGCAGCCTTACCGTGAAACTTGCTCCGCCGAGCGAGTATGATTTGCGGTAGAATATCTCTCCGTTGCATTTTTCCACTATGTTCCGGCAGATTGCCAGTCCCAGACCCGTCCCTCCGTTCTTGGTCGTGAAATTCGGAGTGAAGAGTCTGGCCTGGTTCTCTTCGCTGACTCCGGGACCGCTGTCGTCGAATACGATGTCGTAGTATCCTTCTTCCGTGCTGTTTCTCAGGCAGATGAGAATTTTTCCGTGCTCAGCCCCGCCGGTATCTTTCTTCTGGATCTCAATCGCCTGGATCGCGTTTGTGAGGAGATTCACGAACACGCGGATAAGCTGGGGTTTAGGAGCTTTTACAAATGCGTTCGGCATCCCTATGTACGAGATGTCTATGTCTTCCTTGTTGTCGAATATGACAAGCTGGTCCCTCAGGGTGGCGTCGAGATCGAGCAGCACCGGCTCCTCACTGTACAGTTTGGCGAAAGTCGAAAACTCGTTTGCGGTTTCAGTAAGGATGTCGATGTGCTCCAGCACGACGGCCGATACCTTGTCGAATTTTTCATCCCAGTTCGGGTCGTTCTTGTGCTTGAGCCTGATAAGCCGCTGGATTTCGAGTTTGATAGGGGTGAGCGGATTCTTGATCTCATGTGCTACCTGTCGCGCCATTTCGCTCCATGCCTTGTCCCTTTCAGCCTGGGCGAGCTTGCGGGTACTTTCAGCCAGGTCTGTCACCATTCTGTTGTAGGCATTGACGAGAGCCGAGATTTCGTCATTCCTGTCGTATTTGATTTTTTCGAGGGAGTGCAGGTCCGTCGACGACATCTTCTCTCCTATTTTTACCAGAGGTTTGAATATGGCATTCACTATCGTGGTGCTCAGAAGGACGGTTGCAAGCAGCAGGACAATGAATACGTTGATGATGATTGCGCTGTAGAAGAAGGCGTCGTGCCGGAATACGTAGTTCTGTCCTATGTACGGCGAGTTCAGGATGGCCACCATCACTCCCTTGTCGTTGAAAAGCGGAGCGTACAGAGAATAGAAGGGGTGTCCGGCTATTTCTTCCCTGTTGATGAAGAAACGCTGGTTCCTGTATCTGATATTGTAATATGCCTCCTGATTCATCCTTGTCCCCAGGATCATTTTCTCGAATATTTCAGGAGTCGTCGATCTGAACACCTTTCCTCCCGGGGTGTATAGCGTAATGTCGGACTTGGTCGTGTTCCTTATGTCCTCCATCGCGGCCGCAATGTCAGGGGAATTCAGGTCGTGCCAGTCTCCTGCAAGCCTTGTCTTGGTTTCCATGAGGCTTTGCAGGGTGGTGATCTTGTTCGACATCATGTTGTACATGTTGGTATTGTTTCTCTTCGTTACAAAGGCGATGCTTGCGGAAGTCATGACTATCAGCGTCACGAAGAGGGACAGGGAAAGTACGAAATTGATCTGCGATCTGTAATAATTCCTGAATGCAGCCTGTTTCCGTCCCCGTCTGACAGGGATCAGATAAAGTATTCCGTACGTGAATATGATCAGGTAGGAAAAATTGATGAAGTAGGTAAGCCATGACCTCGTTGTCCTGGAGGTGATAATCACTTCATCGTCGGAAATCCTGTTGATGAAGTGGATATAGCCGTTTTCCCTGAAATGTCCTGTGCCGCGTTCTATCGCATCGGTAATACGTGTCCCGAGAATGGAAGGGTACGGATAATTCCCTCTGTTGCCGACAAGTTTTCCGGAGATGAATCTGGCATAGGAATAAAACGGAGGCAGACTTACGTTTCCTGGACGGGAATCCCTGCCGAGTATGTTCATGTAGCTGTTTTCGCCGAGATTGTCCTTCTCCTCTATTTCAAGGAACATGTGTACGACCCCTGTTTCGGTCGAATAATATATGAATGAGCCTATGTAGCCGGAGTTGCCGAAATCGTCTTCGATGAACCGGAACCTGGAATTGTCGGCTATCGGGGTTCCCGATATGAATTTCCGGCCGAAATAGTCGAGGCACGGGGTCCTTTCCCCGTTCGGTCTGAAACGGCGGCCCGGATTGTCCCTGCACAGGGTGGCGGTAACCGAATAGTCCTGGGAAATCCTGTAAAGATAGTTTTCGTTCAGCCTGTTGAGGATTGTCATGTCGCTCCTGTCAAGCTGGGACAGCGATGCGACAGCGGGATCGGATGCTATTTCATCTTCGATCGACTGCAACTGGATTTCCAGAGAGAGATCCCTGTTTACTGCAAGCCTGTTTGTCAGCAGAATGAGCCTGTCCTGTTCTTTCCTGAATCCGAGAACGCCTACTGTTACGGTCAGATACAGTGCGCAGATGACTGAAAAACCGAAGAACCATTTTTTCGACAGAACATTATATTTCAACCCTGTCAGATCATGGACTGCCGGCCTGAGCAGCTGGAGAATCAGCATCATGCAGAACATGATTGCAATGTACGACACATAGACTACCGCAGAGTAGGCCGAAAGGTTGAACCACTGGTACAGCTCAAGCGTGAGGCTTGAGTTCATTATGAGACTTACGAGTGTAAGATGCACGTAAACTCCGGCCCCTGCGAATGTAATGATTATGAATGCGTAGAACAGTATTCTGATTCCGGGCCTTTTCGCGCCTGAAACGGCTGCCATAAAGGCTTTTCTTCCCAGATAGATGCAGAGAAGATAGCAGAAGACGAAACAGTTTACTATCATCAGTGCTCCGAAAGAGAAGAAGAATGCCCCGTCGGCGTATATCCCCGGGGAGAAAATCTCGAGAACATACTTCAGGCCGGATCCCCATCTGTACGACATGGCAGAAGCTGCGGCAAGCAGAAGTACGACAATTGGAAATGCCCTGACCGATGCGTGCTGCCAGTAATATGCAAGAAGTGATATGATGAAACAGGCAAGAGCTATCCACTGCAGTATCATGTTGACCGGGAATGGAATATCCCTTGTCGTTTCGGAGATTACCTTGAAAAGAGGTTTTCCGTCGATGTCTACCGTGACGCCCCCGGTGTGGTTCAGAGGAGTGACGACAAATTTTTTCGGCAGCTTCAGCTTAGGATTGACTCCTGAATCCGAATTCTGTCTGTCGGCAAGAAGGGTGTTCTGTATTTCGAGTCCATAGACGATGCGGCAGCTCAGATCGTCCGATCTGCTTCTCATGATATACCATTTGGACCCCAGATTCATGTAACTGGTTTCCTCGCTGATGTCCGACAGCGGCGATATGATTCCCGACCTCAGATTGGACAGTCTTTCGAATACCATCCTCGTGCTTATGTCGTCATTGCTTATCGGGAACTGGTTGCACCATGACTGCAATGTATCATACACGTATCTGTATATGACCATGTCGGGAGGCAGCTTTTCGAGCGACAGCCATTTCCCGTGGTCTGAATTCAGAGCCTGGTCTGCAAATTTCTCAAGTATGCCGAGTCTCTTTTCCACTTTCACCTTGAAGTCAGCCGCCGCCTTTTCCGCATTTTCAGTCGTGAGCGTAAGCGAGGTGGAGAGTATGAAAAAAAGTACGGCCATGGCAAGAAACAGTTTCCATGCCTCTTTTTTCAGGTTTACCCGGAATGAAGTCAGAATATGTTTCATCTGCGTCCTACTCATGATGATATGGTTCGCCCCGCATTATCGTGAAAGCCCGGTACAACTGTTCCAGAAAAATCGCCCTTACCATCTGGTGCGAAAATGTCATTTTGGACAGGGACAGTTTTTCATCGGCACGGGCATAGACGCTGTCGGAGAATCCGTAGGCTCCTCCTATTATGAAGACGATATCTCCGGAAGAATGCGAAATCCGCGATTCAAGTTTCGCCGCCCACGCCGCAGAGGTGAATTCCGCGCCTTTTTCGTCCAGAAGGATTACATGGTCGGAAGGCGCTATGTTCTTCATCTGCAGATCTCCCTCCCGTGCCTTGACGAGTTCCCGGCTCATCGATGAGGTGTTTCTGATATCCGGAATCTCGACCATGCTGAAATTGACATAATGTTTCAGCCGGCCTGCATACAGGCCGATGCCGGATTCTACCCATCCGACATTTGTCTTTCCCGTCATTATCAGTTTGATTTTCATCAGTATCTTCTTTTTCCGACAGTCTACAAATATACTTACGTGGCTCGGAATTTGCAAGTTAAGCGGTCCGATATTTCCACTGGTGATGAATTATCTGATAAAAATAGCGGCTCTTGCTCCGGCGGTGCTCCTTGGTTATTGTCTGAATACATCGGCGCAGAATTTCGATGTTTTTACGCCTATTGCCAAATATATAAGGGTAGGGGATGCCGACAAGCTGTCCGCGTGGTTCGCCGATAACCTTGAGGTCGTCATTATTTCCAGAATCAACGACTCGAGCCGCAGACAGGCCCGGCAGATTATGAAATCGTTTTTCAGCGCATATAATCCGAGCGCATTCAAGATTACGCATCAGGTCGGAAAGTCGAACATGAAATATGCCCTGGGGGTGTTGAATGCTGGCGGAGAGAGGTTTATAGTCACTATTTTCGTCAATTACAACAAGCAGTCATACGAGATACAGCAGTTGAAGATAGAGAGGATAGAATGATTTGGCACGGGTTTTGATAATTGTTTGGTCAGGTTAGTTTAGTTGTTAATAATAGGGTTATAGTTCGAAAATAGGGTGAATGGAAAATTCCATTCACCCTATTTTCGAACAGTATCCTCTCAACCCCCTGCACCCCCTGTTAGGGGGATCTCGCTTCCTTCCAGTCGCGGGGAAGAATTTATTTCTGGCGGAAGAATATCTGCATCGGGCAGCCCGTGAAATCGAATTTCTCACGCAGCTGATTCTCGATGAACCGCTTGTACGGATCTTTCACATATTGCGGAAGATTGCAGAAAAATGCGAATTTCGGATTTCTCGTCGGAAGCTGGGTCGCATATTTGACCTTGATGTATTTCCCTTTCCATGCAGGAGGAGGATAATTCTCGATTACCGGCAGCATCTCGTCATTGAGTACGGATGTAGGGATCTTCTTGGAATAATTTTCATATACTTTTGCAGCGGCGTTGAGAACATCCAGGATCCTTTGTTTTCTGATTACGGACGTGAAAATTATCGGCACATCGTTGAAAGGGGCAAGCCTCGATTTCAGTGCGGCTTCGTATTCTTTCATGGTATTGCTGTCCTTCTCCACGAGGTCCCATTTGTTTACCACGATTACGCATCCTTTCAGATTCCGTATTATCAGGTTGAAGATACTCATGTCCTGAGATTCGAGACCGGTCTGGGCATCGATCATAAGGATGCAGATGTCCGAATGCTCTATCGCGCGGACGGATCTCATGACAGAATAGAATTCGAGATCTTCGTGCACTTTCGACTTTTTTCTCATTCCGGCAGTGTCCACCAGCATGAATTCATGCCCGAACTTGTTGTAATAAGTCGCTATCGAGTCTCTGGTAGTGCCGGCAACCGGTGTCACTATATTCCTTTCCGTACCGAGCAGCGCATTGGTAAGCGAGGACTTGCCGACGTTCGGCCGTCCGACAATGGCGATATGCGGAAGGTCCGGACGCCCGTCCTCCGCGTCTTTGTTTTCAGAAGGAAGCCGTCTTACGATTTCGTCCAGAAGGTCTCCCGTACCTCCTCCATTGGCGGATGAAATACTCCATACTTCGCCCAGTCCGAGAGAGTAGAACTGGTACGAATCGTACATTTTCGCACCTGAATCTACCTTGTTTACGGCAAGTACGACAGGTTTTCCGGAGCGTCTCAGGATGTCTGCGATTTCCTCGTCATAATCAGTGATGCCTGTGCCGCACTCGGTCAGGAACAGTATCAGATCCGCCTCTTCTATGGCCAGGACCACCTGTTTGCGGATTTCTTCTTCAAAGACGTCGTCGGAGTTCGATGTGTAACCTCCAGTGTCGACTACGGAAAATATAGTCCCGCACCATTCGCATTTGCCGTAATGCCTGTCCCTGGTTACGCCGGACGTTTCGTCGACAATGGCCTGGCGCATTCCTACGAGTCTGTTGAAAAGTGTGGATTTACCTACATTCGGCCGTCCTACTATGGCTACAAGGCTCATAACTGGTCTTTTTTCTCTTTGTTTTTGAATACAATGTCGCATCCGGCGCAGTCGGAACATCCGAGATCACTGCAGGATGGATCGGTTTTCCCGTGTTTTCTGCCCCAAAGTTTCATTTCGTCTTCCTTGGCGCATCTGATGCCGAGTTTCCTCATCTCCTTATTGCGGCTTATTTCAGTTTCAGGAAACTTGCCGTTTTTCCGGAAAATGATGTTGAAACATAATCCGAAAACGCTGAGTCCGATGAAAACCAGTGCCGCAATAAAGATTTCCATAATGTCAAATAATGAAATCCGGGCTGATAGGCTCGTCGTTGTATACCTTATATATAATATTGGCGAACATGTCCGCTACCGAGAGCACGGTAATCTTGCTCTTGTCCTTTTCAGGATCCGACGAAAGCGGAATCGTATCGGTCACGATAACTTCCTCAAGGGCGGAATTAGCTATCCTTTCATAGGAGTTGCCGGAGAATACGGCGTGCGTGGCGCATGCGCGTACGCTCAGCGCGCCCATTTCCTTGAGGACATTCGCAGCCTTTGTGAGAGTGCCGGCAGTGTCGATCATGTCGTCCACGATAATGACATTCTTGCCTGCGACATCCCCGATTGCGGTAATCGAACCGACAACATTCGCCCTTTCGCGCGATTTATGGCAGATTATGACAGGACACTGCAGATAGCGGGCGTAAGCATTGGCCCTTTTGGCTCCTCCCATGTCCGGTGCCGCGATTGCCAGATTTTCTATGTCTTTTTCCCTCAGATAAGGAAGGAAGATGGAACTTGCATATACATGGTCTACCGGAAAATCGAAAAATCCCTGTATCTGGTCAGCGTGCAGGTCGCATGTCATTACCCGGTCGCATCCGGCGGCGTGAAGGATATTGGCTACGAGCTTGGCTCCGATGGAAACTCTCGGCTTGTCCTTTCTGTCCTGACGCGCCCATCCGAAATACGGCATTACTGCGATTACGCTGTGGGCCGAAGCCCTCTTGGCCGCATCTATCATCAAAAGCAGTTCAAAAAGATTTTCTACAGGAGGAAATGTCGATTGTACGATAAATACTGTTGCACCTCTGACACTTTCATTGAAAGACGGCTGGAATTCCCCGTCGCTGAAAGTCAGGACATCCGACTGTCCGAGCTCGATATTGAGCGACTTGGCAATTTTTTCTGCAAGGGGTTTTGAACTCCTGCACGCAAATAATTTCATTCTATGTTCGTTGTGCATCTCGGTAAGGTATTTAGTTGTTGCTGTTTTCTGTCTGAACGAGTACTGATTCTATATAATCCAGGATTTCCTCTTTTCCCAGACCTGTCTCTGCCGAACTTACGAATACCGGCGGCAGTTCTTCCCAGTATTCGAGAATCTGCTGCTTGCATCTTTCGATCTGTGCCGTCCTGGCATTGACTCCGTTCTTGTCTCCTTTGGTGAAGATTATCGCGAAGGGAATCCTGTTTTCTCCGAGTCTTGTCAGAAAATCCATGTCGATCTTGCCGATGTCGTGTCGGGAGTCGATCAGCACGAAAAGCATTATAAGGTCCGGAGAAAGGTTTATATAGTTCCTGATGATGTTCGCCAGTTTCTGCTGCCCTGTCTTGGACATGTTTGCATAGCCGTATCCCGGAAGGTCTACAAGATACCATTTCCTGTTGATAAGGAAGTGGTTTACCAGTCTTGTCTTTCCTGGCTTGGAGGAAGTCATTGCAAGCTTTTTGTTGTTGCACAGCATGTTTATCAGGGATGATTTCCCGACATTCGATCTTCCGATGAAAGCGAATTCAGGAAAAGACTGTGCCGGTCTTTCCGATATCCTGGTACTGCTGCCTGCAAATAATGCTTCCGTTATCTTCATTAACTGTCGAAACCTGATAAAATGCGTCGCAAAGATAGTATTTATCTCTCTAAAATAACAAAAAATTATCATTTCGGCTATCTTGAAACAGAAAAATATTTTATGAAATTGAAAAAAATCGCATATCCGGTAGTTTTAGTTGAAATTCATTAGGAAAATGCTTGCCGTCACATAAAAATCATTAATTTTGTAAAGATATGATAAATAATATGGAAGGGAAGTATATCGATCTTTATGAACTTCAGTCAAGACTGAAATCCGGGGTGGAAAATGTCTTTCCCGGAAAAGTGTGGCTGAAAGCCGAGATCAGTTCGCTGAAAGCAAAACCTTCCGGACATTGTTACATGGAGCTGTCCCAGAGTTCGGATATCGGAATCATTGCCAAGGCTCAGGCTGTGATCTGGGCATCCAGATACAGATTCATAGATCCGTTCTTCAGGTCTGTCACCGGGACCGGTCTATCCGAGGGAATGAACATCCTCGTGCAGGTAAGCGTCACGTTCAGCCAGTTGTACGGACTTTCTCTCGTCATCGATGATATCGATCCCTCGTTTACGGTAGGTGAAAAGGAACAGTTGAGGCGGCAGACGATAGAGCGCCTTGAAAGGGAAGGTTATATGGACATGCAGAAAGAACTCGGTCTTCCTGTCCTTCCGTACAGGCTTGCCGTCATATCCGCTCAGGATGCGGCGGGATACAGGGATTTTGCAAGGCATCTCGAGGATAACGGATACGGCTTCGTTTTCAGTCCGGTCCTTTTCCCGGCCATAATGCAGGGAACCGAGTCCCCGGCTTCCATAGCCGCTGCTCTGGAGAAGGCGGCCTTATGCGATGACGGATTCGATATCGTGCTGATAATGAGAGGCGGGGGCGCGAGTCTTGATCTGGCCTGTTATGATGACTATTCGCTTGCAGTGGCCATAGCTACATGTCCCGTGCCCGTTTTTACGGCTGTAGGCCATGATCAGGATTACCATATATGCGATATGGTGGCTTACAGGCATCTGAAGACCCCTACGGCCATGGCGGATGAACTGATAGACTGCTATGCGGAAGAGGATGCGAGGCTTCTGTCTTTCGCATCGAGGCTGAAACTGGCTTTCATGAACAAGATATATGCAATGGAGAACCGTCTGGACATGCTTCAGACGAGGATCAGGTCGGCGGATCCGCGCAACATACTCGAAAGAGGCTATGTGCTTGCGCTGGATGCGGCCGGCGTGCCGGTAAAAAAGGCCGTCGGACGGTCTGCCGGCGAGAGTATTACACTGATGTTTTCAGACGGGACTCTCGACTGCGAGGTGAAAAACGTAAATTCAGAACTCAAATGGCAGGCAAAGTAAGAAAAACGGCAGATGTTTCGGACAAGGCTTTCGATTATGCTGCGGCCGTGGATGAACTGGAAAAGATAGCGGCCAGGGTAGAGGATCCCGGAACAGGCATAGGCGATATCGACAAATATATCGGCAGGGCGGGGGAACTGATAACCGCCTGCAGGAAATATCTCCGTACCGCAAGGGAGAAGACAGATTCCATAGAGACAATATAGGTTCCGGGATTTGCCCGGCTTTGGGATATACAGAAAAGAAATCGAATCATGGACAGAAACGAAGAAAAACAGACTGGAAAGATGCAGATGATCTATGATACCGACCCGTGGCTTGCTCCGTACAAGGAGGCAATCGATGCCCGGCACAGAAGGATAGTGGAGGCATGGAAAGACATAGCTGTGGACGGCTCCCTGTCCAGAGGTCTCAACAATCATCTTTATTATGGCATGCACAAGACTGCTGAGGGGAACTGGATCTTCAGGGAATGGGCCCCGAATGCCACGAAAATTTATCTGATAGGTGAGTTCAACAACTGGAAGAGGACGGAAGCCTATGCCCTGAAACCTGTCGGCGGGGGCAACTGGGAAATCGAGGTGAATTCCATGTTCATATCGGACCGGACTTACTATAAATTATATGTGGAGTGGCCCGGCGGAGGAGGAGAACGTCTCCCGGCGTATACTACAAGAGCGGTGCAGGATCCTGAAACCAAACTTTTCGTGGCTCAGGTATGGGATCCCCAGAAGCCATACAGGTGGAAACACGGAAAGCCGGGGAAGCGGGAGCATCCGTTCATTTACGAATGTCATATAGGAATGAGCTCGGAAGAGGAAAAGGTGTCGACTTTTACTGAATTCCGCAAGAACGTGCTGCCCAAGATAGTAAAGGACGGGTACGATACAATCCAGATAATGGCATTGCAGGAGCATCCATATTACGGCTCTTTCGGCTATCAGGTCTCCAATTTCTATGCGTTGAGTTCGCGTTTCGGTACTCCTGAAGAGTTCAAGGCTCTCGTGGACGAGGCTCACGGAGCCGGGATTGCCGTTGTCATGGATATCGTCCATTCACATTCGGTGGACAACGAGCTTGAAGGGCTCGGGGACTTCGACGGGAAAGAAGGCGACATGTATTTTTATTCCGGGCCGCGCGGGCATCATCCGGCATGGGGTTCCAGATGTTTCGACTACGGCAGGCACGAGACGCAGCATTTCCTGCTGTCCAACTGCAAATACTGGATGGAAGAATATCACATAGACGGATTCAGGTTCGACGGCGTGACGAGCATGCTTTACTGGGATCACGGACTCGGAAAGGACTTTACCGGATATTCCTCCTATTTCGACGGCGGTGTGGACGAATCGGCAGTAACATATCTTGCCCTTGCGAACATGCTTGTCAAGGAACTCAATCCGGATGCTTTCACTATCGCGGAGGATGTAAGCGGAATGGCAGGACTTGCCGCACCGTTCGAGGCGGGGGGTGTAGGTTTCGACTTCAGGATGAGCATGGGAGTGGCCGATCATTGGATCAAATGGATAAAGGAACTTCCCGACGAGCAGTGGAGCATGGGCGAGATGTGGTGGCAGCTGACCAACAAAAGGGCTGACGAGAAGACGATAAGCTATGCGGAGTGTCATGATCAGGCGATGGTCGGGGACAAGACCATAATATTCCGTCTGATGGACAAGGAAATGTATTTCTCGATGAACAAGGAATCCAGGTCGGCCATAGTGGACAGGGGTATTGCCCTTCACAAAATGATACGCCTCGTGACCATGGCTACGGCAGGAGACGGATACCTGAATTTCATGGGCAACGAATTCGGCCATCCGGAGTGGATAGACTTCCCGCGCGAAGGCAACGGATGGTCGTACAAGTATGCCCGGAGACAGTGGTCTCTCGCCGAGCCTGATTATCTTCGTTACAAGTCGCTGCTGATGTTCGACAATGCGATGATAAAACTCGGGAAGTCAGAGAGATTGCTGTCGGCTCCGCCCGAGTTGCTGGTGCAGGACGAAGAGAAAAAAATATTAGTATTCAAAAGAATAAATTGTATCTTTGCATTCAATTTTAATCCAAATGCTTCGTTTTCGGATTACGGGTTTTCAGCCCCTGCCGGAAAATACAGGGCGGTGCTTGACAGCGATGAGGCGGAATTCGACGGATTTTCGAGGATAAAGGACGGTGAAGAGCATATTTCACTGCCTGAAAAATCCCCTAACGGGAATCAGAAATACGACAATACCCTATATCTGTATCTACCGAGCCGTTGTGTGGTCGTTTTAAAGAAAATAGATTGAAATTATTAACCTATAATATATTAAATTATGGCTTTTTTGAAATTCAATAAGTCGGAACTGGTAAATCTGGAATATTCGCTCAAGAGAGAGATCATCGTGGCGAATAAGACAGGAGCCTATTGCAACACATCAATAGTGACTTGCAATACGAGGCGTTACCACGGACTTCTTGCTGTCCCTGTGGACAAGTTGGGCGGAGGGAATTTCATCCTTCTTTCGTCTCTCGACGAAAGTCTCATCATGGGAGGCAAGCAATTCAATCTCGGCATTCACTGCTATGGTGATGTCTATGAACCGAGAGGTCATAAGTATATAGTCGATTTCGATGCGGACCCAGCCCCGGAAATTACCTACAAGGTAGGGGATATCGTCTTCACCAAAACTATTCTTATGGCTCCGGACTCTGATCAGGTACTTATCAGGTATCACCTTGTAGAAGCTCCGGAAAAGGCTACTCTGATGCTGAAGCCGTTTCTCGCTTTCAGAAGCGTACACAGCCTTACGAGCCAGAATCCTGAAGCCAGGACGGATTACAGGGAAATCAAGAATGGAGTATCATTCAATCTTTACCGGGACTTTCCTGACCTGAACCTGCAGCTCAGCACCAAATCCCAGTTCAAGTCCCTGCCTTACTGGTACAACGGAATCACATATTCCGACGAAATGCGCCGCGGATTCAACTGCAGGGAAGATCTTTTCGTTCCGGGATTCTTCACCACGACAATGAAGCCGGGCGACAGCATCGTCTTTTCGGCATCCGTGGAGGAGGATGAGCCGAGGACATTCAAACGCAAATTCACGGATGCGATAAAGCGTCTCGGAAACATACACAATTACCATGACCTTCTCGTGAGAAATGCTGACATGCTCAAATGTGCGAGAAACGGTCACAAGAGGATAAATGCAGGATTTTCATGGCTGGAAACCGGTTTGCTCAGGGAGACGATAATGTCGCTTCCGGGACTGACCCTTTATGCCAACGGAGACTGCGCCGAATTCGAGGAAATCCTCGACAACCTTATAGCCGACGAGCAGGACAGGCTTTTCCGCAGGACGACCCAGGTCGAGGCTCCGCTTCTGCTTACGGACACCATCCAGCAGTATGTGCATTTCCTGGAAGACAACAATATAGAGGCAAATGCCGCAAAACGTGTCTGGAAAAAGTACGGAAAGACACTGAAAGGCATTATCGAAAGCTATGCTCCCGGAAGACGGCAGGAGGTGGCCATGCATCCGAACGGTCTGCTGTGGGCGCAGATGGACGGAGTCGCCCTCTCCTGGATGAATGCCTATGTCAACGGCAGGCCTGTTACCGAAAGGGCGGGCTATCAGGTGGAGACAAATGCCATGTGGTACAATGCGATATGCTTCGCCCTCGACATGGAGAAGAAATACGGTGCGAAGAAAAACGATTTCACAGCCCGCTGGTCGGCAGTCAGGACTCTCATAGAAGAGAATTTCCAAAAGATGTTCTGGAATCCGGATGCCGGCTATCTCGCAGACTATGTCGACAATTTCGGACAGAATATGGATGTCAGACCTAACCAGCTTTATGCGATAAGTCTCGACTATTCTCCGGTGGAAGACATGATAAAGTCCGAGGTTGTTATGACGGTAAACAACGAGCTCGTCACACGCAGGGGTATCAGAACCCTGTCTCCGAGAAACGTCATGTACCGCGGAGTGTATGAAGGTTCCCAGACAGACCGCGACCTTGCCTATCATCAGGGCTGCGCCTTCCCTAACCTTCTCGATCCGTATGTGAACATCTGTTTCGGAATGATGGGCTCCAATTTCTATAAGAAGGCCGAATACCTCACTGAAGGTTTCTATGCCGACATCAACAAGCACGGCGTAGGTGCGTTCTCCGAACTTTACGACGGGGATCCTCCTCACGAGGCGCACGGCGCAATCGCGTCTGCCTGCAGTACTGCTGCATTGTTGAGAGTGGATTATCTTATGAACAGAAACAGAAAGGAGGAATAGACTATGAAAGTTCTGATGTTCGGTTGGGAATTTCCTCCTCATATAGCAGGAGGCCTTGGTACAGCCTGTTACGGTATGACCAAAGGACTGGCCGCAAATGATGTCGATGTGCTTTTCGTGATGCCTTCTGCATCCGGAGACGAAGACCAGAGCGCGGTCAGGATCATAAACGCAAGCGATGTCCCTGTGGATACCGTGTCCACGTCTGTGGACGAGTTCCTCGGGAAAGTGAGATTTGTCCATATAGGATCGAACATGGTGCCTTACGTGGATCCTCAGGATTTTACCAAGATGGTGGAGGACGAGCGCAAGAGACAGATCAAAAGTTTCAGAATCCAGTACGGGCAGAAATACAAGTTTTCCGGGAAATACGGGGAGAACCTCATGGAGGAAGTTGCCAGATATGCAATGGTCGGCGCTACCATAGCCCTTCAGCATATCGATGAATTCGATGTAATCCATGCACACGACTGGCTGACATACCTTGCCGGAATCGCCGCAAAGCAGCTTACCGGAAAACCGCTCGTGGTCCATGTACATGCGACATCGTTCGACAGGAGCAGCGATGACAAGATCGATACGAGAGTCTATGACCTTGAAAGAAAGGGCATGGAGGCTGCCGACAAGGTCATTGCGGTGAGCGAACTTACAAGAAATATCGTCATCAACAAGTACGGCATCTCTCCGGACAAGGTCGTTGCCGTTCACAATGCAGTCGATTTCAGCGGTCGCGAGAACATGATAGTGGAAAGGGGCGTCAAGGACAAGGTCGTAACCTTCCTCGGACGTATCACTTTCCAGAAGGGACCTGAATATTTCATCGAGGCCGCAGCCAAGGTTCTCAAGAGATGTAACCACGTAAGATTCGTGATGGCCGGCAGCGGAGACATGCTCAACAGGTGTATCCGCCATGTGGCAAGACTCGGAATCTCGGACAAGTTTCATTTCACCGGATTCCTTCGCGGGGCCGACGTACAGAAAATGTTTGCACTGTCCGATGTCTATGTGATGCCGTCGGTGTCCGAACCGTTCGGTATATCCCCTCTCGAGGCCATGCAGTCCAATGTGCCGTCTATCATTTCCAAACAGTCCGGTGTGGCTGAAGTGCTGAAATATGCCATAAAGGTGGACTTCTGGGATATCGATGCCATGGCCGATGCCATGTACGGCCTGCTGAACTATCCTGCGATGTCCGATATGGCGGCCCGCTGCGGACGCGACGAGGTGGATGCTCTGAAATGGAACAATGCCGCATACAAGATAAAGAAGGTTTACGAGTCAGTAATAAACAAATAGTCTAAACTTAAATATTTACAGCAATGAAAAAAAGTATATGTCTGTATTTTCAGGTACATCAGCCTAACAGATTGAGATTATATAGATTCTTCGATATCGGCAAGGATTCGCACTATTATGATGATTTTGCGAACAGGACTATCCTCAGGAGAGTCGCCCAGAGATGCTATCTTCCTACTAACGAGCTGCTTCTGGAACTCATAAGGACTTACAAGGGACAGTTCAAGGTGGCATTTTCCATCTCCGGCTCTGTCATCGAGCAGTTCGACAGATACGCTCCGGAAGTCATAGACAGTTTCCGCAGGCTTGCCGAGACCGGATGCGTGGAATTCCTCGCAGAGACATACTACCACTCGCTGGCATCGCTGGCATCTCCTACCGAGTTCAAACATCAGGTGATGCAGCACAGGGATACGATAGAGCATTATTTCGGAGTTACTCCAAAAACCTTCAGAAATACCGAGCTCATATATTCCGATGAAATCGGGTCAATGGTGTACGACATGGGATTCAAGACCATGCTTACCGAAGGTGCGAAACACGTACTCGGGTGGAAGAGCCCCAACTACATCTATTCCGGCGCTCTTGCACCGAAACTGAAACTTCTTCTCAAGAATTCGTCCCTGAGCGATGACATAGCATTCAGGTTTTCCGACAAGAGCTGGTCAGACTGGCCGCTTACAGGAGACAAATATCTCGGATGGATCAAGGCTTCCGCCCAGAATGACGAAATCGTCAATCTTTTCATGGATTATGAGACATTCGGAGAGCATCAGAAGGCCCAGAGCGGTATCTTCGATTTCATGAGATATTTCCCTGAGGTGGTCATCAAGGACGGAGAATTCGAATTCGTTACTCCTGAACAGGCTGCCAGGAAGCATAAGGCCGTGGCTGCCCTTGACGTTCCTGATCCTATTTCATGGGCGGATGAAGAAAGAGACGTTACGGCATGGCTCGGAAACGAACTTCAGAATGATGCGTTCAGCAAGTTGTACAGTATCACGGAAAAGCTGTCCCTCGTAAAAGGACATGAACAGCTCTGGTCTGATTTCGGACATCTGCAGGAGAGCGACCACTTCTATTACATGTGTACAAAGTTCTTCTCGGACGGTGCCGTACATAAATATTTCAACCCGTATGATACTCCGTATGAGGCGTTTATAAACTATATGAATGTACTCAGCGATTTTATTTTGCGAGTTGATGATGCAATTTCCGTTTCAGATGTTAACTTTGCAGCCGAAAAGAAGACGGCCCCGGCCAAAACGGCAAAGGCAGCAGCTGCAGCCGGAAAGCCGGCAAGGAAAGCAGCTGAAAAGAAGTCTGCGAAGACTGCGTCGTCAGCTGAAGGGAAAAAACCGTCTGCCAGAAAAACGGTAAAAACAAAGAAGTAAATTAAATGGACAACGAGTTGATCAGACCGGATTATCTTTTCGAGGTAAGCTGGGAGGTCTGTAATAAGGTAGGGGGAATATACACGGTGATTGCCACCAAATCCCTCTACCTTAAAACGGAATTAAAGAGACACCATATCCTTATCGGTCCGGATGTGTGGATGAATACGGAAAGCAATCCTGATTTCATCGAAGATCCAGGCATGTACAGGGACTGGAAGGCTCAGGCCGAATCCGAAGGTCTCAGGATAAGGGTCGGAAAATGGAATATTCCGGGATCTCCTGTGGCTATTCTCGTGGATTTCAAGCAATTCATTACAAAAAAATCCGAAATTCTCACTGAATACTGGCTGCATTTCGGCGTGGATTCCCTGACGGGAAACTGGGATTACGTAGAGGCCGCCCTTTTCGGCTATGCTGCCGGCAAGGTCATAGAAAGTTTCTACAGGTACAATCTGTCTGCGACGGACAAAGTAGTGGCGCAGTTCCATGAATGGCTGACCGGAGCAGGTCTGCTTTATGTCAAGCAGTGCGGTATCCCGGTAGCTACGGTATTTACGACGCATGCTACCGTGGTGGGAAGATGCGTGGCAGGAAACAATCTCCCGCTGTATGATTCCCTGGAACTTTACGACGGCGACCAGAAAGCGCAGCAGTTCAATGTCATAGCAAGGCATTCGCTTGAAAAGCATTCGGCCCAGAATGCGGACATTTTTACGACCGTAAGCGATATTACGGCCAAGGAATGCCGCCAATTCCTCGGCAGGAAAGTGGACATAGTCACGCCTAACGGTTTTGAAAACAGTTTTACTCCGTCGGAAGAAGACTATCCGATGGTAAGGGCGGCTGCACGCGACAAGCTTGTGCAGGTCGCGACTGCGATGTCGGGCGAAACTGTGCCGGAAAATTCCATCTTCATCGGTATCGGAGGCAGATACGAGTACAAGAACAAGGGAATAGATGTCTTCATCGATGCTCTGGACAAGCTGAACAGGTCGGATTTTCACGGCAAAAGCATACAGGCGTTCATAATGATCCCGTCAGGGCATAACGGCCCCGATAAGGAACTTGTCGCCAAACTCAACGGAAAGGAATCGGACTATGTCACCAGAACTTCGCACTATCTGATGAACAGGGAATATGATACAATATCCCGCAGGCTCGACGAGCTGCAATTCAACAATGCGATCGGAGACAAGGTAAAAGTATATTTCATACCGTCGTACCTGAACGGGAACGACGGAGTGTTCAATATGACTTATTATGATCTCATAATAGGTCTTGACCTGGCCCTTTTCCCTTCTTATTACGAACCGTGGGGTTATACGCCTCTCGAAAGTCTGGCTTTCCGTGTCCCGACACTGACGACGACGCTTGCCGGCTTTGGACTTTGGGTGCAGAGCCATTATTCGAAGGATCATCCGGGCATAACAGTCCTCGAAAGGAATGATTCCAACTATCCTCAGGTAGTCGACGGCGTCGTGGAGCGCGTCAAGGAGATTGCCGGCCTGACAAAGGACCAGAGGAAAAGGTATATGGACAATGCCAGAGACGTCTCGGAAATAGCTCTCTGGGAAAACAATATCGTTTATTACAAGCAAGCTTATTCGGAAGCTCTAAATAAAGTTATATCAGACAAGGGTGCATTCCCTAAATACAAGAATGACAAACCTATGCAGTATAAGAAAATCGATGTGAACAAACCGTCATGGAACAGTGTCCTGATCTCAAGACACCTGCCGGACGGTCTGAAGGATTTGGAGACTCTGTCCAGGAATCTGTGGTGGTGCTGGAATGAATCTGCTAAGAATCTGTTTAAAAGAGTAGATCCAAAGGCATGGAAAGAGACGGGGGAGAACCCTATCGCCATGCTCGACAAAGTGAGTCTCAAGAGATTCCTCGATCTGGAAAAGAATGCGGAATTCATGGGCGAACTCAATCTCGTGATGAACGAGTTTAATTCGTATATGGCATTGAAAGCCGAGAGAAAGGACCCGTCCATTGCATATTTCTGTATGGAATACGGACTCGACACGTCTCTCAAGATATATTCCGGAGGACTCGGCATCCTTGCCGGAGACTATCTTAAAGAAACCAGCGACATGAATGTAAATCTTGTGGCTGTAGGACTTCTTTACAGATACGGATATTTCACCCAGATGCTGTCGGCGCAGGGAGACCAGGTATCGAAATACGATGCCCAGGATTTCATGAAGATTCCTGCGACCCCGGTAAGGGACGCGGACGGGAACTGGATGACCGTAAGCGTGGCTTTCCCCGGAAGGAATATCAATGCGAGACTGTGGAGGGTGGATGTCGGAAGGACGGAACTGTACCTTATGGACACCGATTATGAAGAGAATCTTCCTGAAGACAGGTCCGTGACGCATCACCTTTACGGAGGAGACTGGGAGAACAGGCTCAAACAGGAGCTTCTGCTCGGTGTAGGCGGTATCAGGGCCTTGAGAAAACTCGGCATAGATACCCAGGTATATCACTGCAATGAAGGCCATGCTGCATTCACCGGACTCGAAAGACTCCGTGAATATATCCAGAATGACAACCTCGACTATCCGGAGGCTCTCGAACTCGTAAGGGCGTCGTCGCTTTTCACTACCCATACTCCGGTGCCTGCCGGTCATGACGCCTTCGACGAAGGACTGCTCAGGAAATATATCGGACATTATCCTCAGAGGCTGAAAATCGACTGGGAGACCATGATGAGTCTCGGCAAGATAAACGGCAACGACGTGAACGAGAAGTTCTCCATGAGCATCCTTGCCGCCAATATCTCTCAGGAGGTCAACGGGGTCTCATGGCTTCACGGTGAAGTCAGCCGCGACATATTTGCGAACATGTGGCCGGGCTATCTCCCTGAGGAACTTCATGTGAGCTATGTGACAAACGGTGTCCATTATCCTACATGGACTGCTCCGGAGTGGAAAGAAATACATGCAAAAGTCTTCGGGGACGAGTTCAAGACGCATCATTATGACAAATCCTGCTTCGAGGGAATCTACAAGGTTTCTGATGCCGATATCTGGAATGTCCGCACGATTCTCAGGAAGAAACTCATTGATGACATAAAGGAAAGGCTGTCGGATCCGGCTGCCGCCAACCATTATTCCCCTCGCCAGATAGTTACCATAAAGGACACGCTGAGGGATGACGTGCTGACTATCGGATTTGCACGCAGGTTCGCTACCTACAAGAGGGCTCACCTGCTCTTCAGGGATCTCGACAGACTCAACGAGATCGTGAACAATCCGGAGAGGCCTGTGCAGTTCATATTCGCAGGAAAGGCTCATCCTGCCGACAAGGCCGGACAGGATCTGATCAAGAGCATCGTGGACATTTCCAAGATGGAGCAGTTCATAGGCAAGATCGTGTTCGTGCCGAACTATGACATTACGCTGGCCAAACTCCTCGTACAGGGTGTGGATGTATGGATGAACAACCCTACACGTCCTCTCGAGGCATCCGGCACATCGGGTGAAAAGGCTGCGATGAACGGTGTCATGCACTTCTCCGTTCTTGACGGATGGTGGGTGGAAGGTTACAGGCCGGGTGCCGGCTGGGCTCTTCCGATGGAAAGGACTTATCAGGATCAGAACTACCAGGATGAGCTGGATGCCGCGACAATATATACCATCATAGAGAACGATATCGCTCCTACATTCTACAATATAAGCAGATCTACAGGCCGTTCTTCCGACTGGCTGGAGTTTATCAAGAATACAGTGGCTCAGGTGGCCTGCAATTTCACGACAAACAGGATGCTTACAGACTATATCAACCAGTATTATGACCCGCAGTCAAAGAGGTTCGAAGCCCTGCTTGCCGATGATTATGCCAAGGCGAAGGAAATCGCCGAATGGAAGAGGCGTCTGCGCAGGGAATGGCAGAATGTAAGTCTCGTGTCGATCGTTAAGCCTGACAGTTCAAATGAGGACGTAACCCTCGGAAAGGAATTCAAGTCAGAAATTGTCCTCAGTATCGGCGATCTCAGGCCGGAGGAAATCGGAGTCGAGCTTCTGTTCGCCACGACTGATTCCAAAGGGAAGCTGCATATCAGTTCGATAGCTGAATATGCTCCGGTCGAGGTCAATGACGGTGTCGCAAAATATGAGGCCATGATTACGCCTGAGGTTGCAGGACTGTATCAGGTGGCTGCGAGAATCTATGCGAAGAATGATCTCCTGCCGCACAGACAGGACTTCGAACTTGTAAGATGGTTGTAGCGACCGGATTTTTCGACGGTGTCCATGTCGGGCACCGTCTTGTGATAGCGCAGCTCGTACAGGCTGCGAAAAACAGAGGGGATGAGAGCATGGTGGTGACATTCTGGCCTCATCCCCGTACTGTTTTACAGCAGGAAGCCAGGACACTGAGGCTTCTTACGTCGATGTATGAAAAGGAACGTCTGCTCAAGGATCTTGGAGTCGACAGAGTCGAGGTCATAAGGTTTACAAAAGAATTCGGCGCTTTGACGACTTATGATTATCTGAAGGATTACCTTATGGACAGGTATGGTGCCGGTACGATAATCCTCGGCTACGATAACCGCATGGGCAGCGACGCAAAGGATGCCGAAAGCGTCAGGGAGATAGCTGAAAGTCTCGGGCTCGAGGTGATAATGACGGACAAGGTGACATCGTCGGCCGGTATGGATGTGAGCTCTACCAAAATCAGGGCTGAACTGGGCAGGGGGAATGTCACCGGGGCGGCCGAAATGCTCGGATACGATTATTCCCTGTACGGCGTAGTCGTTTCCGGAGAAAGGATAGGCCGGCGTGTTCTCGGCTTTCCTACGGCAAATATGGAACTCTATGAGCCGTTGAAACTGATTCCTGCGAACGGCGTGTATTTCGTGAAGGTCCGCACATTGGGAAATTCCTATTACGGAATGTGCAATATAGGCAACAGGCCTACGGTAAGGACAGGGAATGCGAGAACCATAGAGACCAATATCTTCGATTTCGATGAAGACATTTACGGCCTCGATATTGAAATCACTTTTCTGAGGAAAATCCGCGACGAGATCCGGTTTTCTTCATTTACTCAGCTGAAAGCGCAGCTTGAAAGGGACAGGTTTTATTGCAAGTCAATGATATGAGTATTGAATTCATACTGATAATTCTCTTTGTGGCACTGGCGGCATCTTCGTCTCTGGTAGGAAAGCTTTTGAAGAACGCCGCGGATGCAGAGGGTCCGTCACTGCCTGAAGATACGCCCGAACCTCCGCAGTCTGCCGAGAGCCGCTCTGGCGGAGCGGCTCTTCCGAATGATTCGGCATTGCCGCATGTCTCTTCCGCCAGTGTCCCGAATTTTCCGGGTTATGAGCCGGTTTACGAGTTGGTGGACGGGCAGGACAAGAAGGTCAAACCTGCCGTGAAAACTCCAGCCGGTAGAACGGGTGACGGTTCCGGTGAAAAGGATGGAAAGCGCGGATCGAAGATTGACAAGAAGAAATTGGTGATTTATTCGGAGATTATGAGGCCGAAGTATAAGGGGTGAGGTTCCC
>CALUQM010000012.1 GCA_944322925.1 uncultured Bacteroidales bacterium
CTGAAGTTTTTCATGACAGAAGCTGTCATGACGCTCATTGGTACTTGGTTTTGCTGTATCGATCCGTGGTTGTCGTAATATATGTTGTTGTTCAGCAACGCATAGCCGAAGAAAGCACTCAAATTCCATACCGGAATGTTGAGGGACGCCTCTGCTTTCGTGGTGGAAATCTTGCCGAAATCATTGTCCCACCAGTAATGATTGGTATGCAGATGCTGCTGGTAGTAGTCGGGTTCCCTGAGACTGGTCTCGAAATGGAAATTCAGGTTGAGAGGACTCTCCTTCGCCCGCCTGAACGGGTAGAAATTGAGTGACAGATTGGCACGCACGGCAAAGTCATTCAGTTCATGACCGAGGAAAGTGTATTTTCCCGTGGCATCCCAATGTATGTATTTTTTCAACTGTCCCTGAGCTCCGGCATAAATGTAGGCCGAATTGCGCACCACAGGTCTGGCAGGCTTCAGATAATTCAGCCTGTTGAAGTCGTGGTAATTCAGGAGTTTGTCTCCTATGCCGACATCGAGTTTTGAGACTATCCCTTCATTTGACCACGGCTGGAGCCTCAGGAATATCCTGTTGTCGAACTTCATTACTCTGAGAGAATCATTGCTTGTGGTCGGATGCAGGTAGAAATTGTTGTTGTAGAATTCCCTTGCCTCAGTGTCCGTCTCGGAAATATTGTCCTGATATACTTTGGTAAATGCAGAATATTCCGAACAGTGTCCTATAAACGCTGTAGTGACGTTGTTGTCTATGCTGTCTGCGCTTATCTGGCCTTCGGCAGCCTTCTTGTCGGCTTCTGCAAGCAGATATTGTGCGATGGCCGCGCTGTCTCCGCTCGCCATCAGACTGTCTCTGAATGCTGCTTCGGCCTTTTTCGCCTTTCTGTCTTCTCTTGCGCTTTTGGAAAGGAAGGTAAACGGAATTCTGTACGACTGGTCGAGGAAGATCGTGTTTTTCTTGACCCTGTTGCTTGCTCCGTTCAGCCTTACCGCTATTTCCCTTGCGTCGACCGTAGTATCCCTGATCCAGAAATTATCCGTAATGCCGCCGTTTTCGCTTCTGCGGATTCTGTTGTAGATGTATCCGGCGTTCATGAAGTATTTTTTGCCGATATAATTCGTGGCGGCCACGAATGTCCTGTTGTCCGTGTCCTCGTTCTGCAACATTCCGTTCCCTCCGAATCTGTCGTATTCGAGGGTGATATTGAGTTCCGGCAGAATGTTCTGCGTAGTCATCACCCGCACATTGCTTTCCTCTTTTTCCTTGTTGGCGAACAGGGTCCCCCAATAGGCAAGTTCGGTGTACGGCGTCTTGGTATTGTACATCGGCAATGTTTCGGGAGTGTAGTTGTACATCAGGTACGGAGTGTAGAATATGGCGTTTTCAGCTTCTTCCCTCTTGAAGAAGTCGTACGTCTCCGTAGGAGATCCGATGACTCCGAGATATGTAGCGTTTACGTCATTCCTGTAGAACGGGTATTCCGTGAAGTAATGATTGTATGTCGTGTCTATCTCCTGAAGCTCCATATTGTTGAAGTTCCGGTCGTGGGTCCACATCAACATTCTCTTGTACAGGAGGGAATCCGGCAGAAGATACGTACTGAGTATTCTCGGAGTATTTTCTGTTATACTGTCTTTTATTGCCTGTATGCTGTCCTTTACGTGGATGAGGCTGTCGAGTTCGACGAGTTTGCGGGCGGTCTTCAGTTCAGCCAGATATATTTTCTGCTCTTTTCTGGTCATGGCATTGAATCTGGCGATGGAATCCCTTGCTGCGGTCGCGGTAGAGTCCAGATAAACAAGCGAGTCAAGCCTGTGCAGCTCCAGTGTGTCTCCGATGCTTCTGAGAGAATCCCTTACGGAAGCCCTTGTCACACTGTCTTTCAGTGCAATATAATATTTGAATTTGAGGGTATCGGTATATCTGAGGGAATCAGGTACAGTAATCGTATCTCTGGCCTGAAGTGTGTCGGCAGAAGACAACGTATCCGGCATGCCGGCGGTATCGGCTGCATGGAGCGAGTCCTGAACCGGCAGCGAATCCGCAGCGGGGATGGTATCGGCGGAAACCGTATCGGCTGCCGCTACTGGCACCGTACTGTCCACTGCATGGACGCTGTCCGCACTTACAGAAAGCGCCAGGCTGTCCTGCTGATGTACCATGCGGTCGAAACGTCCGGCATCAATGCCGAACGACTGCACTGCAGCCACGCCTGTAAGCACTAAGGGGAACCATATTTTTGATATCAGGTTCTTCATATCAAGCGCGCAAAGGTAGACATAATTTTTAAAATAACAAAATTTTAAAAATTACTGCCCTGTCATTCAATCTATTGCGCTGATTCCTTTCGTACGCATTTCCTCCAGAGCCTTCAGATGCTCATTGTAGTCTACATAGCCGAGGGCGTTTTTGATGAGGATGACATTCTTCCCCTCTGCAGCCATGTCTTCGGCCGTGTCCTTTATGCTGTATTCGGTAGCCGTTCCGCAAAGGAAAACCGTATCGATGTCGAGCAGGCCGATGACTTCCGCCAGGGTCTGGCCGGCCTTGTTCACTCCGTGCCATCCCGTATATTTTACGTCTCCGCTTTCCTGTCCTTTGTAGAATGTCAGTTCTTCTGAAACGTATGGCATCAGCATGTCGTGTATCGCACTGCCGTGAGTCCCTGTCATGCAGTGGTCCGGCCACCTTCCTCCGTTTTCGGCGAAAGAGCAGTGGTCCGACGGATGGTGGTCGCAGATGAAGAGAATGGGGAACTGGCCGTATATGTCGTCGGCTTCTTCCGCTGCGGCGGAAGTCATGCTGTCGATGAACTCCGCAGTTTTCCGTACCGCTTCCTTGGCATTTATACATGACAGGGAACCGTCTATGAAGTCGTTGAGCATATTTACAATTACCAGAGCGCTGTCTTTCCTGTCCATAAGACGAATTTTATGCAGATTACTGCAAATGTACTCTTTTTTTTATATTATGAATTGTTAAATTCGCGAAATAAAGAATATTCGATGAGAACTGCGGAACTGGAAAATTTATTCAGGACTTATACCGGAGTATTTCCGGAGCATGTCGAGGAATTTTCATCTTCAGGAAGCAACCGGACGTATTTCCGTCTCGGAACGCGGGAATTCTCCTGCATAGGGGTTATCGGGCAGGTGGCTGAAGAGAATGCGACTTTCTGCGAACTTGCCGCCCATTTTGCCTCCAAAGGTATCAGGGTCCCTGCAATATACGCAGTCAGCGAAGACGGAATGTACTATCTTCAGGAAGATCTCGGAAAGACAAGCCTTTTCGACATGATTGCCGGAGGCAGAATTTCCGGCAAATATTCGCCGGAAGACATCGCCCTGCTGAAAAAGACGATCGCCGAGCTTCCTAAGATACAGATCGAAGGAGCCGCCGACTGGGATTTTTCAAGATGTTTCCACCGTCAGGAATTCAATGAGAGATCCGTCATATTCGACCTGCATTATTTCAAATATTGTTTTCTGAAAGCGACAGGACTTGAATACAATGAAGAAGCCCTCGAGGATGATTTCATGAAACTGAAGGATGATCTCCTTGCCTGGAACGGAGATACTTTCATGTACCGGGACTTCCAGTCGCGGAATGTCATGATCAGGGACGGGGAGCCGTATTTCATCGATTTCCAGGGAGGAATGAAAGGTCCGTTATATATGGATGTGGCGTCTTTCGTATGGCAGGCCAGGTCGGATTTCCCCCCGAACCTGAAAGACGAACTTGTAGGGACCTATATCGAGGCTCTCCGCAGGTACCGGGATGTCGATGAAGACGAGTTCAGGAAAAATCTGCGGCTCTTTGTCTTTTTCAGGACACTGCAGGTTTTGGCGGCATACGGATTCAGGGGCAATTTCGAGAGGAAACGGCATTTCCTTGAAAGCATACCGTACGCGGTAGCCAATCTGAGAGACATGCTGCCGTTTTTCGAATACAGATATCCTTACATGTGCGAGGTGTTCGGCAAGATGGTCTCGATGCCGCGTTTTGCGAAAAAGGATACTTCAGAAAGCCATACCGGCTTGAAAGTCAGGATTTTCAGTTTTTCATACCGGAAGGGGATTCCGGACGACGAGTCCGGCAACGGCGGCGGTTATGTTTTCGACTGCAGGGCTATCCATAATCCGGGGAAATATAAGGAATACAAGTCTTTGACCGGGATGGACAGGGAAGTGAAGGAGTTTCTTGAAGGCAGGGGAGAGGTCCAGCCTTTTCTCGACAGGGTATATGCCCTTGCCGACACTCATATTGAGAAATATCTCGGCCGGGGTTTCACCGATCTGATGTTCGCATTCGGCTGTACCGGAGGACAGCACCGTTCGGTATACTGCGCAGAGGCGCTTGCCGGCCATATCGCTTCCAGGTATAACATAGAAATCGACCTTGTTCACAGGGAACAGGGCATTGAAAGGAAAATCCGATGGCAAAGGCAATGATATTTGCAGCCGGTCTCGGGACCAGGCTGAAACCTCTGACTGACAGAATGCCGAAAGCTCTCGTGCCTGTCGGCGGAAAACCGCTGTTGCAGACAGTCCTGGACAGGCTTGTCACGTCCGGATATGACGACATAGTGGTCAACGTCCATCATTTCGCCGCTCAGATAACCGACTATATTTCCGCACTTGACATGCCTGGCGTAAGGATAAGCATATCGGATGAAAGCGGCATGCTCAGGAATACCGGCGGAGGCATCCAGTATGCGGAGCCTTTGCTCGGCAATGGAAACTTTCTTGTCCATAACGTGGATATCATATCCGACCTCGATCTTCGGAAGTTTGCGGCATCGGTAAGGGACGAAGCCGTGGCGACGCTTGCAGTCAGCTCACGCAGGACTTCGAGATATCTCCTTTTCGACGAAGAAATGAGGCTTGTAGGGTGGACCAATACGGCAACCGGAGAGGTGCGCAGCCCGTTTCCCGACCTGAATCCGGATTCATGCAGGAAATATGCCTTTGCCGGCATACATTTGCTGACGCACAAGGTTTTCCGCCTGTTCAGGGAATTCGGTTTCGAAGGCAGTTTCCCTGTAATGGATTTTTATCTGAAGGCGGCCGGCAAATACCCTGTCTGCGGCTATGTCCAGGAACCGCTTGAAATCATAGATGCCGGCAAGCCGGAAACCTTGTCACTCGCCCGCGATTTCCTTCTCAGGCATGGGGACATTCTTCCGCAGGATGTCCAGGAAGACTATTACGATAAACAGACTTGCCGCAATCAGGGCGACGTATTGCCCTGTGCCGAGAAGTTCTGAATAGGATTCCATGTTTCTGAATGTTTCGTTCTGCCCGAGCAGGGCTGCAAGAGTGTTGTTCGTGCAGTGCATCAGCATGGTGAGCTTGAGCGAGCCTGTCCTGTAGTAGACGTATGCGAAAAGCATCCCGATGACAAAGGCCGGAAGAGCCTGCCAGGGATTCAGATGTATTACGGCAAAGAAAAGCGATGATATGACCATCGCCCAGCCCGGTTTCATTCTTTGAAGCAGGCCTCTGAGAACCAGTCCCCTGCAGAGCCATTCCTCGAACAGCGGGGCGAAAACGGATACCGACAGAAGCGTGGCCCACAAGGGGGTCCCTGTCAGCATCTGCTCGTTAAGTCTGTCGAACCATTCCGGAGTTTCAGGCAGAAGCATGGACAGAGGATCCGTTATGAAGCCGGCTGCGACGGTAACTATCACGCACATCAGCATCAGTACGGCGAGTCCGGGTTTCCCGAAATTGTTTCCGTCGAGAGGCACACGCTCCGTCACGTCGAAGTCCCTGTTGAATTTGCTTCTTGTCGCCGCGTAGAGCATTGCAGGTATGAACATTATCGGATAAGACAGCAGGAGCGTATATTCTCCAGTCAGTTCTTTCCCGCCTGGAATACAGGTGATTGCCGCAATGACGGCATTCCCTATGAGCGCTCCGGCCAGAAGCATTATCAGCAGTATGAACATTTCCCTGATATTCGGAATATAATAGTCGAAATCCGACATCAGGTTATACGAGGATCTTATTTTTCTTTTCGGCGACAGAATATTCATCGTTCCGGTTTTATTCTGAAGATGACTCCTACCTTCTCCGGCAATCATCAGCAAAAGGTAAGAGTCATCGGTTTTCCATTATGGCCTGCAGAGTGCAGATTATTTGTAAAGAGGACTCGGATACACTCCGTTGTCGGCAAATTCCTGGAATTTTGCCACTACGCCAGGCCTGTCTTCCTTGAAGGTCACGCCGAACCAGCGTGACGGGGTGGACAGCAGTTCCACTTTGGCTGTTCCGTCCTTGATCATGTTGTCGATGGCGTAAGGAATGTAGAATTCCTTTTTAGGCTCGTTGATGTTTTCTTTCAGGAATTCGGTGAATATGTCCTTGCTGTTGTCGAAATAGTCCGGAGTAAAGCCCCACATGTTCATCGAGCAGAGTGCCTTGCCGTCGACTTCGACCCTTTCGCCCTTGCTGTTGTCTGCATAGACTTTTCCATCGGCAGCCTTTTCAGCATTGTGGTGTTCCTCAACGTGCGTGAGGTAGTGGTTTTCGTCTGCGGTGCAGATGCCTCTGGATACCCCGCCGGATTCGGAAAGCGTGTTGTCAAGTTCGAAGCCTACGAGGCAGTATTCTCCCTTGGTTTCCGCATGGGTCCTGAGCCAGTCTGCAATGATTCTGAACGAGTCTTTCCCGTAATAGTCGTCTCCGTTGATGACTGCGAACGGTTCCTTGACAACGTCTTTGGCCATAAGTACGGCATGGGCGGTACCCCACGGTTTTTCCCTTGCCGGATTCAGTGTGAAACCTTCGGGAATCTTGTTCAGTTCCTGGGTTACGAAATCGAATTCGAGAGGGGAGCCGTCAGGGCATCTGACATCTTTGTAACGTTTGTCTACCATCTCCTTGAAAGCGTCGAGGAAATGTTCGCGTACTATATATACGACTTTGCCGAATCCTGACTTTACGGCATCATAGATAGAATAGTCGATGATTGTTTCTCCGTTAGGCCCGAGCCCGTCCATCTGTTTGAGTCCGCCGTAACGGCTGCCCATTCCGGCAGCAAGAACAAGTAGAGTTGGTTTCATGATATTATTTTTATATTTTGCTGTTAATCCGTAATATTCTTCAAAATTAGTTATTTTTGTGGAGAAAATCCATAAAATCCCGGATATAATGAGAAAAATCGGAGAAATATTCAAAGGCGAGCATGGCAGCTTCATGCGCTACGCCGTGGCAGTCACATTCATTTTTCTGCTTTTCGTCCTTTTCAAGCCCGGGAACAATATTTTCAACTGGCTTTCCGCACGCCATGAAATAGCAGTGCAGGAAAAGCAGATGGCACGTTACCGCGAGAATCTCGAAGAACTTGACAAAAGGATAAATCTGCTTATGTCCGACAGGGATACTCTCGAAAAATTTGCCCGGGAACAGTTCCATCTGGCTGCCCCGGGCGAAGATGTCTATATCATGGAAGAATGAATCAGAATCCCGTATAATTCATAGGGGAAATCGCCCTCAATTCTTCCTTCACCGCCTCGCTCACGTCAAGACCGTCGATGAAGTTTTCGATAGTGTCCATGTCTATGACCGAACCGGTACGTGTGAGGGCCTTGAGTGTTTCGTACGGATTAGGGTAGTTCTCTCTCCGGAGGATGGTCTGTATGGCTTCCGCAACTACGGCCCAGTTCCTTTCCAGGTCGGCTTCTATGGCCTGTCCGTTGAGGATAAGTTTTCCCAGGCCCTTTTTCAGGGAATTCAATGCTATCATGCCGTGAGCTACAGGTACTCCTATGTTGCGCAGGACCGTAGAGTCGGTAAGGTCTCTCTGAAGCCTCGATATCGGAAGTTTCATAGACAGGAAAGTAAGTACGGCATCGGCCATTCCGAGGTTGCCTTCCGCATTTTCAAAGTCGATAGGGTTTACCTTGTGCGGCATGGCGGAGGATCCTACCTCGTTCCTGTTGACCTTCTGCTTGAAATATTCCATGGATATGTAGGTCCAGATGTCCCTGCTCATGTCGATAAGCACCGTATTGATTCGCCTCATGTTGTCGAAGATGGCGGCAAGGTTGTCGTAATGTTCGATCTGGGTGGTAGGGAACGATCGCCTGAGTCCGAGAGAAGCGACGAATCTGTCTGCGAAGGCCGGCCAGTCGATATCGGGATAGGCGACCTTATGGGCATTCATGTTGCCTGTCGCCCCTCCGAATTTGGCAGGGTAGGTGAGCAGGGCGTATTGCCTGAACTGTTCTTCTATGCGGACCTGGAATACGCGGAACTCTTTTCCGACCCTTGTCGGTGATGCCGGCTGTCCGTGGGTCTTGGCCAGCATCGGGATGTCTTTCCATTCTTCGGCCATGCCTTTTATGGTGCCGAGAACCTCATTCAGGAGCGGCATCCAGCAGTTTTCCACGGCTTCCTTCAGTGAAAGCGGTATGGCAGTGTTGTTTATGTCCTGTGAAGTGAGTCCGAAATGTACGAATTCACCCCACCTGATTATGCCCATCTCCCTGAACCTTTCCTTGATGAAGTATTCTACAGCCTTGACGTCGTGGTTCGTAACCTTTTCTATTTCCTTGACCTTCGCCGCATCCTCCGGAGTGAATTTCCGGTATATGTCGCGCAACGTATCGAATTTGCCATTGTCGAAATCCTCGAGCTGAGGCAGGGGTATCGAGCACAATGCTATGAAATATTCTATTTCGACCCGGATTCTGTATCGGATCAGTGCATATTCGCTGAAATATTCCCTTAGAGGTCCGGTGTAGCGTTCATATCTTCCATCGACAGGGGAGACCGCCAATAATGATGTACTGCTCATTTTTATTTCCATTTTTATTGTGCAAACTTAGTGAATTAATTTGGGATTCCAACCGCAAAGCCGAAACTCTCGGGACGAAATACTGTCCGGACATGAAATAGAACAGCTCTGCCCATACTCTTGGCGAGGTGTAATCATTCGCTTGTCATCCTGTAAACCTTAACTGTCCGTACAGCCTCGCCCACATCGTGGACTCTCAGTATGTCGGCCCCTTTTTGCAAAGCTGCGAAATGCAGTACCTGAGTCTGTGGAAGAGCCTCTTCCGGAGTAATGCCGAAAGTCTTGTATATCATGCTTTTCCTGGAAACCCCGACAAGGATCCTTCTTCCGAATACGGAAAATCTGTCCAGGTCGGACAGAAGACGGAAATTCTGTTCCGTGTTTTTGGCGAAACCGAAACCGGGGTCGATGATCCAGTCTGCTATCCCGGCATCTCCGGCCCTGGTTCCGAACCGGCGGAAATAGTCAAGCAGGTCTTCGGTGACATCGTTGTACGTGCACATGGTCTGCATTGTAGCCGGAGTCCCGCGCTTGTGCATTGCGATATACGGAAGGCCGAGTCTTCCTGCCGTCCCGAGCATTTGCGGGTCATCTTCTCCGGCAGATATGTCGTTGACCGTGAAACGTCCGATGGTGTCGAAGCATTTTTCAGCGACAGTCGAGTCCGTCGTGTCTATCGATATGGAAATGCCCGGGAAACTTGCGGCGATTCCATCGAGCAGGGGATGAAGCCTTGCCCATTCTTCTTCCAGAGTTATCGGAGCCGCCCCCGGCCTTGAGGACCATGCGCCGATGTCTATCATGTCTGCTCCTTCTTCGAGCATCTTTTCTATTCGCAGCATTGCCCTGACGGTGTCTGTCTTCCCGTCCGTACCGAGATTCCGGCTTGCAGGATAGAAGGAATCGTCTGTCAGATTCACGATTCCCATGACTGAGATTTTTCTGTTTTTGTCTGTCATTTTCACATTTTATCCGGTCAGGCTGCAAATATATTATTTTTTAAAATCGGACAGAAAGACTTATCTTTGGAATTCGGTTTTAACGGAAATTTTATGCTTGTCGTTTTGGAAGGGCTGGACGGAGCTGGAAAGTCCACTCAAGTCCGGAAATTGAAGCAATATCTTGAAACTCTGTACGGTGAGATAGACTACATACATTTCCCGAGGTACGACGCTCCTGTGTACGGGGAACTGATAAGCCGTTTTCTCAGAGGAGATTACGGGAGCAACGACACCGTGCATCCACAGCTTGTCGCCTTGCTTTACGCCGAGGACAGGCATGCTGCGGCTCCTGCAATAGAGGCTTCCCTCGCTTCCGGCAGGACGGTGCTGCTGGACAGGTACGTGTATTCGAATATTGCATATCAGTGCGCCAAAATGCCTGATGCGGACGAGCGCGAGAGTCTGAGAAAATGGATTACGGATACGGAGTACGGGGCTTTCGGACTTCCTGTGCCCGATATCAATATCTTTCTCGATGTGCCGATGGGTTTTGTAGAAAAAAAACTGTCGGCTGCAAGACACGGCAGCGACAGGGAGTATCTCGGCGGCCGTGAAGACATACATGAGGCGGACATGTCATTCCAGAAGAAGGTGAGGGAGATGTATCTGAGCCAGTGTCTTTCCGACCCTCGTTTCGTCAGGATCGACTGTGCCGGCGACAATGGAGACATGTTGCCGCCCGACAGTATTTTCAGTAAAATCAAAGCAGTTCTGGACAGGGAGATCCGGTAATATGAATGCGGTATTGGAGCGTACAAAAAGATTCTGCGGATATCTGGTCGGCATAGCCTTCTTCGTATCCGGCATCCTCAAACTTATGGATCCGGTCGGTACCGGACTTATCGTGGAGGAATACTACAGGTTCCTTCATCTGGATTTCCTGTCATTTTCATCGGGGGTCGCAGCTATTGCGCTTTCTCTGACAGAGACAATTCTCGGAGCGGCGCTGATTACCGGACTGTGGCGCAGGACAGTTGCCGTGGCAATGCTGGCCGTGATGGGCTTTTTTACCCTGATTTCAATAGCCCTTCTGATTTTCAATCCTCCCATGGATTGCGGGTGTTTCGGCGAGGCCGTACATCTGACCCACCTTCAGACATTCATAAAGAATCTTGTCCTTTCCGCCCTGTGCTGCGCTTCGTTTTTCCCGTTTTCCGCTCTCGGAACTCCGAAAAAGCGCAAATATGTAGCCTTCTCTCTTGTGACTGCAGGTGTGGTCACATTCGCCGTTTACTCCGTTATGTATCTTCCTCTCGTGGACTTTACCGATTATACGGCATCAGCCAGACTTGAAGCTTCTGAAAGACATTACGGCAGGTCCGTCGCCCCTGAAGAAGAGTATGAAGCGGTGTTCATATACGAGAAAAACGGGCGTACGCGGGAATTCAGTCTCGATGACCTCCCGGATTCGACATGGACATATGTAAGTACGGAGGTTTCGGAAGTCGGAAAGAGGAGAACCGAAGAATCTGTCGTATCGCTGCCTGTCATAGACAGGAGCGGGGAGTATCATGATGAACTTGCGACGGGGGAAAAAGTGATGGTTGTAAGTGTCTATGCTCCGGAATCGATGCCATTGTGGAAATGGGCGGCCGTCGACAGGTATCTCAGGAATGTGGAGGAAAACGGTTTCAGCCCGCTTCTCCTTGTTGCGGCGTCGCCTGAAACGACGGATGTCATAATGGACAGAATACGAAATCAGAGGAACATGGATACCGGTTTCCTCGAATCGGTCCTCTATTCCTCTGACTATAAGACTCTCATCACCCTGAACAGGTCAAACGGCGGAGCTACATTGTTCAACGACGGTTTCCTTCTCAGAAAGTGGTCGTTCCACGCTTTGCCTGGACCTGGAAGAACAGTTGAACTGAGTTCTGAAGATCCGACAGAGACACTTCTGTCATACAGCACTGTCGGTACTCTTTCTTTCCAGGCTATCCTGCTTTATTCCTTTGCGGTGATGCTGCTGCTGTAGCAGCGTCGCTGTTAATATCTGTCTTCTGAAGAAACAGTCAGTTTCTTGCGTCCATGACGACGACGGGATGCAAGAACACGACGTCCGTTCGGAGTAGACATACGCTCACGGAATCCGTGTTTGTTGCGACGTTTGCGCTGGGATGGTTGGAATGTTCTTTTCATTATTTTTGATTTTTATATTTTTCTACAAAGGGAGTGCAAAGGTAGTATTTTTACGGTTAATTACAAATAATTTTCCTAAAAACTTTTGTCATCGATATAAACGACCATCTTTCCTTCGAAATACGGGTCCTTCAGCCAGGAATCTATCCTGAATGTATGGACGGACCCTGGCCTCAGGTGGAATTTCTGCATTGCCAGACCGAGTTCTTCGGCAAGATTCCCGCCTTTCAGGCAGAAGATGCCTTCCGAGAATTTCTTTCTTGTCCACGGAAGGAAATTGTCTATAGAAGTGACTGCCCTTGAGACAATATAGTCGAACTTTCCGGGCAGATTCTCGGCCCTTGAGTTTACCACAGTTACGTTGTCCAGCCCGAGTCTTGCAGCTACGTCGGCCGCTACTTTCGTCTTTTTCCCTATGGAGTCGCACAGCGTGAACCGGCCGCCGGGGAAGAGAACGGCAAGCGGAATGCCCGGGAATCCGCCTCCCGTCCCGATGTCGAGTATGGCGGTATTTCCGGCAGGATCGCACAGTTTAGTGAAAAGATCAGGCATTTCCATTCTGACATATTCTGCTATGGCGAGAGAATGCAGGACATGGTGGCTGTACAGTTCCCCGATGTCCTTTCTGGAAATTACGTTGATTTTCGAGTTCCACTCTGAATAGAGACTTTCCATAAGCCGGAATCTTTCTATTCCTCTCTGAGGTATTTCTCCGAAAGATGAGCGTACTGTCTTTATGAATTCGTCAAAAAGCATGGCGTATTGAATAAGGCATGTCTGCGATGTCGGGTGCAGGTCATTGCAGTTCGTCGGAAATATTCATCATTTTCAGGAGTTGCTCCTTGGCTCTGCGTATCTTTGTCTTTACCGTATTTATCGGGATGTCGAGGGCGTCGGCTATTTCCTTGTATCCGAAATTGTCTATCAGGTTCATTTTTGCGACAGTGCGGTAGTCATCCTTCAGTTTGTCGATGTTGGCGATCCACTTGTCGTATTCCTGTTGCTTGATTATGTCTTCCTCCGGATTGTGTACTGGTGCGGGAATCTCGTTGATTTCGGAAAGCTGTTCATTGATTGATGTCGTGGGCATGTTGTTCTTTTCCCTGTCCTTTCTTCCGATATGGTCCAGGGCAGTGTTCCTCGCTATTCTGAACAGCCACGTGGAGAACCTGTACTCGGGGTTGTACATCGCTATCTGGCTGAAAGCCTTTTGGAAACTTTCGAGCATGATGTCCTCGATGTCTTCATTCTGGGATACATATTTCGATATATGATTCCTGACCCCGAGATTATACCTCGTGTACAGAACTATATATGCCGCCTGATTCTTTTCAAGAGCCAGACGTATGAGATCCGTATCGGACAGATCAGTGAGCTTCGAGCCAGTTTTTTCCATAGTTACACTCAACTGTCAAAGGTACGGACAATTCTATGACATTCTGCATTTTTTCAAGGATAATTTTTTCGAGAGTCCCGATTTCATCAGGAACTGCATCGAAGACGAGTTCGTCGTGAATCTGGAGAACCATCCTGCTTCTTATTCCTGAAGCCCTGATTTCCCTGTCGACTTCTATCATTGCCATCTTGATGATGTCTGCAGACGTACCCTGTATCGGTGCGTTTACGGCATTTCTTTCAGCGAGCGACCTTACGGTAGAGTTTCCGGAGTTTATGTCCGGCAGATATCTCCTCCTGCCGAACAGTGTTTCCACATAGCCTTTTTCCCTTGCGGAAGCTATGGTGTCGCTGATGAATGATGAAATCGCAGGAAAATTCCTGAAATAGTCGTCGATGATTTTTTTTGCATCGCCTCTCGGCACTTTGAGTCTCTGGGCAAGCCCGAATGCCGATATCCCGTACATTATTCCGAAATTGGCCGTCTTGGCGATACGCCTCTGGTCAGGAGTCACGTCTTCCGGCCTTATTCCGAAAATCCTTGCGGCTGTGGCTGCATGGACATCCATTCCTTTTCTGAACGCATCCGTAAGGTGTGCGTCGCCGCTCAGATGCGCCATTATCCTGAGTTCTATCTGGGAATAGTCGGCTGACAGGATTACACCGTCCGGAGCCGACGGGACAAAGGCTTTCCTGATTTCCCTGCCGCGTTCGGTCCTGACCGGGATGTTCTGCAGATTGGGTTTGGAGGAACTTAGCCGTCCGGTGGCCGTCAGTGCCTGGTTGAAAGTCGTGTGGACCTTGCCTGTGACAGGATCTACGTATGTCGGGAACGGTTCTATGTAAGCCGACAGAAGTTTCTTGACAGCCCTGAACTCCAGTATTTTATTGACTATCGGATGTTTGTCTGCCAGCGCCGCCAGAGTTTCCTCATCGGTGGAATAATAGTGTTTGTTGCCCGATTTTCTTGCCTTGGGGTCGAGGGCCAGTTTTTCGAAAAGTACAATGCCCACCTGCCGCGGAGATGAAATATTGAGTTCCGGTTCGGCCGCCATCTCCCTGATGTCCTGCTGTATTTTCCTGAGTTCGGCCCCGAGTTCCGCTGAATATTTCTGAAGCTGGTTCATGTCCACTCTCACTCCTGTCCTTTCCATTTCCGAAAGGACCCTTATGAGCGGCTCCTCCATTTTCATGTAAAGTACGTCTGCTCCGGTTTCCGACAATTCGAAGCACAATTTGTCGGCCAGAAGTATGTCGACGATGGCTTCGAGGCTGCGGGAAACGCTGCCGCCGGCTTCATTCTCTTCGAAAAGGGTTTTCTGCTGCACGGGGCCGGAAGCCTGTTCTTCGAGACTGATGTCCAGATAGCTCAAGGCCAGCAGTTCCACCTTATGGCTTTTCTCCGGATTTATGAGATAGTGCATCAGTTCTATGTCCATAAGTCTGCCCCTGATCTCTATCCCTTCTCTGGCAAGAGCGTTGATCTGGTATTTGAAATCGTAGCCGCACTTTATGACGGCTTCATTTTCGATTATTTTCCTGAAATCGCCGCAGCTGCCGTCCGATGAATAATTGATCCCGTCGCAGACGGCTCCGGCCGTAAGCCTCGTTGCAGTCGGGAAGGCTTCATCTCCGGCAATGTCCATCACCATGCTGAACTTTCCGGCCTTTTCCGCGACGGCCATGAATTCCGGCGGATCAATGATCCTGATTTCAGGATTCCTGTTTTTCTTTTTTACAGGCTCTATGTGACTGATAAATTTTTTCAGGGAGCCGAATTCATACTTTGAGAACAGTTCCGCGATTTCCGGATCATAGTCCCGGCTGACGGCGGCTTCGTCGAGGTTCAGGTCGATGTCTACGTCTGTCCTTATGGTTACGAGTGTCCGGCTCAGCGCTATATGGTCTTCAGCTTCGGTGAAGGCGGCCTTCTGTTTTGGCGTGAGTTCGTCGAGGTGGGAGTATATGCCGTCGACTGAACCGTATCTGGAAATGAGCTTGCCTGCCCCTACTTCGCCTACGCCCCTGACCCCCGGAACATTGTCCGAAGTGTCACCGCAAATTGTCAGCAGGTCAATTACTTGGGAAGGGGAGTCTATGCCGTACTTTGCGCATATCGCCGCACTGTCCAGGATTTCATCGGGACTTCCGGCCTTGCCCGGCTTGAGCTGGAGGACATTTTCCGTAATCAGCTGGCCGTAATCCTTGTCGGGTGTCACCATATAGACGGTAAAACCTTTTTTCTCGCATTTGACGGATATGGTTCCTATCACATCGTCAGCCTCGAACCCCGGTTTCATGAGTACAGGGATTTTCAGGGCGCGGCATATTCCGGTCATCGGTTCGAGCGAGTCTATGACCAGCTGCGGAGTTTCATCTCTCGTAGCCTTGTATTCCGGATAGAGTTCGTTTCTGAATGTTCCCCCGGGCGGATCGAAGGCTATGGCGACATGCGTAGGCTTTTCCCTCTCGATGAGTTCGAGAATATACTTGGTAACTCCGAAAAGTATGGAGGTGTCCATGCCTTTGGAATTTATCATGGGCCTTCTCAGGAAGGCATAATACATTTTGAAGATCAGCGCGTGGCCGTCGATCAGATATATGTTCCTGTCCATTTCCGGAAATGTGATTATCTTTCAAAGATAGTGGCTTTTCTTTTTTAATCCTAAAATATTATCTTTAGCGGTAAATTGTCAAGGAGGTGATGATGAAAATACTGATTGTGGAAGACGATCCGTCTCTGTCGGAACTCATGGTTTCCGCCCTCAGGAAAGAAGGATATACGGTAGAAAGTGCGGCTGATTACCATTCGGCCGCTGAAAAGCTGGAATTGTATTCCTATGACTGCATTCTGCTCGACATAATGCTTCCGGGAGGCAGCGGTCTGGACCTGCTCTCGAAAATCAAGCACCTCAATACCAAGGTGAACGTGATAATAATATCGGCAAAAGACTCCATAGACGACAAGGTGGCCGGACTGGAACTCGGGGCGGACGATTATCTTGCAAAACCGTTCCATCTTGCCGAACTGTCCGCAAGGATACGCAGTGTGGCCAGGCGAAGCCGACAGGGAGGCGATTTCTCCATAAAGTCAGGCAATGTCTCCCTTGAACCCGAAACCGGAAGGGTCTTTGTCGGCGGTGTGGAAGTGCCGTTGCTGAAAAAGGAATTCTCCATACTTTCCTATTTCATGCAGCGGCCCGGGCACCTTGTGGACAAGACCGTACTTGCCGAAGCCATCTGGGGGGACCATGTCGACCAGACTGACGATTTCCAGTTCCTTTATGCCCAGATGAAGAATCTGAGGCGGAAACTTCAGGAAGCCGGTGCCGATATAGAAATCAGGGCAGTGTACGGCTTCGGCTACAAACTGGCTGAAAAGGACAACCAGAAATAAAAC
Organism: uncultured Bacteroidales bacterium; assembly: GCA_944322925.1. Classification (GTDB taxonomy): domain Bacteria; phylum Bacteroidota; class Bacteroidia; order Bacteroidales; family UBA932; genus Cryptobacteroides. The sequence goes on from CALUQM010000012.1 coordinate 16,741, forward strand.
CTTAATCCCGATCCGATGAAACTCCTTCTCAGAATAACGGCATGGCTTGCCGTCGCACTCACGATTCTGCTCAGTGCCTGGGCCGTATTCTTTTATATAGCGACAATCGACGAGATCAACGATGAGACCGACGATTCTCTCATAGACTATTCGGACGGACTAATAATCCGCAAACTCTCCGGAGTCGAACTTCCGTCGGATGACAACGGCACGAACAATACCTATTATATAAATGAGGTTTCTGCAGACTATGCAGCCGCACATGACTGGATCCGGTTCGAACATGAGGAAGTTTTCATTTCGTCCAAATCGGAATACGAGTCGGCAAGGGTCCTGTCCAGGATTTTCATGGACAGGGAGGGAAAATATTTCGAGCTTGTGGTGGCAGTCCCTACGATAGAGCAGGAGGATATCCAGCGTTCCATTCTCTGGTGGATAGTGGCCCTGTATGTCATGATGCTGATATCCGTCCTCGGTATATGCGTCTGGGTGGTTGGTTACAACATGCGTCCTCTGAAAGCCATGCTGGCCTGGCTCGACGAGTTCAATCCGGGAAAGAAAACGGTGCCTGTACCTGCTGATACCAATATACCTGAGTTCAGAAAACTTGCGGAAACGATCCAGAGCGCCGCCGACCGTTTTGCGGAGCAGTATCAGGAACAAAGACGTTTTATCGGCAATGCTTCGCATGAACTTCAGACGCCGCTCGCTTCATGCAGCAACAGGATAGAGATGCTTCTCGATTCCCAGGACCTTACCGAAGCCCAGGCCAATGAACTTGTCAAGGTCCATCGTTCGCTTCAGGATCTCATCAGGCTCAACAAGACTCTGCTCCTGCTAACGAGAATCGACAACGGCCAGTTCCCGGACGTCTCGACGGTTGACTTTGCCTGTCTGCTGCATGAAACTGCGGACTTGTTCGGAGAAATATACCGCGGAAGGGGAGTGGCGGTGGAGTCGGACATCGCGGCACCGTTCATTCACGAAATGAACGGCCAGCTTGCTTCTGTTCTCGTCAGGAATCTCGTCAAGAATGCCATCGTCCACAGCAGCTCCGGAGCTGTTGTCAGAATCTTTATGGACAGTGACGGCTTTTCGGTCTCTAATCCCGGAACTTCTCCTCTTGACGGGACCATGATTTTCACGAGATTCTATCATTCCCAGTCTTCATCCGAAGGTTCGACAGGTCTCGGACTTGCCATCGTGGACTCGGTATGCAGATGCTCGGGACTTGCCGTAACATACAGGTTCGAGGAGTCTTCTCACATTTTTTCGATAAAAAAAGCCGAAAAGGATAAAATTTCAAATTCATTTCAGAATCTGTCCTGACCTTTGCATCAGGAAATTGAAACAGTAATTATTAACCGTTAAATGATTTTGATATGAAAAAGTTTTTTTTGGCTGTCGCATCGTTGTTTACGTTCATCGGAATCGCATCTGCTGACAATGACAGAATAATCTCCTTCGAGCAGCTTCCGGCCAAGTCACAGGAATTCATCAAGAAGTATTTTCCGGATGAAAAGGTCTCCTACGTCAAGGAAGAATCGGATTTCATGGAGCTTTCATACGAAGCTGTCCTCGCTACCGGTACCAAGATCGAATTCGTCGGTTCCGGTGAATGGAAAGAAGTGGAATGCAGATATTCGACTTTGAACGAGGAAATCGTACCGGTCCAGATCAGGGAGTATGTCAGGAAGAATTTTCCAGAGACCAAGTTCGTTAAAATCGAGAAAGGGTACAGGGACTACGAAGTCAAGCTGACGAACAGACTGGAACTTACTTTCGACCAGAATTTCAATCTTGTTGATATCGACGACTGACACAAGTCAGGACTGCTGTCCTTTCTTTCTTCTTTCTTGCCTGTAGAATGCCGCTACAGGCAATTTTGCTATTATCCATCCTACCGCCGCCACACTCACGGCAATGATGGCGATATCCTTTGCCGACACAATCACAGGATATGCCTCGACCAGAAAATTGCCCGGCATTTTTATGAATCCGAATTTCTGCTGCAGGAGGGCGAACCCGCTCCCGAGTATGAGGCCTCCGGCCAGTCCGAGCAGTGCGATCATCCAGCCTTCAAGGACGAAAATCCGCCTTATCATCCTGTCTCCGGCACCCATGCTGCGAAGTATTCCGACATCTTCCCTTTTTTCGATTATCAGCATTGAAAGCGATCCGAAGATGTTGAAAGCCACAATGATGACAATGAAAATCAGGATTGCGAAAATGGACAGTTTTTCGTACCGCATCATTTTATACAGGGAGTTGTTCTGTTCCGCCCTGTCGAGAACCCTGAAATCAGGTCCGAGTCTTTCTGCCATTTCCTTTTTCAGGGTTTTCAGTTCCCTGGGGCTGCAGTCATCCCTGACTCTGATTTCAACGCCGGTCACTTCATCTCCGTACTCGAGCAGTTCTTTCATCACTGCTATGGGTACGATGATGAATTTGTCGTCGATGTCGCTGTTTACCGAGAATAACCCAGAAGGCCAGACGTTTACGGTTTCGATCGAAGACATTGGGTTGGAGATTGAAATATTCCTTGTCCTCGAGGGAAAATACAGTTCCAGGGGAGTGACGAATTTCGGATTTATGCGGAGCCTGTAGGCAAGACTGCTGCCGACGACAGTCTGCGGAATATCGCCTTTGTGCAGGGAAAATTCACCGTTGCGGATATGTCTGCGCAGTGGCGATTCTTCTTCATAGACCCAGTCCGCGCCTTTGGCTGTCACCATGCTCTGCCTGCCGTCGTAGTTCACGAAAATATTTTCCGTTACCACACAACTCATGTTCAGCACGATGTCCTGATCATATATCCAGTCGAAGGCTTCTCCTTCCGGGACGAATACCTTTCCCTCAGAGGGCGCTATCAGGATATCAGGGTCGAAATCTCCGAGCATCGTCTTGACCAGAGAGTCGAACCCGTTGTAGACCGACAGGATTATGACAAGAGCCGCCGTTCCTATTGCCATGCCTGCAGCGCTGATTGCAGAGATTATGTTTATCACATTGTGGGATTTCTTTGCAAACAGGTATCTTCCGGCAAAAAAGAACGGCAGATTCATACGGTATTATTTTTTCAACAGTTCTTCTATGTGCTCTACATAATCGAGAGAACTGTCGAGGAAAAACGATATTTCAGGTATGATCCTGAGCTGTTTGCCGACTCTGTTCCCGAGTTCGCCTCTAAGGGCCTTCGCATTTTCCTTCAATATCTCCATGACCTTTCCGGCCTTTTCCGACGGGAAAATGCTGACGTATATGTAGGCAACCGACAGGTCCGGACTTATACGTACTCCGCTGACCGTCACCATTGCCCCGTCAAAAGCAGCCATTCCCTTGCTGCGGATTATTTCGGCGAAATTCCGCTGCAGCTCCTTGGCCACTTTCTGTTGTCTCGTACCTTTTTCTGTCATTTGACTCTGATGATAAAATAATTCTTCTTCCCTTTCTGGGCCAGAATATATTTGTCTCCGATAAGATGGCTTTCCCCTATTTCAGCATTGATGTCCGCCACCTTGTCCTTGTCGATGCTTACTCCTCCGGCCTGTATCATTTTGCGGCATTCGCCCTTGGACGGGAAGACCTGAGTCTCGACTGCCAGAAGGTCGATTATGTTCAACGGCAGTTTCCCGCGATCTATCTCGAAAGTCGTCACGCCTTCGAAAACCTGCAGGAAAGTCTTTTCGTCAAGGCTTTTAAGAGCTTCTGAAGTAGCGTTGCCGAAGAGCATTTCGGATGCCGCAACGGCTTTCCCGTATTCCTCTTCTCCGTGCACCATTACAGTGATTTCGCGTGCCAGAAGTTTCTGGAGAGATCTCATGTGAGGCGCTTTGGCATGTTCTTCTATCGCGGCGTCTATCTCGCCCTTTGAAAGCATCGTGAAAATTCTTATGTATCTGGCGGCATCTTCATCGGAAACGTTGAGCCAGAACTGATAGAACTGGTATGGCGAAGTTCTTTCCGGGTCCAGCCAGATATTCCCTTTTTCGGTTTTTCCGAATTTTCCTCCGTCGGCTTTCTTTATGAGAGGGCAGGTGAGTGCGTATGCTTCCTTGCCGAGCTTTCTGCGGATAAGTTCCGTACCTGTAGTGATATTGCCCCACTGGTCGCTTCCTCCCATTTGCAGGGTGCATCCCTTGTGTTCGTACAGATAGAGAAAATCATAACCCTGAAGGAGCTGGTAGGTGAATTCCGTGAAGGACATGCCTTCGCGAGATTCCGAAGACAGTCTTTTCTTTACGGAATCCTTGGCCATCATATAATTGACGGTGATATGCTTTCCGATGTCTCTCGAGAAATCGAGGAAAGAATATCCTTTCATCCAGTCGTAGTTGTTCACGAGTTCCGCCCTGTTCGGTGCGTCGGAATCGAAATCCAGGAACCTTGAAAGCTGTGCCTTGATGCAGGCTACATTGTGAGCCAGAGTTTCTTCATCCAGCAGATTCCTTTCCTGGGACTTCATGGACGGGTCTCCGATCATTCCCGTAGCACCGCCTACAAGGGCGAACGGCTTGTGGCCGCAATTCTGGAAATGCTTGAGAATCATTACACTTACCAGATGTCCTATGTGCAGAGAATCAGCCGTGGGATCTATCCCGACGTATGCTGCCGTCGGCCCTTCCATCAGTTTCTCCTCCGTACCTGGCATGATATCCTGAATCATGCCGCGCCATCTGAGTTCCTCAACAAAATTTTTCATCTTCTTATCAGTTTCTGTTTTCTTTCGTGCAGCCGCAAATGTAACTATAAATCGCTGAATTACCCAATAATTTTTATTTTGTCTGCTTCATGTGCGTTTCTCCCTGGAGGTACCGTACGCAAAAAAGACAGGAGCGTCCGGAATGAGACTTCCGCAGGCTCCTGTCTTTTAGGAATATTATCCGGAACACCTATCTCGCGATACTCGATCCGTAGGCTGAATATGTGCCGTTAGGAACGAATGTTCCGGTAGCGAGGCTGAATGTCCCTCCGGAGAAAGGATTGTCGGTTATGACTGTAGGATTTTCAGCCTGTCCCGCTGCCGGTACATATCCGCTGCTGTAGAACATCAGGTATCCTTTCGAAGAGTCGTATACGATATTGTCCGTACAGTTCGCCGTGTCAGGATATCCTGCGGCGTTGTCTGCCGTTCCGAATATGTAGGTAAGATTTTCCCCTCCGGCGGTAATGGCTTCATCGAAGAACATCAGATTCCTGGAGACTGTCATATCGCCGAATTCCAAAGCTATGATCATTGACGAATTTGTAGGAGCCGTATTGACGAACGTGTTGTTTTCTACTGTCATTTTCGATACGGTAGTCTTGTTGGTATTGTTCGTCTGTCCGCTCAGAATCCTGAATGCAAGGGCAAGCCCTGATTCACAGTAGAATACATTGTTTCTTAATGTAATTTCCGAGAATACGTTTTCATTGGCCGCAGTGTGGATGATAAAGCGGTTGCCGGATCCTGAAGGTACATTGACCTTGCAGTTTTCCATGATGAACCTGTCGAGATATCTTGCGTTGGATATGCTGTAGAATGCATTGGTTGTCATCGTGATATCGCAGTTGTCCAAAGTGAATTCGCCGAAAGCCCCATCCGTGGCGAAATTCTTGTTCACGGTAAACATGTAGTTCGTGAATCCGCTTCCCGGTACTATGTTCAGGTTTTTCAGGACCAGTCTCGATTCCGTACCTTGAGCAGGAACAAGGTACCGCGGGTTGGTTATGGTAATCGTCGGCCTGGAATCAGGATCGTCGCCTATGATTACGGCGTCCGTCATGTTTCCGAGTTCCTCGATGATGCAGTCAGGGGAAATAAAGAGTATCTGTCCATTGTTTGCGGATGACAGTTTCACAGTTTCCGTGCAGTGTATGATATCCTCTTCGGCAAACTGGCTCTTGTTATAGACAGTTCCGCCGATTATGATATCTTCTCCGTCCATGAATGCCTGATAATAGTCGTCGATTACTTTTTCAAGTGTGGATGCTTCGGCCTTTTTGATCTTGCCGTCACCGTCTTTTCCAGAAGGGAGGACATACAGGACGTATGCCGTATTGCTTTCGAGATCTGTAAATTCAAGATCCGTTTCCGTACCTGTCATCCAGCCTTCGCTTTCCGCATCAGGTGCAGTTTCACTTGCCGGCTGATGTATGTATTTCCATGAGGTTACGTCCGTATTCGGCCTGACAGTATAGGAAATGCTCGACGATGTCGTCTCACCGACCGTTATTTCCACTTCCGGCATGGCCACGACGGTCAGTTCAACCTGCATTTTGGCAAAAATGGCCCTGCTGTCTGCAGCGGAAGCGGCATGAATGACGATATCCTTCTCCGTATCCGCGCTGATTTTGGTCTCGGTACTCATGTCAGGAGGCGTTACTGTCAAGGTTGCGGTTATTTCCCGTACAGGATCGGATGCGTCTTCTCCTTCAAGCGAGGCTTTCCATCCGTCCGGTGTGACGATGTAAACTTCACCGACACCTCTCATCCTGACATCGAATGTACGTGCGTTGCCCGGTCTGAACTGTACCGGATTCTCGTCCGTTACGATCTGGCATACGAAATCGGCAGTCACGGTGAAAGAGACTTCCTTTCCGTCGGCAAGAATGAGAGTGAGCGTATTGCTTTCCTCGTCGAATTCTACTCCCTGGAAGAAACTGTTGCCTTCACCTGTGGCCGGCACCTGAGTCGTTCCGTCGGCATAATACACTTTTTCGTAAGTTTTTCCGCCGTCAATGCTGATTTCCCAGTATCCGTCTGCATCGACACGGAACTTAGGGGCGGAAGGGACAGCCGTATTGTCCTGCCCGTCGACTTCGATCCGCTCGAAAGACTCTCCGTTGTCATAGCTGACGATCCAGTATCCTTCATCGTCTATCGAAATCTGCGGTGTATTGCCGATCTTTCCCTGTGCTATCTTGTAGACCGAGCCGTCGGACATTGTAAGATTGTATGCGCCCTCTTCGCCTTCGACTGCTTCTATTTCCGTTATGAACAGCTTTCCGTCCAGGAGCTTGTCGATTGCATCGATATTGCCGTTGAGATTGCTTACCTGAGTTTCGAGAGCAGTCACCCTGCTGTCAAGACTGTCTACTCTTTCTTCGAGTTCATCCATGTCCGTACATGCGAACATACCCGCACAGCAGACAATGGCCGCTGCGCATCTTATCAGATTCTTGAATTCAAACTTCATTGTATCTCTGTTTTGTTTTTTAATGTTATTGATTTTCCTGAAATTATTGTCGTGCGGCTACGCCTTTGAGTTCCTGAAGCCATGCCGGTACAGCCCCGAGCCGTTCCTCGAGCTGGGCTTCGTACAGCGATTCCGGCCGGACAGGCGCGCCGTTGCTTTCCAGACGTTTTATCTGGTCGTTGTCCGTGTCGAAATCCACAGGTTCTCCGTGGAAACCGACAACTGTCGGAGGCAGGATTTTCCACCAGTCCGACCCTTCGTCCCACCATATCCATTTGGCAAGTTCGGTGAACGGAGTGGTATTGCAGAAGTTCCATATGGTGAGATCGGCGAGATGGTTAGGCATCTGGTTGGCGTCTCCGCCCTGTCTCCATCTTCTGAAACTTCCTTCGCAGCAGTCGACAAGCGTTGCGCGAGGCTGAGTGGCATGCGATTCGAAACATCCGTCGCTTCCCCACGTGTTTCTCCAGAGGACTGCGCCCATACTTTCCTTGGACACTCCGACGGCGTGATACTGCCCGACTTTCGCCTCTGGATCGCTGCCCATGTCCACTTCATGTCCGAGAACGTCCATGCTTCTGCCCCGGGCTTCATCAAGCACCGCTCCTATGAACACTCTTGATGATGCCTGGGACCTGATGGCGGAATGGCCACGCTGTCCGGATATCGTACAGTCGTACACCGATACATTCGCACTTTCTATGATCGAGCAGGCCTCACTCACGCTGACAAAGTCCACTCTGCGCATCCAGGAATTGACTGCCCTGGTAATGCTTATCGGCTTGAACCCTCCGTCATCCATCCATGACGCGTGATGATCGAAATCCGCCTTTGCATTTCCCTTGAATGTAATGTCTTCTACTCCTACGTTTTCATAGTGCTGGTATCTGACGATTTTCCAGCCCCAGCCGGCATCTACTTCGTGCATCAGCGGTTCGTGGAATGTGACGGTATTGCCTGAAACGGATCTGACCTGATGGATGTCCTTTACGACTACTCCTCCTTCGCCCCTGTCAGGATTGCTGATCTGCGATATGGCCCAGCTGCCTTTTGCCGTGTATGGGTATAATTCGGTTTCGAGCACTTCCCTGGAATCATTCTGCACGAAGAGGCATATCCAGTCGCCGGCCTTGATGTCTCCGGTTCCGCCTGTTTCCACCGAGAATGTCCCTTTCCCGGCGTCCGAACGTACTTCCGCAAGGATGCTTGTGTATTGGATTCCGGTATTGTGTTTAAGCTGTATCATGTCCGGGGACGAATACATGGCTGAAGAACTCGGAAGATTCTCGTCGGCCATCGTGACGGTCGTCCTGTCCCGTCCGGCTCCTTTCAGAATCACGTTGCTGCCTCTTATTATGATCGACTGGCTTTTCCCGTTCACATTGTCGGCATCAGTGTGCAGGATGAAATTTCCTTCCGGAAAATAGAAGATGATGTTTTGCGGTCTGTTGTTGTGCGGAAAAGTCATCTGGTCTCCGGCCGCATTTATCGTTGGAGCTCCGAGTGCCTCGGTCAGCATCGCCACAAAAGCATCCCGGTCGCTTTCTTCATCGGTACCGTCGGCCCCGTAGCTTTCGATGTTGTAGACCTTGTAGCCGTTGCTTGCCGTACAGGATCCGTCGGGATTTTCCGTGACAATGATTTCTGCAGGCGCTTCTTCCCCATGCATGTATCCCGCATAAGAAAAGTCCAGAAGGACATTGGCCTCGTCTCCTGTTACAAATTCGTTCCATGCCCTGGCGGCATCGGGATCCATATTGCTGAGAAGAAATGTGAACCTGTATTTCCTCACATACTGTTTGTCCGACAGGAGCCAGATTTCCACGGTCTGATCGCCGGATTCTCCGGAAACAGGCCCGTTTATAATGAATTCCCCTTCTTCAGTAATACGCACCCTCCATCCGTCGGGACAAGTCCTGACCGTAATGTCGGCCACGTCATCGGAAAATGAAACGCCGAATGCAAGTTCCTGTCCGAAATTGATTGCCATGCCCTCCTCGTAGCCTTCTACAGTCATTGTCAGGGACTGATAGACCGGGATGGAGATTTCCTGACCCGTGGCAAGCACGATATCCACCTTGCTGTCCTGTTCGTCATAGCTGACCGAGGTAAAGAACGAATCCGTGAAATCCGAGTTCGCCGGCATCCTGTTTCCGTCTGCGTCAGTCACTTCTGTCCATGTGGCTCCTCCGTCCGTACTTATTTCCCATACGTTGTCTTCATTTGCCCTGAGTTCCGGGATGGCGGAGACATTTTCCGTCCCCGGCACCGGGAGAAAAGTCCCGCCTCCGTCGATGGAGTATATCCAGTTCCCGTTTTCGTCGACGCCGAGCGACGGAGTAATGCCTTGTCCGTCATCCGTAACGTAGATGTCGAAAGTCGAACCGTCGCTGAGATCCAGCCTGTATACCGTATTGTCGTCGAAGCAGTTTACAGCCATTATGATCTGGCCTTCCGTGATCATCTTGTATGCCAGGATGGCATTGCTGTTGATCTGCGATGCAGCCTGCTCGAGCGCTTCCACCCTGTCTTCCAGTCTTGACAGATCGGATTCCAGCTTTTCCGAGTCTGCACATGAAATCCATCCTATGGAAACTGCCAGGCAGGCAATAGTCAGATAAATTTTTCTCATTATAGTTTAGTGTTATGGGTCATCAAATTTACAATATTATCGGGCAAGTCCGATATTATCAAAGGATAATCGTTCCAAAATTTTTTCACGGTACCAGATATCGTTCGCTTCTTCCAGTTTTTCTCCGAGCTTTCCGCAAAGCGATGAAAACAGTTCCTGATTTTCCGTATGGGATATGTTGTTCATCTGATACGGATCCTCGAGGTCGTCGAAAATGAGGACTCTTTCCACCTCGTAATTCCGTGTTATGGCGATTTCCATAGTGTACCTGTCGGTCTTCACTCCTCGCGCAGCCGGGAAAATCCCCCTTACGAGCCCGTCTTCATCGCGTTCTCCGTCATAATTCCTGATATACAGGACGGCATCCGGAACGTCGCATTCCTTTCCGTTTTCAAGAAGGGCGGGGGAGAGATCCCGTCCTTCGACTGTTTCAGGTATCTTTTCTTCGAGACCGGCCATCGACAGAAGCGTAGGCATTATGTCCGTTGTGCTGAGCATTGTCGGATCTGTCCGGTGCCTTATCCTGTCAGGGAACCTTATCAGGAAGGGAACGTTGAACGACTCTGTGTATATTGAATTTTTCGGATCGAGTGTGCCATGGCTGCACATGGTTTCCCCATGGTCCGAGGTGAATACGACTATCGTATTCCTGTCGAGACCGAGTCTTTCAAGTTCGTCCATCAGTCTTCCGAACTCCCTGTCTACTCCTGTCACGTTGGCAAAATAGTATCTTGCCGAAGGCGCCTTGGTCAGGGTCGTATCCGCATTGGGACGTACGTACAGTTCCGAATAATCCATGTCCCTGTACAGTTCGAGATCTTCCTCCATGCAGTCATCCGGACTTTCATACGGGCTGTGTGGAGGATTGTAGGCGAGGACAAGGAAAAACGGAGCCCCTTCTTCCCGTTCTCCGTTTTCGTTGCGGAGAAATTCTATGGCCTTGTCTGTTTCGTGCCTTACGGAATATTCATGCGGGTCGTGACGTATTCCTTCCGTGTCCCAGTAGTGGGGGTTCTTGTGCTCGTCGAATGTGCCGTATGAGTACCAGTATGAAAACCCGTGCCGTCTTTCCGGCGGAGTATATGCATCCCATTCCGGAGTCCTGTCGCTCACGTAGTGCCCGGGGTTTGCGGGATCGTTTTTCATTGGGGTTTCCGCATGGAGCTTGCCGATATATCCGCAACTGTAGCCGTTGGCTGCAAGTACGTCTGAGATACATACGGCATCCGGATTCAGCGTACTTTCAGGCCGTTCAGCCATGCAGTTCAGCGTCACTCCGTTTCTTTCCGGATACATTCCGGTCAGAAACATCCCCCTGTACGGACTGCTCAGCGGGCAGGTGCTGAATGCCCGGTACAGCACCGCGGACTCGCCGGCGAATCTGTCAAGATTCGGAGTCCTGACAGGATCCGCCTGCCATCCTATGCAGTCCGAATATTCATCCTCTGCCCAGAAACCGAGTGACTGGTTCCTGAACTGGTCCGGAAACACGTAGATTATGTTCGGATGCTGTTCCCGGACTTCATTCCCGCATGCCAGAAGTGCAAGCCCTGAAAACGGAATCAGATATTTTTTCTTGTCCATAATGCGAAAATTATTTTATCTCCTTTAAAATTATTTCCTCTGTCCGCGCTTCGCCTGTCCTGACTACAAGACGCGTCCTGCCGTTCTCGTATTCGGCCGTGACATCGGAATCCCCGTGGTCTGCAATTTCCCATTTGCCGTTCAAAGTCATGGCCACCGAGGTCGCCCCGCAATGGTTGTTCACCCATTTGCGGCCGTAAATGCTGCGCTCTGTCCTTTTTCCGTTTTCGTCGAAGATTTCATCGCTCGGGCCGGAATAGAGGGCAAGATCCGGATTGCTGACGCTCAATGTCATTTTCCCGTCATCGAGGCTGTACATGACAAGCGACGGCGAGATTTCCGCAATGATTCCGTCATCCCCTTCCGATATTCCCGAGAATACGGCGAATCCTTTTGTCCCTGATTCATTGTCTGCAACGATATGGGCAGATGAATCGCATCTCACTACACTGTACGGGAGTGTTTCCATATACTTTACGACTCTTTCCGGGTCGGCATCCACTATTGCCATGTATTCGTATCTGCCGTCTTTTACAATGCCGCCATGATCTATATAAGCCTTTTCGAACCGTCCGACAGTAGGCTCCATGGTTTCTTCATGGAATGAATGTTGTGTGCCCTTGCGGATCACTGTACGCCCGCCTTTTACAATAAAGACATTGCCGAATCTGTCGGAAACTGCCGTCAGGCTGTCAGTCATGACCGAGCAGGCGTCGTCTGTTCCGTCTGGTATGGTATTCTGGAAAAGGGTCGTATGCAGTTCCGAGCCTTCAAGGCCGTTTTCAAGGCCGGATCCGAGAGCAATGATCCTGTCTCCGAATGCGAAGAACGACTTGTCTGCCCGCAGGGACCCGTTGTATTTGTCATGTTCATGGAGTTTCATGGCGAAAACCCCGTCCATGCCCTTGTGGCTGACACCTCCTGCAAACCATTCGTCGGAAAGCAGCATTTCCTCGTAGCCTGAAAATTCATCCACATTCAGTACGTTTGCAAGCATGTCTTCCATCGGTATCGCAGCCGCTGTCGTACCCGGTATGTGGCACCAGTCCCAGCCGTCTACCTGGAATCCGGAACCTGCGGCGGAAACGTGATCCTGCGGATTTCCCAGTATCTGCATGCTGCCGTGCGTAAGATAGCGCCCGTAGAGATTTGCACCGTTGTAGATTTCCGCAGCCCAGAGATAACGGCTGTGGCCTGCAAAAGTCACCAGCCATTCATCCCGTCTCAGGGACATCGAACAGTCATAGCTGTGCACCCGGCACCCTTCCGGCGCTTTTTCCGCAACTATTCCCTCAGCGGAGAATTTCCGTCCGTAGATCCCGCCGCCGTCTACTCTCATGAAGGCCGCGGCAAGTTCCCTGTCTGTCTTTTCCGACCTGTCTGGAGAACCGGCTTCCGCCAGAAGTGCATACTGGCGGGGAATGAGGGCCCCTTTACCGTCAGGATGTCTTCCGGACATTGCGAGAGGGAAGGATTTCCTGTTGCAGTAGAATCTCATTTCAAGCAGGGCGTCCTTCAGTATCCGGTGACTTTCAGGTGAAATGGCGAAGCCGGTGCCATGCAGCATCCAGACTGCATTTACAGCTCCGTCGAAACCTCCGGTCGCGTAGGCCGGATATGCTTTTCTGTGGTGCATTACCGTACCGTCGCTCTTGAAACACGGATTCAGACCGTCCGCGTATGCGAATCCATTGTCTATCCATCTGGCGAGGGCTTTCATGTATGCGATTTTGTACGGCGTATCCTTCAGCATGACAAGGGCAGCGACTCTTCCCATCAGCGACGTATTGAATGCGTCTATGTCCATTCCGGGAGTTTCAGGAGCGGTCTTGACCTCACCGACACCGGAAAACCATTCCATCGCCGCCTGTACGTCTTCAGCCAATCCTGCCTTCTCGAGGACATCTTTCATTATTACGGGGGCAGTGTAGAAATTTCTCATGCTGTACCCGAGATGATGTACTGTGCCGAGTCCGCTTCCTGCAGCGAAGCCCTGGTCGAGAAGGTGTCTGGTAAGGGCGACGTACATTTCCGCGATTTCATCCTTGTCTCTTTCGTTCACGGCATTCATCCAGGCTATTGCCATTTCGAGCAGATTGTCATTCGCCTGCCTGAGGAGCTGGCCGTTCTCCCGGAACCGTGCGGACGCGTCGGTAATCCCGAGATTGATATAGGTTTCGCCGTATCTGGTGAAAAATACGGGCTTGCCTTTGATTGTCCCGTCCGGGTTTACGGAAATGCCGTAGTTTTCGTATGCCTCTCTGACTTTTTCCACCGGCCACGGTTTTTTGCCGGATGTTACGAGCCGTATGAATCTGGATCTTACCGTGTCTGATTCGGCGATTTCCTTTTCGGTTATTGTTCCGGCAGGGGCGATGTCAAGGCCGAGGTTCCAGCTGTTGTTCAGAATCAGCCAGTGCGAGTCTGTGTCCTTGTTTATGAAAGGGGCCTGCCAGTCCGGAGTGTGATGCCTTATGTCTTCGAATACCGATGTGATTATTCCATCGAAATACAATGTCCCTTTCCTGCAGTTTTCGGGGGCGGAAATCACGACTTTGTCCATTCCTGTTTCAGGAGTTCCGGTCATGTCCCTGTCGAAAGCGACCCATGCCCCTCTCCATCCGGAGAATCCGAGACCATAGTCGAAATGGCAGCATTCTTTTTCTCCCTTGAAAAATGTGAACCTGAGGCTGCCATCAAGTTCGGCAGGAGAATATACCCAGAATACGAAACTCGATACCGAAGTTTCCCTGGGATTCGGATTTTCGGGAAGATACGGAATTTCCCCCGGTATGATGATTTCGGCCCCGCCTTTTTTCCATTGCCATTTCAGTGAATGCAGGCCGAGTTTGTAGTGCTCGTCGGATATCTCTGCGGATGACCTTGCGGCCGATACGTTTCCGGTCCCGTCTTCGAATGACAGGATGCTTCTCTCCTGAGTGAAATCAACGACCTTGGCGCCCGCCGTAATGAAAAGCGCCAAGGCCGATATAATGCATATTGCTTTACGCATATTATCTGGCAACAGGTTCCAGTCCCTTTTCGATGTTTCCTTTTCTGATCAGTGATTCGAGGAAGTAGTAGTCGGCATAGTTGAGCGGAACATCGATGCTGTTTCCGTGAGGAATACTGCCGACGGAATGTTTGAGTATGAAGCCACCGTTCGTACCCTGGGCAGCCCTGTATTCAGGTGAAGACAGAGATTCGACGATCTTGTCCGCCTTTTCCTTGTACATGGCATTGTCCGTGATTCCGTACAGTTCGTACAGTGCGGAGCAGATGATCGTGGCTGCGGATACGTCCCTGTAGGTATTCGGAATGTCAGGACAGTCGAAGTCCCAGTAAGGCACGAGGTCTTCCGGCATGTTAGGATCGTTGAGCAGAAAGTCTGCCACATTCTCGGCCCTTTCGAGATATCTGTCATAGCCGGTATATCTGTATGCTGCCGTGAAACCGTATATCGACCAGGCCTGTCCTCTCGACCATGCCGATTCGTCCGAATATCCCTGGGCGGTATATTTTCCTCTTACTTCTCCGGTTTCGGGATCGTAGTCGACTACATGATATGTGCTGTAGTCAGGACGGAAGTGATGTTCAAGAGTCTTGTCGGCGTGGCTTACCGCTATCTTGGCGAATGTCGAGTCTCCCGTAAATTCCGTAGCCTTGAAAAGCAGCTCCAGATTCATCATGTTGTCTATGATGACAGGGCATTTCCATCCGTTGTTCGCCTGCCATCCTTTGTCAGCGTCCCATGACTGGATGATGCCTGCCGCCGGCCTGAATCTCGTGGAAAGGGATTTGGCAGTGTTGACGATGACATCTTTGTATCCGTCGATATTCTTTAGCCTCAGTCCGTTGCCATAGCTGTCGTATATCATGAACCCTACATCGTGATGCCATGTGAGATACTGTATGGAATCGAGGATTTCCGTATGCTTCCGTGCATGGTCCGCCCAGTATTCGTCGCCGGTAAGTTCATACATGTACCAGAGTGTCCCCGGGAAGAATCCGCTTACCCAGTCATCGGTAGGTACATATACGATTTCGCCATTCTGGAATGTAGACGGAATCCTGACCGTATCCCCTGCTTCCGAAGCCTCGACGAGGGATTTCAGCTGGACCTTGGCATTTTCCACATTTTCCTTAATGATATCTGTCTTAGGTGCGCATTGTACGGAAATTGCCGCCAATGCCAGCAAGGAAAGAAATTTGAATTTCATCTTTGTATTTATTTGAGTTATCAGTTTTCGTGCACGGTCACACAACCATTTGGCGAAATTAGTCAAAAATATCATTTTGTCAAAATAAACTTGCATTTACTGATTTTTATTCATTTTTATTATTGAGTTATGTGAAAATAATAATATCTTTGCCTATTGCATTAAAACTAATGACCAGATGAGACATTTATTTATTGTTGCCTTTTTTCTTGTTTCAATCATATCCGTTCAGGCAGCAATCAATTCTCAGTATAACTTCGAGAAAGGAGTACCGGGATTCGTGCGCGTTAGCGGTAACGGAACAGTCGGACCGTCTGCCGAAAAGTTCAAGGACGGCAAGTCGTCGGTAAAGTTCAGCTGGCAGGGACAGGCATCTCTCGATTTCAACAACTGTACCGATATCGAGGCTTCGATGAAGGTAAACGGAGCCGGTATCATGATATGGATATACAATACCTCTCCGATGAAGGATCCTCTGAGATTCACGTTCTGGAACTGGAGCAATGAGGAAATCTGTCATTTCGACTTCAACATGGATTTCAGGGGCTGGCGTACGGCATGGATAAAATATATAGACATGCCGTGCCCTTACGGACATTACGGCGACAAAAAGGCTGCCGAACGGGCTGTCAATGTCGCCAAAATGACGATAGTCCCTCCAGCATCCGTGCCGGAAGGGACCATTTATATAGACAGGCTGACTTTTGCGACAAAAAAGCTCCACGATCAGATTACCCCTGACATGCAGATCCCGGAGAACAATTACAGTCTTCAGAGAAACATGTGGCACTGGTGCAGGCTTTGGGAATGGGAGCAGTATCCGCCACTTGAGGCGGTTCCGGTTACTGCGGAGCAGCAGGAAATGCTCGACCTTGTGGAAGAGAGGATGGACAGGCAGATCAGGGCCGGCAACTCGAGCGAGAATTACGTCAAGGGAACACTTCTTAAACGGGCGGACGATATCTATGTGAAATATGGTTTGCAGCGGCTTCCGGACGGGTCGGTAACAGGCGCTCCTCTGCTGAGCGATGACGAGTTCAACAATTCTCTCGGAGAAATGAGGATAAGGTTCATAGGGCAGCTGATCAACTATTATGCCCAGGACTATTCATATACAGGCAATACATCCAATATGGACAGGGTCCTGGTGGCTATGGACCATGCAATAGACCAGGGCTTCGCATACGGAAGCGGACTCGGTACCAACCACCATTACGGCTATCAGATCCGTGAACTGTACAGGGGAATGTGGATGCTGCGCGACGAAATAGAGAAGGCCGGAAAGACTGACGAGTACGTAAAGGTCCTTGAATACTGGAGCGGTCTCCAGGAGACCCGGCTGCCGTTCGTCTACGGCAGGGACGAGATTCTCGACAGCTGGCATACTCTCCTTGAAGCCAAACTGATAGCGGCGATGATGAATTCCGATCCTGCGGAGAGATATGCAAAGATGAAATCCCTTTCGCAGTGGGTGTCCGGTTCCATTTCATATTCTCCGGGTACTCTCGGTGGATTCAAGCCGGACGGGACATCATTCCATCACGGAGGCCATTATCCGGCTTACTCAGTAGGGGCATTCGCCGTGCTCGGGGAATTCTGCGAGTATTCCAACGGTACAGATTTCGTAATCACCGAAGATGCCCGCAGGACCTTGAAGCATGTCCTGCTCACCATGAGGGATTACTGCAATCTTACTGACTGGGGAGTAGGCATCTGCGGCCGTCATCCGTTCAACGGCTTCATACCTGAGGCGGATATCGAGGCCTATGCTTCGCTTGCCCTGCTCGGAGATCTGACAGATTCCGGTCTCGGTGCCGATCCCGAACTCGGAGGCGCGTATCTTTATCTCGGAGGTTCGGATCCCGAGTCTGTATCGGCATTGCGCAAGGCCGGAGTTTCAGGCCCGTCTGCAGCCCCCGAAGGTTTCTTCGTTTTGAACTATGCTGCCCTGGGAATCCATCGCAGGGACAACTGGATGCTCTCTCTCAAGGCATACAATTCCGATGTCTGGGGTTCGGAAATATATACTGCGGACAACCGTTACGGACGTTACCAGAGCTATGCAACAGCCCAGCTGATCGGCTCGGGAAACCCGGTTTCTGCGGCTGAAAGCGGTTTCTCCCAGGAAGGGTGGGACTGGAACAGAATGCCGGGAGCCACAACCGTCCACCTTCCTTTCGACATGCTTGAAAATCCGTTGAAAGGAACACTTATGGAAAGGAATGATTCTCGCTTCCCGGGTGCGTCTTCTCTCGAAGGGCGTAACGGAATGCTGGCGTTCACCTATGTAGAAAAAGACAGACAGAACTTCTGCGCAGGCGCGACTGCGACCAAAAGCATATTCTGTTTCGACAACAGGATAGTCTATATCGGAAGCGGAATATCCAATACGAAAAATTACGGATATCCTACGGAAACTACGCTTTACCAGCTTAAAATCGAAGACAGGGACGACCTTGTAGTCGATATCAATGACGTATTTTTCGGAGACTTCCCGTTCCCGTATACATATACTTTCGCCGAGGAGGGACAGGCTGTCCTGAATGATCCGTATGGAAATATCTATATTCTTCCTGACGCCTCGGGCCTGAAAGTCGTAAAACAGACGCAGGAATCTCCTTCCGATACCAAGAAGAAGACCGGAACAGGCGACTTCATTACAGCCTATATTGACCACGGCGTGTCTCCGGACGGGGCTTCGTATGAGTACATGATGCTTGTACAGCCGACATCGAAGGAAACCAAGGCTTATTCCAGAAATCTGCCTTATACCGTAATTCGCAGAGACAATGCAGCTCATGTGGTGAATGACCATATTACCGGAATCACTGCGTACGCATGTTACAAGGCATACAACGGTGCGGATTCCGCGGAAGGCTTCGCCTCTGTTCCGAAAGGCAAGGATGCGAAACCGTATCTCCCTGTTTCTTCTATCGATGCCGAAACCCTCGTAATGGAAAGGACAACGGAAGACGGAACTGTCGTCATGAGTATCTGTACTCCGGACCTCGGTATTACCGAGAAAGCGTATACCACCCCGCAGCCGAGCCAGGTGCTCCGGAAAACGGTCGTGATAGAAGGGGAGTGGGAGACGGTATCTCCGTCTGAAAAGGTGCATCTTCTCAGGGAAAACGGGAAGACATCCGTCACTGCCGACTGCGTTGACGGCCAGCCGGTAGAATTCCTGTTGAAAAGAATCTGACCTGATGCCGGTACTGAACTGTAACTGTAATCTGAAATAATTAATAAACTTTAACTGATGTATAAACTAACTGTACTATTGACGTCGCTGACTCTTCTTACGGCTTTTGCCTGGAACTTGTCAGCACAGGATATCGAGGTCAAGGGTCGTGTTACCGATACTTCAGGCGAGCCGCTTGTGGCTGTGACCGTGTATGAATCCGGCAATACTTCCAACGGAACAGTGACTGACATGGACGGAAACTATACCATTTCAGTCCCGTCCACCGCCACACTCGTATTCTCATGCCTGGGCTTCGAGGAAATCCAGGAGGTAGTTGCCAAACGAAGCACCATAAACGTCTCTATGGCTGAGGAACAGCTTTCGATCGATGCGGCTGAAGTCGTCAGTGTGGGTTACGGCTCCGTGACGAGACGGGACCTTACCGGTTCCGTGAGCAAGGTCGATATGGGCGAAATCATGAAGACGCCCGTGACGAATTTCGACCAGGCTCTTACGGGACGTGTCGCGGGAGTGGTCGTGTCCACTTCGGACGGCTCCCTCGGCGCCGAGGCGAATATTACGATCAGGGGCAACAATTCGCTTACCCAGAGCAGCGCCCCTCTTTACGTTATCGACGGATTTCCGTCTGAGAGTTCCATGGCCCTGTCCATCAACTCTGCCGATATCGAGTCAATCGACATACTGAAAGACGCTTCAGCAACGGCCATCTACGGAGCAAGAGGCGCAAACGGTGTCATTGTAATTACGACGAAGCAGGGTGTGGAAGGCAAGCCGAAAGTTTCATTCAGTGCTTCATGGACAGGAAACAAGATCTACAACAAGATCGATCTTATGGATGCATACGAGTTCGTCGAGTTCCAGACGGAAATGTATGAAGGATCAGGCAGCACCAATATCTATCTCAAACACGGCGATCAGGAATACAGCATCGAGGACTACAGGAACGTCCGTACATATGACTGGCAGGACGAGATATACAGGACCGCCCTGGTTCAGAATTACAACGTATCGCTTTCCGGAGGAAGCAAGGAGGCCGGGAACAGATATGCGGCAAGTTTTTCTGTCCTGGATCAGGACGGTATCATCGTGAATTCGAATTTCCAGAGGTATCAGGGCAAGATCAATTTCTCACAGAACATCGGGGAGAAGGTAAAGGCCGACCTGAATGTCAACTATTCAAGATCCGTAACGAGCGGTACGAATCCTACGGCGGCACAGCAGTCCTCCTCCGCTTCAGGATGGCTGATTTATTCGGTCTGGGGCTATCGTCCGGTAAAACCTATCTGGGATACTACGAGAGATGATGAATTCCTCATGTCGCCGATAGACGAGGACATAGCAGATTCGAACGATTACAGGTTCAATCCGGCGCTTTCCGTAAGAAACGAGTGCAGGAAGACTATTCAGGATTACCTCAATGCGCAACTGGGACTCACATATACCATTATTCCGGACCTCGTGCTCAAGGTCACCGGCACATACACTCTTCAGGAGCGCCGCAGAGAAGAGTTCAACGGTACCCAGACATATACCGGCTATGAAGGCTCTCCTTCCGGCAACGGTATCAACGGAGCCATTTACTGGACCAACTGGGTGACATGGCTGAACGAGAATACCCTTACATGGACAAAGCATATCAACAGGGCCCATCATCTTACGCTCCTCGGAGGTGTGACCTTCCAGGGACAGACCAATGATTACAAGGGTACCAAAGCCACGAACATGACCACGGAGGCCCTCGGGCTGAACGGAATGCATACCGGCCACTATCAGTCGGTGACTCCATGGGAATACAACTGGAGGATGATGTCCGGTCTCTTCAGACTTCAGTACAACTACAGATACAAATATTATCTGACTGCATCATTCAGGGCTGACGGCTCGTCGAAGTTCCCCAAACATAACCAGTGGGGTTATTTCCCGTCGGCTTCCCTTGCGTGGAACTTCAACAGGGAGGATGCCCTGAAGGACAGCAGCTGGCTGAAAAACGGAAAGCTCCGCCTTTCATGGGGACTTACGGGTAACAACAGGACCACTACTCCTTACGATTTCTATGCCCAGCTGACTACTGTACCGGGAAGCAGCGACGGAAATGACTATGTATTCGGAGGCAGCATAGTTTCCGGATATTTCCCTAACAACCTTCTGAATGAAGGCCTGAAATGGGAGACTACGGAACAGTGGAATGCAGGTCTCGACCTCACATTCTTCGAGAATGACAGGATCAAGTTCACGGTGGACTGGTACATGAAGAATACCTACGACCTTCTGCTCAGGGCCACGCTTCCTTCATCGTCAGGATATGAATCAGCGATGATGAATATAGGTTCCATGCGAAATACCGGTTGGGAATTTTCTCTGGAAACATTGAATGTCAATAACAAGAATTTCCAGTGGACCACTTCCTTCAACATCGCGCTGAACCGGAACAAGGTGACGGCTCTGACCAACGACCAGTATTCTCTTATGACATCGGTGTCATGGGACCAGAAGTTCAACAACCAGTATCCTTATATCACGCAGGTCGGCAAGCCTTCCGGAATGATGTACGGCTACATCTACGAGGGCACCTACAAGCAGGAGGATTTCATAGGAAATTCACTGAAGGACAATGTGCCTGCCTTGTCGAGCGTGGCTAGGGATGAAATCCGCCCGGGAGATCCTAAGTACAGGGATATCAACGGAGACGGTACCGTCGACGACGATGACCGCACCATTATCGGCTGCGGACAGCCTCTCCATACGGGAGGTTTCGGAAATTCATTCTATTTCTACGGGTTCGACCTCAACATATTCTTCTCCTGGAGTTACGGCAACGATATTCTCAATGCCAACAGGCTTATATTCGAAAACGGCTCCATCACCAACCTCAACCAGCTTGCATCCTATACGGACAGGTTCAATGCAGTGGACAATCCGGACAGCGATATTCCGAGAGTGGGTGCTGAAGGCATGTTCGTCTATTCTTCAAGAGTCGTGGAAGACGGCTCGTTCCTGAAGTTGAGGAACGTATCGCTCGGTTACACTCTTCCGAGACGCGCCCTCAGAAAGATGCACTTCGATACCATGAGAGTATATGTTTCAGCCGACAATATCTGGACATGGACAAGTTACAGCGGTCCTGACCCTGAAGTATCCACCAGGAATTCCGTGCTTACCCCAGGATTCGACTGGTCGGCTTATCCGAGGGCATTCGGTCTGACTGCCGGTGTTTCATTCACGTTCTAATGGAGGATATGTTATGAAGAAATTGAATAAATATGCTATTATTGCAGCGGCCATTGCCTGCGTATCCTGCGATTTTCTCGACGTCAAGCCGGAGGTTATCACGGATGACGGATTCTATACATCGGAGAGCGAACTTCTCTACGGTCTCGCCGGAGTCTACGGCGTGATAAACAATGAGGGTTTTTACGGGAACCATTATTCTCTCATGCTTTCCAACACCGACGACCTTTGCTATTACAACAGGACATCCGCCAGTAATCTTTCCGTATGGTACAGGCATGATGCCAGTTCTCAGGAAGTTTATTCCGCCTGGACGGAAATCTATCAGGGGGTAAACAATGCCAATGTATTCATGGACAAGATCCGGGACTCCGAATTCGACAAGGACGACACATATTACAACGAGGCCAGGTTTCTCAGGGCTTTCTATCATTTTATTCTTGCCCAGGCTTGGGGAGACGTCCCTTTGAGGACATTGCCTCTTACTTCTCTCGAAGATGAGAATATCTATTGCGGCGTGACGCCACAGCTCGATGTCCTTGAATGGGCTGCCGGCGAGATGGAGGCTTGTCTGTACGGTGATGCGGAAGTTCCTGCCGATCCGGAGGCTGCCGATCCGGTCCTGGCAGAGGTGCTTGCAACGGAGGATCTGTCCGACACCCCTTCAAGAGTGGCTCCGTCGACGGTCTGCGGCATACTTTCCAGAGTATATCTTTTCATGGCCGGCGAGACTGTCCAGGGTACGGACGATGACATGAAGCATGAATATTTCGGCAAGGCCATGAAATTTTCCAAGGCTGTCATCGATGCCGGCAAGCATGAACTCAACCCTGACTATGCACAGGTATTCATAAATATGATATCGGATATTTACGACGTGGAATACAGGGAGTCCATGTGGGAAGCTGATTTTCTCGGCAACCGTTCGAGCTCGGACAACTGGAGCAACGGACGTATCGGCGATCTCATAGGTCTGCAGAGTTCCGCGGATGTCGGGACTTACGATGACGTCCAGTGCAATTTCGCATACGGACAGTACAACGGATCTCTCAAACTCTGGAATCTTTACTGGCAGGAAGACAGGACTGCCGACGAGTATCAGATAAAAGGCGGTGCAGGAATAGACCAGAGTCAGGGATGGGACAAACGCCAGTACTGGAACATGCGTCCGTACAATTATGCCGGAGGCGATTTTTCCGCTACAGGCGAATCATGGCGGGGCGGTATCGACAAGACTCCGTACAGGGTTTCTCCGGAAACTACATTCACGAATCCTACCATTGCCAGAGGTATGAGGAACTGCGGAAAATATTGTCGTGAAGTCATTTATGAAGGAGTCAAGGGAGACAGGGGATCGTACACTCCGGTCAACTATCCTATTCTCCGCTATTCCGATGTGCTTCTGATGTATGCCGAAGCATATAACGAGTATCACAAGGCGCCCTCCAGGGAGGCATTCGACTGCGTTGTCGAGGTCAGAGACAGGGCCGGCATCAAGACCAGGGATTTCAGTGAATATCAGTCTTACAGCGATTTCAGGCAGTTTGTCCGGAATGAAAGGGGCCGCGAACTTTGTTTCGAATCCCTGCGCAAGTACGATCTTATCCGTTGGGGAATTTTCGTGGAGTCCATGAAGGGTTATATTACGGATGCACTCGATCCTGCATGGGGAAGCGGCAATACGGATGATGTGGCATCGAACACTGCGTCTGCCGTTCAGGAAAGACATATCGTTCTTCCTATCCCGTCCATAGAGATAGGAGTAAACGGAGTCGAACAGAATCCATTGTGGTAGTATTGATTTTAAAATTTTACTGAAGATATGATTAAGAAATTATTGCTGTATGTCGTTTCTGCCCTTGCATTCCTGCCATTTACGACAGGATGCGAGCAGGCGAACATATATACTGAGGTAGACTTCAATGTAACTCTGGATCCGTCGAATACGTATTATGCAGGCGAACCGGTGAAGTTCAACATCAGCGGCAATCCTGACAATCTCCTGTTTTACAGCGGGGAGATAGGTTCCAACTACGAATACAAGGACCGCTACGATGTGCCTGCCGAAGAGGTCAATTCCATTGTGCTCGACATGCAGATTCAGCACAGATACGGCAGCCCTGATGACGGGGCGCTGGATATCTACTATACCGATCAGTTCAACGGCTTGTCCGGTGACGGTGCGAAAGACAGACAGGATATCCAGGCCATGCTCGACGGCGGGATGCAGGGCTGGACCAAGGTGGAGTTCGAGGATAACGGGCGGCAGACGAACGTGTCATTCCCCGTATCGACTCCAAATATGGCTGAATGCGCTGAAAATCTGTGTATAGCCTTTCACTGGAGGCCTTCCGCGTACCTTGATAATCCGACAGGTATTCCGATGGACACTTATTTCGTGAACGGGGTCGTAACCGTGAATATCGAGGGCGTGAATCCCGTGCAGCATAATCTCAAGACTCTTATGGGTACTGCACTCATGATGGATGAAAGCATAGACCCGTATCTGATCAGTTCTGGAAACGGAAGCATCAGGCTCGATACGGACAATGACATATCATTTGCAGGCGGATATGTGGATCAAATAAAGCATTCCTGCGAGGGTTGGATCTTTTCATACCCGCGGGCTTTCAACGTGACATCTCCGGATCAGGGAGTCGTAATCAAGAATCTGCAGAATTACATGCACTCGTATGAATATACTTTCAATGAGGCCGGAACCTACACGGTGACATTTGTAGGGACCAATGCAAATTATGCAGGCTCCTCGCGTGAAGTCAGACAGATGACAGTGAATATACTCAATACTCCTCTTGTGACGGAATAACCGGAGTCTGGCCTGCAGGGTGGAATTTAATGTAAAAGGGTGACCAAAAAGAGATTTTCGGCCACCCTCTCTTTGTCTTTCTTCGAAAGACTATACCTTTCTTATCAGGTCCGTTTTGTCGCGCGAATCCTTGTTACCAGACGAAATCGAATTTGATGTCGCGCGGAATATTGTGGGCGTTGATATTTGCGATATCTGCTGAAAGAGCCTCCGGAACAACAGCATATTCTGCCGAAAAAGTCCTTGCGAATTCAGCGTCGCCTGTAGCCTGGGTTTTGATGATCAGTCCGGCCCAGTCATCGATCGCTTTCAGGGCTTTTTCATAGTCGATATGGTACTGCCCGTCCTTGTTGCGTGAAAAGGCTCCGTTTTCTTTCATGAAGTTATAGCACATCATGTTTGCCTTGCCGTGCGACGAAGCGGAGCCGAAACGTACGGAACGGACGAGACCTGCTATGAATGTCGTGATTGCGTCCTCTTTCGAGATGAGAGGTATCTCTTTCATATCTATGAGCCTGCATACCATGAACAGACCGAGGATGTCTGCTTTGGCCTCTTCCCATGTGGTCTTTTCCGCTCCCATGGCATCGTCTACCTTTCCTTTCCCGTTGACGGTCTCCTTCACGCCGAGTCCGTGCGCCACTTCATGGAAGGTCACGTTCCAGAAGAATGCTTCGGAGCGGAGATGTTTCTGCTGGTCAGGTTCTATCAGAAGGCGGCCTATAGGAAGAAGTATCTTTCCGAATTTCGCATTCATGCTGTTGTGCAGCTGAAGGCGTCTTGCACCTTTCAGGGCCTGCACCCTGTCATCATTCGGGAGGTTTATGGCTATGGTCTTGCTGCCGCAGTTGCAGTCTCCGGCGTAGTATATAGCATCATACACGTTGAGGTCGGAAGATGTCCCGGGGACGAAAGTCTTGTATTCGTCGGGGCAAGGAAGCATTTTCTGCAGTTCCGGGAGCATGGATACGTATTTCTCAAGTTCCTTGCTGCGCTTTTCGTCTTTGAGCAGGATGAAGCATTCGTAGGAAGTCTTGAGTTCATTGAGCTTGTCGTCATAGTTTTCGATCGGACCTATCACGATGTCGATTTTACTGTCCTTCATGTCCATCCATGCAAGGTCGCTTTCAAAATAGTCGTCGGTCCTGAAAGCTTCCACTCTTTTCAGCAGATAGTTTTTCAGCCCTTCGTTTTCCGTGATGGCGGCTGCTTCTTCAAGGTACCTGCATACCTTGTCTATCTCCTCCTTGTATTCATCCCTGTACCATACGCATTTGAGCCGGCCGTTTTCATCCCTTCTGATGACCGTGTACTGGCTTTCCTTGTCAGGGTCATCGAAGGCTTCCCACTCTGCTGCCGTCATGTCGGCAGGATAGTAGTTTGCCCCGAGAGGTTTTGCTCCATACTCCGGTATGAAAGATGCGTTGTCCTCGAGTCTGTCCCACGGGCCGTAGTTGATCATTGCGAAGTCTCTTGTGGCCTTGTCCTCGATTCCGTCCATGAGGGATTTGTCTCCGAATGTCTGTTTCCAGAACAGGTCATCCATGATTTTCCCTGCTTCCCTGAAAAGATTGAGCACCTGTTTGTCCTTGTCGGAAAGTTCATCCATGAGAGGAGACTTCACTTCAAAAATTGCATATTCATCGACTTTCGCCTGCATGTCGTTTTCCTGAGTATGCGAACAGGCAGCAGCCAGTACGGCTGCTGCCCCGATTATCGTAATGATTTTTTTCATTATCCTTTCCTGTTGTCCTGTCAGAATGACAGAGCGATAGCTATGAAATCGTCTGCTTTAAGGGAAGCGCCTCCGATCAGTCCGCCGTCGATGTCCGGGCAGGCAAACAGTTCTTTTGCATTGGACGGCTTGCAGCTTCCGCCGTAAAGGATGGTAATTTCGTCAGCAAGGTCGCCGAATTTTTCGGCAACGACTTTCCTTATGCAGGCATGGATTTCCTGAGCCTGTTCTGCAGTGGCAGTCTTGCCTGTACCGATAGCCCATACAGGTTCGTATGCGATGATGACTTTCGCCATTTCTTCTGCGGAAAGGGTGTAGAGAACGTTCTTTACCTGAGCCGAAACTACATCGAAATGGCGTCCGGCTTCACGCTCGTCGAGGTTTTCACCTACGCAGAAGATAGGGGAGAGCCCGTTGGCAATGGCAAGTTTTACCTTTACGACAAGTTTTTCGTCTGTCTCGCCGTAATACTGCCTTCTTTCAGAGTGTCCGAGAATCGTATATCCGCAGCCTGCAGATACGAGCATGTCTGCTGCCACTTCCCCGGTGTATGCACCTTTCTCCTTGTCGGCGCAGTTCTGTGCGGACAGTCCCACGCATGAGCCCTTGATGGCTTCAGCCACCGGTACGAGGTGCGTGAAAGGAGGGGCGATAATGAGTTTTACGGAAGCTGGAACTTCCGATGATTTGGCTGCAACAGCTTTTGCAAGTTCAATTCCTTCTGCAACTGTAGTGTTCATTTTCCAGTTGCCGGCAACAATGTTCTTTCTCATAATTATTCTGGTTTTATCTGATTTTCGATTGCGCGCAAATTTAGCGAAAATTTTTCAATTATCTCAGAATTTTGACTATCACTCCTATCCGTCCCGACTGACTCCACAGCCAGATCTTGCCTGACCGGTCGTCATATTCGGTCACCTTGAAACTCAGACCGGATTTTTTGATAAGGTCGTTTTCAGTGGTATATATCAGGTCTGCCTTGACGGTGCTCCCGTTTTCCGGAAACGAGTTGCATTTGAGAATCACGTAATCCGCCATGTTGTCGTCCGTAATCCAGAACTCTGCCCGGTCTTCGTTATAGCCCAGCTGGAACTTGTCGCTGTCGTATCTCAGGACGTAGTTTCCCTTTATGCAGAGCCCTATATCATGTTCAAGAGAGAATTCTTCCGACGAAAATCCCGGTGTACATGCCGGAAACAAGGCGGCGGCACATGCGGAAAGCAGCATGGTTGTCAGTACTGCGAGTTTTTTCATGATCTGCCCATTCATTTATTTCAATACTATATTCTTCGTAACGACAGTCTTTGAACCGTCCTCATAGAATACCTCGGCCTTCATCTCTCCGGACGTTTTCGGGGTATAGTATCCGCTTCCGTCAACGGATATCTTTTCTCCGTCCATGTACCAGACGATATCTTCGGCTTCAGTCGCATTGTACAGTCTCAGCGGGAATCTGCTCCCGGCAGGGAAGGTCCCGTCGCTGTTTTTCCCGACATTGTAAAGATAGATGAACGGATAGTTCTGCTCTCTGCCGGATTTGGTCATGAAATTGCACTCGGCGGCCTTGCCCTGTACACCGTCCTCTTCGAAATAGATTTCCGTGCGGTACGGAGTCTTGGGGGAGAGCCCTTCGAGGGTAACGGAATATTTGCCAGGTTCGTATGGTTCCGTCTCTATGGTTTCAGGAGTGCCGCCAGAACTTGCTTCCCAACACAGGTATCCTTTACCGGTGTATGCGAACGGGGCTTCCCACGTGATTATGGCGGCATCCTGGAAGATTTCCGACTTGACGTTGACAGGGGTTTCCAGTCCTCCCTTGAATTCGTTGACAGTCAGTATGATGTTTTCTCCGTCCCGTTTTATTTCAGTAAGGGCGAGAGAGGAGCTGTTCCCGTTCCAGAATGTAAATGCAGGGTCTGTCATCGGCGTATAGGAATCCTGGTTTATGGAATTGGTCCTGTACGGGAAGAATACCTGCGATACGTTGCGTGCCCCCGGCAATGCTTCTATAAGGTCGGCGCACTGATGTTCCGGATTGCAGTTCACTTCGTTGTAAAGCCATCTCTGCCGACCCGTCAGATCTTTCAGGTACAGTTCGGAATATCCGGCAGAGTTGAGCGACTTGTCGATGTGGTATATCAGAAGTCCGCTGCCTCCGATATAACGGTCCCATCCTTTCTCTGCCCTGCATTCGAACAGGAAATATTCGTCTTCCGTATCCGTATCCATCCTGTAGTATGTACCTCCATCCCCGACAGGTTCGAGGGTATGGGTGCCCGCAGTCAGAATGACGGGTTCGAAAACGTCTGTCTGGTCCCTGTCCACGGCATTGTAGTTGGGCGGGGTATGCCCCATGTTGTTGCTGTTGCCGTTGTCCATCAGGGAAAGGGAACCCCATAAGGCGTCTGAAGTGCCTCCGCTGAGTTCATAGTCCGTATCGTAGCAGTCCTGAAGGCCGAGAGTATGGCTGAATTCATGACAGAACGTCCCGATTCCGGCAAGCCTGAACCCTTCGTAGTCACGGCTCAGTTCCGATGTGCATGCGTACCTGTTTATTATTTTTCCGTCCAGGGAAAGATTCACGTTTGCACCGTCCTTGACATACCATGCGTGAGACCATATTCTGTCTTCGCCGGCCCCTTCAGCCTCGTCTCCTCCTGCGAAAAATATGAAAACATTGTCGACTTCACCGTCGGCGTCATCGTCGAATCTGGAAAAATCTATCTTGTCGTCGACAAGTCTGCAAGCTTCGGTGACCATTGCCACAGGATTCTTGTCGTCGCCGTTGCTGTTGTTCTCCCCGTAGTAGCTGCAGTTTTTCGAAAGGGTTACAATGTCGCTGACTTCGAACGTAAAGGAAAAATGACCTTCGAACTGCTCATTGAAATAGTCGATAGCCGAGCCGTCAGCTCCGTTGTAGCTGTATCCCGGCTCTGTAAGCATGCGCACGAAAGATTCCCGCGTATTTTCTTCCTTGAACTTTATGTCCTGGAACTGGGCGAGAATCACGATTCCGTGTTTTTCAATTACATTCCCGCCGGATTTTGTCATTACGCCTCCGGCGGCTTTGGTGCGGACCAGAAGATTCTCCTTTTCGTCCCCGGCTGCATTTTTTCTTTTGTCGGCAGCCAGTGACCTGAGAGTATTATAAGGTATGATGCGGCTCTGTGCCAGGATTTCCGCCGGCGCATCATGTCCTGCCCTGTATTCCGTCAATTCTTTCATGCCGTCGCTGCCGTAACCGGCGTAATAATACCATCCGTCTTTTCCGAGTCCTATCGCACATCCGTCGGCGGTCGTCAGTATTTTCATGAATTCGTCGCCTTTCAGTTTCGCCGCCACCTCGGTCCCGTCCGGCTGAACCAGGGTGAATATTGTTTTCATTGCAGGTCTGGCAAGACTGTCAGGCACGCAGAGAACGATCGCGGATACGGTAACCGAGAGTATTTTCAGCAATGGATTTCTCATAACCGAATAAAATATTATCTTTGTCATCGAGACAACAGATTGCATATTTAGTCATTTTTTATGAGACGGACAATATTTTTTTTCTTGACCGCTTTTCTGACGACTTGTTCGTCGTGCGTCCTTTCTGCCCAGGACAGGACGGTGGAATCCATCAATTCATACGGTGCCTTCGACCGCTGGTCGGCAAGGGAAGTCAAGGAATCCGGCATGATCGGCGGCAGGACCAACCAGCTTTTCGAGTTTTTCGGGAATTACGAAGTGACCCGTACCGACAAGC
Organism: uncultured Bacteroidales bacterium; assembly: GCA_944322925.1. Lineage (GTDB taxonomy): Bacteria > Bacteroidota > Bacteroidia > Bacteroidales > UBA932 > Cryptobacteroides. The sequence goes on from CALUQM010000012.1 coordinate 47,095, forward strand.
CGTTTACGGCTCCGGAAGGTTATCTCTGGAGAACGAACAATGTCATGGCTGTAGTTGCTGGCGTGAAGAAGACCAACAATACGGTATATCCTGAAAAAAGAGGTGACGGCTACTGTGCCAGGCTCGAGACTCATGTGGAGTCGATAAAGGTTTTGGGCATGATAAACATGGATGTGGTCTGCCAGGGTGCGTTATTCCTCGGTGAACTCGACGAGCCGATACGCGATACGAAGTCTCCGATGACGAAAGTAGAGTACGGTCTCGAATTCGAAGGCCGGCCGTCGGCACTTGTCTTCGACTACAAGGCGGATGTCGGCCATGACATATACAGGGGTACCGGTTTTTCTTCTTTAAAGAAAATGGAAGGCAGGGATTATCCTCTCGTTTATATGGTGCTGCAGCACAGGTGGGAAGATGCCGACGGTTCCATCCATGCGCTGAGAGTCGGTTCGGCGATAGCCAGATTTACTGAAAACAGGACTTCATGGGTAGACGGCTACAGACTGGAAGTCCGTTACGGCGATATTTCCCGAGAGCCTTATTATGAGGACTATATGGGTCTCAAGACTGATCCGGAAACGGCATTTTACTGTAAGAACAGCGCCGGTGACAAAGTCATGGTCATGGAAGAAGGGTGGGCTGATGCCGATATGGAACCGAATTATCTTATTATCAATTTTCTCGCAAGTTCCGGACCCGCCTTTTACGGGGGCGTCGGAAATATTCTATGGATAGACAACGTCAGGCTGGAGATGTAGACAATAAAAGAAAAGACGCCTGACCCTGCTGCGGAATCCGACGTCTAAACGTGTACTAAAACCTAAACCTGACTTATAGATGCAGGCAGGTGCTCCGATGTTGCAGACTGCCGTGAAAAATTTTTCAATCTTCGTCGGGCATGTCGAGACTCAGGGCATCCCACAGCGAATCCATCTGTCTCCTTTCCTTTTTGGTAGGTCTGCCGCTTCCTCTGTCTCTTTTCAGGAAGAAAGTCTCTACCGGAGCCCTGAGCTTGTCGAGCTCTTCCTGTGGAGTGAGATTTTCCGCATATTCAGAGACCAGTTTGGCACCCTGGCGTTTGTCTATCGGAGATATGACACGGTACGTGTATGTCACTGCGCCTTTCCTTACAGTTATCACATCTCCCTGCCGGACTGTTCTCGAAGGCTTTATGTCTGCCCCGTTGATCCGTATCTTGCCTCCCTTGCAGGCATCGGTCGCATCGCTTCTGGTCTTGTAGACCCTTATCGACCACAGGTATTTGTCTATTCTGACTTCTTCTGCCATATCCCGTTGTCTTAATTCCATTTCATGTCGTGTCTTCCGGTGCTCTTTTTCAGGAATTCATCATCCTGCTCTCTCTCCTCGTCCTCAAGCCCCTCATAGTCTTCCCCTTCAAGGAACGGCTCAGTGTCAGGGTCGATGTAATTGTCCGTGTCATCCCTTTGTCCTGCTCCGGCTTCGAGAAGCACTGTATTCCTGTCCGCCGGTACGATGAAGTAGTCCTGTATTTCGGCTGGAACCAGTACGGCCTCACCTTTGCGCAGCTGATGGCTGACAGTTTTTTTCTTTCCGTTTTCTTCAGAAGGAATCTGGATGGATGCTTCTCCTGCGACACATACATATATCAGGAAACTTCCGGCTTCTTCATTCACCATGTGCAGGGGATCTTTCAGACATATTTTCGAAACATGGAATTCCGGACATTCGGCAACGGCGGATACCGGGCCGTTCCCGTCCTGAAGATTGCCTGAAATAATTTTCGACACGGAGTTCCTGCGGTAATCTATGAAATCCATAGCTTCGGCAAGATGGTTTTCTGCGCTTTCACCTTCATCCCCGTCGAGAATGAAAGGCAGTTCCGACGATTCCTTGATTACTGCCACTTCAAGACCGTTTCCGGCGGAATGCACTGTGCCAGGTTCGATCAGAATGAAGTCTCCCTTTTTCGGGCGTATCTCATCGAGAATTTCCTTTACAGTACCTTCCGAGCAACGTTCATAGAGTTCGCTTGCCGATACATCCTTTCTGAAGCCGAGAAATATCCTTGCCTCCGGGGAGGCTTCCATGATATACCACAGTTCCTTTCCTCCGAGGATGTCATATCTTTGTTCCGAAACGGTGTCGTCAGCATGTACATGTACTGGCAGTTCACCTTTGATGTCGAGGAATTTCACGAGTACCGGAAGCTGGCGTCCGTAATAGGAGTATACCGCATCTCCGACGACTCTTTCCATGTAGGTGTCCATGATGTCTCCTATGGAATTGTCCGCCAGCCATCCTTCCCTGACGACCGAATCCTCGATGCCGAGATCCGCGATCGCTATCCTTTCATTGCCCCATTCATGTCTGATTTCAACCGGACTGAACTCCAGAGGATATAATTTCTTGGTCTTTTCCATATCATCTAAGTTGAATACCGACAAAAATACGAAAAAATATACCACTGACAATTCTTCATGCGCCTTTGTGACAATTTGGCAGTCTGCGCTCTTGGCATTCCTTTTGTCCAAAGGTCCGGCGAAAACGTCGCAAGACGTAGCGTGAACAATAAAATCTTAAAATTATAAAATTATGATCAAACCATTGGCAGACAGAGTATTGGTAGAGCCTAAGGAGGCCGAGACCAAAACAGCGGCAGGACTGTATATTCCTGATACGGCAAAAGAAAAACCCCAGCAAGGAACCATTCTGGCGGCAGGTCCTGGAAAAAAGGATGAACCGATGGAGGTAAAGGTTGGCGACGTCGTTCTTTACGGCAAATATGCCGGAACGGAAATTACAGTCGATGGTAAAAATTATCTTATAATGAAACAGTCGGATATTCTGGCTACACTTTAATTTATATATAGGAGAATATAATCATGGCAAAAGATATCAAATTCAACGTAGAGGCTCGTGCCCAGATGAAGGAAGGTGCAGATGCTCTGGCTGATGCAGTAAAGGTTACTCTCGGACCGAAAGGCCGCAATGTGGTTATCGACAAGAAATTCGGTGCCCCTCAGGTTACCAAGGATGGTGTTACCGTTGCCAAGGAAATAGAACTTGAGGACAGGTTCGCAAACATGGGTGCACAGATGGTAAAGGAAGTTGCATCCAAAACCAACGAGCAGGCAGGTGACGGTACTACTACCGCTACAGTTCTCGCTCAGGCTATCATAAATGTCGGTCTGAAGAATGTCACTGCGGGTGCTAATCCGATGGATCTGAAGAAAGGTATAGACAAGGCAGTTGCCAAAGTAGTGGAGAGCCTCAAGGCCCAGAGCCAGGAAGTCGGCGATGATTATTCGAAGATCGAGCAGGTGGGTACCATTTCCGCGAACAACGACAGCTATATCGGCAAACTTATCGCCGACGCCATGTCCAAAGTCAAGAAAGACGGTGTAATAACGGTCGAGGAAGCCAAAGGTACTGAAACCGAAGTGAAGGTAGTAGAGGGCATGCAGTTCGACAGGGGATATATTTCTCCGTATTTCATGACCAACAGCGACAAGATGGAGGCAGTGCTGGAGGAACCTCTCGTACTTATTACAGACAAGAAGATTTCCACGATGAAAGATCTTCTTCCTATCCTCGAGCCTATCGCACGTGAAGGAAAATCCCTTCTTATCATAGCAGAGGATGTCGACGGAGAAGCTCTTACCACCCTTGTGGTAAACAGACTCCGCGGTACTTTGAAAATAGCTGCCGTCAAGGCCCCTGGCTTCGGCGACCGCCGCAAGGAGATGCTTCAGGACATCGCAACACTCACAGGTGCAGTCGTAGTGTCTGAGGAAAGAGGCTTCACTCTCGAAAATACTACTCCTGACATGCTCGGAAAGGCAGAGAAAGTGGTTATTTCCAAAGAGAACACGACTATAGTCAATGGTGGCGGCGACAAGGAGGCTATCAAGGAAAGGGCTGAACTGATCAGAAAGCAGATCTCTACCACTACATCCGATTATGATCGCGAGAAACTTCAGGAGCGTCTCGGCAAATTGGCTGGAGGTGTGGCTGTCCTTTATGTAGGTGCTGCTACCGAGGTCGAGATGAAGGAAAAGAAAGACAGGGTAGAGGATGCGTTGAGCGCAACACGTGCAGCTGTCGAAGAAGGAATCGTTCCTGGCGGCGGAGTCGCTTATATCCGTGCGGCTGAAGCTCTGAAAGGAATGAAGGGCGACAATGAGGATGAGACGACGGGTATCCACATCGTTGCACGTGCAATCGAGGAACCGTTGCGTCAGATTGCCGAGAATGCCGGTGTCGAAGGAAGCGTAATCATCCAGAAGATAAGGGAAGGCAAGGGCGATTTCGGTTATAATGCCAGGACAGAAGAGTATGTCAACATGTTCGAGGCCGGTGTTATCGACCCTACCAAAGTATCACGTATCGCACTTGAGAATGCTGCATCAGTTGCAGGCATGTTCCTTACAACAGAATGCGCAATTACTGATATCCCTGAAAAAGAGCCTGCTCCTGCAATGCCGGCAGGTGGAATGGGCGGCATGATGTAGTGCCGGTCTGATGTCAGACTTGTTTTAGCTGAGAGGGTGAATTCAAAAGTGCATTTTGAGTCACCCTCTTTTTTATGGTATTTTTAGTTGGGAAATTATGAAATCATTGCTTTTGCCGGGCATACTGTTTCTCGCCTTGCCGTTATTTCAGGGACTTAACGGCGAAATTTCTGCAAATGACGGTTCTCCTGCCGATTCGGCGGCGGTGTATGAGACTGTTTATGATGCTATAGCCGACACGGTATTTACCGTCGATGTAGACATGGCTTATCCCATGACAGGACGTAGTGTGAATCTTGCTTCCGGATATTCCATTTCAGTGGACAAGGACAGAATCGTCTCTTATCTTCCGTATTTCGGCAGGGCTTATTCCGTAACGTATGGAGGAGGCGACGGGCTTGTATTCGAAGCGGAAATTTCGGAATACAGTTGCACCGATGGAAAGAAAGGGCAGAAACTGCTTGTTTTCGGCGCGAAAACGGATGAAGATTCCTTTACTTTCCATCTCACGGTTTTCTCCGATGGAACTGCAAGTCTGTCAGTGACTTCAATCAACCGACAGTCGATTTCATACAGCGGAGAGGTAATTCCGGCGTCAGAAAAAACTCGAAAAAACCGCAAAAAAATTTGGTAAGAAACAAAAAAAGCGTACCTTTGCAATCCCCAAACGAAAAGGGGGTTGGTTCCGCAAGGGACGAGAAATCGAAAGATATTTGAAGTTGATTGAAAAGGCTGAGGAAACAAGTACAAGCAAGCAAACAGCAAAAGAGCAA
>CALUQM010000013.1 GCA_944322925.1 uncultured Bacteroidales bacterium
CTCTGGATGAGGCGGACGACTCCGGACTCTTTCAGCCCCATCTCTTCAATGAACATCTGCCGTTCGTCATAGCTTTCCAGTTCGGCGATGTCGGACTCGATTTTGGCTGCGATTACGAGGATTTCCGCATTTTCGTCCTTTACGGCTTCGCGCACCCTGTCTACATATCCGTTCCCGGTGGCGGCTGAGGCTTCATCCACGTTGCAGACGTACATTATCGGCTTGTTTGTCAGAAGATACAGTTCTCTGGCGAGCTGCTGGTCTTCCGGATTGTCGAAGACGACGGTTCTGCAGCTTTTCCCGGCAAGGAGGGTTTCCCTGTATCTGTTCAGGATTTCGCACAGTTTTTTTGCATTCTTGTCTCCGCCGGCCTGAGCCTGTTTCTGGACCTTGGCAAGTCGGTTTTCCACGGTCTCGAGATCTTTCAGCTGGAGTTCGAGGTCTATGACTTCCTTGTCCCTGACAGGGTCTACTGTGCCGTCTACATGGACTATGTTGGGGTCATCGAAACATCTGAGGACATGAAGAATGGCGTCGGTCTCCCTTATATTGGCGAGGAACTGGTTGCCGAGGCCTTCGCCTTTGCTCGCACCCTTGACCAGTCCGGCGATATCCACGATTTCTACCGTAGCCGGTACGACTCTCTTAGGCTTGCATATTTTTTCGAGTTCTTCGAGTCTCTTGTCCGGAACTATGGTGGAACCGATGTTAGGCTCTATTGTACAGAAAGGAAAATTGGCGCTCTGGGCTTTCCCGGAGCTTATGCAGTTGAATAAGGTTGATTTGCCGACATTAGGAAGGCCTACAATCCCGCATTTCAGTGACATGACAGAAAAATTTTAAATGAGGCGGCAAAGTTACTGATTTTTGCGGAGTTTTTCTGATCCGATAAGTATTTTCTGATTTTTAATTCCATTTTTGCTCCTGCCTCCCGATATTTCCTTATCTGATTTTATGAAAAGGATTCTCGTACTTGCACTTTCCGCCGTATTCAGCCTGCCTTTGCCGGCCTGGCCCGATTCGCTTGCCGTCATGTTCTGGAATCTTGAAAATTTCTATGACTGCACGGACAGCGGCATGTCAGGTTCGGACAGGGAGTTCAGTCCGGACGGGGAAAGGCGATGGACAAAATCCAGATACTGGAGGAAATGCCACGGGGTAGCCAAGACCGTGCTGTGGATTGCCGACAGGTACGGTGCGGCGCCGGGGGTCATCGGGGTGGCGGAAGTGGAGAACCGCTCGGTGATGCAGTCTGTCATCATGGGTACTGTCCTGCGAAAATACGGATATGTCCAGATACATGAGGATTCTCCGGACCGCAGGGGTATCGATGTGGCTCTTCTCTACCGTTCGGACCTGTTTTCGGAGGTATGCCACAAGGCGGTCGGGGTAAACCGCGACCTTGACGGGAATACGCTGCAGACGAGGGATATCCTTTATGTCTGTCTTGAATGCCGGTCAGGAGGGGAAAGGCTGCATTTCCTTGTCAACCACCATCCTTCTAAATACGGAGGCGAAAAGGAATCCCGTCCGGCGAGATTCGCCGCCATGCGTGAAATGGTGTCGCTGTGCGATTCCCTGATCCTGCGCGGAGAAAGGAACATAATCTGTATGGGGGATTTCAACGACACGCCGGATGCCGTGGCATTTTCCCTTGCGGACGGAATTCTGGTGAATGCGGCCTCTCCTCTTGCCTCCTGCGGCAGGGGGACGATAAGGTACGGGGGCAAATGGGAGATGATAGACATGTTCCTTACAGACCGTGACCTTGCCGTGGACGTGTACATGGAAATATGTTTTCCTGAATTCCTTGCGGCCGAAGATAAGGCGCATTCCGGCCTCAAACCGCTCAGGACATACACGGGGCCGCGGTACTCCGGAGGCATAAGCGACCATCTTCCGGTCATTCTCCTGGGAAAAACGCTTGGTTTCTCGGCGGAATTTCCTAAATTTGAGGATTGCGATTAAATTTTTGAACTTAATATAATTAATATCATGAAAGCTAAAGTTGCAGAAAAATTCAGGACACTTTTCGGTGAGGAGGGAGACTTTTTCACATCGGCAGGAAGGATCAATCTTATCGGCGAACATACCGACTACAATGGCGGTTTCGTTTTCCCCGGAGCCGTCGACAAGGGTATTCTTGCGGAAATAAAGCTCAACGGGACGGAAAAAGTATGCGTTTTCGCCCTTGATCTCGACGAGTATGTGGAATTCGGGCTCAATGAAGAGGATGCTCCTTCCCAGAGCTGGGCGAGATATGTATTCGGCGTATGCCGGGAAGTCATCAAGAGAGGCGGCAAGATTTCAGGATTCAATGCCGTATTCGCAGGTGATGTCCCTCTCGGTGCCGGCATGTCTTCTTCCGCCGCTCTTGAAAGCACTTTTGCCTTTGCATTGAATTACCTGTTCAACCTCGGCATCGACAAATTCGAGCTTGCCCGCATCGGACAGTCTACGGAGCACAATTACTGCGGTGTCAAGTGCGGTATCATGGACCAGTTCGCTTCGATATTCGGAAAGGCCGGAAGCCTGATGAGACTCGACTGCAAGACGATGGAATACAAATATTATCCTTTCCATCCGGAGGGATACAGACTTGTGCTCGTGGATTCGGTCGTGAAGCATGAACTTGCTTCCTCCGCCTACAACAAGAGGCGCGAATCCTGTGAAAGGGCTGCCGCTGCCATAAGGGCGAATCATCCTGAAGTAGAGTTCCTGAGGGATGCGAAACTGGAGTGGCTCGAAGAAGTCAAGGACAGGATTTCACAGGAAGACTACATGCGTGCGGAATATGTCATAGACGAGGTGGAAAGAGTGCTCGATGTCTGCGATGCTCTCGAAAGGGACGACTACGAGACTGTCGGACAGAAAATGTATGAGACCCATTACGGCATGAGCAGACTGTATGAGGTCAGCTGCGAAGAGCTCGACTTCCTGAACGATATCGCCAGGGAATGCGGAGTCACCGGATCCCGTGTCATGGGAGGCGGTTTCGGCGGCTGCACCATCAACCTTGTCAAGAACGAACTTTATGATTCGTTCATCGCCAGGGCCAAGTCGGCCTACAAGGAAAAATTCGGCCGCGAGCCGAAAGTCTATGATGTAGTCATCAGCGACGGTGCGCGTAAGCTGGAGTAATTATTTCATAATAGACAGGAGCCACTCCTGATCTATTTTCATAAATGACTCGTCCGGTATGATGTCGGGATTCCTGCCGATAATGCCGGACGAGTCTTCGTATACGTTGAATCCGACATTGATGCTCATCATCCGGTTGTCTGTCGGATAGATGAAGACGAGGGTCTTCATCCCGTCCTTTTCTTCCGTTCTGTGGAAATGGAATACGCTTCCGGCAATCCCTGGCATTTTGGCCGACATTTCCATTTTCGTGACATACTTGCACATTTCTACGGCAAGGTCATCGAGCCCTTCATCGAAAATCAGGACTTTCTCCATCAGTTCGCCTACGTCCCGTACCCGTCTGAGCCTGTATCCGCCCATTGCTTTCGTGTGGTTTGCAATGGCCTGCATCTGGGTTTCGGACAAGTCTCCTGACGGCATGAGCCAGATCATCGTTTTCCGGTCAGGATCGTGGTACAGGGTCTCGTACCTGGCCAGATTGGACTGGTGGCAGTGCGGGCATTCCCAGATGAAAAGGGATCCGTCCCTGATTTTTCCTTTCAGTTCAGGGTTTTCAGCCGTATTTATGCTTTTATAGACGGTTATTTTTGTTTTTTCCCCGCATTTGCTGCAAGGGGCAAGAGCTTCTGCGATGATCGACATATTATGACAATTAGAAATCTACACTGAATACCGGACCGGCATAATGTCTTCCGAGTCCCTGGAAACTGCCGAATGACGGACCGCCGTTGTATGAATAGGTCACTCCTACGGATGCCGGGAAGGACATGCCGAAGAAACTTCCGAATTCTACTTCGAGAGTGGCCCCGACAGAGTAGAATTGTTCTTTCCCTATGAAAGACCAGTCGAAGTGCGGCGTGATGATGCCCCTGCTTACATAAAACAGGTTCAGGATGCTGAAGTCTCCGAGAGGGAACGGCATGGCATAATCTGCAGACAGTCTCAGCCCGCAGCTTTGCATGCTGGCCCATGAACTGAGATCTTCTTCGTGGGACAGACCCCTCGGAAGGGTATTGACCCCGGAAGCCATCAGTGCCTGTCCTCCGATTCTTTTGTTGAATGTGGCGGAAAGCATGATGCCCTGATTGCCGTAGATGCCGGGCAGGTAGCCGTATGTATGAAGGTACACCGAAGGGGTCACCATGTTTTTCATTCCCGGATGGACGGACCCTCCCGCCTCTATGCCGATTCCGAGTTCCGGATATACGTCTGCATGGGCGGCCGGAAGCATGGTATAATATCTTAATGTGGCGGTAAGCGACTGGTATATGGCGCTGCGGCCTTGGGTGATTCCCGTAATCTGTTCATCGACCGTGCCGGTCATCGGGTCCGGCACCGCGCGTATCATGTATTTCCACGAATTGATCCTGTCATTGCTGACTGAGTACGAAATGCGCGGTATCAGTCCGCGGGACCACCCTCCCGACGAGAAATTGAACGGGATGTACATCGAGAATTTGCCTGATACCAGGGGCCCGTTATTGTATTCGTATCCGTATTTTTCCATGAACGGTATCCCGGTCATGTCGCTGTAGACAGCCCCTGCCAATGTTCTCGAGGCTCTGTCGTTGAAGTCTACCTGGGCTTCCAGCACGGGATAAAGACCGGAATACGTCAGCTTGACATGTCCCGAATGTCTCCACCTGTCTCCGAAAACAGGGTCTTCATGAGCCGAATATCCCGCGAATCCGGTAAATGTGCCGAGTCTGTTCTGGAAAATGGCGGAGGCTCCGAGTGACAGATAGCTGTAATACTCTTCATAGCTGCTGTCGCTGATATTGTCGAAATCGAAATATACCGGGGCCCATGAGTGAAGGTTGAACAGGTGCGGGAATTTTCTGTATTTTTCCGGAGATGAGACTGCGACGGTTTCCGGATTGACCTCAGCCACGCCGTTTTCCGCCGCAAGCCGCTTTTCCTGTCCGGACAGGGAGTCGGCGATTTTCCATGCGTACCTTTCATGAAAATCTACCTCCCTGTGCAGGAGGGAGTCCGCATCGATTCTGACCAGCGGTGCTCCTGTGATGTCTGCTGCAGAGCATATCAGGTCCCTGCCGTCTTCGCTGAATGTGAAATCCACGCCTCCGTATTTCAGGGATGTTTCCTGGAATATCCTGCCTGAGTGCGGGTCCATGCGGTACATTTCATTCGTGCCGGTTCTGTCGGAGGTGAACATCAGCCACGGGCCGTCCATGCCGAAATTGAATATCATTACCGGCGAGGGCGCAAGGGTTTCCTTCCAGACATATTCCATGTCGTCGTGGTGATAGACCGTCTCTTCGTGGTGATGCAGGTCGGAGTCTCCGTCATGCCTGTTCAGGTGGCTGATTTCGAGGTGGTATATCCCGTATCCGCGGTCGGAGATGGCCGTGGCGTAGACAGTGTCGTTGTGCCATGCGGTTTCTACCAGCTGGAGGCTGTCCGGAACGGCGAATGATATCTCCCTGGCCCCGGTAAGGCCGTTCAGGATACTCAGCCGTGATTTTCCGTCATTAGTATATTCGGTGACGGCGATATGTCCGTCCGCAGGCGACGGATTTGGGTTGAACATCCGGCCGTCCCTTGCAAGGGTTCCCTTTTTCCCCGTTCCGAAATCGAGATACCGGATGGCTGAATCGTATTTCAGGGACCATCTTATGTCCGGCAGAGTCTCGCTCCAGAACAGTCTGTTCAGCGCTGGAGACCAGTACAGCATTCCTACATCGTTTCCGAAAGCCGATATTGTTTTTTCTTTGCCGGAGGAGTCTATCCTGACCAGTCTTCTGCCTTTGTTGAAGCTTTCCTTCAGGGTGTACAGGGTATCTCCGATGACGAGATTGTCGGAATATTCGGTGAATACGTGAGGTTTCCCGGATATTTTAGTGTATGGAAGGAAAGGCCCGCGGTTCTGCATGTCTTCGGTCCAGATGTCATGGTAGAGGGCTATCGATTCTTTGACCAGGAGCTTGAATCTTTTTCCGGTCAGCTTTCTGCTGACGGTGTTTTTGGCGAATATGTCGTACGGTCTTCTGGCATAATGCGTCAGCAGCTGTCCCGTGAAGTCCGGAACATCGTACATATACCGTATCCCGCTCAGAACCATGTATCCGTAAGCGTAATGGTCTGGGGTGTAGCGCCAGTATGAACCGTACTTCCATCTTGTCGGATTCCTGAAGTCACCGTTGTCGAATGCAATGCGGTAGTAGTTCATGAAATCGCTTACACGTCCGCGGCCTGAATGCGACAGAGCCGTTTCCGCCACTACCGCGTCACCTTCCAGAAGCCACTGGTTCGGATAGACTCCGGACACGGCTCCAGCGAACATTTCCCCGAAAACATATCTGAACGGACGGAAACAGTAGCTGAGGCCGAACTGCATCTGGGCCACGTGCCGCAATTCATGTATGCCGAGCATGGTTTTCCAGGGCAGCGGTTCCGGATTGTAGGCCGGGGGCGAAGTCAGCAGGTCCATCCTTTTCGGAGCCCATGCGACGGAGCCGTTGGACATTGCGCTGTAGGGATGCAGGACTACCGGCATCCTGGCGCTGATTTTTTCACCGGGGATGAAGCCTGCGCTGTGCGATACCGGCAGCCTGTACTTTTCGAGTTCGACGGCGTAGTTCCTTGCTGTCGAGTCGAGGCCTTTCGGGTATATTATCCTGAAATGAGGACTTTCTATCCATGACCATTTTGCAGATGCCGGATCGTCTCCCATCTGATAGAACTGGGCCGACAGGGGGAGGCAGGCGGCAAAGCCGGCAAGAATCGTTATCAGGGTTTTGAAATACATGTCCCGATGCTTGAAATCTATAATTTGTAACAGGCAAATCTAATATTTTTTTCTATTTTTGCGGGAAATTCCAACCAAAATACTCTGATTTATGCAGATTGTCCTACAAATCCTTACTCTCCTCGGTGCCTTGGGAATGTTCCTCTACGGAATGACCCTCATGAGCGAGGGGCTCCAGAAAGCTGCAGGCGACAAATTGAGATCCTTCCTGGCATCGATGACATCCACTCCTTTGAAACAGGTGCTTACGGGACTCGGGATCACGGCAATAATTCAGTCTTCGAGCGCTACTACCGTAATGGTAGTCAGTTTCGTGAATGCCGGACTGCTGTCTCTCGGCAACGCCATAGGCGTGATAATGGGAGCGAATATCGGTACTACCGTCACGGCGTGGCTCATATCGATTCTCGGTTTTACAGTCGATATAGCTTCACTTTCGATTCCTCTCATGGCTCTCGGCTTTGTCCTGTTCATATCCAAGAAGAGCCGTAACAAGAATCTCGGTGAATTCGTCATAGGTTTTGCCATTCTTTTCCTCGGACTCAATTTCCTGAAGAATTCGGTTCCGGACCTCAACCAGTCTCCGGAAGTGCTTGCATTCCTTCAGCAGTGGTCGGGCTACGGTTACGGGTCCGTGCTTATTTTTGTCATAATAGGCACCTTGCTGACTATCGTCCTCCAGTCTTCGAGCGCGACGATGGCCCTGACCCTCGTGATGGTGAATGCCGGCTGGATACCGTTCGACATAGCTACGGCAATGGTTCTGGGAGAAAATATCGGTACTACGATTACGGCGAATATTGCCGCAGCCGTCGCCAATGTTTCGGCCAAAAGAGCGGCGAGGGCGCATACGGTCTTCAATGTTTTCGGTGTCATCTGGGTCCTTATCCTGTACAGGCCGTTCCTGAAGCTCATAGGCATCATAGTCGAAGCTCTCGGCTATCCGAATCCTGTGACTTCCGACTTTTCCATGGCAGAGCCGGGGAGTGCTGAATATGTCGCTCTCCAGACATCCGCACTTTACGGAGTATCGATGCTCCATACGCTGTTCAATACCATCAACACATGTATCCTGATATGGTTTGTGCCGGTAATAGAGAAACTCGTGACCCTGATGGTGAAGAGCCCTGCCGGCGACGAAGAGATTTTCAGGCTCAAGTTCATCCAGGGAGGGCCTCTCAGCACTGCGGAGCTTTCTCTCGATGAAGCCAAGCAGGAGATCGTACATTTTGCGGAAATATGCCACAAAGGGTTCGGTTATGTCCGTCAGGCCATAAATGAAACGGACAAGGACAAGTTCGAGAAACTTGAAGAGAAGCTGGTCAAATACGAGGAGATTACCGACAGGGTCGAGTTTGAGATAGCGTCTTATCTGAATGAGGTTTCCAAGTCGGAGATAAGCGAGGAATCCGGGGCAAGGATCAAGGCCATGTACAAGATAATCGGAGAAATGGAAAGTCTCGGGGATTCGGGCGAAGCTATTGCCAGAATGCTTCAGCGGAAGAATATCCACGGCAAGAATTTCGACGAGGCCATGTTGAGGAGACTCAACAGGATGATGGATCTGGTCGATACCGCATACAAGGCCATGATTGAAAATCTGAAGAAGAAATATTCCGAACTCAACGACATTACCAATGCCACGGATTCCGAAATCCAGATCAACGAGTACAGGAATGCTCTCCGGGAAGAACACATAGTCAATCTCGAAAGCAACAGCTACAATTACCAGACGGGGGTATTCTACATGGATATAGTCTCCGAACTGGAGAAAATAGGCGATTTCATCATCAATATCTCGCAGGCCGAACTGGCTGTGGCTTCGGAAAAATGAGATGGATAATATCCGCAGCCGTTATCCTCGCCGTTGTCTCGTGCGGACAGCGGCGGGATGACGTTTTTCATCCCAGGCCGTTTCCTGCGGCGACGGTTCCGTCCATGATGACGGACGTGTCCGAGGCGGCATCGTATCTTGCCGGACATTTCTGGGATGAATTTACCGATACTTCGAAAATGTATCCGTGCGATTCTTCTGTCGTGAACGGTGTCCGCAAGGAGGAAGTCGAGCAGGCATACGCCAACTATGCCGCCCTTCTGGATATGGTCCCGCAGGGCGAGGCTGTAGAATCCGTAAGGGACCTGTTCGGGAAAATTTCGGCGGTCGAGATGAAAGATTCGTCTTCAAACGTTTTCGAAACACTTGTCGAGATTACGGAGAGGTATCTGTATGATCCGAATTCCCCGTTCAGGAACGAAGACTATTATCTTCCGTTTGTCGAAGGGCTTTCCCGAAGCGCATTCGTCCCCGAATCCCGGAAGCCGGGCTATGCCTATGATGCCGGGATGTGTGCTCTCAACAGGGTCGGTACGGCTGCTGCCGATTTCATTTTCGCCGACAGTCGCGGCCGCAGGTATACTTTGTACGGGATCGATGCCGACTATACCGTTCTGTTTTTCAGCAACCCCGGGTGTGCCGCCTGCAAGGACATAATCGATGCACTGGACTCGTCTCCTAAGATAGGCGCAATGATTTCCGAAGGCCGTCTTGCCGTCCTGAATATCTATATCGACACAGACCTCGACGAATGGCGCCGCTACATGCCGGTCTATCCCGATACCTGGTATAACGGTTATGATCCTGAATTCGTCATCCGTACTGATGTCCTGTACAATGTCCGCGCGATCCCGTCCCTTTACCTGCTGGACAGCAGGAAGACAGTCCTGATGAAAGACGTGCCCCAGGAGAGACTTTTCCGCATGCTGGAGTCTTTATAATCGAAATATTTTCTATATTTGACCTTATTACACATAAAGGATTTATCATGAATATAGAAAAGTCACTTTGGGGAAAGACCGGAGACGGGAAAGAGATTTACAGGTTCAGGCTTGCGAATTCATCGGGAGCCAGCGTGATATTGTCCAATATCGGAGCTGCGATAGTGTCGGCGTATGTGCCTGACAGGGAGGGCAGACTGGAAGATGTCGTGCTCGGTTATCCGGATTCCGGTGATTATTTCGGAGACGGTCCGTGTGCCGGCAAAGTGCCCGGCAGATATGCCAACAGAATCGCAAAAGGCAGGTTTACTCTTGACGGGAAAGAATATGTACTTCCCGTAAACAACGGCCCGAACCACCTTCATGGAGGTCCTGAAGGTTTCCAGAATCAGGTCTGGGATTACAGGGAAAAGGACGGCGGTCTGGAATTCATGTATTTTTCGGAAGACGGGGAAATGGGATATCCAGGGGCTGTAAAGGCTGTTGCAAGGTACGAATGGTCGGATGATAATGAACTGACACTCATCTTGACGGCCGAAACGGATGCTCCTACCATTGTGAATCTGACCAATCATGCGTATTTCAATCTGAACGGCCAGGGAAAGGGAAATATTCTCGGTCATGAACTTTGGCTCAATGCTTCCGAGTATCTTCCGACCGATGACACTCTGATTCCTCTCGGGCCATCCGAGTCAGTAGCCGGCACTCCGATGGATTTTACGGTGGCCAAACCGCTGGGACGCGATATAAATGAAGACTTCCCGGCCCTGAAATACGGCAAGGGATATGACAGCTGCTGGGTGATAGACGGAAGCGGAGAGGAGTCCGTCCGTCTGGCTGCGGAACTTTATGCTCCCGAAAGCGGCAGGACGCTCCAGGTCTATACGACACAGCCGGGAGTTCAGGTCTATACCGGAAACTGGCTTTCCGGTTGCCCGAAAGGCAAGGACGGCAGCATTTATGAAGACTATGACGGAGTAGCTGTCGAATGTCAGAGATTTCCCGATTCTCCGAACAAGCCGGATTATCCGTCTGCAGTCGTCCGTCCGGGAACGCCTTACAGGGAGGCCATAATCTTTTCTTTCGGCGTCCGGAAATGATCTTTAACGGGAATTGAGGAATGAAGCAATATCTTGACCTGCTCAGACATATCCGCGAGCATGGTGTAATGAAGCATGACCGTACCGGTGTCGGGACACAGAGTATATTCGGCTATCAGATGAGGTTCGATCTCAGTCAGGGATTTCCTCTGCTTACGACCAAAAAGGTCCATCTGAAATCCATTATCTACGAACTTCTGTGGTTCATCTCAGGTGATACCAATATCCGGTATCTCAAGGAACACGGTGTGTCGATCTGGGACGAATGGGCTGACGAAAACGGTGACTTGGGGCCTGTCTACGGCCATCAGTGGCGCAGCTGGCCAGCTCCGGACGGGACTGCGATCGACCAGCTTTCCAACGTGATAGAGACGATAAGGCGCAATCCGGATTCGCGCAGGATGATAGTTTCCGCGTGGAACGTGGCTGAAGTAGACCGGATGGCCCTTCCGCCCTGCCATACGATGTTCCAGTTCTATGTGGCTGACGGCAGGCTTTCATGCCAGCTGTACCAGCGCAGCGCCGATGTTTTTCTCGGGGTCCCGTTCAATATAGCGTCATACGCGCTTCTGACAATGATGATTGCCCAGGTGTGCGGCTACCGCCCGGGAGAATTCATCCATACTACAGGCGACACGCACATTTACAAGAATCATTTTGACCAGGTCGCCCTGCAGCTGTCCCGAGAACCGAGACCGCTTCCTGTAATGAAGATCAATCCTGACAGAAAAGATATTTTCTCCTTCGAATACGGGGACTTTACTCTTGAAGGATATGATCCGTGGCCGGCCATCAAGGCTCCTGTCGCCGTATGACGAGATTCATGGACGGAAAAAACATAATAGCGGCAGTTGCCGACAACGGAGCTATCGGCAGCGGCAATTCCCTGCTGTGGCATATCCCTGCCGACATGAGATATTTCAGGGATCTGACCACCGGAAGTGTAGTCATCATGGGTCGCAGGACATACGAGTCCATAGGACGTCCGCTGCCGCACCGCCGCAATATTGTGATATCCCGTTCCGATATCCGGATTGAAGGTGCGGAAACGGCCCATTCTCTTGAAGAGGCGTTCGCAATGGCCGGCGATTCTTCCTGTTTTGTCATCGGAGGCGGAGAAATATACAGGCAGGCGATGGCTCTGGCTGACAGACTTTATATTACGGAAGTCCATCGGACTTTTGAAGGTGCGGATACTTTTTTCCCGGACATCTCCCCTGAACAATGGAAAGAAGTGTCCCGGTCGGACCGGATGACAGACGAAAAATCCGGGCTCGAATTCGAATTTGTAACATATATAAAACGGATTTAAGCAATCAGACAAATGGAAAGAGAAAATTTCGGGACCAGGTTCGGCGTCCTTGTAGCGATGGCCGGTTCGGCTATCGGGCTGGGAAATCTGTGGAGATTCCCCTATCTTGTAGGTTCCTATGGCGGGGCGGCCTTTGTTTTCGTTTATATTATATGCGTATTTATTCTGTGTCTGCCAATACTTTTTTCCGAAGTGATAATAGGCCGCAGGAGCAGTTCCAATGCGTTCGGAGCTTACAGGAAACTTGCCCCCGGGACAAAGTGGAAATGGCTCGGCGTCCTTTCCATAGTCACCCCGCTCATAATCGTCTCATACTACAGTGTCGTCGGCGGCTGGGGTGTCGAATATTTCTTCAAGGCTGCGATGTTCGAGTTTACGACCGGAGTGACCCGGTCTGAACTGGGTTCGATGTTCAGCAAATTCACTTCATCCGTGTGGGCTCCTCTGATGGGGCACTCGATTTTCCTGCTTCTGACAGCATTCATCGTGATATCCGGGGTCAAGAGCGGAATAGAAAAGTTCGGAAAGATCATGATGCCTCTGCTGTTCGTCCTTATTATTGTGATTGCCGTTCGTGCCGTGACACTTCCGGGAGCCGCCGAAGGGTTGAAATATCTGTTCAGTCCTGATTTTTCGAAGATAGATGCCTCGGTGTGTTCGGCAGCTCTGGGCCAGGCTTTCTTTTCTCTGTCTCTCGGTATGGGAACGATGCTGACTTACGGGTCCTATATCAGCAAGAAAGAGAACCTGGCTGCATCCTCCACTTATACGGCAGTGTCAGACACCCTGTTCGCCCTTTTGGCGAGCTGTGCGATAATGCCGGCTGTTTTTGCTTTCGGCCTGAATCCTCAGGAAGGGCCGAGCCTCGTTTTCGAGACTCTTCCGTTTATTTTCTCGAACATGCCTATGGGAGGTATCGTAGCCATTCTGTTTTTCCTGGCTCTTATCGTTGCGGCCCTGACATCGTCCATTTCCCTTTACGAAGTGGTTGTAGCCTATCTTGTCGAGGAAAAGCAGTACACCCGTCGCGGTGCTTCCATTCTGGTGTTTATAGTAGCCTGGGTACTCGGGGCCTTGTGTTCCCTGTCTTTCGGCCCGTTGTCGAGCTTCAAGATTTTCGGGCAGACGATATTCAATCTTTTCGACAAGTTGTCGGCGAATATCCTGATGCCGGTCGGAGGCCTTCTGCTCGTTATCTTTGCTGGTTGGGTTATGAAAAAGGACGATGTTATCAGTGAGTTTACCAACGGCGGCACATTGAAATGTAACAGGAAAATATCCGGTTTTGTCTATTTCATGATCCGTTACATCTGTCCGCTGATCGTGATAGCCGTTTTCGCATCGAGCCTGATTTTCTAATCGAAATTCCACAGGATAGAGAAAATCATGTTCCGGTTATCAATAACAATACGTCAGTAAAAATCTGCCTATTCCAGACATAGATAAAGATTGTTGCATGCGTCTTCAAGAAGATCGAGAACAAGCTCGAAACCGTCGGCTCCCATATAATACGGATCCGGTACATGGTCGAATGTATGTCCGCTGAAATATGCGGACATTCTTTTTATTTTCCTGGATGTCTCTACAGACGGGGCCAGATGCATCAGGTCGGTGAAATTCGAGTCGTCCATCGCTATGATGAGGTCGAAGTCGAAAAAGTCTGTCATTGTCACCGGTCTGGCCCGGTGTGTGAGTACGTATCCTCTCCTTGCGGCGGCACTGCGCATTCTCCTGTCGGGCAGATCGCCGCGATGTCCGGAATATGTACCTGCCGAATCTATAAGAAAGTCCCCGGTGCGTCCGTTCCGGTCCACTATCGCCTGCAAAATCCCTTCAGCTGCCGGAGAACGGCAGATATTTCCCAGACAGACGAAAAGTATCTTGTGTTTCTTGCCGGTTTTCACAGAGTTATTGTTTTTCATTTTCCTGAAGCCGTCAGTCTTTTTTTCGCACGGCTGCAAGGCCGCAGCCGGAAATTATCAGCAGGACATACAGGGTTATGGATGAGGCTCGCGAGACCGCTTCTCCGGTTCTGTAGGCTTGCGGTTCGAACCGCATGACTATTTCATGCTCTCCGGCCGGGATGAATGCTCCGCGCAGAATCCAGTCCGCCCTGAAAAGTTCTGCAGGCTCGCCGTCGATGGTGAGTTTCCAGCCTTTTGGGTAATATATTTCGCTGAAGATTACAGCCTGCTCCGCATTGAGGCGGCTGCGGTATTTCAGTTCGTTCGGCTCGTATGAAGTCATCCATACCGAATCCGCCGGAGCAATGTCATGCCTTGCCAGACGGCTGAGCGAATCCAGACGCTCGCGCGCCCAGGCGAAATCAGCCCCTATCACCGCAGTGTCTTTCAGGTCGGTCTGCCCGAGAAGGGCAATTTCCTCGTCAGGAGTAGCTGCAGGTACGGCAGAGTAAACCGGCCAGCAGTTCCCTAAGGCCTGAGGGTTTTCTACAGGTGGCAGATCGGCTTGCAGGATAATGTATTTGTCATTCAGCATGGAAAGGACCGGAATTTCCGGCAGGCTGTCCCTGACTTCCTGTATTGTAGCGGAAGAATTGCGTACCCGATTTATGGAGTTTATTTCATTTATGAGGTATTTTTCTATAAGATCCTGGTAACGCTGCATCTTGGCCGGACTGTATCCGCCGATGGACTTGTGCCAGTAGCTTGTATGCGAGTCGTTGAATGTATTGTTGGAGCTGATATCCAGCACCCTGTAGTCCAATGACTTGTCTTCGAGTATCATCTTGTCTGCCGGACGTGCAGCGAACTGGGAGGAAAAATCTTTACGGCTGACGAAATGGCTGCTGTTGAGGTATCTTTTGTCCACTCCCCAGAAATCGGCGAGAATCAGAAGTGCCATGACGATTCCGGCGGCCGCAGGTCTGTACTTGCCGGCCTTGCCGTCGGCATTGCCCTGACGGAGGCTCCACCAGAGCAGTCCGAAAGCCAGTGTAATGAATATGAAGCTGCGGACGGCATCTCCGACCAGCATGGCTTTTCTGTCGGACTGTATCGCCTTTGCCAGGATATCTTCGAAATACGCATCATAGGCATTCGTGAAAGAACCGGCAAGATTCGGGAAAGCGGCGAATACAAGGCAGAATCCTCCGGCGACTGCATAGGCGATCCACGCGGCTTTCATGGCAGCTTTTCTGTCTGTCCCGGATTTCCATATTCTGTCAAGGGCGAGGAAGCCGAGAAGCGGTACCGTAATCTGAAGGATGACAAGAGCCATGGAAACTGTCCTGAACTTGTTGTAGAGAGGTACGTAGTCGTACCAGATTTTGGTGAACCACAGAAAATGGCTGCCCCAGGCCAGGAGGATTGCCAGTATCGTGCAGACTGCAAGCCACCATTTGTCCCTGCCCTTGAGCAGGATGAGGCCGAGGATGAAAAGGAAGACGGAAATCGCGCCCATGTACATCGGACCTGCCGTAAAGGGCTGAGGGCCCCAGTACCAGTACAGATAACTGTTCATTATCTCGTCGACTCCTGTCTGTCCGGCACGCAGGAGAAGGTCTCTGGTCGCGGAGTCTTTCAGTCCAGGATCTCCGGTAGTTGCGCCGCCGTTGAAATTGGGAATCAGCAGATTCGGAGTTTCTTCCAGACCGTATGACCACGCCGTGGCATAGTCGAGTTCCAGCCCGTCGCTGCCGTCTCTCTTGTCCTGTGAAAGTTCCGAGCCTCCGCGCATCGAATATTCGGCATATTCGTATGTTGGCAGCAGTTTGTTGCAGTTTGTCGCAATTCCGAGTCCTCCGATGACGAGAAGCATGGCGGAAGCCGTGAAGAATCCGGCCAGTTCCCTTTTTCTGTCTGCTCCCGTCAGTATCCTTATGAATACCGCTATGACATATATGAAGATGATAATGGCCAGATAGTATGAGATCTGTGGATGATTCGCCTTGATCTGAAAGCTCAGTGCAAAGGCGAACAGCACCGCTCCGAGCATGGTCATCAACAGTCTTCTCTTTTTCCGCCCTGTTGCGCAGAGGGCTGACTTATAGGTAAATGCCAGGGCTGCAATCACCCACGGCATATAGGCTATCGCCTGCATTTTCGTATTGTGCCCGACCTGGATTATCTGCATGTTGTATGAACAGAAAGTAATGGCGATTGCCCCTCCGGCTGCAAGCAGTGGAGAGACACCGAATGCAAGCATCATCAGAAAGCCTCCGAGCAGGGAGATGAACAGATATGTGGCAGGCCGCGCCCCGGTAAGCAGGAGATCGTACAGCCAGCCGGTCCAGTCCCCCTTGAATATGCCGTACATCGAGATGGTAGGCATGCCGCCGAACATTGAATTGGTCCAGAAAGAGGGGTCTTCCGGATGCGATTCATTGTATGTGACTACTTCATTGGTCATTCCTGTCCAGCCTGAAATATCTGACTGGTTCACGATTTTCCCTCCGAGAACTTCCGGAACGAAAGCATAGGAGATGACGATGAAGAGCAGGATAATTCCCGCTGCATACAAGATGTTTTTCAGTATATTCCTTTTCATTTTATCGGGTTGGCATTTAGTAAACTTTCCATGAGCCGGGCCATTCTCGCCGTAAGCTCTCTTCTGGAGTATCGCGAGATGTCCGTGTTTTCAGGCGAAGGATCGTCCGAGATGAATCCGGTCCAGCATTTGTCTATGAATTCGCGCATGCCTGCGCAGTCATCCCAGTCTATCATTTTTCCGCTTCGGGTTTCATCGAGCAGGTCTGCCATGGCGCCTTCTGTCATTCCTATCCCGAGTATCGGATGTCTTGAAGCCAGATATTCGAAGATTTTGCCCGTAAGGACCGACCTGTATTCCGGTTCCTTTCTTTGGGGCAGCAGCAGAATCGTGGCTCCCATCTGTTCCCGGGTCGCCACAAGGTGCGTCTGATAGCCCAGATCCCTCATGTTTTCCGCGAGTCCCGAGGCTATTATTGATTCCGTTATCTCCCGGTCCGTCTTTCCTACGAGCCTTATCCTCAGAAGTTCCCTGAACTGGCTGTCTGTCCTGCACTTGTCTGCCAGGACTTTCCACAGGGCTGCCGGATTGCCGTCGCCTGCGAAAAGCCCGGTATGTGTGATGTTGAAGAAACCGTCCGGTTCTATGATCTGGTCGAAATCCGATTCGTCGTATCCGTTCGTAATGCAGTGGACGGGAGTCGGGGTCATGGATTCGAATTCCTTTTTCAGCGGTCCGGTGACGGTGACTATCGCCGATGCCGAATCCAGGACTTTCTTTTCGAGTCCCGCATGGCGGCGCCGGGCCCATGACGTCAGCGGAAGATGCTTGAAATAGAACATGCGGGTCCACGGATCCCGGAAATCCGCAATCCACGGAAGTCCCGTCTTTTCCGCCACTTTCATGGCTATGAGGTGCATCGAATGAGGCGGCCCCGTGCTTACGATTATGTCGACGGGATGTTCTTTGAGATATTTCGTCAGAAATCGTACAGATGGCCTTATCCACATGCAGCGCGGGTCCGGGATGAAGAAATTTCCGCGGATAAAAAGAGAAATTTTCTGCAGTACCGATTTTTTCCCTCCGCTTATCGGATTGACTTCTTCCTGCTTTCCTTTTTCCTCTCCCTTTTTGCCGGTCAGTGCCCTGTATATGCCGTACGGCTCCGTTATTCTGGTCCTGATGACTTCCGCTTCCGGAGGGATTTCATCGGCAAGGGTCTTGTCCGTGGATGTGAGTTCCGGATTTTCAGGGGTATATATGACCGGCTGCCAGTCTTCGGCCGGAAGGTATTTGGCAAATTTCACCCACCGCTGGACTCCGGATCCCCCAGAAGGAGGCCAATAGTACGATATGACAAGGACGCGCTTCATTGTTCTTCGTCGCTGTCTTTCCTTATCATGTCGACTCCTATCACATAGTAATGCGGCGAGTATTCCAGGATGTCGGCCTTCATTTCCGGATCGATTTCGGCTTCTCCGCAGAAACGTATCAGGCCGAACCTTTCATCGTACCACCCGGAGCCGTAAAGCACCAGAGGAATCTTCAGGGTATCCGTATCTGCTGCAGGTGCCGGTATGAAAGGGCGGCAGTGATAGGAATAGATGCTGTCCGGCCCTGCAGGATACAGTTTGACGGGACTTCCCATAGTTCCGCTTTCGTGGCATCGGATAGTAATCAGGGCTGTCGAGTCATTGAGGGGTTTCGTGAAAACAGAGACCGCCGTTATGTTGTCGAATTCCTTGTCATCAGGTCCCAGTCCGTGTATCTGCCTGAGTTTGTCACGGTCTTCTTCGGGATAAATGTCGAGGGGAACGATGTTGGTGCCGAAGTGGATATTGTGGAGTCTTCCGTCATACTTGCCGTCCCTGTATTCGTCGATATAAAAGACCGCATCGTATTTATGTCGCAGCAATCCGCTCAGATCGAATCGGTACATGTTTATGTCCATGGATTCGAATACAGCGAGGATATCGTCGTATTGAGGCTCCTGTCTGGATATTCTGAGACTGTCCTGTGCGTATGATGCCGTTGCCGCGAACATCAGAAAAATAGCAAGAATACTGTTCTTCATACCGTATTGATTTGATTCAACCCATAAAAATAAACGATAAAATGTTTTCCTGCAATTTTTTCAGTAAATTTGCGGAATTACAACTTAGATTCATGGCAGGAGAGAAGATAGCGGAGACCCCGCTGATGAAGCAATATTTTCAGGTAAAAGCACAGTATCCGGAAGCTGTGCTTCTTTTTCGTGTGGGAGATTTCTATGAGACTTTTGCGGATGATGCGCTGATTGCAAGCAAGGTTCTCGGCATTGTACTGACCAAAAGGGCGAACGGTCCTCAGGCGTCGGTGCCGCTGGCCGGTTTCCCGCACCATTCGCTGGACACATATCTTCCGAAACTGGTCAGGGCCGGCTACAAGGTGGCCGTATGCGACCAGCTCGAGGATCCGAAACTGACTAAAAAGATAGTGAAACGCGGCGTTACCGAACTTGTGACGCCCGGAATAGCCTTCAATGACCAGCTTCTTGACCAGAAGGAAAACAACTACCTCTGCGGACTCGCTTTTGAAAAAGACAGGTGCGGTGCAGCGTTTCTGGATGTGTCTACCGGAGGTTTCCAGGTGGCCGAGGGATCCGTAGACTATATCATGACCCTCGTATCCTCGTTTGCGCCGAAGGAGCTGCTGGTTCCGAGGTCGTGCAGAAAAGGGGTGCAGGAACTGGTTTCCGACAAATATTATATTTCCACTCTCGACGAGTGGGCTTTCGTATATGACGCGGCCGTGGAAAAACTGAAGCGGCAGTTCAATGTGGATTCTCTTAAAGGTTACGCCATTGATTCCTTTCCTCTCGGGGTTTCATCCGCGGGGGCTCTTCTCGTTTATCTTGAACAGACGCATCATTCCGGGCTGAAGAATATATGCTCGATTTCGAGAATCGATGAAAGCCGCTTTGTCTGGATGGACAGATTCACTTTCCGCAATCTGGAGATTTTCAATTCGGCCTCCGGAGGAGAAGGAGTGCCTCTCATATCGGTTATCGACAAGTGTTCGTCTCCTATGGGGGCGAGGCTGCTCAGGAACTGGCTCGCCATGCCTGTCATGGACATCGGTGAACTTGAAGACAGGTATTCCGTCGTACAGTATTTTGCCGACCATCAGGATGATCTGGTACAGGTGCAGCAGCGTCTCGGCGATACCGGAGACCTGGAAAGGATTATTTCGAGGGCTGCCGCGGGCAAGATAGCTCCCCGGGAAGTGATGCAGCTCAAACGCGGTCTGGAACAGACGGCCCCGATTGCGGAATTGTGCGGAGGCAAGGGAGTAAAGGCTCTCGATTCGATGACAGGTGCTCTGGACAATTGCTCCGAGCTTCTCGGGACTTTGGACCGGATGATGAATCCTGATCCTGCGGCAGCCGTAGGCAAGGGGGAAGTGATCGCTTCCGGAGTGGACGAGGAACTTGATTCCCTGAGAAACCTGGCCCTTCACGGGAAAGATATTCTGGTCGGAATCCAGCAGCGTGAGATTGACCGGACGGGGATTACTTCATTGAAAATAAATTACAATTCGGTTTTCGGCTATTATCTGGAAGTCCGCAATGCGCACAAGGACAGGGTTCCCGAAGACTGGATCCGGAAGCAGACTCTGGTGAACGCCGAAAGATATATTACCGCGGAATTGAAGGAATATGAAGAGAAAATTCTCGGGGCCGAACAGAGAATCTATGAAATAGAATCCAGGCTTTATGCCGGTCTTGTGGGTACGATACAGCAGAACATTGCGGCCGTGCAGTCGAACAGCAGAATCCTGGCGCGGCTCGATGTCCTCTCCGGCTTTGCGGAACTGGCCGTGACCCGTCATTATTGCCGGCCTAAGGTAGACGACGGCTATACTATCGATATCAGGGCCGGAAGGCATCCTGTGATCGAAACGCTCATGCCGGCAGGGGAGGAGTTCATTCCGAACGATGTCATGCTCGACAACAAAACTCAGCAGATCATAATCCTTACGGGCCCCAACATGGCCGGAAAATCGGCTCTTCTGCGGCAGACAGCTCTCATAGTCCTGATGGCGCAGATAGGTTCGTTTGTCCCTGCTTCCGAAGCGAGAATAGGGTATTGCGACAAGCTTTTTACAAGGGTCGGGGCTTCCGACAATATTTCTCGCGGCGAGTCTACGTTCATGGTCGAGATGCTCGAAACGTCGATGATCCTGCACAATCTGTCGTCGCGTTCCCTTGTGCTTCTGGATGAAATAGGACGCGGCACATCCACTTATGACGGGATGTCGATAGCCCGCGCCATCGTCGAGTATATCCACGAATACGGAGATGGTGCCAAGACCCTGTTCGCCACGCATTATCATGAACTCAACGATCTGGAAAACATTTATCCGCGGGTAAGGAATTTTCATATTGCGGTCAAGGAAGTCGACAAGAGGGTGATTTTCCTGCGCAAGCTGAAAGAGGGCGGGGTCGCCCACAGTTTCGGTATCCATGTCGCCAGAATGGCGGGCATGCCGCGTCAGGTCATAAATTCTGCCGAAAGGACGCTGGAAGCGCTTGAAAAGGAAGGTGGCAGGAATGAAGCGATGCCATCGGCCAGAATCAGGCCCCATAATGTGCGCGAAGGCCGGGTGGAAAGCGACGGTTCCCTGCAGCTTTCGTTTTTCCAGCTCGACGACCCTGTGCTGTCTGCCCTGAAGGATGATCTTGAAGCCGCCGATCTCGACAATATGACTCCGCTGCAGGCTTTCGACCTGCTCAGGGCCATGAAAGAAAAACTCGGCATCGGTTGATGCCGAGTCTGAAAGACTGTCCCTGACCGTTCGGGAGAACCTATTTCATGCTGTCAGGACTGTCCGTTCTGAACGGAGATGCCGGAATTCCGAAATTGTTGAACAGGGTAGCTTCCGCAAAATTGCGGAACCCGTATCTTACCGCTGCGGGATTCTTTACCTTGTCGCAGAAGACCTCGATCGTCCTGCCACCGTCACTGCCGAGGATTTTTGCCGTGGCCGGATGGAACACATTGTCTTCTCCTGCCACTTCGAATCCTTCAAGTATCTGGCCGAGAGGTGCGAGACCCTGGTTCCCGACCTTGAACGTGACTATAATCCTGCCGTCTTCGCAGCTCCATGATTCATATACCGGAGGCTCGGCTTCGAACCCTTTTATACCGTATGTCTTCGACAGGGCAAGGTACGCGAGCCTGTTTCCTGCAGTCTCCTTTTTGGAAGGGTGTATGCAGACCGGATCCCCTGCATCCATGGTTACGGCCATTCCAGAATTCGGAATGTCTCCGAGATTCAGCATCTGCGCTTCCCTGATCAACGCAGCGCCCGTGTCCATGGGGTCGCTGTAGTTGTGTGGCGCCAGCTGGACATAATAGAACGGCATGTCGGGATTTTCCCAGTAACGTCTTATCATGTCTACGAAAGCAGGCTGCACTTTTCTGTACATATCTCCGTATGGAATGTCGGTTTCTCCCTGGTACCAGATCATTCCCCTGACGTTGTATGAAGTAAGAGGCGCTATCATTCCGTTGAAAAGAAGAGTCGACTTCATCCACAGTTCCGGCTGGACTGCAAGATCTTCGCGGCATGCTTCCAGTGTTTCCTCGTCTATCCACGCGCGGATAGGGGTGCCGCCCCACGAAGATACTATGATTCCCACCGGGATGTCGAGGACAGCCTGGAGCTTGCTGGCAAAATAGTATGCCGTGGCGCTTGTCCATGCCACGTTTTCAGGGGTATTCTCTTTCCATCCTGTGTCGCAGTCCTCGGCAGGGCTGTCAGCTGTCGCTCTCGGGATCGTGCACATGCGTATGGGCGTGTCCGGTGCAGCATTTATGATGCGCTCGAGAGCCCCTTCCACAGGCTGCGTCTGGAATCCGGCCATCGGCATTTCCATGTTCGACTGTCCGGAGCACAGCCACACTTCACCGATAAGGACGTTTTCTATGACAGTACTTTCCCCGTCATTGAATTCGATGCTGTACGGCCCTCCGGCATCCGGTACGGATATCCTTATTTTCCATTTCCCGTCCTTGTCCGCGTATGTCTCGAGACTTTTATCAAGCCATCCGGCCTTTACCGCAACTTTCGCCCCGGCTTCGGCCTTTCCCCACAAGGCGGTTTCGGAGTTCCGCTGCAGCACCATATTGTCGCTGATTATTCCTGGCAGGCTGACTTTCGCATTGGCAGACACTCCTGCGGCAAGCAGGAGCGCTGCGAGTAGTTTCAATTTCATGTCTGTTCCTCCTGTCCGGTTATTTCTTCACGATTCTTGCAGCGAATCCGCCTCCCGGAGCCATTTTCACTGAGATTTTCCTGTCGGCAGGAAGCGGCTTGCAGTCATGCCTGTAGTCTCTGGCAGCCTTGTCTGCATTGGCTCCGTCGCTGAATGCCTCTATTTCATAGTCGCCTTCCCCGAGGAACGACAGGTCGACAGTAATTTCCCTCGCATTCCAGTCCGTCATGGCGCCGATGTACCAGGCGTCCCCTTTTCGGCGGGCCATTACGATGTATTCGGCTATTTTCCCGTCCATGGCTACGGTTTCGTCCCACGTTTCAGGAACTTCGGCGATGAATTCCGTACACTGTTTTTCCTGCATGTAGTTGGAAGGGGAGTCGCATAGCATGTTGACAGGCGATTCGAATACCACATATTCGGCCAACTGCCGGCATCTTGTCCCCTGGCTCATCGGTTCGCTTCCTACCGGACGGTAGTTCCTGCGTGTGGCGTTGCGCATTGCCCCCTGCGTATAGTCCATCGGACCTGCCACCATCCTGACAAAAGGAATTGTCACGTCGTATGTAACCTGATCTACGGACGGATCCGACCATTTCATCTGTTCGAGTCCGTGCACGCCTTCGTAATTTACTACGTTGGGCCATGTCCTGTGAAGTCCTGTCGGCTTGTACGTGCCGTGGAAGTCCACTATGAGATGGTATCTGGCAGCAGTCTCGGCAGCTCTTCTGTGGAACTGCACCATCGTCTGGTCGTCCCTGTCCATGAAATCTATCTTGAATCCCTTGATTCCCATTTCCGAGAAATACCGGCAGACGTTTTCCATGTCCCTGTCGAAAGCCCAGTATCCGGCCCAAAGTATGAGGCCGACATTCTTTGAAGCGGCATACTCTGAAAGCATTTTCAGGTCTATTTCCGGAATCACCTGCATGAGGTCAGCCTTTTTGTTGACGGCCCAGCCTTCATCAAGGATTACATAAGGAATACCGTGGTCCGACGCGAAGTCGATGTAATATTTGTATGTTTCGTTGTTTATGCCAGTCTTGAAATCCACGCCGTAGAGGTTCCAGTCGTTCCACCATTCCCAGGCTACTTTTCCCGGTTTTACCCAGCTGAAATCCATGTCTTCATTTTGAGGGGATGCAAGGCGGTACACCATGTCGTTGTCGGCGAGTTCCCTGTCTTCTTCGGCTACTATTATCACCCTCCACGGGAATATCTCTCCAGGGTTGCATTCGGCAATGTATGGTTTCGTGCTTTTGACCAGCCCCTGGAGCATGTTGTGCCCTCCCTGCTCGATCTTGTCCGGCACTCCTGCAAAGACGCCGTGAAGTCCTGTGCCTCCGTCAGGATTGTACAGGTACATGCCGGGATAATTCAGAAGGTCGGCTTCCGTGATACATATCTTTTTGCCTGCCGCAGCTTCCACGACAAGCGGAAGGAATGCGAGTCTGTGCCTGTTCCATTCGGA
Source organism: uncultured Bacteroidales bacterium (assembly GCA_944322925.1). Taxonomy (GTDB): domain Bacteria; phylum Bacteroidota; class Bacteroidia; order Bacteroidales; family UBA932; genus Cryptobacteroides. The sequence goes on from CALUQM010000013.1 coordinate 24,280, forward strand.
CAGGCTGATATATTCGTATGTGTTTTCGAAAGAATTGAAGAACTGTCTTTCAAAATTTTTCTCGTCGAAGTTCTTTACATACGGCACGAAAGCCCTGGCGTCCCCGGGAAACTTGAACGAGGCTTCTTCGGAAACCACATTGAACGGAGTCCTGGATCTGGAAATGAAGCGGTATGCCGCGCCGTCGTCGTATGCTCTGAAAACAAGGTCGAATGTCCTGAACCTGAGAGTCATTTCATTGAAACGGTCCCGTATTTCGGCCTTTTTATAGAAATCGGCATGTATGGTCCTGTCTGTTTCCGTTATCCTGCATGTCGCGCGTCCGGGGTTCTTTCCATAGGATGACCCGTCTTCGAGCGACATGGATACCGGCGATTCGGCTATCATCGTGTCGTCTTTGTGCGACAGTGTGTAAGTGATTTTTTCTCCGACATTTACATCCAGTCTGATGTCCCCGTCGGGAGACGAAAGCTGATAGTGTTTCGGTGCCGCTGACAGTCCCGCAGGAATCATCAGTGCGGCAAAAAATGCCAAATGCGATTTTTTCATAATCTGTGGTTATAAAATTTGATTCATATTTCGTGTCGCCGAAAATACGAATAATCGGATATAACCGCAAATTATCTACAATGAAAATCTCAGCCCGAGATTGAGGTTGAAATTAAACGGACGGTCGGAATATACTGTTTCGATATCCGATCCGTTGTCGAAATGGTATATCAGTCCAGGCTCGAGGTAGATCCCGACGAGCGGAGACAGCCTGAACTGGAATCCGGCCGATGCGGCTGCCGACCATTGAAGCGGCCGGACTGTCACGTCCTCCCTTTCCGTGTTTCTCCTGTCATTGCCGTAGAAATAGTCGGAACGGACACTTCCCGCGATACATTTTTCTACCATTCCGCCAGCCGAGGCGTAGATGCGCAGCCATCTGTTGTCCCAGATGCTGTATCCAATATTGAGGGGAATGCCGAGATAATGCAGAGTCTGCCGGGAGTCTATGTAATACGAATCGCTGCCCGTGCGCGATTCCGACAGCAGCCATGAATATGACAGCCCGCTTTCAATGCTCCAGCGCGGGGCGAATTCCCATGATATCGAGATGCCTGCCCGGAGAGGGAGGAAATGACTGGTTTCAGTGTTGACTTCTTCGGTGAGGTTGAACATCATTATCCCTGCCAGAGAGTTTTCCCCGTATTTCATCTGGCTGGCTGAGGCCCGTGTATTGACAGCATTGCTGTATCCCGAGTAGCTCGTCGTCCCTCCAGTGAAGCCGGAGGCATGTATGCTGAATGACGGTTTGCGTTTTGTCCCTGTTTCTACAGCATCGGCTATGAGTATGTCCTGCCAGTCATACTGATGCTCCATGATGTCGATTTCTTTATCGCCGCTTTCTGTCTTTTCAGTGGATTTTTCCTGTATGCCTGTTCCCGGCCTGTCGCCGGTGCCGGCTGTCTCGTCCTGTTTCAGGTCCGCGGAACCGCTGTTTTGCAAACCGGCAGAAGCGGCTTCGGTTGTTTCCCTTACTCCGGCTGCAGGTGCAGGATCCGGTATTTCCGTAAATATCGGGTCATTATGTGTCTGCCGGCCATCGTTCTCTGCCGGGCTGTCGTGCCTTTCCGACGGCATTGTTTCGGTAATCAGAACTTCGTCCGGTATTCCCGGCCCGGCAGCTGACGGCTCTCTCAGGACAAGCACGCCTATTGCCGCTGCCGCCGCTGCAGCTACACTTGCGGCAAACAGTACGACGGTCCGGCCTTTGCGCCGTCCCGCTTCTGAAACTTCGCTCCCGCAGACTTCCATAATATTGTCGAACAGGCTTTCCGGAGCCGGCTCCGAATAGTCTTCCATTTTATTTTTCAACTCTTGTTTCCACTGTTCTTCCATATCACCGTCTGTATTCTTTGATCCACCTGGCCAGCATGGCCTTTGCTCTGTGCAGCTGGGAAGCTGATGAATTTTCCTTTATTCCGAGCATCGACGCGATTTCCTTGTGACTTTTATCCTCGAAGACATAGAGATTGAAGATGGTCCTGTATCCGTCAGGCAGCCTGCGTATCATTTCCTGTATTGCAGAAGCCGGAATATCGCTCATGTCCATGTCTTCGTCCGGAGTCTCTTCGGGAATGTCCGGCAAACTGCCGGTATCCATGAAAAGATCGTTTTTCGAGGATTTCCGCAGATATTTCAGTGCCTGGTTCACCACTATTTTCCTCATCCAGGCTTTCAGCGAGCCTTCGCCTCTGAACCGGAAATTGTCTATGGATGAAAATATGTTTACGAAACTGTCCTGCAGGACATCCTTTGCCGCATCCCTGTCCGCAATGTATCGGGAACAGATACCGTTCAAATAACCGGAATAGAGACCGTACAGTTCTTTCATTGCCGTGCGGTCCCTGTTCCTGAGTCCTGTCAACAGTTTCTGTTCCGAGTTAGCGGACATTTATCAGTCTTCGCGTGTGCGGTAATCGAATTTTACGGATTTTACTCCGTCGAATGAGTTGTATTTAAGAGTGAGGGTGACGGTTTCCCCTTCCGTATCCGGGAGGTCTTCGAGTCTGAACGCCACGATTCCCTGTCCGTTCAGGAATGCCCCGTCTCCATGTGCGTTGTGTGCGAAAAACACTTCATAAGGATCGTCCGCATTCCTTCCCGTAAGTAGGTTCAGCTCATGACTGATGCCGCTGTTTCCCACCTTGGTGAAGAAATGAAGGGTAAGATAACCGTCCTCGACATTTGTCATCCAGTCGTTGAATATCTCTACCGGATCGCTGCCGTATTTGCCGCTTATCTCGTATTTGTCATCGTCAGGCTGGCATGCGACCGTCTTTTTCGTCAGAATGCTGTCCATCCACTGGACCTTCACGGCTTTTGCATAGATATCGGGATCGACGTCGGAAGGCATGTCGGTTTCGTCATATTTGACGAACGCCCTTACTTCCTTGCCATCGTATGGCAGTACGGAATTGTCGACAGGCCACAGTTTTTCCCTGTCGTTGAGCTGGAAATAAAAGTAGTCTCCTTCTTCGGAAACGACTGGTTTTACCGTGACTATCGCCGACGGTTCCAGGTCGGAATAGTCGAGATTCGCATTGTCATTGCTGAGGCATGACTGAAGGGAAGGCAATGCGAGGATTGCCGTTATCGCTAAAATGTAAGGTTTTCTTGAAAATTTCATAAAATCCATTGTTTAAAAATCTACTATATAAATCCGGATTTCGGAAAACCTTGCATGCGGTTCTGAAAAATCGTCGGTATTCCCTCCCTTGTCAGCCGAGGTTTCAGTCTTTGTCCGGTTTCTGATCCGTCACCACTGCTTTTGCCAGTTTGTCGGCAAGCAGGATGAAGGCTTCTCCTTCCGGCCCTGAAGACAATGCCGCAGGATCTCCGTCATCTCCTGATTCGCGGATTCCCTGTACCAGCGGAATCTGTCCGAGGAGAGGTATGCCGTATTTTTCCGCCATTTTTGCACCTCCGTCTTTTCCGAAGATATAATACCGGTTTTCCGGGAGTTCAGCAGGAGTGAACCATGCCATGTTTTCTACAAGTCCGAAAATCGGTTTGCGGATGCTTTCATTGCGGAACATGTTTACTCCCTTTTCCACATCCGCAAGGGCAACGGCCTGAGGCGTGCTTACTATGACGGCACCCGTGAGAGGTATGTCGTGGACAAGGCTGATGTGGATGTCGCCGGTTCCGGGAGGCATGTCTATAAGGAGGAAATCCAGTTCTCCCCACCGTACCTGCAGAATCATTTGCTTCAATGCGTTGCAAGCCATCGGGCCTCTCCAGATCAATGCCTGTTCCGGCCTTGCGAAATAACCGATGGACATCCATTTTACACCGTATTTTTCCAGAGGCATTATGACCTCCTTGTCACCTTCCTTATAGGCTTCAGGCATTTCTTCTTCGGTACCTGTCATTTTCGGCACCGACGGCCCGTAGACGTCCGCATCGGCCAGCCCTGTCCTGTATCCGAGCCGTGCAAGGGCTACCGCAAGGTTCACCGCAACGGTAGACTTGCCGACCCCTCCCTTTCCGGAGGCGACTCCGATGATATACTTTACATTGTCAAGTTCTTCAGTGCCGAGGTTGAGTCCTGTCTGTTTTTTCGCTCCTTCATCCCTGATGACTGTCCTGACTTCGACTTCAGTGCCCGGGGCATGTCTTATTATTGCAGCCTTAGTGCTGCCTATGAGATATTCGGCGAGGGGATCGCGATGCCTGGAGAATGCCAGGGTGACCGTGACCCTGTTTCCTTCGGTTTCGATGCTGTCCACCATTCCGAGTTCCACGATGTTCCTGTCGCCTTTTGCAGGATGCTGGACATCGTAGAGTATTTTCATTATTTCGTTCTGCTTCATACTTAAAGAATTATATCCATCTCGTCGAGAAGCCATCCTGCTCCGCCGAACTTGTCTATGATGAAAAGGACATATCGGATATCCACATTTATGCATCTCTGGAGTTCGGGTTCGAACATCACGTCGCTGCTCATCGATTCCCAGTTTCCGTCGAACGCGAGACCGATCAGGTTCCCGTCTGCATTCAGGACAGGGCTGCCTGAGTTTCCTCCCGTGATGTCATTGTTCGAAAGGAACGCTACCGGCATCTTTCCGTCCGGCATGGCATAATTGCCGAAATCGCCGGCGGCATAAAGCTCCTTCAGCTTTTCAGGCACGACAAATTCCCAGTTGTCCGGATCTTCCTTTTCCATGACCCCGTCCAGTGTCGTATAATGTCTGTACCAGACGGCGTCTTTCGGAGAGTATCCCTGTACCGTGCCGTACGTAAGACGCATCGTGAAATTGGCGTCAGGGTAGGACGGTTCGTCTTTCCTCCATTCCAGAAGTCCGGCGGTGTATGCTTTCCTGCCTTCCGACAGAGTCTTGTCGCTGGCGAACAGTCCCGGATATGAAGTTATTATGATTTTGCTGACCTGGAGTGCGAGTTTGTTGGCCGGATCTTCGGTTACGGCATCGAGCCCGTGTTCCTTTATGGCTGCATGCAGCTTTTCCGGAGACGTGAAGATGCTCGAATCGAAAAGGCTGTCCACGTATGCTTCCAGATCCATTTCAGGGAAATTGTCCGACAGGTTCGTCAGCCACAGGTCTTCAGTGGCGTTTTTCCTGTAGAAGTCGAGCATGGCAAGAGCTACCTTGCGGTCGGTGTCTGCCGAATAATCCTTGTAGACTGCCAGCATTTTTCCGTATGCTTCCTCAAGTGCGGCTGCCGTATCCCTTTCGGCCGATTCGTGAAGGACTCTGCTGAATGTGCTGTTCATCTGGGAAGCCATCTGCTGGAGTTCTATCCTGTAGATGGATTCCTGGGCCAGGGCATACTGGATATTCGGCTGCATCCCTTCTTCCACCCCCTTTGCAATGGTTTCGAGCGCATGTCCGTAATGCGCTGTCCTCGAGCTTTTTTCAGATACCCATTCTGCGAAGGCTTCTTCTTCATTCTCGGCGCGGCCTATAATGTCGAGTTTGTCGAACGCCAGCTTCATCCCTTTCCATTTTTTCCATCCGTTGGATGAGGAGGCATATTTGCTGGAATACTGGATGCGTACCTGTGGGTCCGCCAGCATGTCTTCCATCAGGATGTTCTGCCTGATTGTCCTCGCAGCTATTCTGATGTCATTGATTTTCAGCTGGAGCTCCAGTTCCGGCGATGTCTGGAATCTTGTGGTCCTTCCCGGGAATCCCATGATCATGGTATAATCGCCTTCTTCTATGCCTCCGAGAGATATTTTCAGATGCTTTTTAGGGGAATAAGGCACATTGTCGGGAGAATACGGAGCCGGATTGTTGTCCTTGTCCGCATAAACGCGGAAGATCGAGAAGTCTCCGGTATGGCGCGGCCACATCCAGTTGTCGGTATCCGCACCGAATTTCCCTATCGAGGAAGGCGGAGCTCCCACGAAGCGGATGTCCTTGAATTCTCTGTAGACTATGAGATACCAGACATTGTTGTCATAAAACGGAGTTACGGTGACAGAACAGTGCGGATTGTCCCTTACCGCCTTTTCCGTGAGGCCGGCAATCGTTTTTCCTATCGCATCCGAGACCCTCTCCTCGATGTCTGCGCTGTCCCTGTATTCGGATCTTGCCTTCTTTTCGGCTTTTCTTATCTTGTCCGTAACATCTTCCATGCTTTCCATGAATGTTACGGAAAGACCTTCTACCGGCAGTTCCTCGCTTCTGTTCATGGCCCAGTAACCGTCGGCCAGATAGTCGTGTTCTACCGAACTGAGTTTCTGTATGCTTGCATAGCCGCAGTGGTGGTTCGTAAGCAGCAGCCCCTCATCGGAGACTATTTCTCCGGTACAGCCTCCGCCGAACTGCACTATGGCATCCTTGAGCGAGGAATTGTTGATATCGTAAATCTGTTTCGCAGAAAGTCTGCATCCGAGAGCCTGCATTTGTCCCTCGTTCATTTTTTCCAGTAAAGGAAGCAGCCACATGCCTTCATCGGCTTTTGCCCCGGGCAGAAAGACAGTAATGGCTGCAAGAATACACATTAGTCTTTTCATCTTGCAACAGTTGTTGTTCACGAATCTGCAAAATTATAAAAATCTTCTCATTTTCAGAAAAGGACAGGGTCAAACTCTTTCAGATGGAACGAAGTTCTGTGATATGGGGTGAGCCCGTATTTTCTTATGGCTTCGATGTGCTGTTTCGTCGGGTAGCCCATATTCCTGTCCCATCCGTATTCCGGATACTCTGCGGATATCGTTCTCATGAATTCATCCCTGTATGTTTTGGCGAGGACGGATGCTGCAGCGATGGATATGAACTTTCCGTCGCCTTTTACCATGCAGCTGTACGGGATGGTGTCGTAGCATGCTATGACGGACTTGTCCCGGTGCGAAGTCACGCTTCCCGGCAGGGCGGCGATGAACGAGAACGGACGGAACCTGTTTCCGTCTATGAGGAGGAACTCGGGCTTTACCGCAAGGTCCATGACAGCTTCCTGCATTCCGGCTATCGAGGCGTTGAGGATGTTTATTTCATCTATTTCACTTGCGCTTACGGCCCGGACGGAGAATGCGATCGCTTCTTTTTCTATTATGGGACGAAGAAGGTCCCGGGCCTTTTCCGTCATTTTTTTCGAATCGTCGAGGAGCGGATGACGGAAATCTTCGGGCATGATGACCGCAGCGGCATAAACCGGGCCGGCGAGAGGGCCTCTGCCGGCTTCGTCGCAGCCTGCCTCGAGTCTGCCGGCTTCCAGTCTTGATATGAGTTCGGACGGATTTTTCATAGTACCGGCAAATTTAGAAAAAATCGGCGGCGCTTATCTGTGTTTCTTCAGCATGCCGATTATTTCGTCCTTGGTCCTGATGAGTTCCTCCTGTGTTTCGAGATGTTTTCTGAGATTTGCAATTTCATTTTCCAGCCGTGCGATTTCCAGGGACATGCGTTCTATTTCCTTTTCCTGGTTTCTCCCGGCAGTCTTCTGCGGCGGATAGCCGAGGACCAGTTCGGCCGTGTCTATTTCCAGAATGCCGGCGATCTTGCCGACTGTGTCATTTATGAGTTTTGTTTCGCCTGTCTCTATGTTCCGGTATGCCGTACGCGAAATTCCGAGCCTTTCAGCCATCTCGGACTGAGTGAGTCTGTGGCTTTTGCGGAAATTTCTTATGTTGTATTTTACCGAATCGTTATCCATCGCAAAACATAGATATTCCCGACAAAAATATGGGAATTTTACGGCGTCTGCAGGTAAGAAATTATTGTCAATGGCAACAAAAACTTGTCAAAATCAGAAAAACCATCTAAAAAGAGAAAAAAATATACCCTGAAACATATAAAATGACAAGCATATCTTGCTTTTTGATGCGGAAAAAATCAGCTTTGCATTCAGTGATGTTCATTTAATTCAGATTGGATATGAAAAATTATGACTGGATTTTCGAGATTTTCGGCCGGTTTCTGGAAGAAGGGAAGATTTATGAGGACAGTTCATGGACATTCGATTCTTTGTGCCGTGTCCTCGGCGTCGATCCGGCCTCTTTCGGCCGCTATGTTTTCGAACAGGTAGGCCTTTCCGGAGACGAGATACTCCGGATTTACAGACAGACAGGCGGTTAGGCTGATTTTCGGCCAGATCCGGTTTCCTGCATGATTTGCTGTTGTTTTTGCCGTTATATTTTATTAAATTTGCAAGGATGCGCCCTGATAACGGAGCGGGATATAATGTAAAAGTTACACAAATTAATAACAGCAGAAATGAAATTTTATTCAACTAAAGACATCCGTAATGTGGTACTGATCGGAAGCACGAGATCAGGTAAAACCACATTATCTGAAGCCATGCTTTACGAAGGTAAGGTCATCGACCGAAGAGGTACAGTGGAGGCTAAGAATACCGTTTCCGACAATGCGGAAATAGAGCAGATCAACCAGAGATCGGTTTTTGCCACCCCTCTGTATGCGGAGTTCATGGACAACAAGTTCAATATTATCGATGCTCCGGGAGCCGACGATTTTGTCGGAGGTGCTGTATCCGCGTTCAAGGTGTGCGAGACGGCGATACTCGTCATAAATGCCCAGCAGGGAGTGGAGGTCGGTACCGAGATTTTCGCAAGGTATGCGGAACAGTACGGGATTCCGATGATAGTGGCCGTGAACCAGCTGGACGGAGAAAAGGCTTCATGGGAGACGACCCTCGACTCCATGAAGGAAGCATTCGGAAAGAAACCTGTCCTTATACAGTACCCTGTCAATCCGGGGCCGTCATTCGACGGTTTCATAGACGTGCTGAAGATGAAATACTATCATTTCAAGGATGACAACGGCACAAGAGAGGATCTGGAAATACCCGAGCAGTACAAGGCCGAAGCAGAGGAACTCAGAGCGGCTCTGATAGAAAGGGCTGCCGAGTACGATGACACTCTGATGGAAAAATTCTTCGAGGCCGGGGTCCTCACGGAGGATGAAATCAGAAAAGGCATAGGAATCGGAATCAGGGCAGGTGAAGTGCTGCCGGTGTTCTGCCTTTCGGCAAAGAAGGATATCGGAGTGAAGCGTCTTATGGAATTTACGATAAAGGTGGCTGCAGCTCCGTCGGAAAGAAAGGCCGCAACGAAGTCTGGCGGCGAAATCGAGTGCAAGCAGGATGCCCCGACCTCTCTGTTCATATATAAGACAGCCATCGAGCCGCATCTCGGTGAAGTCGCATATTTCAAGGTCATGTCCGGAGAGTTGACGGAAGGACAGGATCTCGAGAATCCGGAAACTGGAGACAAGGAAAGGATCACGACTATATATGCAGTGGCCGGCAAGAAGAAGGAAAAGGTTACCGACATGTTTGCCGGAGATATCGGATGTACGGTAAAGCTGAGGGCGGCAAAGACCAATACGACACTTTCCCAGCCGGGTACCGATATCGCTTACGAACATATCAACTTCCCTCCGTCGAAGTTCCGTACTGCCGTAAAGGCCCAGGAGCAGAAGGACGAAGAGAAACTCAGCGACGCCTTGAACAAGATATCTGCGGAGGACCCTACCGTAATAGTGGAATATTCCAAGGAGCTCAAGCAGACGATTCTCAAGGGCCAGGGAGAGCAGCATATCAACATAGTGAAATGGAGACTCAGGAACGAGAACAAGATAGAGATAGATCTGTTCGCTCCGAAGATTTCATACAGGGAGACCATCACCAAGGTGGCCGCGGCAAGTTACAGACACAAGAAACAGTCCGGAGGTGCCGGCCAGTTCGGTGAAGTGCATCTGCTGATCTGCCCTATCGTCGAAGGTGTCGAAGCTACAAACAAGTTCAAGATCGACGGAAAGGAACTTGTCCTGAATATCAAGGGCAAGGAATCGTTCGACCTCGACTGGGGCGGCAAACTCGAATTCTACAACTGTATAGTCGGAGGTGCCATCGACGCGAGGTTCATGCCTGCCATATTGAAGGGTATCATGGACAAGATGAGCGAAGGCCCTCTTACCGGTTCTCTTGCCCGCGATATCAGGGTGTATGTCTACGACGGAAAGATGCACCCGGTGGATTCCAACGAAATCTCGTTCGTGCTTGCAGCGCGCAATGCATTCAAGGAAGCCTTCCGCAACGCAGGCCCGAAGATTATGGAGCCGATATACAATGTCGAGGTGATGACCCCGAGCGCGTATATGGGTTCATGTATGTCTGATCTGCAGAACCGTCGTGCGATTATCGAAGGAATGGGCAATGACAAGGGCTTCGATATCATCAAGGCGCGCGTTCCGCTTGCAGAACTGTACAAGTATTCCACTACCTTGAGTTCCCTGACATCGGGAAGCGCCACTTTTACCATGACCTTCGCCGATTACCAGCCTGTTCCGGGCGATGTTCAGGAAAAACTGCTCAAGGCATACATGGAGCAGGAAAAGGACGAATAGACCAATGTCTTCCGACGGGCTTTCCGAATGGAACGGAAGGCTCCGTCGGATTCTCAGACGATTACCGGGGGCGGATCTGTCCGTTCCCGGTAATTATGTATTTGTACGTGTTAAGTTCCGGAAGAGCCATCGGTCCGCGGGCATGGAGTTTCTGGGTGCTTATCCCGATTTCCGCGCCGAATCCGAATTGCGCCCCGTCGGTGAATGCCGTCGAAACGTTTGCATATACGCACGCGGCATCGACTTTTTTCAGGAATACTTCGATGGTTTCCTGGTTTTCTGAAATTATGGATTCGCTGTGTCTGGACGAATATGCCGCAATATGTTCAAGAGCTTCTTCAAGGCTGTCCACGGTCCTGACAGCCATACGGTATGACAGGAATTCCGTGCCGAAACTGCCGGCATCTGCATGTTTCAACAGTTTTTCAGGATAATTCCCGTCGAGGGCGGCGTATGCCGCTTCGTCGGCAAGGATTTCCACATCCGAGTCTTTTACGCCGCTGCACAGTCCCGGCAGGTCGAAGAGCCTGTCCTTGTGTATGATAAGGCAGTCGAGGGCATTGCATACGCTGACCCTGCGGGTCTTGGCATTCGTGATGATGGCTGCTCCCTTTTCAATATCTCCGTCCTTGTCGAAATATGTATGGCAGACTCCGGCTCCTGTTTCTATAACCGGTACTCTGGACGTTTTGCGGACAAAATCTATCAGTCTTTTGCTGCCGCGTGGAATGACCAGATCGATATCCCCTGCGGCTTCGAGCAGAACTGCGGATGCTTCGTGTCCTGCCGGCATGAGGGTGACGGTGTTTTCATTCAGGCCTTCTTTTTTCAATACGGCCCGGATCAGGTCCGTTATTGCCTTGTTTGAATTCCAGGCATCGCTCCCTCCCTTGAGAATACATGCGTTGCCGGACTTGATACACAGGGAAAATACGTCGAAACTTACGTTGGGCCGGGCTTCGTATATTATGCCGATTACCCCGAACGGGACGCTGACTTTCCGTATTTTCATTCCGTTGGGCCGCACGGTTTCACCGAGTATCCTGCCGACCGGTGATTGCAGTGAAGCTACATTGCGCATGTCCGATGCTATGCCGGAAAGACGCTGTTCGTCCAATTTCAGCCTGTCGTACATCGGATTGTCCGGAGACATCAGTTCCAGGTCTTTCCCGTTGGCTTCGAGCAGGCGGTCTTTATTTGCAGTAATTTCGTCTGCGAGGACAAGCAGCAGACGGCTGATTTTACCGTCATCTGTCATGGCCAGGTCAACGGATGCTTTTCTTGCCGCTGTGAAAAGCGTCTTGTAGTCGACAGCGGCTGCCGTATTCATCGAATTGTCAATCATTGGTCTCAATATATAAATAATCGTAGTGTATCAGAGGTTTCTTCCCTTTCTGTCCCATGATTTCCCTTGCTTTCTGACTGCCCAGGGACACTTTCCCGACTCCTGCAGGAAGTCCGTCCGGCGATATTATCCGGACTATGTCCCCTTTCTCGAATTCTCCTTCCACGGCAGTCACGCCGACGGGAAGAAGACTCGACGCCTTTTCTCCGGTAAGGGCTTCGAACGCGCCTTGATTCACATGGATTGTGCCTTTGGCGAACCCTTCCGAATGCGCAATCCATTTCTTGACATGTGAAATAGGCTTGTCGGAAGGCAGAAAGCGCGTGCATTCGGTTTCGGATCCGGTTCCCAGCACGAGATCCTGCAATATTCCCGGCCTTTTCCCGTTGGCGATGATTACCTCTATGCCTTCGTCGGCTACTTTCGACGCTATCCTGTATTTCGTAATCATGCCGCCCCGGCCGAATCCGGATTTTCCCGAGCGGATGAATCCCGAGATATCCTCGCCCGGATGTATTTCCCTGATGACATGCGTTTCAGGGAGGTCCGGATTCCCGTTGTATATGCCGTTCACGTTGCTCAGAATGACGAGGCACTCCGCGTCCATCATCGTAGCGACCATTCCTGAAAGTTCGTCGTTGTCGGTAAACATGAGTTCCGTGACTGAAATGGTGTCGTTTTCATTGACTATCGGGATGACGCCGTTTTCAAGCATGACGGTCATGCAGTTCATCTGGTTGAGGTAGTGGTCTCTTGTGGAAAGGCTTTCCTTGGTGGTAAGGACCTGCCCGCACATTATTCCGTGACGGCTGAAAAGCTCGTAATAGCTGTTGATCAGCCGCGCCTGTCCGACAGCTGAGAAAAGCTGCCTTGCGGATACGGCATCCAGTTTCCTGCTGCTTTTCAGGATGTTTTTCCCGGAAACTACGGCACCGGACGAAACGAGTATCACTTCTGTTCCGCATTCGCGCAGGCGTGCTATCTGCCCGACTATGCTTTCCATTGTCGAAGTGTCCGGCGTCCCGTCGTCGCAGGTCAGGACATTGCTGCCTGCTTTCACAACAACACGTTTGAATCTGGTTTCCATAATGTCTCCGCTTTACATGCTTTTTGCCAGACCCTGCAGGACCGCTTCGGAAAATCCGTGTTCCTCCATTGCCGTCAGTCCCTTGAAGGTCAGTCCTCCCGGAGTCGTCACCTTGTCTATTTCCTGCTGCGGCATCGTTCCGTTGGCTTTCAGAAGGGCAAGCGCTCCTTCCATGGTGCTGATGACGATTTCCCTTGCCTGGAGAGTCCCGAATCCGAGTTCTGCCCCTCCTTTCATGGCCGCGTCGAGATATTTAAGGGCGTAGGCTATGCCGCATGAAGCGAGCGCCGTGCCAGCGGCCATCATTTCCTCCGGGACTTCCACGACTTTTCCCATGCGCCCGAACAGTTCCGAGATATCTTCGAGTATGTTTTCCGGAATACGGCAGGATGCGATGAATGTCGTGCTCCTGCCCAGGGCTATGGCCGTATTCGGTATAATTCTCAGCAATCCCGGGACATCTCCGGATTCCTTGCGGAACATTCCGGCAAGTTCGACGAAGCTTATGCCTGCCACAACAGAAGCTATGACGCATTTCCGGCAGTCGATGGCCGGTCTGATTTCAGCCGCGACATCTGCCGTCTGCCAGGGCTTTACGGCGACAATGACGAGATCGGCCCCGGAGACAGCCGCTGCATTGTCCTGCATGACCCTTATTCCGGGGTATGCCGTACTGATTCTTTCCAGTGTGGCCTGTGTCTTTGCCGTTACCGTCAGATTGCCCGGCTCGAAGCCCGGACAGGAAATTATCCCTCCGGCAATCGATCCGCCCATGTTTCCGGCACCTATGATGCAGATTTTCCCGATATGTTTCATGCTATCGATTCGAGATATTTTTTGAACTCGTCGAAACCGGTCGGTATCCTTATGGATTTTTTCTCTCCGGCCATGAAGTCGAGGAGCCTTTGAGGTATTTCGATTTTTGTATTGAGGATGCCTTCGACGGTATCCCTGAATTTTGCCGGATGTGCCGTTTCGAGGAATACTCCGGTCTCGTCCGGTCTTATATTGTCGGCAAGTCCCTGGTATCCGCAGGCTCCGTGAGGATCGAGGATATATCCATGTTTGCGGTAGACATCGGCTATCGTCCGCCTGATCTCTTCGTCGGTATATCTGCATCCGCAGATGTCTTTTCTGACAGCATCGGCCGAGTGGCCGTACAGGTCCATTATTCTGGCGAAATTGCTCGGATCCCCGACATCCATCGCGTTGGCAAGAGTCTGGACAGATGCTCTCGGAGTATATACTCCGGTCTGGAGATATTCAAGGAAGACATCGTTGCGGTTGTTTGCCGCAATGAATCTTTTGACAGGCAGGCCCATGCGGGCTGCAATGAGGCCGGCCGTTAAGTTGCCGAAATTTCCGCTCGGTACGCAGAATACGACATCATTGGCAGTTCCTGCTCTTTTCAGCTGCGCAAATGCGTTGAAATAATAGAATGACTGTGGCAGGAAGCGGGCCACATTGATGGAATTGGCCGATGTCAGGGTCATTATCCTGTTGAGGTCGGCATCCATGAACGCAGACTTGACAAGACGCTGGCAGTCGTCGAAGGTGCCGGCGACTTCGAGTGCGGTGATGTTCCGTCCGAGTGTGGTGAACTGTTTTTCCTGGATTTCGCTGACTTTCCCTTCCGGATAAAGGACGATGACGTCGATTCCCTCAACTCCGAGGAAACCGTTGGCTACGGCGCTGCCGGTATCACCTGAAGTCGCTACAATCACTGTCACCTTGTCCTTCCGGCCTTCCTTTTTTATGAAATAGGAAAGCATCCTTGCCATAAAGCGGCCGCCTACGTCCTTGAACGCAAGGGTAGGGCCGTGGAAAAGTTCGAGAGAAAAGAGATTGTCGTTGACATTGACGACCGGGGTGTCGAAACTCAAAGTGTCGCAGACTATTTTATCAAGGTCGCATGCCGGTATGTCATCGCCGAAAAAGGCATTGGCAACGGTGCACGCGATGCTGTGGAAATCCATATCGGCAATGTTCCGGAAAAATTCGTCCGGAAGCCTGTTTATGTGCTCCGGCATGTAAAGTCCCTTGTCCGGAGCGAGCCCCCTGTTCACAGCTTCTTCAAGCGAAACCGGAGAGGCCTTGCGATTGGTGCTGTAGTATTTCATTGTAAGTCCGTTTTGTTTCAGTTATTCGCCGGCAAGGAACAGTTCGATGAACTGTCTTCCCGATATCAGCCCGTAGCTGCCGGCCTTTGCGGAGAATTCATCGAATTGCATGACGCCGTCGCCTGTTCCGTTTGTCCTGTAAATCGTGAAAGGGACAGGTTTTGCCGTGTGCGTCCTGATCGCGCACGGGGTCGGATGGTCTGGCAGAACGGCTATCGACACATCCTCGTCCATGGCCCGTACGGCTTCGAGTACAGGACGTACTATCCTGTCGTTCAGATAGCGGATAGTAGTGACCTTCAGGTCCGGATCTCCGTCATGGCCGGCTTCATCGCTGGCTTCGAGGTGAAGGAACACGAAATCCTGTTTTTTCAGGGCTTCGATTGCCGCCCGGGCCTTGCCTTCGTAGTTCGTGTCATACAGGCCCGTGGCCCCTTCGACTTCGATCGGATCGAGTCCCGCGTACACTCCGATACCCTTTATAAGATCCACTGCCGAGATGACTGAGCCCGTCTTTATCTGAGGGAACTGTTCTGCAAGGGTCTGCATCTTAGGCCTGTAGCCAGGAGACCAGAGCCAGATGCTGTTGGCGACATCCTTGCCGGCTGCGGCACGGGCGACATTGACAGGATGGCCGTCCAGCAGTTCCATGGATTTTATGATAAGTGCGTTCAGCCTTTCCGCGGTTTCCTTTCCTTCTTCGTTTTCCGGCCTGACCAGATGTTTCCTGAAGTCGTCGCCGATTACGTCGTGGGGCGGAGTGGTGATGACATGCTTGTTCCCGCCTTTCATTTTGAGCAGGTGCCTGTACGATACTCCCGGGAAGAAATTGATGCCGTTTCCGCCGAGTTTCTTCTGCAGGAAGCCGATCAGTACGGCAGCTTCCTCGGAACTTATCTGTCCTCCGGAATGGTTCTTGATTCTGCCGTCTTCGATGGTAATGAGGTTGCAGCGCATGGCCATCTCTCCGTCGTCGATATGCACTCCCATGCTTGCGGCTTCAAGAGAGCCTCTTCCTTCGAAAACCTTTGGAAGGTCATATCCGAGAATCGCAAGGTTGGCTATTTCGCTGCCCGGAGCAAAGCCTGCCGGAACAGTGTCGAGAAGTCCGTTGCGTCCGTGGGATGCCAGCCAGTCGATTTCCGGCTTCGGCGCTGCCTGAAGGGGGGTCTTTCCTCCCAGTTCCGGAATTGGCTCATCGGCCATTCCGTCACCCAATATTATGATGTACTTCATGTCAGCGGATGTTTGCGATACTGATTATGTCTGCAAAGACTCCTGCAGCCGTTACGCTCGCTCCGGCGCCGTAACCCTTGATCTGCATCGGATATTCCTTGTATCTTTCTGTCGTGATAAGGATGACATTGTTGCTTCCTGCAAGCCGGTAGAAAGGGCTCTCCCTGTCGACTTCCTTCAGGCCCACTTCCGTGGCTCCGTTTTCCATCGTAGCGATGAATCTCCAGCATTTGCCTTCCGCCGCAAGGACTTTCCGTTTTTTCTCGAAATCTTCATCCATTTCAGGAATCGTAGCCCAGAATTCCTCCAGACTGCCCTTGAAGTATTTTTCGGGTATGAAGAGATTTTTCTTCACATCTTCCTGCTCTACACGGTATCCGGCTTCCCTTGACAGGATTACGAGTTTCCGTATCACGTCTGTCCCGCTCAGGTCAATCCTCGGGTCGGGCTCGGCGTATCCCGCATCCTTGGCCATTCTGACCGCCTTGCTGAACGGCACGTTTTCGTTCATTTCATTGAAGATGAAGTTGAGGGTTCCTGACACGACCGCCTCGATCTTCAGGATCTTGTCCCCGCTGTTTATGAGATCGCTGATCGTGTTTATAATCGGAAGCCCGGCGCCGACATTTGTCTCGAACAGATACTTGACGCCTCTTTTCATGGCGGTATCCTTCAGCTCCCTGTATTTTTCATATTCCGAAGAAGCCGCGATCTTGTTGGCTGCCACGACGGAGATATTGTGTTCGAGCAGGCTTTTGTACAGGCCGGCAATCTCTGCGCTTGCGGTACAGTCGACGAATACGGAATTAAACATGTTCATCGAAAGTATTTCATCCCGGAAAATTTCAGGGGAAGTCATCACTTCCGAGCCTTTCAGGCGTTCTTCGTAAGTGTCGAGATCGATACCGTCCCTGTCGATTATGTAATGGCGCGAATTGGTGATGCCGATTACTTTGATCTGAAGGGATTTTTCCTTTTTGAGTTTTTCCTGCTGCATCCTGATCTGGCCGATCAGGTTGCTTCCTACAAGTCCGTTCCCCGCGAGGAAAAGATTGAGGACCTGATAGTCGGAAAGGAAGAATGAGTCGTGGATGACATTCATGGCCTTTTTCAGGCTGTCGATGGAAACGACGAATGATATGTTCGTCTCGGATGCTCCCTGGGCGCAGGCAATCACGTTTATACCGTTTCTGCCGAGGGTACCGAATAGTTTTCCGGCAATGCCCGGGGTATGTTTCATGTTTTCTCCCACGATTGCCACGGTGGCAAGGTTCCTTTCCTGCTTGATCCTGTTTATCTCGCCCATTCGTATTTCCTGTGCGAACTCTTCGGACAGAACCTTCACCGCAAGGTCGGCGTCGCTGTTCCGCACACCTATCGAGGTGGTGTTTTCGGAAGCGGCCTGCGATACCAGGAACACGCTGATTCCCGATTTTGCCAGTGTCTTGAATATTCTGTAGTTGACACCTATCACGCCGACCATTCCGAGACCCTGGATCGTGATCAGGCAGGTGTCATTGATGGACGATATGCCCTTGATGGCTCTGGAGTGGTCGCTCGTTTCCGGATTTCTCGTGATGAATGTTCCCGGCGAAGCCGGATTGAAGGTGTTTTTGATCTTTATCGGAATATTCTTGTGGTAGGCCGGGAATATTGTCGGGGGATAGATGACTTTTGCTCCGAAGTTGCACAGTTCCATCGCCTCCACGAATGTGAGGTGCTCGATAGTATAGGCATTGCTGATGATTTTCGGATCGGCCGTCATGAAGCCGTCGACGTCGGTCCAGATTTCGAGGGTGTCGGCGTTGAGGACCGAAGCAAGGACGGAAGCCGTATAGTCCGAGCCTCCGCGTCCGAGGTTGGTGACATCTCCGTTGGCCGTATCTGAACTGATGAATCCCGGAACTATGGCTATGTGAGGCAGTTCGGCGAATTTCTGGAGAACGAGCCTTTCGGTCTCGGCGAAATCCACGATGTGCTTGTTGAAATACGGTTTCGTCTTGATGAATTCGCGCGAGTCGTACAGCACGGAGTTTCTGATCGTCCCGCTGACTATGACGGACGACAGGCGTTCACCGTAGCTGACAATGGCATCGGACGTCTTTGCGGACAGGTCCTTGATCAGGAATACTCCCTTGTAGATGTTCGACAATTCCCCGAGCATGGTCCCGAGTTTGGCCTTCACTGCCGGAAGCATCTCCGGAATGACTGTATCTTCAGCCTGCCTGAAATGTCTTTCACAGATGGCTTTCAGCTGCTCTTCGTAGGAAGGATCCCCTTCCGCAGCCGTTTTCGATGTCCTTATAAGCTGGTCAGTGATGCCTCCGAGAGCGGAAACCACCACTATTATGTCATCTGTGCAGGATTCGATTACGTTTTTTGCCTGAAGGAGGCCTGCGGCTGAGCCGACAGAGGTCCCTCCGAATTTCAAAACTCTCATAAGTCCGGTCTTGTATAGTTCGTTTTATTGTTCAAAATCCGGGGCTGTCCGTCCGGCCGCTTGCGCCCGGTGCCCAATCGGCAGCCCGCAAAGACTACAAGTTTAATAAAAATTTTCCGGATTATGAAATTTTGGACGGCTTTGCCGCACTTTGCCGCACTTTGCTGCAGCACATGTGAAAAATACGAACTATTTTTGTAACATGCCAGCCGGCATTCCGTCTTATAGTCAGGAAAGGATAAACGGAAAGTTTTTTAGTAGTGCCGGAGGATATTCTGAAATGGAAAAGCAGGAATTCAAAGATGCATGGCTGCCGCTTTCGGACGGATTCTACAGAGTGGCATATTCTATTCTGGGAACGGAACAGGACGCAAGGGAAGCACTGCAGGATGACAGTATCATGATAGAGCGGGAAATGCTCGGTATTCTGCAAAAAACCGTGGGAACACTTCCGGCTCTGCAGAAAACAGTGTTTGAAATGAAATTTTACAGACAGATGAGCTATGATGAGATAGTCAGACATACAGGATTGTCGTATGTCAATGTCAGGGTGCTTGTCAGCCGTGCCAGAAAAGCTGTAGAGTCGGCTTTGAAAGGATTTGCCGATTAATCGTAAGTTTATGGACAGGAATAAGATTATGGATACAAAAACCGTATTTTCGGAGAATATCGATCCTCCGGCAGGGTTGGGTCAGGAATTGTCCGATATGATAGATTCCATGGATGCTGCGGAAAAACTGCTTTCCGGCAGTCGGCGTTCAGCCGGAAAATCGAGGAAATATTATTTGTCCGGTGCTGCTGCAGGTATCGTACTGTCGGCCGGGTTATGGGTGGCGGCGGAGATGTCAGCTACACCTGAGGATACTTTCGCGGATCCGGTAACGGCCTATGCTGAAACGAAGAAAATCCTTGAATCCATCTCGGACAGGATGAAGGGAGGGTTGGCCAGGGTTGCTGATGCGGAAGAAGCCATTGACAAAAATGTCGGAATCATAAAAACTCTATATTTGCCATGAAAAGGATATTGGTCATGATTGCAGCCGTGCTCATGGCTGTACAGGCGTTTGCACAGGACGGCAAGGATATTTACAACAGGTATTCAGGCAGGGAAGGGGTTTCAGCCGTCTATATTTCTCCTGCAATGTTCAGTCTTATGAAAGCCCTTCCGGACGTCCCGGTTGATGACGGAGATGTGAATTTCGGGGCGATCATAAAGACTTTTGACGGAATGTACATTCTGGACGTCGAGGACGGAAAACTTGCTTCGGACCTTGAATCCGAATTGGCCGCCATGGTGAAAAAAAACCGGTATGAGTTTCTTATGGAAACATCGGATGAATCCGGGAAAATGCGGATGTATGTAGCCCGCGAAGATGATACCGTAACAGACTTCCTGATGACAGCATATGAAGGGGCCGGTATTTCGGTAATATCCATTTCCGGAAAGATGTCCCTGTCCGAGTTGCATAAACTCATTCGGAGGTGACACCAAAAGGTATTTTCCTGATGCATCCGGACGGCGGGGGAACTATCAGTCAGCAGGCGGAAAATTTCAGGGTGAGGGCTATGAAGTCCTCGACGCCGAGCCTTTCGGGACGGAGGTCGAAGACCGGGTCCGAGACGAATTGCGCCGTCTGATCCGGAGACAGTCCGTTTTTCTCCGCCATTGCCGCAACGAGAGGCTTCAGGGAATTTCTCAGAGTCTTGCGCCGCTGGTTGAAGGAAGTCTTCACTATTGTTTTGAAAAGGCTTTCATCGCAGCCGAGGTCTTTCCTTGCATTGCGCCGCAGGCGTATGACTGCCGATTTGACTTTTGGCGGAGGATTGAATGCGCCCTCTCCCACCGTGAACAGATATTCTATGTCATACCAGGCCTGGAGCAGTACGGACAGTATCCCGTATGTCTTGGTCCCGGGCTTTTCGGCAATCCTCTCCGCCACTTCCTTCTGGATCATGCAGACGACTTGCGGGATCCGGTCCTTGAAATCCAGTATTCTGAAAAATATCTGGGAAGAAATATTGTACGGGAAATTTCCGATGACGCAGAAATTCCCGCTGAAGAATCTTCCTGGATCGATTTTCAGAAAGTCGGCGAGGATGACGGATCCGGAGGATTGGGGGAAGTTGACCAGCAGGTAGTCCACTGATTCCCTGTCTATTTCCACCATCTTCAGCCTGATGTCGTCGCGTTTCATGAGGAACTGCGACAGTACTCCCATCCCGGGGCCGATCTCGAGCACGTCGGCAGGATTCTCCGCTCCGGCATTGTCCGGCCGGAGGCTGCAAGCTATTTTTTCTGCAATGGACAGATCCGTAAGGAAATGCTGTCCCAGGGATTTCTTCGCCCGTACCTGCATTGTCTTGATAATTATAAAATGTCGGAAGACAAATATACGGATAAATTTATTATTTTTGCAGGCTGTAATTCCGTGACGGACGGTAAAATTTTAAATACCTAATAAAAATGTACAGGACACATACTTGCGGCGAACTGCGTATCGCCGATGCCGGAAAGACGGTGACATTGGCCGGCTGGGTGCAGAAATCAAGGAAACTCGGCGGCATGACTTTCATAGATCTCAGGGACAGGTACGGCATAACCCAGCTGACGGTCGATGCAGCGGCAGATGACAGCCTGGTGGAAACAGCCGGATCTCTCGGCCGCGAGTATGTCATTCAGGTTACCGGAACAGTCGTGGAACGGCAGAGCAAGAACCCCAAGATGCCTACGGGTGACATAGAAATCAGCCTGTCATCCATCAATATATTGAACAGGGCCCAGACCCCTCCTTTTACGATAGAGGATGTGAGCGATGGAGGCGAGGAGCTGAGAGCGAAATACAGGTATCTCGACTTGAGAAGAAATCCCTTGAAAAAGGCTCTCGAACTCAGGCACAGGATTGCGCATGAAGTAAGGAACTATCTGGACTCCAAGAATTTCCTTGAAATAGAGACTCCTTATCTCATAAAGTCCACGCCGGAAGGTGCGAGGGACTTCGTAGTTCCTTCCAGGATGAATCCGGGACAGTTTTATGCACTGCCGCAGTCTCCCCAGACTTTCAAGCAGCTTCTGATGGTCGCCGGATATGACAGGTATTTCCAGATTGTCCGCTGTTTCAGGGACGAGGATCTGAGGGCGGACCGCCAGCCGGAATTCACGCAGATAGACTGCGAGATGTCTTTCGTGGAGAGGGACGATGTTCTGGATACGTTCGAAGGCATGATGAGAACGCTTTTCAAAAATGTGCTGGATGTCGATATCCCTAATCCTATCCCGAGAATGAGCTGGTTCGACGCCATGGACAATTACGGTTCCGACAAGCCGGATATCCGTTTCGGGATGAAGATCCATGAAATTACGGACAAGGTCAGGGGGGCCGGATTCTCGGTTTTCGATTCAGCAGAATATGTCGGAGCCATCTGTGCCGACGGCCTGGCGTCATATACCCGCAAGCAGCTCGACGAACTTACGGAATGGGTCAAAAGGCCGCAGGTCGGAGCAAAGGGCCTTGTATATATCAGGATCAACGAAGACGGAAGCATAAAGTCTTCGGTGGACAAGTTTTATTCTGCGGATACCCTCAGGAGCATTGCTGATGACATGCAGGCGAAGAACGGCGATCTGATACTTGTGCTGTGCGGTCCCAAGAGAAAGACCCAGACAATGCTCGGCGTACTGCGCATCGAGATGGGAAACAGGCTCGGATACAGGGATCCGTTCAATTTCGCCCCGCTGTGGGTTGTGGATTTCCCTCTTCTGGAGTGGGATGACGAAACTTCAAGATTCTATGCGATGCACCATCCGTTCACTGCACCGAAACCGGAACATCTCGATCTGTTCTACAGCGACAGGAAAGAAGACCTTGAGAGAGTCTGTGCAAATGCGTACGACTTTGTCCTGAACGGTACGGAACTCGGCGGCGGATCCATAAGAATCCATGATGCCAAAGTCCAGCAGAGGATGTTCGAAGTGCTCGGATTTACCGACGAGGACGCCCAGTACAAGTTCGGCTTTATTATCAATGCGTTCAGGTTCGGAGCTCCGCCTCATGGAGGTCTTGCATTCGGCTTTGACCGCGTGTGCGCCCTGTTCGGCGGTCAGGAAACGATAAGGGATTACATCGCCTTCCCTAAGAATAACCAGGGAAGGGATGTAATGATAGACTCTCCTTCCTGGATCGACCGGTCCCAGATGGAAGAACTCTTCCTCGAGTCGACGGTGAAACAGGAATAGGCTTCTCAGCCGAGAAGTTTCCTGACTATGACGGATATCAGTTTCCCGTCTGCCTGACCGGCAAGACGTTTGGTGGCTATGCCCATGACCTTGCCCATGTCGGCCATTTTGGAGGCGCCTGTTTCAGCGATAATCTTTTTCAGTTCGGCTTCTGTCTCTTCTTCCGAAAGCTGTTTCGGAAGATAAGTTTCCATTGCCGCGGCTTCGGCGAGTTCGTTTTCCGCAAGTTCCGGACGGTTTTGCTGAGTGTAGATTTCCGCACTTTCCTTGCGCTGCTTTACCAGCTTGCCGATAATCTTTACGATGTCGGCATCCGTGATTTCCCCGTTGCTTCCTTCGGAAGTCTTTGCCAGCAGAATTGCAGCCTTGATTCCTCTCAGGGCTGCAAGCCGTACTGTTTCCTTGGCCTTCATGGCAGCTACCATGTCGGCCTGAATCTGTTTTTCAAGTTCCATAGTA
>CALUQM010000014.1 GCA_944322925.1 uncultured Bacteroidales bacterium
TATAGATAAAAAGATTATATTTGCATTGGATGAAAAACAAAGGAGGTTGATATGGCAACATATACGATAACAATAAACGAAAGGACAAGGGAGGGGAAAAGCCTTGTCAATTATCTGAAATCTCTTGGAGTCATAGATGTTCCCAATGATGAGACCTTACAGTCGATGAAAGATATTGAGGACGGGAATGTAACGGTTTATAAGACATTTGAGGATTATCTTGAAGCATACAAGTGATGAGACAGATTGCTACTACCAGCAAGTACAGAAAGGACTGGGAATTGGCGAAACGCAGGAATCTTCCTATTGAAGAACTCAATGATGTTATCTATAAACTGGCAAACGACATTCCATTACCTAAAGAGAAGAAAGACCATGCTTTACGGTGAAATTATGTCGGTTATCGGGAATGTCATATCAAACCGGATTGGCTGTTGATATACAAAAAGACAGATAACAACGAATTACAGATACTCGAACTTGCCAGAACAGGTACTCATTCGGACTTATTCAAGAAATAGTTTAACGATACGCCCTCTTGCAGCAATGTATGAGGGTTTGTTGTATATAGTGGATTCTTGCTGATTACTCCAAAAAAGTTGACTTGAAACAGAACAGCCATTAACTATACCTGTTTACAGATAAAAGTATTATATTTGCCATATAAGCCGTGAAGTTATGAAATCGAGTGACATATTAAAGGAAATCAAGCGGATAGCGAAAGAAGTTCTCCCGAAAGGAGGGCAGTTGATTCTATATGGGTCTCGTGCAAGGAATGAAGCCACGGAAGATTCCGACTGGGATTTGCTGATACTTCTGGACAAGCCGGAGATAGAGCATAAAGATTATGACAATGTGGCGTATCCTTTTGCTGCATTGAGTTGGGATGTAGGAGAACTTATAAGTCCGATAATTTACACAAAGAATGAATGGGAAAAATACTCATTCACTCCATTTTACAAGAATGTTGAACAAGACGGAATAGTATTGGCATGAAACTGAGTGTAGAAGAACGCCAGATAATGGTAAGTCTGGAGTACGAAAAAGCCCAGTCATTTTTGGAACAGGCAGAGAAAATTGCAGCAATGGATTTATGGGATGTCGTTGCGAACAGACTGTCCTATTCAATATTCCATGCGGTGTCAGCCCTTTTAATAAAAGACGGGCATAATGTCTGCACTCATAAAGGTACATTAGTTATGTTCGGGCAGCATTATGTCAAGACCGGGATATTTCCGGCGGATGCTTCCAAACTGTATATTAAACTCCAGACAATGAGAGAGAAAAGTGACTATAACTGTGTCTATGTTACTACTGCTGATGAAATGCAGCCGCTGTTTGAGCCTGTACGGGAGTTTGTCGCTAAAATCGGAAATCTGATAAAGGACTAATTTAGGAATACATACTTAACGATAGGCCCTCTTGCAGCAATGTAGGAGGGTTTGTTGTATATAGTGGATTCTATTCTTTAGATATACCTGCTGATTACTCCAAAAAAGTTGACAACAGAGTTGGAGATAATACCCTATTAAATTAAATATACCGATTCTCATTCCATTTAAGCAGGCAGATAGAGTGGGAAACACACCTTTAACTATACCTGCCTGCATTAAGATTCAGCAGAGGTCAAGTACACGAGCATAGTATCTATCCAAAGTACCCCTGCACATACTTCAATGAAAAACAAAATCCATTTCAATCAAGTACATAGGTGGGGCACTCCGAAAAGGAGCGGCATTTTTTGCATCAATGGAAAATCAAAATGGATAATTACTTAAATGAAAACAATATGAGCAAGGAAATGAACTGGGGCACATTCGTTCCGACAAAAGAAATCAGAGAGTATAACATGAAATTACGGGAAAGTGTCAGACGGAGTGAACAGTTGAAGTTAGAGTTGGCTGAACTGGAGAATCAAAAGAAAGACAAGGAGGTTAAATATGCGATGCCTTCTATTGGAGTAAAACACTTCAAAACCTGCTCTGAATGCAGGTTGATTAAAATTGAATCTGAGTATATAAAGGCAGAAATTGCTGCTGAAAAATCACAGGAATAAGACAATCGTAAAATACTGAAAACAATATTGCGTGTCAATCTGCCTGCCATTATCCCGCTATTCCGGACTTTGCTCAACAGATAGCCATTGATAATAATCTCCCCAATTCAGTTCGACCCTGAAGCGGCGGGTAAGAATTTATCCGTCCAGCGCCTCGCGGAAAAAGCGGCGGCACATATCTCTGGAAATTTCCATGTGGGAAATCCTGCCGTCGGCCATGTCACAGACGTACAGACGGTCGACAAGAGAAAGATACAGGGTGCCGAAACATGTCTCTAATCCTTTCTGAAGCCCGGAAGTGTAGGATATGGTGAGCATTACCTCGTCCTGCGAAAGATGGTCCTTGCAGAAGATGTACAGTCCGAAGTCCGTAAAATTGCCGTAGAATCCCGAACTTACCTTGTCTACCTTGCTCGCAATGATTCTTCTCAGCGGCATGGCCAGTGCCCAGTAATTGTATTCGACCGAGCCGACATATTTCCCGCCGCGCAGTCCGTAGGCATATCCGCTGTCAATAATGTCCTTGTAGTCTGCCTGTGCCTCACTGTCTTCGTCCGGCTCGATGATTCCTGCCATTTCCAGAAGAAGAGAATCGGCTACGGACTTGTTTTCCTCCATTGCCCTGGTAACTTCTATGCCCAATGAATGGTCCGGAGCCTGAAGATCCGGTCTGTCCTCATTGACAAGGCATGAATATCTTTCACCGAGAAGGGTCCTCAGAGAGATCATTGCGTAGCGTTCGAAAAAACAGGTGTCGAATTTCGTCTTTCCCATAACCTTGCAAATATAGCATAATCATTTCTGATCCGCATGCGGCGCATTTAACAACATGGGACATGTTGTATTATACATTAATCGTTAATTTCTCTCGGCTTGCAGTTTATTTTATATTATACTCTTGATTGGAATCCAAATCAACAATTTTAATCTGTACTTGATAATCAGTATCTATATCCAATGTTATTTTAAGTTTGCATTCCTGATTTGAACTTGATTTGGAACTCTGCAATCGCACAAAAGCTACTGGAGGTTTATGATATTCACTGCATTTCTCCCGTATCCACAGATTTTGATTATGTCGGTTAAGCCTGGTGGTAATTATCGTCTCTTTTCTCGCAGGAATACATGTACCCGGTTTCAATAATTCAAAGGTATCCCCGTTTCCCAATTCGCAATATAAGGGGAATTGCTGCAACTGGATTAAAATACAATCACGGACGATTCCACATAATACTCCACTTAGTATGTATGCCCCTCGAATTAACAGGTCAGACAAGTCGTGTCGTATGTCAGCCTTCAATTTAAAGCCAGCCTCGATCTGTTTAATGATATATGGATCAACGCCGCCATTGTGCACTATGAACAGATTGTCGATGTCGTGTCGGATATTCTGAACATACTCGCAAGACCTGGCCGAATTCGCAACATCATCGTGACTGAAGCCAAGTTCTTCGACAATGCCGTCGCCAATACAGAATAGCCCCATGTCAAAACTATTATTTTCAACAGCAATAATCGCGACAGTCTTTTCTTCCGTTTCTATGTATGATGAATATAACGCTAACAGTATAGCCTCCGGTTTTGAGATTATCCTTTTAACACCAAGTTGTTTGGTTATAATGCTCCGCTCAACACAGGAAAGATTGGTCGATGTCACAAAAACATCCTCCGGATAATCATTTAGTTCCAGTTTCTGCTCTATTGAAGTGTGATTATTACTGTAGAATTGCAGTTCATCATCAGTCCAGTCCGTTAATCCGATTATCAGTTTGTGCAGAACAGATTTTAATAAAACATCTTCGCTTGTACCCATGTCCCTGTTTGTCTTTTAGCAATAAACCAAAGTTAGGGAAAATGCCCGAATAAAACAATTCCTTGAAAATACCGATGTTTTTTCTGCGCGGCCGGTCCTGTCTTTTCTATTAAAGATTAGATATTAGCAACATTTTGATTAAAAAATATATCCTCATCATAGTCTGAATAATATAATTTTGTAAATGTAAAAAACCACATTGATGAACTCTAAAACTTCTGACACAAAAAGCGGGGGGGGGGCGTGCTAACGTTTTATGTAAATTATCCATAATATTTCTTGTAGCGCTCTTCTCTCCATGGATCGGCAATGCACAGTCTTTGTCAGTCAAGGGAACTGTCCTGGATTCCCTGACCAGAGAACCGGTTTCCGGAGCATTCATTGTCGACAGAGAGACCCGAACCGGAGTCATGACAGACTACGACGGAAACTTCATGATATCCGCTGAAAACGGATCCGAACTGGAAATATCTTTTCTGGGGTATCGTACAAGACACATCTATGCCAGATCGTCAAATCTTGGCGTGATATTTTTGGCTGAAGACAGGGAGCAGCTTGATGCTACCGTTATTGTAGGATACGGAAGCCAGAAGAAATCATCTTCCGTTGCTTCAATAACCCAGACTGACGGCGAAACCCTG
Organism: uncultured Bacteroidales bacterium; assembly: GCA_944322925.1. Lineage (GTDB taxonomy): Bacteria > Bacteroidota > Bacteroidia > Bacteroidales > UBA932 > Cryptobacteroides. The sequence goes on from CALUQM010000014.1 coordinate 4,511, forward strand.
CTTCAGGCGGCGACCGGGGTTACCAATATTACTGAAGCATTACAGGGAATGCTGCCCGGAGTCATCACGATCAACCAGAATTCGATGCCGGGAGATGATACCAGTACCGAAATAATGATCAGGGGAAAGGGGACATGGCAGTCTACCGCACCTCTTGTCCTTGTTGACGGTATCGAACGGGACATGAGCAATCTGGACATGAACGAGATTGACAAGATCACGGTCCTGAAAGACGCTTCTGCAACTGCAGTCTACGGAGTGAAGGGAGCCAACGGAGTAATTCTTATCACTACGAAACAGGGTCTGAATGCCAAGCCGAAGATAAGTTTCCTTGCCAATTTCGGGATGAAGCAGATAACGGCAAATCTTGAGTGGGCCGATCCAATCACTACTATGGAAATGTACAATGAAGCTGCCCGCAATGACGGATTGTGGGACAATGTAATAGCCGAATCTGTACTTGAGGCGTGGAGACAGAATATTGACAATGCCGGTCCGTACAACCAGTATTTTCCTCTGGTAGACATGTGGGATGAGATTACCAAGCCTCTGGGCTTCTCCCAGAACTATAATGTGAATGTACAAGGCGGAACTCAGGTTATGACATACTTTGCTTCGCTCGGTTATACCAGAGACGGTGACATATTTGAAACGAAAAAGCAGGAAAACTTTGATCCCCGTTTTTATTATGAAAGATACAACTGGAGATCCAATTTCAATTTCAATATCACCAGGACGACAAAACTTGCCATCAAACTGTCCGGAAGCCTCGGTACTCAGAATGCTCCAGGATTCAAGATTTCCGGAGACAACCTTGGTATTTCGGAATTTTATACGAAAATATACACTGCACCTACTTTCGAGTTCCCCCTTCGTTTTGAAGACGGTTCGATTGGCGACTCCGTCGATGGAAAGGGCAATCTGAAAGAGGCTATCAATGCTTCCGGTCAGAGAACATCCAAACTTCTGGATTCATTTACAGACATATCATTTGATCAGGATCTCGGATTTCTGACAAAAGGCCTGACGTTTTCCGCCAAACTTGCGTATACTCTGAAAGTCCGTACTCAGACTCAGATATACTATGAAGGCGCGAAAGGAGCAGGAATCGAAAAGACTCCGTTCATCAGATATTACAGGAAATATGATTTGTCCAATCCGATATACAACGAGGATGGCTCCGTGGATTATCCTCTTCTTTCGCAGACCCGTTTCCCGGACGACGATACGCAGATCCCTGTCGTTCTCGGAGACTATGATGCTCTGAGGACTACCCAGCAGAAACTTTACTATGAGGTTGCACTGAACTATGCACGTTCTTTCGGTCAGCACAATGTGACTGCTCTGGCCCTAATGAACAGAAACAACAACGAAATATCGAGGAATGCCAGCAAAATCGATTTCCCGAGGCATGAGGAAAGTTGGGTTGGACGTGTTACATACAACTGGGCCGAACGTTACCTTATGGAGATCAATGCTGCATACAACGGCTCCGAGAAATTCGCACCGGGGAAAAGATTCGGCCTGTTTCCGTCCTTTTCAGCCGGATGGAGACTTTCGGAAGAGCCGTGGATAAGAAAATTCACTTCCGGATGGTTGGATGAATTCAAGATAAGATATTCATACGGTATCGTAGGTAGCGATGCCGGAGCCAACAGATTCAATTACATACAGTTGTACGAATCCGGCAAGGGCATGATTTTCGGGTCCACTTCAAAGACCCAGGCAACCGACATGTACTGGGCAGGCTCGGCTGCTGACCCTAATGCCACATGGGAACGAGCGGTAAAACAGAATCTCGGCTTTGAACTGGCTCTCTGGTCCAGATTTGAATTGAATCTGGATCTGTTTCACGAGTCACGGTCAGGCATATTGATGGACTACAAGACTATTCCACTGTGGACCGGGGTGCTGAATCCTGTCGGAAACATAGGAAAGACCAAAAACCGCGGATTCGAACTTGAGATTATCTGGAACGACAGGATAGGCAAGGAATTCCGATACTGGCTCAAAGGTAACATCACGATGAACCAGAACAGGATAGTCTTCCGGGATGACCCTCAGTTCAGAGCAGATTACATGAAGGACGAAGGCAAGCCGATAGGCTGGATTTCATCACATCTCGTAGGAGGTTATTACGGTTCTCTGGATGAGATTTACAACAGTCCCCAGCCGTCTCTGGGAGTCCTGCCGGAGCATCTTGTTCCAGGAGACATTTCATATATAGATTTCAATGCCGACGGTGTCATAGATCAGATGGATAAAGCCCCGATACAATATGTAAGCTATCCGATGAATACTGCCGGTCTGACTCTCGGATTCATCTACAGGGGATTCAGTTTCAGTGCAATGTTTTACGGAGTATTCAATCAGGTCAAGTCGCTCGATGTAACCCTGTGGGATTTCACTTCCGGCCTTCTGAAGGCGCAGCAGGATGTTACCGGCAGATGGACCCCTGAAAATGCTGCATCAGGCTCTGTCGTAAAGCCGTCTCTCCATGTCAATTATACCCAGCATAACCAGGCGACATCCAGCGAGTTCGTATGGAGAAATGCAAATTATTTAAGACTCAAGAATGCCGAAGTCAGTTACAATTTTTCCGGAAAACTGCTTGAGAGCATGGGAGTGTCGAGATTCCAGCTGTATGTGAACGGCAACAATCTGGTGACATGGACAAAACTCGACAAGCGCATGGATCCGGAAACCAAGAATACTTCTATGTATCCTCTTGTAAGGAGATACAATATCGGTCTCAGATTAACGTTTTAAGCGAGAAGGTTATGGCAAGGAAAATAAAATCAATATTGATGATAGTCCCTATTCTGCTTCTTGCAGGATGCGAAGACTATCTGGATATCTCTCCCGATATGGGTATTGAAAAAGAGGAGGTTTTCGGCGACTATTATTCTGTCAGAGGATATCTCGATGTCTGCTACCGCTCACTGATGGACATACATTCGTATAACAATCAGAGAAACTACCAGCCTGTACAGGCCCTTGCGGACGAGGCGATTTTCGGCTACAAGCAGTCAGCAATCAGGAACAAGCTCAATCCGGGTGTATGGCTGAATGCCAACACCATAGCCGAGGTCGGCTGGGCAACTGACGGAGTCACTACGATTCAGGGACTGATAGTTCCCAATTCTTTTTTCTGCATAAGGATTGCAAATGAAGTCCTTGATGCTGTCAAGGATATGAAGAATCTTACCGAAACCCAGAGAAACGAACTGGAAGGACAGGCATATTTCATGCGCGCCTGGTATTATTTCAACATAATTATCAGATGGGGCGGAATGCCGATACTTGACAGGGTCTACTCTCCCGACGAGGATCTCGACTTTACGAGGCTGACCTACCATGAATCTTCTGAATGGCTTATAAGCGATCTTGACAAGGCGATAGAAAGACTCCCTGACTACTGGTCTCCAGGTGATGTTGGCCGCGCTACAAAAGTGTCGGCGATGGCGCTTAAATCAATGGCGGCACTTTATGACGCCAGTCCTACAATGTGTCCCGAACTGGGTTATCAGTATGACAAGGAAAGATGCAGGAAGGCAGCGGAATATGCTCATGACGTTTTAGAATATATAGGGGCTCATCCAGACCTTCCGTACAGGCTTATAGATGTTGACTTTACTGACAACAGTGACGATGCTCCGGACAGATATTCGGCGATATTCTATACCAAGACGAACATGTATTCGGACGAAGCCCTGTGGTACAGGAACAATGCCGGAGAAAGGAACAACAACACTTCCTTGAAAAGTCTGTACATGAATGCAAAAATGAGCAACGGCTCGACTTTTCAGGCAGCGATGTATCTGGAACCGACACAGAACATGGTTGACATGTATGAAGTCATCAGGGACGGGGAAGCCTACGACATCAAGGATCCTGAATCCGGTTTCGATATGAATTACAGTTTCAAGGATGCGGAAGGAAACGACAACAGGGATCCGAGGCTTTATCTGAATGTCCTGTATCCGGGAGGCAAATCATACGGAAAAGACAAGCAGGGCAATCCTGTCTATCTGGAATTCTGGAAAGCAAATCCGGGAGTAATAGATGTCGGCAGAGATTATCTTGACAGAACCGATGCTGCTGCAGTAAAGGACAGCCAGCCAACAGGTTATGTGTGCATAAAATTTCTTTGGCCGGAAGGTCTGATATGTCAGGTGAATGCCGCAGTCAATAAATACAATCTGAATACTACGTATATCAGGGTAGCTCAGATTTATCTCGACTATGCCGAGGCAATGAACGAGGCATACGGACCCGATTCGGATCCTGAAAACTACGGGATGACGGCAATCGAAGCTGTCAATGCAGTAAGGAACAGGGTAGGAATGCTTAATGTCAACGAGAAGTACACGCAGAATGCTGATGACTTCAGGGAAAGAATCAGGAATGAAAGAGCAGTGGAACTCATGTTCGAAAATCACAGATGGTGGGATCTGAGACGCTGGCATATTGCCCATGAGGTACTGAAAGAACCTATCCGAGGACTGGAGGCTACCGTGTTGAGTACTAACGGTGAAGCGGGAGGCGATTCACGGAAATATACGTTCAGATACGAAAGTGTCGACCTTACAACCGAAACCAGAGTCTTCGAACAGAGGCATTACTGGTATCCTATCCCGCTTGAGTATGAGGAATCTTTCTCGAATTTCAAGCAGAATCCAGGATGGTAAATTGACGGAATATCCAAAAATAGAAAATGATGAATAGAATTACATACATATTGCTAATCATCCTGTGCGCCGGATTATTTTCTCCTGACATGAATGCGCAGAGAAAGAGAAAAAGTGCGGAGGTGAATATCCGTTCCGTAGTTTTGGACAGCCATGGAAAGCCTTTGCAGGGGGTTTTGGTTACAGGCAATGAAGGCAAGTACAGGACATATACTGCAGTTGACGGTACTTTCAATATCAGGATCCAGGACAATACGGCCTTGTTGTTCGAGAAGACAGGATACAATACAGTCGTACTTGACGTAAAAGACAGAAAATTCGACAGGACAGTAATTATGGGACAGGCCCCTCTCTATTCCGGGGAAGATGACGCTTTCAAGTTGCCTCAGGGAGTACAGGTTACCAGGCGTTCGTTCAACGGTCCTGTATCTTCAGTCAACGGAGAAGATCTGGCTTCATATCCGGATCTGGTTATAAACAACGGGCTTTCGGGCAGACTGGCCGGACTTACGACAGTGCAAACTGCGGGAGAATTCGGCAGGAATCTTCCTGAATTCTACATAAGGGGGATGTCTACTTTAGGAAACAGTCAGGCAGTAGTTATCGTGGACGGAATCGAACGTTCCATGCTGGGGCTACTGCCGGAGGAGATAGAATCAGTCTCCGTATTGAAAGATGCTACCGCTAAAATACTTTACGGATCACGTGCGGCAAACGGAGTCATAATGATAACTACCAAAAGAGGTGAAGCATATAAACGTTCGATAGAAGTTTCGGCGGAATACGGAGTGTCCATGCCTCTTTTCTTGCCAGAATATCTGAATGCCGGAGATTATGCTACATTGTATAACGAGGCCAGGGTCAACGACGGATTTTCCCCGTATTATTCCCAGTTGGATATTGACGGATATTATGCAAGTCAGGGTATGAACGACCTTAGATATCCGGATCTGGATTATCATGATTATTTCCTGAAGTCTGCAGGGCAGTACAGGAAGGTTACTGCAAGATTCCTCGGGGGAAACGAAGGCGCAATGTATTCGGTTGTGGCGGGATATACAGGCGGTACGGGTCTGGAATCCGCAGGCAGGACTTCCGCAACCGACAGGCTCAGTATAAGAGGCAATCTCGATGTCAGGATTACCGATGCCTTGAGCGCAAGTCTCGATGTCGCAGCACGTGTGGAACTGGACAATGGAAATGATATGACGGGCTCCGATTTCTTTACCGCACTTTCTTCTTACCGTCCGAACGAATTTCCGATATTTCTGCATGGAAAGGAGATAGATACAGACATGTACGGTACGGAAGTTTTCGGCGGAAGCCTCGTCCATCCTGAAAACCTTTACATGAAAATGACGCGCGGCGGGTACAGAAGCGAAAGGTATTTTACCGGGCAGACGAATCTCGGATTCGATCTTGATGCCGACAAATTCATTGAAGGCCTGAAGGCCAAAGTATATGTAACCCTTGACAATTATGCTTTTCTGCGTAAGGGCCAGAGTCTTTCGTCTCTGACATACGCCCCGCTGTGGTACGTTGATGCCGACGGCAGAGAGATACTGGATCTTATGGTACTGAATGAAAGGGCATATCAGGGTGATGTCGACATAAAGGAAAAGGAAAACCGGTTCAATCTGGGATATTACGGCGGACTGTCTTATCAGCGGGCATTTGGAAGGCACGATATTGATGCAGGCTTGTCATACATGTATTTCCGGAACGGAAAGAGCGGAGATGAACAGGACATCAAGAATTCGAATCTTGTATTGAGAGTCGCATACGACTACGACGGCAGGTATTATGCTGATATAACCGGTGCGATGATGGGTTCAGGACGCTTTGCCAAAGGTCATCGACAGATGTTCTCTCCGGCAGCAGGCATCGGATGGGTGATCTCGGAAGAAAACTGGTTCAACAGAACTTTTATCGATTATTTCAAGTTGAGGGCTACATTCGGAATACTCGGCTATGATGCCACGACCCCGTTCTATCTTTATGAACAGAGATGGAGCAACAGGGGTGATATCGGTTTCGGAAATCCGAACGACGAAGCCAATATCGGGACAGTCGGTGCAGGATATGCCGCCAATCCTGATTTGAAATGGGAGAAATCGCGTGAATTCAATGTCGGAGCCGATCTTCTTATGGCCGACGGACGCCTGAGTTTCAGTGCGGATTATTTCAATTATTACAGATACGACATAATTCAGCAGGTCCTTTCAGGATGGCAGACAACGGCAGGTCATCTTATCCCGTATGAAAACTGGGGTGCCGTATCCAGCCATGGATTCGAGGCTGCGGTTGTGTGGAAGGAAAACCGACAGGATTTGAACTATTCCATAGGAGTGCAGGCATCATGGTCAAAGTCAACAATCTGCCGTACTGACGAAATCCCGTATTACGGCAGAGACAGCTACAGATCAGTCACAGGGGCCCCGGCTGATTATATTCTCGGATACAGAAGTCTCGGGCTGTTCGGAGCCGATTTCGCAAGATCTGAATATCCGATCCAGACATTGGGTTCCTATGGGCCGGGAGATATCAGATATGCCGATCTGAACAATGACGGAATAATCGACGATCTGGATCGTACCGTGATAGGCAATAGTCTGCCTAGGGCGGTTCTCAGCCTCGACATTTCCCTGCAGTATAAAGGTTTCGGCCTTTATATCCTCGGTACGGCCCATGCCGGAGTCGACCGTATTCTCGGCAATTCATATTATTGGAACTGTTCGACTGGCAAATATTCGTCCCTCGCATCAGACCGCTGGCACAAGGATAACAATCCGGGCGGAACATATCCGCGTCTGACAACGACAGCAGGTACAAATAATTTTACCGATTCGGATTTCTGGCTTGCCGATGCAGGTTTTTTCAGATTGAAGAATGTCGAGTTGAGCTATACCATAACGTCACGGAACCCGAATGCTGTGCTGAACAACCTCAAGATTTATCTGAGAGGCGCCAATCTGCTCACCATATCGGCTGTTAGTGATTCCGATCCCGAAGATATTGATGCCGGAGTTACGGCATATCCTTTTTTCCGTACTCTGACAGGCGGTCTCAAATTAACCTTCTAAAGAGATTTAAACATGGCAGGATATATCAGATCATTGATTTTTATTGCCGCTCTTGCAATTGTTGCAGGGTGCGAGGATATGCTTGAGCCTAAAGCCGACAGCACGTATTCTTCAGAGGATACATGGAGACTGTCGGAAAAGGCGAGAGGAGTCCTGTATAATGCTTATGCTGCTATCACCAATAAAGTGGACATGTATGATGACAATTTTCTTGACTGTGCTACTTCAGATGCCGTGACCAATGATTTCGAATCGGATGTTTATGCTCTTGCATACGGTTCCGTTACATCTGCATCCAATCCTCTGGATATCTGGAATACGGCTTATGCACAGTTCAAGAATATCCACCTCTTTTTGGAGAACGGCCTTAATGATAATGTCAGATACAGTGTGGTAAGTGATGATGTGGACCTCAAGTACAAACGCAAGTACAAAGGGGAAGCGTTTTTCCTGCGGGCATGGTGGGGCTGGCAGTTGCTCAGACTGTACGGAGGCAAGACGTCATCAGGAGAGGTTCTGGGCTATCCCATTGTCCTGAACAGCAGTGATGGATATGACATGAAGGCAAGGGATACTTATGAAGATTGTGTGGAGAGGATAATAGAGGATCTGGACAGTGCTCTGGTTTACCTGCCGGAAAAATATACCGGCAATGATCCGATTACCGGGACATCGGGGCAGGGCAGGGCTTCGGGGAATGCGGCACTGGCACTGAAAGCTATTGTATACTTGTTTGCTGCGAGCGATGCGTACCAGCCTGACGGGATAACGGAAGGCGAACGCCGCTTTAAATGGATAAGAACTGTCTATGCGGCAGATGTTGCCATGTCGCATATAGGAAAAACGAAGCCATTGTCGTCAGCATCGTTCGGGGGTAACAGCAATAATGTGGATTCCGAGTTCCTTCTGGCAATGTCTACCGGCAATTCCTCTGATTTCGAAAGCCGCAATTATGTGACTTCATATTACGGCAGGGCCATAACGAATCCGTCACAGAATCTTGCAGATGCCTTTCCGATGGCAAACGGATATCCGATAACCGACAGCAGATCGGGCTACGACGGGAACAATCCGTATGAAGGCAGAGACCCGAGATTCTATCTGAATTTCTATTACAACGGGGCCGCATTCCAAAGTCGTACCATTGACATATTTGAAGGTGGCATTGATTCCATAACCAGTGATGAACGGAATACCAGGACAGGATACTATCTCCGCAAGTGGATTGTCGAAACGTGCAATCTTACACCGGGAAATGCCGTGTCGGCTCACAGGTACAATCCTCTGATCAGAAAGACTGAGGTTTATATGGCCTTTGCCGAAGCTGCAAATCAGATATGGGGACCGTACGGTACGGATCCGAAGTATGTCCCGTCAGGCAGGACCGCATACAGTGTCATGCAGGAGTTGCGGGAAGGTGCAGGAATCACGGGTCATGAATACATGACGGAAGTGGCAGATGCCGGCAAGGAAGCATTCGATGCTTTTATAATGAATGAACGCAGGATCGAATTTTCATTTGAGAACCGCAGGTGGTTCGATCTGAGACGAAACATGATGCTGGACGAAATGTCGGAACCTGTAAGGGGGGTCGATGTTACAAAAACTGATGATGGCGGTTTCCGATATGAGGAGAAAATCGTTGAGGATAGGCATTTCGAAGATCCGAAATATGTATATTCCCCGATTCCATACGGAGAAATAGCCAAGAATCCTCTTCTGGAGCAGAATGTCGGATGGTAAAATGATTCAATATATACTGAAATGAAGAAAATAATATCACATAAGGTAATGATTATTCCCGTTATGATCCTGTCTTCGTGTTCAGGATGGGAAGACTATACTACTGATTTTGACTATACGGCAGTCTATTTCGCATATCAGAACCAGTTGCGCACTATTGTTGCGCAGGAGCCGATGTCTTTTGAATTCGGAGTCTATATGGCCGGCAGGAGGGAGAACAAGTCGGAGGAATGGGTTACATACAGTATCGACCCGTCATTGCTCGAGAACGAAGAATATGTCGGCGACAGAGAATTCAAACTGCTTCCGTCCGACTGGTATACCCTTTCGAGTCCGGATATTTTCAGAATACCGGAAGGATCTTTCCTGGGTACGTCAGTACTGACTCTGGATATCGGAAAATTCACCTCCGATCCCGATACCAGGGATATTGCCTATGCTCTTCCTGTAAGAATCCTCGATACTTCAGTCGATTCTGTGCTTGTCGGCAGTTATTCCGATGAGGGAAGTGTCATTGTAGCTCCGAAGGATTATGCCATAATTGCGGTAAAATATATCAATCCATATCACGGGACATATTATCTGCAAGGCTCAAGGTATATCAGGAATGCAGCCGGGGAGTGGGAAGAAGATGAAGTATATACCAGCAAAGATCTGAGTGCCGGAAGAACTGCCGATATCGAGACCCTGTCATTGACTGAGTCATCATTTCCATATGCAGGAGGAGTGGAGGCCGACAGCAAAAACAATGTAGGACTTGAATTGACTGTAGGAGAAGATAACTTGCTGACAGTCGAGAAAGCTGCCGGAGCTTCTGACATGATTGATTTCAGGAATGCTTCCGGAACGTACGATCCGCAGACGAGAACATTCACTCTCGTGTATGAATACTGTATAGAAAGAGATCCGGAAGATGGAATACCTGTCTTGGCCGAATACAGAGTTGAGGAGAAACTCATCTGGAGAAATACCGATATCCATTTTGAACAATGGTAACCAAATTCGATTGTCAATGATGAAACTGTACGGAAATTCAATTTGCATATTAAGTCTGGCTGCATGTATTCTCATGTCATGCCAGGAAGAACAGATTATAACGAAAATGTCGATTTCTCCATTGTCGGCTACTGTAAACGGAGGCGGCGAGACCATTCTGGTCGAGGTGAATTGCAATTCAGAATGGTCTTTACACATCATGGATAATGAAGACGGATGGCTTTCCGTCGATCCTGCCTACGGTACCGGTCCTGCAGAAGTCTTACTTACGGCATTACCTTCAGACGAGGCAGGTAGGACTGCGGAAATAGTCCTGTCTTCTTCGGGTATGGAGGCCGTGATGACAGTCGAAGCCGGAGAAGTTTGCTGGATAGGGGAAAATTTCGATGCGGGTAAAGCCCCGATGCATTTTCCTTATCCTGAAATCGAAGGTTATGGAGGATGGCAGAAGTACGGTCTCGGAAGCTCGACGGCAGAATATGTAGGGAACGGCAGTTATGTAGTCAGGGTTGCCGGCAACAACAGCGTATGGATGGAAAATATCTCCAGTGAATATGAAATGAACAATATCGACATGTCTTATCCTGGAGACGGTATCTATACTCTTTCTTTCGATGTTCAGGGATCGTATCAGGATGAGAATGCGGAGTCTACTGCCGTTCTCGGAAACGGAGACCTGTCGTTGTCTGTAAGTTCCAACGGCATTGATTACATTCCTGTTTCCTATTCTCCTGTCTCGAATTCAGACTGGCAGACCATGCAGGCAACTTTCGGCATGTACAATGCCAGCCGGATGTATGTGAAATGGGTGGCGGAAAGCCCCGGAATAAGGTTGGACAATGTATTGCTTGTAAAAGGCAGGGAGCCTGCACTGGACTCTCCTGTAATGATAGTCGGAGCAGGTGAGGCTACGGAAGTTGGAAAAACCTCTGCTGTGCTCAACGGCCGTTGGGTCTATTCCGGCAGAGATCCGGTAATTGAGACAGGTTTTACTTATTGGATGGAAGATGAGCCGGAGAATATTGTTTCGGTAGTCAGCGATACCGGAGCATCCGTATTCGATTATCAGGTATCCGGTCTGGCGGAAGGGGAGACTTATGTGTTCAGGGCTTTTGTCAGGACTTCTTCCGGAACATCATTCAGTAAGGATATGAAATTCATAACTCTGGTTGATGCAGTAGATGCCAGGATTTCAGATGTAAGGAAACTTTGGAACGGAACAGATGCGAAACTGCCTGCAGGATGGACCTTGCATGCTACGGTAATTTCTGATTTTTCCGGAGGAAATATGTCAACGGACGAGATTGCCGTTGTTGACGGAACGACGGGAAACTCAGGACTGTTCATAAGGGTTGTCGATGACAGCGGGACAGGCACATCATTGGATGTCCCGGTGAATTCCGACGTGGACATTTCATTGCGAGGCGTACGGTTTGCAACCGGAGGGCGTCTAATGATAGAAGTCCCGGCATCAAACATAACCGTGAACGGTAGCATGACCGGGACCGTTGCAGTTGCTCTTCCATCTGTGGAAGATGTCCGGGAATATGACGGAATGCTGGTATCCATTGATGATGTGCAGGCGGTTCCTGCGTATATTCCGAGACCGTGGGGCTCTGGAATGAATGAAGAACCGGGCATTGTAGATGTCCCTATGCAGTCGAAGTCCGGCGAATTCCATGTCAGGACATTGCCGGAGGCTGAATTCGCTTACGGGAGAGTCGGGAAAAACAGCGGCAGGATCACAGGTATATGCTTATGTGAAAACGGTAATGTATACATTATGCCGCGCAAGAATGCGGATATTGAACTGTTTGACGACAGGATTGGGCCTTTGACCGAAAAGATTGTCTATTATGAGGATTTCGGAATTTCCAGTAAAAATACCAAGTTCCCGGATTATGACGGTTTCAGATCGGAGAATCAGCCGGATACATATTGGGAAACGGAATCCACCAAGTGTGATGTCAGAATATCCAAAGTATATTCATTCGGATATCCCGGAGCCTCAGGCAACAGTGAAATATATTGCAATGAGAAGAAAGCATATTTCTACCTGAAAGGCCTCAATACGTTGGATTGCGGATACATGTATTTTACCATGGGGGCGTCCTATAACAATAACAAGCAGGTAACCGTCAATACGAAGCACACGAATTTTGTTATTGAATACAGTGCTGATCAGGGAGATTCATGGACAAACGTGCCTTATACCTGCATAGTCGAAGGTCAGGGCGACAGTGTTCAGGATGAAGTTAGTCCGTGGGGGCTCATAGAGTTTGATGCTTCTCTGGTAATTCCGGAATCGGAAGACCTGTGGTTCAGATTCTCGTTTACTGTAAACAACGGACGTATAGATGACTTGAGACTTGTCAGATATGAATAATTTATGTAATATGAAACGATTTCTGATTTTTGCTTTGATTTTTTTCTGTGCAATATGTATTGCAGAAGGGAAAAAAGGACAGGATATACTGGAAACCGATGCAGTCGATACGATGTTCATCCTGCCGATAGAATATACTTCGGATCCCGGGTCCAACGGTCTGTCAGGTCCGGAAGTGTTGAAAAGGAATGAAACTTTCGGGAACGTGACCCGGGCTCTCATGAAAGTATATCTGCCGGTGAGTGAGGAGCCGACAAGCTGTGTCATAATTTTTCCTGGCGGCGGATATGATAATGTCTGTGTGGGCAATGCCGGTACTCAGGGCGCAAGATTCTTCATCGAACACGGAATTGCAGTGGCCGTTGTGAAATACCGTCTGCCGAACGGACATATTGATGTCCCGATTCTTGACGGGCAGCAGGCAATAAAGATGGTCAGGAAAAATGCAGGAAAATGGAACATTAAGCCGGACAGGATAGGAATCTGCGGATCTTCGGCAGGAGGCCATCTTGCCTCCATGCTTGCTGTCCATACTTCGGATGCAGATATTTCTTCCCCGGCCGTGCTCGATCATTATTCTTCCCGACCTGATTTCGTGATATTGCTGAAGGCTGCGATAAACTGGAGTAAAGGCAATACGATGAGGAACAGTCATGGTCCGAATCCTACGGATGAAATCATTTTCTACTGTAACGCCCTTAACCATATAGAGGCTGATCATGCCCCTACGTTTATTGCCCATTGTTATGATGATCCGGCAGCTCCGTGTACAGGTACGGTAAATTATTTCCTCAAGCTCAGGAATCTGAATGTTCCTGCCGAGATCCACGTATATGACGAAGGCAGACACGGCCTGGGATTCTGGGACCGCAACAGGCCGATGGATGAGTGGATGGATGCCTTGCTTGAGTGGAGATATCTGTATTGACAGCCCGGATCGTATGAATTCAGCGAAATGGATATGACAAGGATAATATCGTGGATAGTTGCAGCGTGTTTTTTCTTGCTTCATCCTGCCTTTGTCCGTGCTCAGGCATTGATCGATCTTGGCAAGGCTATCCCGACGCATACATACGACGGGACAGGCGTTCTTGTCAGTTACGGCAAACTATTGTACGATTATCCGAAGGAACAGAGGGACCGTATCATGGACTATCTGTTCCTGCCGGGCTACGGCGCGAATCTGCAGATTCTGAAAGTGGAATTCGGTTATGACGGCAACAATACAGCGTCTTCATGGCCAAGCTACAAGCGGACGATCGATGAAGAAGGCGTCTTTGACCGCGGCATAGGCTTGTGGTATATGAAGGAAGCCAGGAAAAGAAATCCGGATGTTATTCTGTCAGCGTTGAACTGGGGGTATCCTGCCTGGGCCGTGACGGATTCCCTCAAAGCGGAATTCATAGCCGGGTATGTCATAGGAATGTACGAAAAGGAAGATATCCTGATCGACTATATAGGGGGTAACCAGAATGAATCCGAGATAACTCCTGAAGTTACGAAAATAGTCAGACGGAAACTCGACAGTCACGGTCTTGGGAATGTAAAGATCATCTGCGCCGATGAGGGAGCGAAAAAACAGCACTACATGATATTCGATCTGCTTGAAGAAGATCCGGAATATGCTGAAATTACGGATGTGATAGGGGTCCATTTCAAGAGTCAGCCGGATTCCAGGCTTCCCGATGACGCATATTCATTCGGGATACCTGTCTGGTCGAGTGAAGACGGCGGAGGAAATTATGTCAGTCCCTGGTCAGGGCACAGCTGGACATCGCAACTGATAAGATTGCTGTGCGATCTTAAGATGTCAGCTGCAATCAGATGGCTTTCTACGGCTTCAGTTTATGACAATATGCCATGGCCGATGAATGGAATCATGAGAACCAAGGAGCCGTGGAGCGGCAGCTATGTCATTGGATCTAACCTGTGGGCTTTTGCCCATTTTACCCAATTTATCGATCCGGGCTGGAAAGTCCTTGATACTGGCGGAACTTGTCTGACGGATGACGGCAGGGGAAAATACGGAGTTTTCTGCAGCGCTGACGGGAATGAGTGGACAATAGTGGCTGATACCTACGGAAAATTTCCTGAACAAGGTCTGGATTTGACGGTCAGACTGCCGTGCGGAAAAGTTGCAGATTCAGTCTATGTATGGAGATCTCATTTTGAAATTCCCGAAGAGACGTTCTGCAAGGCAGCTTCATTATGTACGGACTGGGATGGAAGGATATCTGTTCATCTTGACAAGGATTGCGTATATACAATGTCCACTGTTTCGGGACAGCGCAAAGGTAATGCTGTATCGCCTGAACCTGTGAAATTCAGTCTTCCGTACAATGAGGACTTTGAATCATACGGGTCAGGAAGAATGCCGAGATATTTTGTCGATGCCCACGGAACATTCGAGACTTGTGTCCTGTCTGACGGGAACACTGTCCTGAGGCAGTGTATAATGGAAAAACCAATTATCTGGCATCCCGGCAGCAGGCATTGCTCCCAACCTGTATCCGAGATGGGAAGCATGGACTGGGATGATTATTCGGTCGGAATCGATGTAATGCTGGAGACTCAAGGAAGTGTGGCCTTATGCTGCAGACTTGATCCGGATGTCGAACCGAATTCTGAGTATGGCCTGGAAGGATACTGGCTGATTTTGTCTGATGACGGCAGCTGGAAAATGGATTACAGAAATGAGAAAGGCGCGGTAACTGTTGCATCCGGTAATACGGGATATTCTCCTGGACAGTGGATCAGAATGGAACTCCGGGCTGAGGGAAATGAAGTCTCCGCATATCTGGAAGGAGAGCGGATCGCAATGTATTCCGGAGGTGAAATCCTGAAAGGAAACATAGCCATAGCTACATTGTCTTCCGATGCTGAGGATTTCTGGTCGCAGACTGATATTTATCCGACAGCATGCTTCGACAATCTGACAATTACTGATATCGGACATTAATTTTTCTATCTTTGCCCTTTGTATTTAAATCGCGCAGGATGGAATTTATTTTCGTATTGACGGTATCGGGCCTTGTCAGCGTGGCTCTTGTCATTCTGTTATTGATCATTGCCGGTATCGCCGCACTTTTCGGAGCATCATTCGGGACCGTCTTCCTGAACGGGCTCTGGGCGCTTCTGATAACTCCTGTCCTGATACTTTACGGGTGGCTCGTCGGCCGCAACAGGGTGACGGTAAATCATGTGGAGATAGTCTC
Source organism: uncultured Bacteroidales bacterium (assembly GCA_944322925.1). Taxonomy (GTDB): domain Bacteria; phylum Bacteroidota; class Bacteroidia; order Bacteroidales; family UBA932; genus Cryptobacteroides. The sequence goes on from CALUQM010000014.1 coordinate 20,625, forward strand.
GGAGCATGTTCCCGCTTCATTCGACGGCTACAGAATAGTCCATATTTCCGACATGCACCTCAGGTCATTCGGCAACAGGGGAAAGATCCTGCAAAAGATAGTGGGCAGGATAAATGCCGAAAATCCCGACATGATAGCTTTTACCGGAGATCTCGTTACCATGCATCCTTCGGAAACGGAGCCTCATGTCACGGTTCTTCAGGGACTCAGGGCCCGGGACGGGATATATTCCGTAATGGGAAATCATGACTATTGTCCCTATAATGACTGGAACTCGGATGCCGCGAGAGAGAAGGCCGTGGAAGAAGTCCGCAGATGCGAAAGAGACCTCGGATGGATTTTGCTGGATAACAGTCATGCAGACATAATCCGCAGCAATACGGTATCCGGACAGGATACGCTCTCGGTTGTCGGGGTGGAAAATATTTCTGCCATGCCCCAGTTCGAGACTCACGGGAATCTGGCAGAGGCCATGGAAGGGGCCGGAGGGGATTTCAAGGTATTGCTGTCGCATGATCCCACGCACTGGCGGGCCGGGGTCCTCGGGAAGACGGATATCGGCCTCATGCTGGCCGGCCATACCCACAATGCGCAGTGCCGGATTCTCGGTCTTGAGCCGAGCCGCCTCGTTTTCAGAGAAAACAGCGGCCTTTACAGCAGCGATGGCATTTCTGGCTGCCAGTACCTTTATGTCAATGACGGACTCGGGGAGACTATGTTTCCGGCACGTATAGGCGTGCCGCCGGAAATTACCGTAATAGAACTGGTATCTGAAAATGGGACGGGACAATAAGTATTTTTGCTGCAGAATCTGGACGGAAATCCGTACAGATTCTTAATTTTGCAGGAAATTCAACAATTATCGGGAGGACTGAAAATGAGCTATTCTCAAAACATCTCAAAAGTATTCTATACTGATTTCCGCTGCAAGCCTGATGAAGGGCCTGCGCACAAGCTCAAAAGACTGATCAAGGCTGCAGGAATCGGACAGATCGATATGGACGGCAAGTTCGTAGCCATAAAAATGCACTTCGGCGAGCTCGGCAACATGACTTTCCTCAGGCCGAACTATGCGAAGGCGGTAGCCGATGTGGTCAGGGAGCTCGGCGGAAAGCCATTCCTTACGGACTGCAATACGCTTTATCCCGGAAGCCGCAAAAATGCCCTTGAACATCTGTACTGTGCGTGGGAGAACGGGTTTACGCCATTGAGCGCAGGCTGTCCTGTGATTATCGCCGACGGACTGAAGGGGACCGACGATATCGGCGTGCCAGTAAAAGGCGGGGAGTATGTGACGGATGCTAAGATCGGACGTGCGATAATGGATGCCGACATATTCATTTCCCTGACGCATTTCAAGGGGCATGAGATGACAGGTTTCGGCGGGACAATCAAGAACATCGGAATGGGCAGCGGATCCAGAGCCGGCAAAAAGGAGCAGCACTGCAACGGGAAGCCGATTATCGATCAGGACAAATGCCGCGGCTGCAAAAGGTGCATGCGCGAATGCGCGAACGACGGTCTTGTCTTCGACGAAGAGCGCAGGAAAATGACGGTGGATATGGAACATTGCGTAGGCTGCGGCCGCTGTATCGGAGCCTGCAATTTCGATGCGATAGACTTCGCACAGGATGCCGCCGGCAAGGAACTGAACTGCCGTATGGCGGAATACACCAAGGCCGTTATCGACGGAAGACCGAATTTCCACATATCCCTGATATGCGACGTATCTCCGACATGCGACTGCCATTCCGGCAATGATACTCCTATTATTCCGGACGTAGGCATGTTCGCTTCTTTCGATCCGCTTGCTCTGGACCAGGCCTGTGTGGATGCCTGCCTGAAACAGACTCCTCTTCCCGGCAGCCAGCTGACCGACGAGATGGCCAAACCTGGATTCCATGACCATCATGACCATTTCGACAATACCAACCCGAATACCGAATACAAGACGTGCCTTGCCCATGCCGAAAAAATCTGTCTTGGAAGCAGACAGTATGAACTCGTGAAGGTGAAGTGACATTCGTGTAATTCCAGGGAAAAAGAAAGGAAAAAGAATGAGAATTCAGATATGTGCAGCCGCAGCCTGTTTCTGGCTTCTGTCCGCAATGACGGCTACGGCTGCTGTACCTGACGGTGAGATGTCTGGCGGGGGCGCAGCGATTCCCGCGGATGAGATTTCCGTAGTCGACAGAAGGGACACGATAAACCGGTCCGTAGTTACCGGAACGAGGAATGAGACAGACATTCGCCATCTTCCGATGACGATATCTGTTGTAGGCAGAGATATCCTTGAGGGCAGCCATGCTGTGTCTGTGCTGCCGGTCCTGAATGCCCGGGTGCCTGGTTTCTTCTCCACGTCAAGAGGCATTCTCGGATACGGGGTTTCAGAAGGTTCGGCCGGCCAGATGTCTGTCCGCGGTATCGGTGGTCCGGCGCAGTCCGGACTTCAGACTACGGGAGTGCTTGTGCTCATAGACGGACATCCTCAGTACATGGGACTGATGGGGCATCCGGTATCGGATGCCTGCCAGACAATGATGGTGGAAAAAGTAGAGGTCGTCCGCGGACCGGCATCTGTCCTGTACGGCAGCAATGCCATGGGAGGCGTGATTAATATCGTAACGAGGCAGATGAAGGAAGACGGGGCGCGGACAAGCGTGAATCTGTCTGCAGGCTCTTACGGGACAGTCCTGACAGAAGTTTCCAACAGCGTGCGCAAGGGGCGTTTTACAAGCGTGGTTACGGCTTCGTATAACCAGACGGACGGCCACAGGGACAATATGGATTTCGAACAGTACGGAGGCTATGCCAAAGCCGGGTATGACTTTACCGGCAACTGGAAAATATGGGGTGATCTGAATATCACGCATTTCAATTCCACAAACCCGGGATCCGTGTCTGCCCCTTATATCGACAATGTTCAGAGAATTACACGCGGAATGGTATCGGCGGCCGTAGAAAACAGCTATGACAGGACTTCTGGTTCCGTCAGCTTTTTCTATAACTGGGGAAACCACTGGATAAACGACGGTTATCATCCCGGAGAACAGCCGCTCGACTACAGGTTCAATTCCATGGACTGCATGTACGGCGTCTCATGGTATCAGAGCGCCAGACTGTTCAGAGGCAACAGACTGACTGTCGGACTGGACTATTTCCATTTCGGCGGCAACTCGTGGAACGAACAGGTACTGGACGGCAGCATTACCGAACTGGCAGACAAATCCATCGACGAGTTCGCAGGTTATCTCGACTTCAGACAGGGTTTCGGTTCGTGGCTGACTTTCGATGCAGGTGTCAGAGTCGACCATCATTCACAGACCGGAACTGTCCTGATCCCGCAGGCCGGACTCGCATTCCATCTTCCAGAGAATGCCGAACTCAAGGCCATGGCCGGAAAAGGATTCCGGAATCCGACAATAAGGGAAATGTACATGTTCCCTCCGCAGAATCCCGACCTGAAACCGGAAAGCCTCTGGAGTTACGAACTTTCCGTATCCCAGTCCCTTGTCAAAGGCAGGCTCGAATACGGTGTCAGCCTTTTCTATATCAACGGGGACAATGTCATAATGCGCATGCCGAATCCGGAAGGGAGCGGAATGCTTAACATGAATTCGGGCAGGATAGAAAACTGGGGCGCGGAAATGAGTCTGTCATACCGTTTCAACAATACGTGGAGCATATACGGCAATTACAGCTGGCTTCACATGGAAAATCCGGTGCTTGCCTCGCCTCAGCACAAGCTTTATGCGGGGGCGGACTTCCGCAATGGAAGATGGCATGCTTCGACCGGAATCCAATACATAAACGGCCTGTACACCGACCTTGATGCCGGAACTTTGGAAAACTTCCTGCTGTGGGACCTGCAGTGCAGCTTCCGTGTTCTCGACTGGCTGTCGGTTTATGTCAAGGGTGAAAACCTACTTACACAGCAGTACGAGATACTTGCAGGCTATCCGATGCCCGGGGCTACTGTCACCGGCGGACTGAAACTCGACATCTGATAATTTTTACCGATATGGAATTAATCGATTTTACAGGAATAGCGACAGGTCTGGCTACCTTCGTCATAATAGGTCTGTTCCATCCGATAGTAATTAAGGCCGAGTATTACCTCGGAAAGGGCTGCTGGTGGCTTTTCCTTGCAGGCGGAATTGCCTTTGCCGTACTGTCTGCAGTCATAGGGGACAGGAGCCTCATCTGGTCTACGGTTTCGGGCGTAGTGGCGTTTTCGTCATTCTGGTCGATTCTCGAACTTTTCCATCAGGAGAAAAGGGTGAGGAAAGGATGGTTTCCGGAGAATCCTGCGAGAAGAACTAAGTATGACTTCGACGAGCAGGTCCCTCGCCGGGGCACCAATTCTTACAAATGGGATAACGCACCCGACGGCGTTCTTCCTCTTTGGGTCGCCGACATGGATTTCAGGACTGCACGGCCGGTGACACAGGCTTTGCAAAGACGTGTCGGACACGGAATCTTCGGTTATACCAAAGTACCTGACGAATACTATGATGCAGTTACAGGATGGTTCGGCCGCAGGCATGGCCTGCATATCGAAAAAGAGTGGATAATCTACACTTCCGGAGTAGTTCCGGCGATTTCCGCAATAATAAAGGCCATGACCGTACCGGGAGACAAGGTCCTTGTCCAGACTCCCGTGTACAACTGTTTTTTCTCATCGATAAGGAACAACGGCTGTGAGGTGGTGACGAGCCCTCTTGTCCGTACGGCAGACAGCTATGCGGTGGATTTCGAAGATTTTGAAGCCAAGGCTTCGGACCCTTCCGTAAAAGTGTTCATCCTGTGCAATCCGCACAATCCGGCAGGCCGAGTATGGACGGAAACCGAGTTGAGGAGGATGGGGGAGATCTGTCTCAGGCACAATGTTTTCGTGATCGCCGACGAGATTCACTGCGAACTCGTCTACAAGGGCTGCAGATACATTCCGTTTGCATCTCTGTCCGATGATTTCCTGGGGCATTCCGCTACATGCCTGTCTCCGAGCAAGGCTTTCAACATAGCCGGGCTTCAGATAGCGAATATCGTGGTCTCGGATCCTGAAACCAGGGCCGGAATAGACAAGGCTATCAATGTGAATGAAGTCTGCGACGTCAATCCTTTCGGAGTCATAGCCACAATAGCTGCATACAACGAAGGCGAAGAGTGGCTGGACCAGCTTCTTGACTATCTTGCCGGGAATTACGGATTCATGAAAGAGTATTGCGGAAAGTATCTTCCTGATTTCCCTCTTGCCAGACTTGAAGGTACCTATCTTGTGTGGATGGACTGCAGCCTTCTCGGCATGCCGTCAGGCAAACTTGAAGAAGACCTCATGGAGAAGGCCGGATTATGGCTCAATGCCGGTACGATGTACGGAGCCGAAGGCGAAGGATACATGCGTTGGAACATTGCCTGTCCCCGTGTCAGACTGGAGGAAGCTCTCGACAGGTTCAGAGAGTATGTCAGGACTTGCAGCCGGAATCTTTGACAGGTTCGACATGTATGCTGATAAAGGCACCCTGGCCGAGCAGTCCTTTCAGCTTGGTTTCCATTTCACGGGTTATTGCATGAGACTGTTCCACAGTCATGCCGCCGTCCATCCTTACATGGACGTCCATGGCACAGTTGTTTCCGATACGCCGTGTCCTGAGATTGTGCGGGCAGCTGACTTCCGGAAATGAGGTCAGTATGTCCGTTATCTCTTTTTCGGTTTCTTCAGGCAGGGATGCTTCGATAAGTTCATCGATACATGGCTTGAACAGCTTGTACGCTACTCTTATTATGAAGAAACTTACGACAACTGCGGCAATCGGGTCGAGTACTCTCCACCTGTCCCCGAGCAGGATGGCTCCTCCGATACCGGCGGCGGTGCCGATTGAGGAAAAAGCATCGCTTCTGTGATGCCAGGCATTGGCCACAACTGATTTCGAGTTCATCTTTTCTCCGACAATCCTCGTGTACTGGTACAGTGCTTCTTTCAGTATGATAGAGGCAAGAGCAGCGTACAGAGCTATCATTCCTGGTTCTTCAAGGGCTTCGCCGCGGGCAAATCTCCATATTGCCGTCGCCCCGTTCCAGAATATGCCGGCACCTACGCAGAAGAGTATGGCACCTATGATTGCCGTGGCAAGAGTTTCGTATTTGCCGTGCCCGAAGTCATGGTCCTTGTCCTGGGGCTTGTTCGATATGTGTACGAAGACCAGTACGATGATGTCGGTGATGAAGTCCGACAGGGAATGTACGGCATCCGCAATCATGGCGGCGCTCTGGCCGATGATACCTGCCGCGAACTTGAATGCGAGAAGCAGGAAGTTGCAGACGCTTCCTATTATTGTCGCCTTGTATATTTCCTTTTCCCTGGTTCCGGGATCCGTATTGTCCATAGTGATTCCTACTGTCTTATGTCATGGAAAGCCCAAATTTATTCAGCGCTCGTGATTTTTCCAAATTATTTTCCTAACTTTCATGACGTTTAATCCATAAAACACTACGGGACCATGAAAAAATCGATCGTATTTGCCGCTGCCCTCATTGCGGGCATCCTTGTTTCTGCCGCAGCCGGTGCCAAAAACGGAATAGAAGTGGGATACCTCAATTCATTCTTCAGACTCAAGGCTGCCGGAGAAGAGGCCGAAAAACCGGTGCCGCTGAGCGGATTCACTGTCAGCCTTGTCAAGGACATGAAACTTGTCGCCGGGCTTTCCATTCAACCGGGGCTTTCATACAATTATCTGAACTCCAGAGAGAACAGCCAGCTGCTCGGGTTCGACATATCCGGAAGTGTCACCGATCATCTGCTTAATGTCCCGGTCCATCTGAAATATACGTTCGACATCATTCCTGCCATAGGCGTATATGCCTTTGCCGGTCCTACATTTTCAGTAGGGCTCTCGGCCAGGGAAAAAGTGTCCGTGAACGGCGAATTGCTCGGCTTTTCCCTGGACGGCAGTCTGATTTATGACAGCTACAGCGGGAAGGTGGAATCCGAGAATCTTTCCGATGAAATCGTGGAAATAGTGAATCAGAATATCTCCCGGGTAAGGACAGGCAGGTTCGACGTTCTTGTAGGCGGCGGTATCGGAGTGAATATCATAAAATTCATTTCGATCAGAGCCGGTTTCGATTACGGTCTTATCAACAGGATCAAGGGTGATCTTGCCGATACGGCGACGTTGAACCGGATGCAGGTCTATGTTTCGGCAGGAATCAGTTTCTGACGGGTTCATGCTGAAATGAAAACATATTTCAGGATGAACCCGGAAAGCTGAATCCCCTCCCATCGGGGAGGGGAGAAAATAAGGAAACCGACCTCAAAAATCACTTTGGGGTCGGTTCCTTTTATATTTATTCCTTTTCAGGAAATATTAGAGCTTAGGACCAGCTTCTACGAGAGACTTGCCGAGGTCGTTGCCGGTGAACTTGTCGAAGTTCTTGATGAAACGGCCTGCAAGGTCTTTTGCCTTTGCATCCCATGCACTTGCGTCAGCGTATGTGTCGCGAGGGTCGAGGATTGCAGGATCTACCCCAGGAAGCTCTGTAGGAACTTCGAAGTTGAAGTAAGGGATGGTCTTTGTAGGAGCCTTTTCGATAGAACCGTCAAGAATTGCATCGATGATTCCACGGGTATCGCGGATAGAGATACGTTTTCCGGTTCCGTTCCATCCTGTATTTACCAGATATGCCTTTGCGCCGGCAGCTTTCATTCTCTTTACAAGCTCCTCGCCGTATTTTGTAGGGTGGAGTGAAAGGAAAGCTGCGCCGAAGCATGCGGAGAATGTAGGAGTAGGCTCTGTAATACCGCGCTCGGTTCCTGCAAGTTTTGCTGTAAATCCTGAGAGGAAGTAGTACTGGGTCTGCTCAGGAGTAAGGATTGAAACTGGAGGAAGAACTCCGAATGCGTCAGCTGAAAGGAAGATCACCTGTTTTGCGTGAGGACCCTTAGATACCGGTTTAACGATATTGTTGATGTGGTAGATAGGGTATGAAACGCGGGTGTTCTCGGTAACGCTCTTGTCTGCGAAATCGATTTTTCCCTGAGCGTCTACAGTCACGTTCTCGAGGAGCGCGTCTTTCTTGATGGCATTGTAGATATCAGGCTCGCTTTCCTTGTCGAGGTTGATGACCTTTGCATAGCATCCGCCTTCGTAGTTGAATACGCCTTCATCGTCCCAGCCGTGCTCGTCATCACCGATGAGGAGTCTCTTAGGATCGGTCGAAAGGGTAGTCTTGCCGGTTCCGGAAAGACCGAAGAAGATGGCTGTGCTCTTGCCTTCCATGTCTGTGTTTGCAGAGCAGTGCATTGAAGCTATGCCCTTGAGCGGGTTGAGGTAGTTCATGATGGAGAAGATACCTTTCTTCATCTCACCGCCGTACCAGGTGTTGAGGATTACCTGTTCGTTGGTCTTGAGGTTGAAGACGGTAGCCGTTTCGGAGTTGAGTCCGAGCTCCTTGTAGTTTTCTACCTTTGCCTTTGCAGCATTGAATGAAACGAAATCAGGCTCGCCGTAGTTCTCGAGTTCTTCGTCGGTAGGACGGATGAACATGTTTTTCACGAAGTGTGCCTGCCATGCAACTTCCATGATGAAACGCACTTTAAGACGGGTAGCAGGGTTGGCTCCGCAGAAAGTATCCATCACGAAAAGCCTCTTGCCTGAAAGCTGCTTTACTGCCTTTGCCTTGAGGTCTGCCCAAGCCTCTTCTGAGCATGGTTTGTTATCATTCTTGTATGCGTCAGAAGTCCACCATACAGTGTCCTTGCTGGCATCGTTGTAAACAAAGAATTTGTCTTTAGGAGAACGCCCGGTGTAGATACCTGTCATTACGTTGACAGCTCCGAGCTCAGTAACTTGACCTTTCTCATAACCCTCGAGGCCTTCCCTGGTCTCTTCTTCGTAAAGAACTTCGTAAGACGGGTTGTGGAGAATTTCCTTGACGTCAGTGATGCCGTACTTGGTTAAATCAATTTTACTCATGATCTTATAGAATTAAAGTTTATGAATCCAAATTTTAAATGATTTTGAATCATTCGGCTTCCATATCTCTGCAAAAATATAATAATTTTACGAGCAGACAAATTTTTGAAGTCAAATTATTATTAATTTTGTCATAACATGTCTTTCCGGTCACGCAAACCGGGCCGTCGGACTGCACAAAATGTGCCAATGGAAAAGGTATGGAAGCGTTAGAGGTATTGGAAAAATATTGGGGCTACACTTCGTTCAGGAGCATGCAGGCGGAGATTGTCGAGGCAGCCTTGTCGGGCAGGGACGTGCTTGCCATTCTTCCTACAGGCGGAGGCAAGTCGGTCTGTTTCCAGGTCCCGGCCCTGATGAAACAGGGAATCGCCATTGTAGTCACTCCGTTGATCGCCCTGATGAAAGACCAGGTGCAGAATCTCGAAGCGAGGGGAATCAAGGCGCTGGCAGTGTATATGGGAATGTCGAAAAGAGAGATAGAACTGGCACTGAACAATGCCGTGTACGGGGATTTCAAGTTCCTGTATGTTTCTCCGGAGCGTCTTTCCACAAGTCTTTTCCGGGACTGGCTGAAAGACATGGATGTAAGCTATATTGTTGTCGACGAGGCTCACTGTATCTCTCAGTGGGGATACGATTTCAGACCGGACTATCTGAAAATCGCCGGAATCAGGAAGATCTGCGGTGCTCCGGTTATCGCACTTACGGCTACGGCAACTCCGTCCGTTGCCCTGGATATCATGGAAAAACTGGAATTCCGTGAGAACCTTGTGCTCAAGTCCGGTTTTGAAAGACCGAATCTTTCATACATAGTCAGAAACAGGGAGGACAAGATCGGTCAGATTCTCAATATTTGCAGGGCAGTGGAAGGAACTGGGATAATTTATGTCCGGAACAGGAAGAAATGCGAAGAACTGGCCTCTTTTCTGAAGAAGTCCGGATTCTCGGCGTCGCACTATCATGCGGGCCTTTCATACAAGGTGAGGACAGAGCGGCAGGAGGACTGGAAGGCTGGAAGGACAAGGATCATGGTGAGTACAAACGCTTTCGGCATGGGAATCGACAAGCCGGACGTGCGTTTTGTCATACATTACGAACTTCCGGACTGTCTCGAAGCCTATTTCCAGGAAGCAGGAAGGGCCGGACGTGACGGCAAACCGTCCTATGCCGTACTCCTGTGGAACAATACCGATCTAAAGAAACTCAGACAGATAGCCACAGTGTCTTTCCCGGATCTTTCCTATATCGAAGACATTTACCATAAGGTGCACATCTTTTTCGGAATCCCGTACGATACGGGTGCCGGCAGGGAGCTGAAATTCGATATTCCGGAATTCTGTCGCAGGTTCAGACTGAATGCTTCTTCGGTCTACAATGCGCTGAAATACATTGAAAGGGAGGATCACTGGATATTTGCCGAAGACGCCGACATTCCCGTCAAGGTGCAGATCATTCCGTCAAGGGAAGAACTCTACGATGCGGACATTCCCGATCCGAAGATGCAGCTGGTGCTTGAGGTCCTGATGAGGACCTATACGGGACTTTTCTCTTATCCCGTACGTATCGATGAAGACTATGTGGCCTCAAGGCTGGGGGTCGGAGTGCCTGAACTCAGACAGCTGCTTTACGCTCTTTCTCTGGAACATATCATCAAATACATCCCTTCGGACCACTCGTCGGTAATCTACCTGAAGGAGAACAGGCTCCATCCCAAAAACGTGCGGCTTTCTCCCGAACATCTCGACAGGCTGAAGTCATCCTGGAAAGAGCGGTTCGATGCCATGGTGGAGTATGCTTCCGAAGACGGCGAATGCCGGAGCAGGTTTCTGCTCGGATATTTCGGACAGGAAAAGACCGAAGACTGCGGCACCTGCGATGTCTGCAGGAGGAAAAGGGCAGGGAGGGAACAGTACGTCAGCATCAGCGAGGCCCTGTGTTCGTATATTGCAGGCAAGGACGGCGAATATACCCTTGAAGACGTGAACATGGCTTTCGGCCGACCGGGAGCAGGTGACGGCGCGGATTATCTTTCGGTTCTCCGTGGTCTGATAGAAGACGGCAAGGTCCCTCCGTACAGGATGTGATGCGGAGGGCTATTCGATGACGAGCCCGTCGTATGCCGGGCGGATGTTGTCAGGGAGTTCCCGGCAAAGTTCTTCATATTTCGGAAGCTGGTGCGAAAGGTGTGTCAGCCAGCTGTGTTTAGCCCCCACTTTCCGTGCAACGGCTATGGCTTCTTCCAGTGAAAAATGGGAAATATGCTTGCCTTTGCGCACGCAGTTTATGACGAAATGGTCGAGTCCTTCCAGTTTTCCGAACTCTTCTTCCGGTATGAAATTCATGTCGGTAAGGTAGGCGATATTGCCGAATCTGTATCCGAGTACCGGAAGGTTGAAGTGTTTTCCGCGGACAGGTATCACTTCCGCTGATTTGAGGTGTTCCGGCCTGTCGCACTGTACTTTCTCGTATCCTGTCCCTTCTTTCCATACAAGCCTGATGCGGGGGATGTTTTCCTCGACCGTAAATTTTTCTTCCGTAATATTCGTAATCTGCCATTCAGGGACTCCGGGATATCTTTTTTCCGCGAAGGCGTAGCTGTATTCCCTGCGCAGCGAGTCTTCCACGTACTTTTCGCAGAATATCCTGATCGGCGCCCTTTCGATATAGTTGAAAGCCCTTACGTCATCGAGCCCTCCAGTGTGGTCCTTGTGGTTGTGGGTGAGAAGAATCGCATCGAGATGTCTTATCCCGGCCCTCAGCATCTGGGACCGGAAATCCGGACCGGCATCTACTAGTATGTCGAGACCTCCGTATTCCACGAAAGCGGAAGACCTGTATCTCTTGTCCCTGCTGTCGCAAGACTTGCAGATGCTGCAGTCGCATCCTATCATCGGGACTCCCTGTGATGTCCCCGTACCTAAAAATGTCAAACGTGCCTTCATTTATGCGAATATCTTTATCTTGCCGCTCACAGGACTATCTCGCAGATCTTTCCCGAAAGCGATTCATCGAACGGCCTTTCCACCCTGATATAGTTTTCCGTGTATCCGGACATTGTGCCGGAACGGTCCGTGCTTTCGAACAGGACCTTGCAGCGTAGGCCTTTCTGGCTTTCCGCAAATTCCCGGTGCAGGGATTCCGACAGGTCCTCTAGGAGCCTTACCCTTTCAGTCTTGACGGAATCCCTGACCTGATCCTTTCTTTCCGCGGCTTTTGTCCCGGCGCGCCTTGAATAGGGAAAGACATGGATGAATGCAGGTCTGATGCGGTTTTTCAGAAAATCGTAAGTTTCGGCAAAAAGCCCGTCTGTTTCTCCGGGAAAGCCCGCAATCACGTCTATTCCGAAAAATACCTTAGGTTTTCCCGGCAAGTCCATTTTTCTCCTGATATAGTTTATTTTTGCTTCGAAAGCCACAGTGTCATATCTGCGTCCCATTTCTCTCAGGACTGTGTCGCTTCCGGATTGCAGCGGGATGTGGAAATGCGGAAGAAATCTGGTGCCCGAAGCTATCCAGTCCACGATTTCTTCCGTAAGGAGATTCGGTTCGATGGATGAAATCCGGTATCGCTCTATTCCTTCCACCTTGTCGAGCGCCTTGAGAAGGTCGAGGAAACTTTCTCCTGTGGTTTTCCCGAAATCTCCGGTATTCACGCCGGTAAGTACGATTTCCCTTATGCCTTCAGCGGCTATTTCATTTGCCTGGGCCACAACAGCCGATATCGGTATGTTCCGGCTGCGTCCTCTTGCGAAAGGCACGGTGCAGTAGCTGCAGAAATAGTCGCATCCGTCCTGGACTTTAAGGAATGATCTTGTCCGTTCTCCGCTCGAATATGCCGGGAAAAAATTTCCCGGTACGGCTCCGTACTGCCTGTTGTTGTCACGGCTATGTCCGGTGACTGTCCTGACGACGTCCGACTTTTCTTCTGCCCCGAATACGTGGCTGACACCTTCTATTTTCCTTATCTGTTCCCGAGCGAGCTGGGCATAGCAGCCTGTCACGACTATTTCCGCGTCAGGATTCACTCTGTGGACTTTCCTGATTATGTTCCGGCATTTCTTGTCAGAGTGTTCTGTGACAGTGCATGTGTTGACAAGGTATATGTCGGCCCTGGCATTCCAGGGGACAACCTCGAATCCTTCCCTTATGAAGGCCCTTTCGTATGTGGACGTCTCGGCATAGTTGAGCTTGCAGCCGAGTGTGATGAATGCTATTTTTTTCATATAATGTCTTTTCCCTGGCTTTCCGGCCCACCGTACATTGTAATGCGCGACCACGAGCATTGACCTCCGACAGGCGGATTTTTCTTCGAGACCCTTACGGAGAATGACCTGAATTCCGGCATCCCTTTTTCTATCGCTTTTACAATACGGCCGGCCACGTGCTCGAGCAGGTCCGAACGTTTGTCCATTTCTCCTGCTATTATCCTGTACAGTATTCCGTAGTCTGCGGTATCTTCGAGCCTGTCGTCCGATGCGGCCTTCGACATGTCTGTCATGCCCCTGAAATCCACGGTAAAGGTGTTTCCGTTTTCTTTTTCAGAATCGAGGCAGCCGTGAAAGGCGCGGAATTCCATTCCGTCGAGTTCTATGATTCCGTTCTTTTCCATGATTCAGGCTTGAAGTATGAATACGCACGGCCTTTTGCCGATAATGATGTTTTCATTTTTCCACTGGGCTACAGTCCTGGTCTTTATCATGGCGTCAGGCAGAGTTATGTCGGCGGCGATGCAGAGCCTCGTACCTGGCTGGCAGGTGCCGAGAATGTCGGACAACATGGAGTCGTTCCTGTACGGGGTCTCGATGAATATCTGTGTCTGTCCCGTATTTCCCGAATGCTTTTCGATGGCTTTCAGACGGGCCTTCCTTTCATCGCTTTTTGCCGGAAGGTAGCCGCAGAATGCGAAAGACTGTCCGTTCATGCCAGAAGACATCAGCGCCAGCATCAGGGAAGATGGTCCGACATGCGGAACTACGCCGATGCTGTGCCTGTGGGCAAGTTCCACAAGCCTGGCCCCTGGATCCGCAACTGCCGGAAGTCCGGCTTCCGATATCAGGGCTACATCGTTCCCGTCATCGAAAAGTGACAGATAGCTTTCTACGGTTTCACCTGAGGTGTGCTCGTTCAGTTCATGGAATTCGAGTTCCGATATCCTGCCGCGCAGGCCGGCCCTTGAAAGAAATCTTCTGGCCGTCCGTATTTCCTCCACTACGAATGTCCTGAAATTCCCGAGCATGTCGAGAACCGGCTGCGGTATGACTTCCGCAGGGTCGTTTTCCCCGAGAGGAGAAGGGAGCAGATACAGTTTTCCTTTATTGTCGCTCATCGTTTTCTGCAGTTATCCTTATGGTTTTCTTTTCCTGGACGGCTTCCCCGGCAGCAGCCTGGCTTCTTCGTTTCTTCCTGCCCGTGAACAGGTTGGTGAAGAATTCCCGGAATGTATTGAATTCCTGCTGGTAAGCTATACCGATGCCGTTCCTCTGGGAATCGTCCAGATAGTTCGTGTACTGGTCCGCCGAATGGGAAAATATGTTCAGCCTGAACAGTCCTGGCCGGTCGAGCTTGATTTCGATGTCGAGGTCGCCGACAACATCGCTGTTCGAGTAGCCGGATGTATATTGCCTGTTGCCGAGATTGCCGTTCACGACCACTCTGTTGTTGAAAAGCTGGGTCGACACCGCTACGTCGAAGATATCCTCGCCACGTTCGTTCGGCTGATAGTTAAGACCCAGGTCGAGGGGGATGTCGAGTTTCTGGAATATGTTGTTCAGCTGGTTGTACATAATTCCGGTGACGGTCGTGTAGAGCATCGAGGCATTGTTGACGATCCCGGACTGGTCGTCAGGCAGGAAACTGTTGAATACGATAAGGGAAAGAAACTGTTTCTGCACCTTGTCTTCCGTGCTGAGTGCGCTTTCCACGCGGGACTTGATCGTAGGGTCGATGTCCGGGATGTCGATGGAGAAGGCAAGTCTCGGATTCTTCAGCTTGTCGGAAATCCGGATTCCGCAGTCGACCGTTCTTCTCGTGGACACCGACGAAGTGTCGGCAATCAGAGTCGCAAGCGATGTTTTCGTCCTGTATATGGCATCGATGTCGAGGTCGCTTTCCATTATGTCCCCGTTGAATTTTATCGAGCTGCCGTCGCTTATCGTAAAGTCTCTGTATGCAAGTCCCTGAGCCACGAATCTGTAGCTCCCGCTCGTCAGGGTATAGTCTCCGAGTATATTGAATTCGTCCCCTCCGGTTTCAAGTTCTATATTGCCGGCTCCGCGCCCCCTGAGGACATTGCCCGACGCTTTGTCTATCTCTACGAAAACCTCTATTTCAGGAGTGGCCTCCACATCGAGCATGACCTTGAATTCGCCGGAGGAAGCCCCAGTCTTGGATATCCTGTTCATCATTATATCGTACGGGTCGACATACACCTCCTTTTCGATTTCCTTGAAGGTCAGGAGATTGCTCGATACAGCAGTGGCCGATGAAGGAATCGGGATATGGATCTGCCCTTCGCCGGACGTTCTTGCGGCTACGTTCATTGTTATGCCGTTCAGCGGCCCGCTCAATGATATGTTCCCGGATGCGGACAGGTTCCCATAGAAAGAACTGTTGTCGTTTTCCGTCGTATTCAGGCACTCCATGTCAGTAACACTTGCGACAGCATCGAGGACCATGTTCCTGAATCTGTCGTATTTCAGACCTCCGGTAATGCGTCCGCTGTTGCCGTGCCTGTCGCTTATTGCGATATCGTCGAAGAATATCCCGTTGTCGTCGATGCGGAAATCCCCGTTGACCTTGTACGGTACATTGGTAAAAGCTATCCGCAGTTCGGAATCGTCGATTCGGGTATTTTCGCTTGTGACGTGCAGGTTGTCCGGAGTGCCGGTCGCGGATATCCTGCCGGACAGGTGTCCGGACATGTCGCTGAAAATATCCGTCAGGAACGGTCCGGCATATGAAATGTCCATACCGGAAAGGACTGCATCCGCATTTATCATTTTCTTCGACGGAACATAGCTTCCGGAAATGTCGAATGTCCTCGCCCCTGCAATCTCATTGCTGATGTGTGCATCGAACCTGTTGGTCCTGTCGTTCCATTCGCTCGTGAAGAGCATGGTGCCTATGTCGGAGCCCGAGATTCTGGTGGAATCGCTCAGGAATCTGAAAGACATTTCCTTTTCGTCGGAAGGTGAAAATATGCTTGCCTGTCCTGTCACCGCCCCTTCTATTCCGAACCTGTTTTTCAGAAGAGGGTTTATGACGGAAATGTCGAAACGTTCGAGCCTCAGTGTCAGGGTATCACGTCTGGAGGCGGAATATCCTCCGGTCACCCTGACAGACTGGTCTCCGCTCGTGAATTCTATCTTTCGGACATTGATGTCGCTACCACTTATGTCCACTGCCGACGTGCCGATGTTCCATTCTCTCGAATTCAGCAGGATTCTCGACGGGAGCATTTCGATATGGAAATTGAGCCTGTCCGTAGAGTCTCGCATGATATCGCTTGTGATGAAGGCTTCCCCCCGGTTTATCAGGTTTCCTGGATTGTCGTACGAATAGCCCAGGCCGACGAAATTGTCTTTGGCGAAAATCTTGAAACTGTTGTTTTCAAGGGCAAGGGTGGCAATGTTGAATATGTCTCCCGTGATTTCTCCTCCGAGACTGCCGTTGATATTGTCCAGCCTCATATCCATTCCCTTTATGTAATTTTCCCTGTAGGCTATTCTCGGAGATGTCATGCCGGCCCTGAACACTCCTGCGGTGTCGATACGGATATCCAGGGAAGTGCTGTCCGCAATGTACAGTCCGGGCGATACGAAAGCCAGCAGGTCGATGGAATTCTTGCAGTTGAACGTGATCCTGTATCTGTCATCATGCCTTATCCGGGTCGAGTCCCTGAAAAGGGCAGGGAGTTCCCGTTTCAGGGTGATGTTGTTCAGGTCTGAGATGAATTCCGTTATCTGGCCGGTGCCTGCGAACGAAGCATCTGCAAATGAGGACGTCAGTTTCATCCTGTAAAGGTCGTCCCCGAAATAGGACCGGACACTGACGTCGCCTATTTTGTATTCGCCGAGATCGTTTTCAAGGACAACGTCTCCGATTTTCATGCTGCCGAGAATATCTCCGGCCTTCTGCCTGTTGAAGTTGGCGCTGGCCTGGAAACTGACTTTCGACACACCTCTTTTGTCTATATTCAGGGCGTACAGGTCGGCATATCCTACATTCGCATAGAATTTATATACGGAATTGCTTGTTTTCGGAGAAAAGGAGAAAATTCCCTGGAACATGAAACTCAGGTTCGGGTCGTAACTTACGAGACGGCCGTCGAATTTATGTTCGGTCATGGTTCCTGCCGCCGCAATCCTGCTGTAGTCATAGCCGTTGAAATTGAGTCTGTCTATGAAAAGGGAATCTATCTCTATTGCCGGTCCTGTCCCGTCCGTTCCGAGATCCGCGCTGAAACTTGCCCTCATGGAGCACTGATGCAGGATGTCTGAACCGATGATGTCTCCCAGATCAAGATCGTGAGTGCGTATTCTCCCGGAAAATGCCGCCTGATCCGTATCGGAAAGAAGATTCCTTATGTTCATCACCGTACCGAGATAGCCGGATCCTGCATACAGGGAAAGGTCCGCGTTCAGATCGTCCGGACTCCCTTCCGCCTTTCCTTTCAGAGTGAAATCAACGCCTTTCGCCCATTTCCCTATTTCTGTTTCCGTCCCGCCTGAAAAAGACCTTATCGTGGCATCGAGGCTTTCCGATGTCGTTTTCATTTCCTCTATTTCCAGCGAAACCTTCGCCCTGTCCATGTCCGGAAGCCCGGACAGTCTGCCTCCGAAAACGAGTTTCATGCCGTCGGAGGTGCTTATGTCCATGTCCCTGAACGTGAGATCGTCTACCGTACCGGATATCTTTCCGGACAGCTCCGACTTCATTGCGATCCCTTCAAGTCCCGATGCAAAATAGGAAAGGGTCTTCATGTCCAGAGCGGTATTGCCTATTCTTCCGTCCATGCGGATCTTGCTGACGTAGTCGGCGAAATAGTCCGGGCGGGCGTAGCTCATGACATACGAAGGAATATATATGTCCGACCACGGATCCGAGAGCCGGATTTCCTCTATGATGCTTTTCCCGTTTCCCACGGTGGCTTTTCCCGAAAGGGAATTGCAGACATATCCGCTTTTTTCCGTGAACGACATGAAGTCGAGGACTCCTGTCATCACGTTGCCGGTAAGATCGAGCCGCCGCGCTTCGATATTTATGTCATTCACCTCTATGTCATTCCAGTCTATTCCGTAACCGGTGTATTCCAGACTGTCCCGGATGCTGTTCCTGAGCCTGAATTTCATGTTGTATATGGAAGCGCGCCTGATGTCGAAGACATGCCTGTCATTCTTTTTCCTGACTTCCGGCGGAGGCGGGATTCTGAATATCCTCGTGAGATTGACCCTGTCTTCTTCCACGACAAGCATCATTTCGGCATTGGAAACGTAGGTACGTCCTATATGCAGACCGTTGTTGCCGAAAAGGCCTCTGAACGAGAATCTGGCGATTATGTATTCAGCCCTGAACAGCGTATCCGCACCTTCGATGACGGGATTCCTGTCCGTGACAGTCAGATTCTTGATGACGAGGGCGTTGAACGGCTTGAGGTGAATCTTGTCGAAAGAAATGTCGCCGTCGAGTTTCCCGGCAAGGCTTCCGGCCACTTTTTCCGAAACGTATGTCTGAACCTGCGGCAACTGGATCGCCAGGATTGCTGCAAGAAAGACCGCCGTCAATGCCACGAAGGTGAGCCAGACGATTTTCAGAAATTTTTTGATGGACCTCTTCATTTCAAGTCAAATTACAAAAATAGCAATTTTATCAATAAATGTCGTATTTTTGCATCCCATACGGATCCGATTAATTTCTACAGACATGTCAGATATCATTCTCGGTATAGAATCTTCCTGCGACGACACATCCGCTGCCGTTATCAGCGACGGATATCTTCTGTCCAATGTCCTGGCGAGTCAGGATGTGCACAAGGCGTACGGAGGAGTCGTCCCGGAACTTGCTTCGAGGGCGCATCAGCTGAATATAGTCCCGGTAGTGAGCCAGGCCGTCGACAGGGCCGGTATCGGGCTTTCCGACATTACCGCAATAGCCTTTACGAGAGGGCCCGGCCTGCTCGGCTCCCTGCTTGTAGGCACATCATTCGCAAAAGGTCTCTCGATAGCCCTTGACAGGCCTCTGGTGGAAGTCAACCATCTTCAGGGCCATATTCTGGCAAGTTTCATCAAAGAATACGGCAAGGAAAACCGGCATCCGGAATTCCCTTACCTGTGCCTTCTCGTATCGGGAGGCAATTCGCAGATAGTCAGGGTGGACAGTCCGCTGGAATTCGAGATACTCGGACAGACTACGGATGATGCCGTAGGGGAGGCTTTCGACAAATGTTCCAAGATGATGGGGCTCGGCTATCCTGGAGGTCCTGTCGTGGACAGGCTTGCCGGACAGGGAGACCCGTTCAGGTTTCATTTTTCCAAGCCTCATGTTCCCGGTTATGACTACAGTTTCAGCGGCATCAAGACATCGCTTCTGTATTTTGTCCGGGACAGGATAGCGGAAGAACCGGATTTCATGGAAAAGAACAAGGAAGACATCTGTGCGAGCTTCCAGCGGACCCTTATAGAAATTCTTATGGACAAGCTGGTAAAGGCTGCAAAAGATACCGGCATACGCCAGATAGCCATAGGCGGAGGGGTTTCGGCCAACAGCGGACTGCGCAGGGCAGTGACAGAGGAAGGGAAAAAGAGGGGGTGGACCACTTTCCTTCCAGAATTCAAGTTCACGACAGACAATGCCGCCATGATTGCGATCGCCGGATACTTCCATTATCTCAACGGAGAAAGGACAGCCATCGACGTGGCTCCCGTATCGAGAATCGCCGATTTCAAATGAACAAGACGGAATCTGACAAAAATACCCGAGCATGAAGGAAATAGAGATAACCTGCCCGATAGGCAGAAAACCGGATGATGATCAGATACTTGCCGCCGCGGCAAAGGCTCTGGGAGTCCCGGCAAAGTCCGTGGCGGGATACCGTCTGAGAAAACGCTCCATAGACGCCCGCAACGATGTCGTGTACCGTTACCGTTTTGAAGTTTATTCAAAAGGGGAGACCGTGCCTGATTTCGTCCTCGATGAATACAGGGACGTTTCCGGTGCGGAACCTGTCCTTGTCATCGGGTCGGGGCCGGCAGGGATGTTCGCCGCCCTGAAGCTCCTGATGCGCGGTTTCAGGCCTGTCATCCTCGAAAGGGGAAAGGATGTCCACAAAAGGAAGTTCGACATGGCCGCACTTTCGAAAAACGGGACTGTCGATCCCGATTCGAATTATTGCTTCGGCGAGGGCGGGGCCGGCACTTTCTCGGACGGAAAACTGTTCACGCGTTCTTCCAAACGCGGCGATATCAGGGAAGTCCTTTATCAGCTTGTCCGTTTCGGCGCCGATCCGGATATTCTTGTCGATGCCCATCCGCACATCGGAAGCGACCGGCTCCCCGGTATAGTGGAGAATATCCGGAACTGCATAGTGGAGCACGGCGGGGAATACCATTTCGGGACCAGGGTGACGGATATCATCAAAAAGGGCGACGGTTCGTTCGAAGTGAAGTCGGCAGACGGGTCAGTATGGCAGTCCCGCAAGGTCATTCTTGCTACAGGCCATTCCGCAAGGGATATTTACGAGATGTTCGCAAGGAAAGGCTGGGAACTCTCAGCCAAGGGATTCGCTCTCGGCGTGAGAGTGGAACATCCGCAGTCCGTCATCAACAGGATACAGTATCACGGCCGCTATCAGCCGTTCATGCCTGCGGCTGAATATTCTTTCGTGACGCAGATCGAGGGCAGGGGCGTCTTTTCTTTCTGCATGTGCCCCGGCGGCATTCTCGTCCCGTCTTCCACGGCAGGGGATGAAGTCGTGTTGAACGGCATGTCGAATTCCGCCCGCAACTCAAGATGGGCGAATGCCGGAGTCGTAGTGTCCGTCGAGCCGGAGGACTGTCCCGAATATGCGAAGTACGGCTCCCTGTCGCTTCTGAATTTCCAGAGAGACGTGGAGAGGGCCATGTTCCGATTTACGAAATCCCTCAAGGCTCCGGCCCAGAGAATGATGGATTTCTGCCGCAGGACAGTGTCTTCGGATCTCCCTGCCACATCATACCATCCCGGAACGGTGAGCGCACCGCTGCATGAACTGCTCCCGGAAAATATCTCCATGAGGCTCAAATATGCCTTTCCTGAGACAGGAAACCGGAAAATGAAGGGATACTACACCAATGAAGCCCTGCTGCTTGGTGTCGAGTCCCGTACTTCCTCTCCCGTGCGTATCCCACGTGACCCCGATACCCTTGAATATGTTGGGTTGCCCGGCCTGTATCCGTGCGGGGAAGGCGCCGGATACGCCGGAGGCATAGTGTCGTCCGCGCTCGACGGGATCAATTGTGCTGCGAAAATCTGAAAAGCCTGAAGACTTATTTATTGTGCTTCATACGGTACAGAGGCCAGAAGTATTTTATCTTGAATATGGTTTTACGGGCCTTTTCAGACATTTTTCCCCGCTGGCCGTAGACGGAACAAAATATCTTCCGCATTTCGCAGGTCTCTTCTTTCAGGGACGCCGCCCCTCCCAGTGCGAGAAAATGCCTGAATCTACCCACGCAGTTGTCGACCTGCAGCCTGAATATGGCGTCCCTGGTATCCTGCGGAATGTCGTCGAATCTGTCGAGATAGTTGAATCTGCCTGATTCGGCCAGAAAAAAATGATATTCCTTTTCCGGTGTCAGAGTGTGGCAGGTGCTGTCTGCCCGCTGATAGTAGGCGTAGAAGGACTTGTCTGTCCAGACGATGCATGAACTGTCTCCTGCCATTCTGTACACTACGGCATGATCCTCAAAAAAACGTCCTTCCGGAAACGGATGTCTTTCGACTGTTTTCCTCGAGAAAAGCTTGGTGCATGGAGAACTGCTTACGGTTTCCGTAAAAATATCCTTTACGACCTCCGCCGGCGTCCGTACTACGGTTTTCCCGGTATCGGCCATGCCGGACGTATGGCCGTCAGGAAACAGCTGGTAGAAATTGCAGTACACAAGGTCCGCATCGTATTTGACAGCAGCAGAGTACAGCGATTCGTACATTGTCCTGTCTATATGGTCGTCGCTGTCCACGTATCCTATGTACCGGCCTGTCGTATGTTCCAGCGCGGCGTTTCTCGCATGTGACTGTCCTGCGACATCGAGATGCAGGACCTTGATCCTGTCGTCTTCGGAAGCCAATTCATCGCACAGCCCGTAAGACCCGTCGGTCGACAGATTCTCCGCAAGTATGATTTCGATGTCGTCCAGAGTCTGGTTTCTGACGGAATCCACGCATTTTCTCAGATAAGGTGCAGTATTGTGCACCGGAATGATTATGCTTACACAGGCCATGATTCTTGAATATTAAATTGCAAATATACTCCAATAACAGTATTTTTGCAATCTGAATCCAATTTGACCGGATTATGGAATTAGCTGTTGTCATACCGGCATACAAGAGTGCTTTCTTACGTAAAACACTCGAGTCGATAGCATGTCAGACGTGCAATGATTTCATTCTGTACATAGGGGACGACAATTCGCCGTTCGATCTGGAACGGATTGTAGATGAATTCAGAGACAGGATAAGGATTGTCTACAGACGGTTTGAGGAAAATTTGGGCGGAAAGAATCTTATTGCGCATTGGGACAGATGTGTGAAAATGTCGTCCGAACCTTATGTGTATTTTTTCTCCGATGACGACATGATGCCTTCTGATGCGGTGGAACGTATATATTCTTCGATAAATGCGTGGCCCGGACATCGGTTTTTCCGGTTTCCCCTGAATCTTGTCGATTCCGAAGACCGAATTATATATTCCAATCCGCCTTTGCCTGAAGGGGTTTCTTCTGCCGAAGAACTCATGTGCGACAAGCTCGGGTGCGTCAGATCTTCGACAGCCTGCGAATATGTCTTTGCCAGAAGTCTGTATGATGAATGCGGAGGTTTTGTCGACCTGCCCCTGGCCTGGGGTTCCGATGATGCCACATGGTATCTGATGGCGGCAAGCGGAGGCGGTGCAGTCAATATTCATGGCAGGCCGGTAATGTGGAGAGACGGTTCCGGTGAAAATATATCTTCGGATACATCCCTGTACAGGGAAAAACTTGACGCGACAACACGATTTATATATTGGCTTCGGAAAAATTACCGCCGGAAGAATTCCCGCCTGTTCAGGAAATCTCTGAAAACATATATCAATAATATTTTCGTGACGACGGTACGGATGGATTACACTGCCGCGGAGTTGGACAGGATATGCAGGGCTCTGGCCGGTATAGATATATTCGTAGCTTTGCATATCTATTTCAAGTTCCGTCGAAAAGTGAAATAAATCTGGACTAACCATGAAACTCGCATTCGTCATTCCTGCCTGGAAATCCTTGTATTTCAGGGAAACTTTGGATTCGTTTGTCCGCCAGACGGACAGGAGATTCAGAATTTATGTCGGAGACGATGCCAGTCCGGAGAATCTGAAGGAAATCGTGGATGAATACCGGGAAAGGCTGGATATCGTCTACAGGCGTTTTCCTGAAAATCTCGGCGGCCGCGACCTGACGGCTCACTGGCTCCGGTGTCTCGGGATGGTGGAAGACGAAGAGTATGTCAGCATTTTTTCCGATGACGATGTTCTTTCCGATAATGCCGTACACATGTTTCATGAAGCGGAAAGTCTGAATCCGGGACATAATGTGTATCACTGGAACCTTTCGTTCATAGATGCGCAGGGAAAGAATTTCGCCGAACCGGGCAGATATCCGGAAAAGATGGATGTCAGGGAATTTTACCGGAGGCTCTACGGAGACCACAGCATCGATGCCAGGATGCCTGATTTCATTTTCCGTACTTCGGTCCTGAAAGAGAAGGGTTTTGTGAAATTCGACCTTGCATACAGGACCGACAATGCTACCGTGATGTCTCTGGCTCGCAATGACGGCATTTTTTCCGCAGGCGGGGATGTCGGGCTGTTCTGGCGCGACAGCGGTGTGAATCTCTCTTCGACTGCGGCCCGGGACATCGTTTGCAGGAGGGTGTTCGCAAGCATAGGGTTTTTCAACTGGGTCGACAGGTTTTTCTCCCCGGACGGGAACCCTCTGGACCAGAAGCGGAACATGAAAATGATAATCCGTGAACTGCTGCAGCTCTATCCTTACGTTCCGGAATCCGATATCAGGAAACTGATGAAGTCTGTGGATTTCTTCAACACGAATCTGGCCTGCATGTTGAAGAGCAGGAGAATATTCCGGCGGATGCTGGCCCGGTTGAAAAGACATGGTAAAGTTTAGATAATCAGTTTTGCAATGAGCAGGAAGAAAATAGCGTTTGTTGTCGTCCGTTATGGTATGGAGATTAACGGGGGAGCCGAATTCCATTGCAGGATGCTGGCCGAAAGGCTGGCTGCAGACTACGATGTAGAGGTGCTGACCACATGCGTGAAGAATTATCTGAAGGCTGCCAATGAATACGAGGCCGGTGAGGATGTATTGAACGGGGTGACTGTCCGCCGTTTTCCCGTATCTCCCGCGGATGACGGCTGTTCCGAAACATACTATATACACAGATCGAGGTTCGCAAGGAGGCTGAGGAAAAACCTTGCGAAAGCCGGCATCCTGAGATGGCTGAGCTATATCTTCCCTGTATGGAATCTCGGGTACGAGGCTGATGTAATGGCGTTGGAGCACAGCGTATTCTATTCTCCGGCACTGCGCGAATACATAAGAGCCAACAAGGACAGGTATGAAGCCATAATTGCCGTTACTGCGGAATACGCTCCGTTCTTTTTCGCCGCCCTCGATGCCGGGGAGAAACTGATAGCGATTCCTACGTTGCATGACACGAGGGTGTCGTACAGGCCTTTCATGACGCACTCGTTCCGCAATATCCGATATACGGGTTTCAACACCGAGTCGGAATGGCGGCTTGCAAAATCCATATTGGGCAAATGTCTCGGGCAGTCTGGCATTATAAGCGTAGGCATAGAGTCTCCTGAACCTGCAGACTGGGGCGCAGTGAAAGAGAAATTCGGTCTGCCTGAAAAATATATCTGCTATGTAGGCCGTATCGAAAAGGGAAAGACAGGAGACCTCCTGGACTATCTCGGGTCCTATACCCGGAAACATCCCGAAAGGGCACTGCCTCTTGTAATGGTCGGCCAGGTATTCGAAGAACCGGATAATTCCGGGAATGCCAGGGTGATTCCGACAGGTTTCGTGACCGACGAGGAAAAGAGGGCCATAATGATGCACTCCTGTCTTCTGGTCAACCCGTCGAAATACGAAAGTCTTTCCCTTATAGTCCTCGAGGCTCTCAACGATCGCGTGCCTGTTCTTGTGAACGGCAGGTGCGAAGTGCTGAAGGAACACTGCGTCAGAAGCAAAGGTGCAGTAAAATGCTATACCGACGAAAAGAGTTTCTGCGATGCCCTCGATATCATACTCTCCGATCCCGAAGTGCGGGCATACATGGAAGGGCAGGGCTATGACTACTACCTCCGGAATTATACCTGGGAGAAAATAATGCCGAGGCTGTACAAGGCTATCGGCATCGTTTCCGGAACGGCAGAGTGAATGATTACGGTCATATCTTTTCGATAGCCTCGACGAGTCTTTCGGTTACAAGCGGCCAGCCGTATCCTGATTCGAAATATTCTTTTCCCTT